>NZ_JBJGXN010000012.1:0-232801 GCF_045447035.1 Pseudomonas sp. O230 | reverse complement strand
TGTCTTCTCAGCAAGGTGGAGTCTTACTCGGATTGCCCAGATATCCCTGACTCGGAGCGGGGCTTTCTGCCCGACAATCTTTCCCTTGCTCCAAGGCTGATGGCTGTATGTAGCAATAGTGTTCATGGCTTGTCCTCCACGTTCAGGGAGGAAAAGGGTGGATCAGTCACAATGAGTGGTGGTCGCTATTCGGCCGGAGGCCATTGCGACGATGCAGTACGATGCACGCCTACCGGTAGATCATTAGGGCTAATCCATGCAATTTCATGGTTTCGTGTTCGGGCATATCGAGGTTGAGATTCACGACCGTACGTATGATCTGCATAACTTCTACCAAGCCAGCGCCATCAATTACGACATCGCGGGTCGGTCGGCAGTACTTAGCTTTACTCGACGGACTGAAGCTTGGGTGCCTACCGGGGAACCACGCAAGATTACTATCAGCTTCCATGAGGTCGACTACTTTTCAGCGAATGGGCGGGATGAAAACCCAGATGACGGCGACGGTAGTGTTGTTCATTCGATTGGTGCGGTGGAGTCCGACGCCGAGACACAAGCCTTCTACCTCACGGATAAGATTCAACCAGATCATCACCTTGTCATGCGCTTCGAGTCTGGTCTGACATTACGATTACAGGCCGTTGAAGCAAGATGCGAAATCGTTTTCTGAGCGGCATAAAACTATAGCCCTCGACGTCTTCTTTGGGTCCGTTTTCTACCCCTCGCAACAGGCAGAAATCGGCCAGGAGCAGTCATTCAACCTCTACGAAACCAGAGGGCGATACAAAGCGACCGTCAGCTTACGACTGTGTCCGATACACAGGTAGCCTGATCGAGGGCTACGCTAATACTTGGTGAGGGCCCGGTCCATCCAAATCAGCGGTGGCGCACGAACATGGTTTTCTCTTTATTGATGGCGTTGGTATTAGCGTTCCTGATTGGCTGGGTTTCGCAGCGCATGGGCATGTGCCTTGTCAAAGCGAGCGAACAATTGCTGGCGGGGCGCCCGACGTTGTTTGTGGCACTGACATCGTGTGGATTGTTCGGGTTGCTGCTGGCCCCGCTCTATCGTTTCTCCGAGGTCAGCCTGCCGCTGTACTCGCCGGGTATTTCCTATCCTTTACTGGTTTCGGGAGGCTTGTTGTTCGGGGTGGCATCGGTGCTGAACAACGGTTGCAGCGTAGGTACGCTGACCAGGTTTGCCTGTGGCAATTTCAATAAACTGTTCACAATGATCGGCTGGGTCCTGGGGATCGTGCTCTGGTATTACATGCGCATGATGCCCGAACAGAAGACCATTTTGATGCCGGAAATTTCCAGCCGCCATTACTGGCTGTTGATCGGTGTAGTGGCGCTGGTGCTGATTTTTTTGGTCTGCATACATGGTAATAAGCACCTGGTTTTCTCCAGCATGCTGCTGGGTGCGTTGACGAGTGCGCTCTATACGTTCGAGCCGTTATGGACACCGAGTGTGTTCTTTTACAATGTTTCGCAGTTGTTCTGGCAAGCCGATATGGCAATCAGCGCCCGGCGTATTGCTGTGTTTGTCATGTTGCTGGCGGGCATGCTGAGTTTTACCGTGTACAGGAAAATGTTCCGTTTCGAGGCCTTTACCCCATCAAAGGCTGGCGTTCATTTGTTGGCGGGTATTTTGATGGGGATTGGGGCTTCGATGATGCTCGGCGGTAACGACTCGCAAATACTGTTGGTGTTTCCAACACTGAGCGTTGCTTCAAGCATTCCAATGGTGTCGATTGCCACAGGCATTCTGGTGTCATTGTGGTGCAAAAAACGCTTTACGAATTGAACACCCTCAAGATGGTTCCGCTTTCGACTCAATAATATAGACAGTGATGACAGACAGAAATCGGCCCAAAGCGGTCATTGGATTTTGCTAGCAGACGGCACCAAACCAGCGGCAAGTGCCTCCAATAATGCACTGACCTTGGGAAGCGCCTGACGGCTCTTTAGCCAAATCAGATTGATCGCCAGGCCATCGGTTGCCAAGTGGGGAAGCACTTCAACCAATGTACCCTCTTCGAGCTGACGTTTGATCAACCATGAAGGTAACTGCGCGATCCCGCATCCCGCCGATACCGCGATCACCAGACCTTCGCCATCTCCCACAACGAACTTTGCGGCTATCGCCCTGCGTTCAATTTCGCCCGGGTGCTTTCCTGAAAAACGCCAAGGGCTAATCGTTCCATCCGCCCAGCCGTAAGCGACGCACTGATGCTGCTCCAGATCGCGATAGGCCACGGGTGTACCGTGCTTACTCAAATATGCGGGAGATGCACAGAAGATATGCCACTCACTGCCCAGGTAACGGTGTTCCAATGCGGCGGGCCAAACGTCCGAACCACCGATGCGTACGACGATGTCGACACCTTCCTCGATAGGGTCGATGAAACGGTCGGAAAACGAAATGTGCGGGAGCAGCAGCGCATGTTCCTGGGAAAATCGCAGAATAACCGGAAGCGCTTGCAGGCGGCCGAATGCACCTGGAAGGTCAATGCGAATCCTGCCACGAGGCTCAGTGTTTTCGGCAAGTAGGGACAGCTCAGCCTCTTCGAGGTCAGCCAGCACACCTGTGCATGTGCGATAGAATGCAACCCCCGCATCAGTCAGTGACAAGCTTCGAGTTGTTCGGTGGAACAACCGAGTCCCAAGCCTGCTCTCTAATCGAGCTATCCCTTTACTGATTGCCGAAGCCGTCAGACTCATCCGCTCGGCAGCGCCTTTGAAGCTCCCGGAGTCGGCGACGCAGACAAATACATCAATGCCCTTTAATCGTTCGGAGGAAAACATGGACGCCCCGCATTCATGAACTGAGTTCTGTCAATCCGATAAAAAACATCATAAATCAGAACACAATTCCCCAGTAAGCTTGATTCGCGCATCAATCAACACTTTGCGACTGACGAACACTATAAAAATAACCTGCTGAACGATGAGGCAAGGATGCTGACCACGCTAAAAAACTATCCGACAACAATAAATTTGCTGCTGTCGGCGTCCCTGATATTGACCCTGGCGCGAGCAATCACCCTGCCCTATCTGGTCATTTACCTTTCCGGCAGTTTCAGTTTGAGCGTCGCCGATATCGGCCTGGTTATTGGCAGCACACTGATCATCGGGTCGTTATTGAGTCTTTACGGTGGCTTTCTGGTCGACAAGATGTCGGGTTACCGGCTGATCCTGGCCTTCAGTGGCGTGTTCACGCTGGGGTTTCTCGGGACGTTTCTGGCTCGCGATCTTTGGCTGTTCTACAGCTGCCTGGTACTGATCAACCTGGCTTATGCGGTCATTGATATCGCGGTTAAATCAGGATTTGGCAGCCTGCTTCCCGTCACTGATCGCAGCGAAGTTTTCTCGATCAAATATACGCTGACCAATATCGGGTATGCCGTCGGCCCGTTTCTTGGCGCCGGGATGGCCAAACTGGATATCAGCTTGCCATTCCTGTTATCAGCCGGGCTTGGAGCAGGATTCATCTTCATCTATTTGGTTTGGGGCAATAGAGACCTGGACGCCACCGATTCAGCTCAGAAACCTATACCGTTTCTGGCCGTGGGAAAACTGTTACTCCAGGATTATCGGTTGGTGTGTTTCACCCTTGGTGGGCTGCTCAGTGCGGTGGTCTTTGGCCAATTTACCGCTTACCTCTCGCAGTATCTGGTGGTCACTACTACGCCAGAATCCACCTACCAGATCATCAGTACCGTTGTGGCGACCAACGCGCTGATGGTGATCGGGTTGCAATATTCCATAGGCAGAAAGATCTCCCACAGACACTTGAATGTATGGTTGGCCGCTGGACTGAGCATGTTCATGTTGGGGTTGGCGGGTTTTGCCCTATCGACCTCTATTCTGCTCTGGGTCATTTCCATGGCCATCTTCACGGTCGGCGAGATCATCGTATTCCCCGCCGAGTACATGTTCATCGACAAAATCGCTCCGGACAACCTGCGCGGCATGTATTACGGAGCACAAAACCTGTCCAACCTCGGCGCGGCGCTGGGGCCGGTGCTTTGCGGAGTCGTATTGGCGACTCGGCCTCCCCACTTCATCTTCTACATGCTGGCGCTCTTCATTGTTGCAGGTGGAATGTTTTACCTCCTGGGAGCTTCCAATTTGAGCGCTACAACGGATACGGATGCTGATTGAAGGGCAGCAATGAGAAAGACGATGAGGAATCAAAAAATCACCTTAAAAATTTCCGCTTTGGGTCCAGGCTGTGTGTGAACGCACTGAATACGTCGAAAACTGAGAGTTGCGTGCGTTGCCTGAGAAACCAGCAGGCGAAAGCGCAAATTGCCCTAGTTCAGCTAGATAGGCGTTCGTAATGCTGTTTGGGTCGCGTCAGCGGCCAAAACAGCCACTCACGGACGATCAAGCGGCTGGTTACACGCCCTGATCGCTTCAAGCAGTCCTGCGATGCCAAAGATGCTCATCATTCGTTTGAGGTTGTAGGCGAGCACATGAAGGCTCATCTCAGTGCTCACAGCGCCCCCATCACGTCTGCCGGCGCTTTTTTTATGCCTGCGGCGTGAGTTATGGCGGCTGTGCGTGGGGCGTCTTCGGGCGTGCCGGTTTCCTTGATTCCCGGTTTTCCACCCTGCGCACAGCTGTCACCCATTCGTGTGGTAACGAACGTGGCAGCTCCCCATATCAAGGAGTCTGATAATGCGCAGCATCAATCCGTACACAATTTGGCTTTCCCCTCTATACAATCCCCAATCGCGTAACACTTCCCCCCTCCCCCATCGCCTCCCCGTTACCGGAGGCGGCCAATGACCAACCAACCCGAACTCAAAACCATCGGCCTGACCCCCGCCATCTATTGCGGCGATCAACCCCTATTCCACGTCACCCGCGACGTCCCGCTCGGCGAAGCGTTGTCCATGGCTTCCGATTTCCTGTTCCTCGCCAAGACGCTCACTGAATGAATATGCTGCCTACGCCAAAGACACTGACCGCCACGCCTGGGCTGCGCATTATTTGACGTTGATGAGTAAGGCACTGGTGGATGATGCTGTGAAGGTGCTGACGCGGGATCGGGATTCTTTGTCGGGGTCCAAGCGGGCGGGGGCGAAGGCTGAGGGGTAGTAGCCGTCAGTCGATAAGGTAGGAAGGCTGTGGGGGCGGGTTGCTTGCGATGGTGGCAGTCGTTCGGTGGTGATGTTGGCTGGTCTGGCGCTATCGCCAGTTCAAGCTGGCTCCTACAGGGGTTGGGGTTGTCTGGAGGGGGGTGTTGGCCCTGATTTTTTTAGCCAAGGAGTGGAGTGAATGATGTTGTTCTACTGGCTGGCTATTAACGGTGCATTTTTTGGGATGTGGGTTTGGGTGGTGCGCTGTCGTGGCACCCTGAATGTGTGGTTGGCGAATCTGGCGGGGTTGGGGTGCGGCAGTATTGTCGGGCTGGTGGTGGAGCAATTGACCCATATCGCCCGCGGGACTTGGACGCCGGACGAGCCATTTATGTTGTATTCGATTATGGCTGGGTTTGGCACGTTGGTTGGGACATGGATGTGGCTTATTGCGAGGCTTGAGCAGCCGGAGGATCTGTTTCTGCGGCATTTGTTTGCCGGGGCGGTGAGTGTTTTTGTTGGCGCGGTTGTGCTTGGGCAGGCTTGGTCGTATTTGGTTTCTGGGTGAGTGCCTTTGGGTTGGTGGTGGCTGGTTTGGCGCTATCGCGAGCAGGCTCGCTCCTACAGGGGTTGTGGGTTAGCCCCGGGGTTTCGGGGCTTTTGAGCATTGGGACTAGAGGAGGTGTTGGGAGATCAGTTTGGAGATTTCTACCATTGATGTCCGGCCGGTGAATTCGAATTTCACTTTGCCCAGTGACGAGAAGTAGATTTCCAGTTCCGAGTCCAGGTCGAACGTACCGGAGGTTTCCACCGAGTACGCGACGATGTTTTTGTAGGGCAGCGAGGTGAAGTCTTTTTTGCTGCCGGTGATGCCCTGGACGTTGACGGCGATGATGCGTTTGTTGGTGAAGACGACGCCGTCGCGCATGGATTTGTACGAGTCGATGACGTGCTCGCCTTCCAGCAACAGTGCACTGACGCGTTCTGCGTATTCTTCGTTTTGCTTGAGTTTGAAGAAGCCTTTGTTGTTGAAGTCGATCATCTGCCCATCCTCCGTTCGAAGAAAAATCCCTGCGGATTACTTCACCACTTTCACGACTCGAATGTTGACGGGGAATCCATCCTGACCAGGCAGTTTCTTCCATCCCACGTACTGATAAACCACTTCGTCATCAATGTACTCACCCCACTCCGGGACTTTGCCACCCAGCACGGCGACGTTCCGGTTAATGCCGCAGCCATCATCAGGACCGACGGTGTAGATCACATAAGGTTTGACGTATTTCGCGGCGCGGAAATTTCCGCCGCAACCAGAATCGACTCTGATCATCAAGGTCTTCAGATTCGCTTCACCATCCGCCTCGGCGTGCCGGTCGAGTTGCCCGATTTCGCCGACGTCGGTGAAGCCCAGAGAGCGAGCGCGCTTGTATGCCGGGGAGGCCAGGTGTTTGGTCTGGGCTTGCGCGAGATACTCGTCCACGTCTTTGCTGTATTCAATTTCGCCCTTGTCCGCGATCTCTTTCGCTATGGGAACGCCGCTCTCACAACGAGCGTATTCGGGGGAGCCAAGGCTTGACTGGGATAGGTAGGAGCGATGTAACTCAAAGGTACTCAGATACGCCTTGATAGCGGGAGTAGCTTCTTTGGGCGTCTGGCGCCCGGCCTGCACCTCGGCCACCACCTGCAGAAATTTCTGGCAATCGGAGAGGTAGCCGTCCCAGGCGTATGTCGGGGTTTCACTCGACAGGCCGGCGAGCGCCGGGGTCATCACGACGGCGAAAGTGATTGCGCAGAACAGGCGCGAGGCTCGAGCGACAGTGGCCATGTGTAGTCCGTTACAAAGTTGATGAAAGTGGCGCAACGCTACTGTTTTGCCGCCTTGCCGTCCACTGGCAGAGAAGGGGAAAGCCGATATTCCCTGCGACGATCCGCTGTGCATGCATCCTGAAACCTCCACGCCGGCCACATTCTTCTAGACTCAATAAGAGGTCGTGGATAGAACCGAACACGTCGCATTGGTGCAGTCAATTCAACAGCCGCGTGGCAATCTGCCTTTTATGCCCTTATTGAGGTGCGGCGAAGACCGTGCCGGGTACAACAAGATGCCCATTCAGGGTGCCCTGGCCACCGGCCTGAAAATGCCACGATACCGTGACGTGGTGTGAGTGCCGCAGCCGACACTTTCGGACGAACGACGACCGCCTGGTTTGTCCGTGACCGTGAGGATTGCTGAATGCCTGATGAGAGTTTGCACCTGCCTTTGGTCAACAGCCTGCTGGAGCGCCACAAAGGCTCTGCGGGTGCACTATTGCCCATCCTTCACGATATTCAGGAACGCATCGGTTACATCCCCGATGTGGCCGTCCCCGAGATTGCTCATGCCCTCAATCTGAGTCAGGCCGAGGTTCGCGGGGTGATCAGCTTTTACCATGACTTCCGTACCTCGCCACCGGCCAAGCATATCCTGCGGCTGTGCCGGGCTGAGTCCTGCAAAAGCCGTGGTGCCGAAGAGCTTGCCGCGCAGTTGCGCGAACGTCTGCAACTGGATGACCACGGCAGCAGCGCCGACGGCAGCATCAGTTTGCGCCCGGTGTATTGCCTCGGTGCCTGCGCCTGTTCGCCCGCTCTGGAGCTGGATGGCCGGGTGCATGCGCGGCTCAGCGCTGAGCGTCTGGATGCCTTGCTCGACGCTTGCCGGGAGGACGCATGATGCCAACTCTGTATCTGCCCACTGATTCGCTGGCCCGTGCCGTGGGTGCCGATGAGGTGGCGGTGGCCCTGATCACTGCGGCCAAGGAACGCAATCGGCCGCTGGAATTGCAGCGCACCAGTTCGCGCGGTCTGTATTGGCTGGAACCGCTGCTGGAAGTGGACAGCCCGCAAGGCCGGATCGGTTTCGGGCCATTGACCGCTGCCGATGTGCCGTCGGTGCTCGATGACTTAAAAGGCGATCCATCCGCTCACCCACTGGCCCTGGGTCTGGTGGAAGAGCTGCCTTATCTCAAATCGCAACAACGCCTGCTGTTCGCCCGCGCCGGCATCACCCGGCCGCTGTCGCTGGACGATTACCGCGCCCATGGCGGTTTCGAGGGTTTAACGAGGGCCGTGAGCGTTGGTGGTGAGCAAACCGCAACGGAAGTGTTCGATTCGGGCCT
This sequence comes from Pseudomonas sp. O230, assembly GCF_045447035.1. Lineage (NCBI taxonomy): Bacteria > Pseudomonadati > Pseudomonadota > Gammaproteobacteria > Pseudomonadales > Pseudomonadaceae > Pseudomonas > Pseudomonas sp. O230. Next base: position 224,556 of record NZ_JBJGXN010000012.1, on the reverse strand, counting down.
GCGTGGCCGTGGCGGCGCAGCCTTCCCCGCCGGGATCAAATGGCGCACGGTGCGCGCCACCCAGGCTGAGCAGAAATACATTGTGTGCAACGCAGACGAAGGCGACTCCGGGACCTTCGCCGACCGCATGTTGATGGAAGGCGACCCCTTCCTGCTGATCGAAGGCATGGCGATTGCCGGCATTACCGTCGGCGCCACTTACGGCTACATCTATGTACGCTCGGAATACCCGGACGCCGTCGCCATTTTGCGTCAGGCGCTGAACCTTGCCCGATCCGCCGGTTACCTGGGCGCCAATGTCGGCGGCAGCGGTCAGGCCTTCGATATGGAAGTGCGAGTCGGTGCCGGCGCGTACATCTGCGGTGAGGAAACCGCATTGCTGGATTCCCTCGAAGGCAAGCGCGGGGTTGTCCGCGCCAAGCCGCCGATCCCGGCGTTGAAGGGGCTGTTTGGTCTGCCGACGCTGGTGCACAACGTGCTGACTTTGGCCTCGGTGCCACTGATTCTGGCCAAAGGTGCGCAGTTCTATCGCGATTACGGCATGGGCCGTTCTCTGGGCACCATGCCCTTCCAGTTGGCCGGCAATATCCGCCACGGCGGCCTGGTGGAACGCGCCTTCGGCCTGACCCTGCGCGAACTGGTGGAAGACTACGGCGGCGGCACCGCCAGTGGCCGGCCGCTGAAAGCCGCTCAGGTCGGTGGCCCGCTCGGCGCCTGGGTGCCACCGTCGCAATTCGACACGCCGCTGGACTACGAAGCATTCGCCGGCATCGGCGCGATGGTCGGTCACGGTGGCGTGGTGGTGGCGGACGACACGCTGGACATGGCCCACATGGCGCGCTTCGCCCTGCAATTCTGCGCCGAGGAATCCTGTGGCAAATGCACGCCATGCCGCATCGGCTCGACGCGCGGCGTTGAGGTCATCGATCGCTTGCTGGCCGCGCCAGATCAGGACGGTCGCGATGAACAGGCGATCATCCTCAAGGACCTGTGCGACACGATGCAATACGGTTCGTTGTGCGCCTTGGGCGGCATGGCCCCATTCCCGGTGGCCAGCGCCCTCAAGTACTTCCCCGCCGACTTCGGTCTGCAGCCCTCGGAGGCCGAGCAATGATTACTCTCTTCGACCCGAAAACCGATATCGACCTGGGCACCCCGCACCGCGACAGCGACGTGCAAGTCACCCTGAACATCGACGGCCGCAGCATCAGCGTGCCCGAGGGCACTTCGGTGATGCGCGCCGCCGCGCTGCTCGGCACCACGATTCCGAAACTGTGCGCCACCGACAGCCTCGAAGCCTTCGGTTCCTGCCGCATGTGTCTGGTGGAGATCGACGGCATGCGCGGCTACCCCGCGTCCTGCACCACGCCGGTCACCGAAGGCATGACCGTGCACACGCAGACGCCGAAGCTCGCGACCCTGCGGCGCAACGTCATGGAGTTGTACATCTCCGATCACCCGCTGGACTGCCTGACCTGCTCGGCCAACGGCAATTGCGAGCTGCAAACTGTCGCCGGTCAGGTCGGCCTGCGCGAGGTGCGTTACGGCTATGAAGGCGAGAACCATCTGGACGACAAGAAAGACACGTCCAACCCCTACTTCGACTACGACCCGAGCAAGTGCATCGTCTGCAACCGCTGCGTGCGCGCCTGCGAAGAAACCCAGGGCACCTTTGCGCTGACCATTACCGGGCGTGGCTTTGAGTCCCGCGTGGCTGCCGCCGGTGGCGATAACTTCCTCGATTCGGAATGCGTATCCTGCGGCGCCTGTGTGCAGGCTTGCCCGACCGCGACGCTGATGGAAAAAAGCGTGGTCGAACTGGGTCAGCCGGAGCGCAGCGTGATCACCACCTGCGCCTATTGCGGCGTGGGCTGCTCGTTCCGCGCCGAGATGAAAGGCGACACGCTGGTGCGCATGGTTCCGGACAAGAACGGCCAGGCCAACCATGGCCACTCGTGCGTCAAAGGGCGCTTTGCCTGGGGCTACGCCACTCACCCGGATCGCATCACCAAACCGATGATCCGCAGTCACATCAACGACCCGTGGCAGGAAGTCAGTTGGGATGAAGCGGTGACCTACGCCGCCAGCGAATTCCGTCGGTTGCAGCAAAAATATGGCCGCGACTCCATTGGTGGCATCACCTCCAGCCGCTGCACCAACGAAGAAACCTATCTGGTGCAGAAACTGGTGCGCGCCGCGTTCGGCAACAACAACGTCGACACCTGTGCTCGGGTCTGCCACTCGCCGACCGGTTATGGCTTGAAACAAACCTTGGGCGAGTCCGCCGGCACCCAGAGTTTCGACTCGGTGATGCAGGCCGACGTGATTCTGGTGATGGGCGCCAACCCAAGTGACGCCCACCCGGTGTTCGCCTCGCAGCTCAAACGCCGTTTGCGCGAAGGTGCGCGGCTGATCGTTATCGACCCACGGCGCATTGATCTGGTGGACTCGGTGCATGCCCGCGCCGCGCTGCACCTGGCCCTGCGGCCGGGCACCAACGTCGCCATGCTCAACGCCTTGGCCCATGTGATCATCACCGAAGGCCTGCAAGACCAGGCCTTTATCGACGCCCGTTGCGAGGGCAGCGATTTCGCCCGCTGGAGCGAGTTCGTCAGCCGCGCCGAAAACGCGCCGGAAGTGCTTGGCCCGATCTGCGGTGTACCCGCTGCCGATATCCGTGCGGCGGCCCGTCTGTACGCCAACGGCGGCAACGCAGCGATCTATTACGGCCTGGGTATCACCGAGCACAGCCAGGGCAGCACCGCTGTCATGGGCATCGCCAACCTGGCCATGGCCACCGGCAACATCGGCCGCGAAGGCGTGGGCGTGAACCCGCTGCGTGGACAGAACAACGTGCAGGGTTCCTGCGACATGGGCTCCTTCCCCCACGAGTTACCCGGCTACCGGCACATTTCCAACGAGGTGGTACGGACCCAGTTTGAGCAGGCGTGGAACGTCACCTTGCAACCCGATCCGGGCCTGCGCATTCCGAACATGTTCGAGTCGGCGCTGGCCGGCAGTTTCAAAGGTTTGTATTGCCAGGGCGAGGACATAGCCCAGAGCGATCCGAATACCCAGCACGTCACGGCGGCGCTGTCGGCCATGGAGTGCGTGGTGGTGCAGGACATTTTCCTCAACGAAACCGCCAGGTTCGCCCATGTGTTCCTGCCGGGCGCTTCGTTCCTGGAGAAGGACGGCACCTTCACCAACGCCGAGCGTCGCATCTCGCGGGTACGCAAGGTTATGGATCCGCTGGGCGGCAAGGCCGACTGGGAAGGCACCGTGGCCCTGGCCAACGCCCTCGGCTACCCGATGCACTACAAACACCCATCAGAAATCATGGATGAAATCGCCAGCCTGACGCCGACGTTCACCAACGTCAGCTACGCCGAACTGGACCGCCACGGCAGCCTGCAATGGCCGTGCAACGCCGCCGCACCGGACGGCACGCCGACCATGCACATCGAGCAATTCGTGCGTGGCAAGGGGCGCTTCATGCTCACCGGCTACGTGCCCACCGAGGAGAAGGTCAACAATCGCTATCCGCTGCTGCTGACCACCGGGCGCATCCTCAGCCAGTACAACGTCGGGGCGCAAACCCGGCGCACCGAGAACGTCGCCTGGCATGACGAAGACCGTCTGGAAATCCACCCGACCGACGCCGAAAGCCGTGGCATCAACGAAGGCGACTGGGTCGGCATCGGCAGCCGCGCCGGCCAGACCGTGCTGCGGGCGCGGGTCACCGAACGGGTCGCGCCGGGCGTGGTGTACACCACCTTCCACTTCCCTGAATCGGGGGCCAACGTGATCACCACCGACAACTCCGACTGGGCCACCAACTGTCCGGAGTACAAGGTCACCGCCGTGGAGGTCAGCCGCGTCTACCACCCTTCCGAGTGGCAAAAACGCTATCAGGCCTTCAGCGACGAACAGGACCGCTTGCTCAAGGAGCGCCGTCAGGCCCGTGGCGCTAAAGCGGAGGTGCGCCGATGAGCACTGACAACCTGATCAAGATGGTCAACCAGATCGCCCAGTATTTCGCCACTGAACCGGACCAGAAAGTGGCCGTGCTCGGTGTGCGTAATCATCTGCAGATGTACTGGACGCCGGGCATGCGCAAGGAATTGCTGGCCTGGCAGACGGAACATCACGGGGCGGATTTGCATCCGTTGGCGCAAGCGGCGGTCAGTGGGGCGGGTTGGGAGGCTTAGGTTCGCACGATCCCTTGGGATTGCTCCTTGGCCTGTTGGCTGAAACCTGTAGGAGCAAGCTTGCTCGCGATAGCGCCAGTTCAGTCAGCACCCATGCTGAATGTACTGCCCTCATCGCGAGCAAGCTCGCTCCCACAGGGTTTGTGTAGAGGAATCGGATTCGTATTCACAGGCGGGCTACTCGATCTCGATCGGCCCTCGGGGCCCGGCATCACTGTCCATCCAGTAATCCTCCCCCGTCAGCCGTCGATCACCTTGAATCGTGAAGGTGATCTTTCCCTGCTTGAATTGCAGCGCGCCATCAGTGCGCTTCGCGTTGACCCGCTTACCGTTCACCCAGACCTGCTCCTTGGCATCGATACGAATCGTGGCAATGGTCGCGCCGGCATCGCTCTTCGCGACCCATTGCCCTGCATAAGGCGTCTGGGTGCTTGTGCTGTCCGCCGCTGGGTTGGTAAATCCGGCGTTGGCGTTTTCCGCTTTGCTCTTGTGGATATCGCAGCCCTGAAGTTCGCTCATTTGGGTGCAACCGGACTGCTCAAGTTGCTTGCGGTACTTGTCGTTGATCGCGTACGCCGGGGATTGTGCGGCGATCATAAGCGTCAGGACCGGCAGAATAAGTCTGTTCATGTTGATGATCCTCGAATCCATACCTGTGCACACCGTAAACGGCGTGACACGTTCACTGTAGCCAGCCTTGCGAATTCAGCAGTTGATCACCTCCTCCATCACCCTTGCCACACATTGCACCGCAGGCATCCGCAGCCACCTGCGTTATCATCGCCGACCTGTGCGCCAAGAGTCTTGAACCCGGATGTCCGAATCACTGCCTTTGCCTGACGATTGCACCTCACTGCCAGCGGTCCTGGTCGGCCCCCTGCTGCGGCGGCTGGAGCCTGCGCGGCTGGTGCTGTGGCTCGTAGGAAGCCGGGCGTTGTCGCTGACGTTGCGTCTGCAAGGTGTTGGCGACATTCGCCTCGACGACGGGCAATGCACGATCGTTCCCGTCGGTAGGCATGCCTTCATCCACTTGATCGATGTGCAGCTGGACGCCGCCCTGCCCTGCGACACGCTGATCGAGTACGACCTGCTGATTGATGACGCGATGACGGGCATCGCCGAGTGGGCACCGCATCTGTTGTATGGCGAGGCACGTTGTCCGAATTTTGTTTTGCGCTCGCGGATCGATCAGTTGCTGCATGGCTCCTGCCGCAAACCTCATCACCCAGCGGCCGATGGTTTGCTCTGCGTTGATCGCTTGCTTGCCTCGGAGCATGCAGCAACAGAGCGTCCGGCATTGTTGATGATGAGTGGCGATCAGGTGTACGCCGACGATGTCGCCGGGCCGATGTTACGGGCCATTCATGCCTTGATCGCGCGGCTGGGGTTGTTCGGCGAACACCTCGAAGGCGCGGTGGTCAGCGACAGCGCCAAGCTCTATGAACATGCGGCCAGTTATTACCACCGTGCGGATTTGTTACCGGCGCTGCAGAGCAACGAAACTCTGCGCGAGCGATTTTTCGGCGGTGCGCGCAAGCCGATTTTCACCAGCAGCAGTGCCGACAATCATCTGGTGACGTTTGCGGAAGTCATGGCCATGTACATGCTGGTTTGGTCGCCGACGCCCTGGACGCTGATCACGCCCAAACCGCCAAAATTGATTCCCGAACGTCGAGAGCGTTATGCGCTGGAGCAGACGCGCATCGATGGCTTCAAGGCCGGTCTTGGCGGCGTCGCCCGCGCCTTCGCGCATCTGCCGTGCCTGATGATTTTCGACGACCACGATATTACCGATGACTGGAATCTTTCCGCGCAATGGGAGGAAACGGCCTACGGCCATCCGTTCTCCAAGCGCATCATCGGCAACGCGTTGATCGCCTACATGTTGTGTCAGGGCTGGGGCAACAACCCGGATGCGTTCGGCGCGCTGCTGGAGAAGACGGATGGTTTTAGCGCGACCGGGGACGATGGTTATCTCGACAGCCCGGTGCAGGATGCCTTGATCGATGAGCTGCTGAAGTTTCAGCACTGGCATTACGTGCTGCCGACCCGCCCAGCCATGGTGGTGCTCGACACCCGCACCCGACGCTGGCGCAGTGAGATGACGCTCAAGCAGCCCTCGGGTCTTCTGGATTGGGAAGCCCTGAGTGAGCTGCAACAGGAATTGCTGGATCACCCGTCGGCGATCATCGTTTCGCCGGCACCGGTGTTCGGCGTGAAGCTGATCGAAACCGTGCAACGGGTGTTCAGCTGGTTCGGTTATCCGCTGTTGGTGGACGCCGAAAACTGGATGGCCCATCGCGGCGCAGCGCAGGTGATCCTGAACATTTTCCGACACTCGCGTACACCGGGTAACTACGTGGTGCTGTCGGGCGATGTGCATTATTCCTTCGTCTACGAAGTGCTGATCCGACACCGCAAGGCGGGGCCGAGGATCTGGCAAATTACCAGCAGCGGCATCAAGAACGAGTTTCCACCGGCGCTGCTGGAATGGTTCGACCGGCTCAATCGCTGGCTCTACTCACCGCGCTCACCGCTGAACTGGCTGACCAAACGCCGACGGATGCGCATCGTGCCGCATGTTCCGGAGCATGCCGAGGCGGGTGAGCGGTTGTGGAATTCCGCGGGGATCGGGCAGGTGTTCTTTAATGAGAAAGGACAGCCGCAGGCGATTTATCAACTCAATTCGGATGGGTCGCCGAAGACGCGGATGGTGGCGCCTGAGGCTTAAGATTGACGATGCTCGCTCAAAAATGACCGGCGAGCATCGTCTGCGTTGAGGACGATGAGATACGCGTCGTGATGTGCAGATACCATTACTGCGTCAGAACTGAAGCCGCACCCACCGCCCGACAAACCCCTCTGACAATCATCTCCACCTCGCGCTCATCAATCGTCAGCGGCGGCAGCAAACGGATGGTCTTGCCCCGTGTCACGTTGATCAGCAATCCGTGATCCCGGGCGGCGATCAGGGTCAGGTCGCGAATCGGTTGCTTGAGTTCGATGCCGATCATCAAACCCTGACCGCGAATCGCCAGCACGTTCGGGTCATCGGCCAACTCGGTGCGCAATCTGGCCAGCAGCCGTTCGCCCTGCATTCTGGCGTTTTCCAGCAGGCCTTGTTCTTCGATGATTTCCAGCACGGTGCATCCCACACGACAGGCCAGTGGATTGCCGCCGAAGGTGCTGCCGTGGCTGCCGGGGGTGAAGAGGTTGGCGGCTTTGCCCCGGGCCAGGCAGGCGCCGATGGGGATGCCATTACCTAGGCCTTTGGCCAATGTCATGACGTCCGGAACGATGCCTTCGTGCTGGAACGCAAACCACTGGCCGGTGCGGCCGATGCCGGTCTGGATTTCGTCGAGCATCAGCAACCACCCGCGCCGGTTGCACAGCTCGCGCACGGCTTTGAGGTAACCGGGCGGAGCCAATTGCACACCGCTTTCACCCTGGATCGGTTCCATCAGGATGGCCACGATTCTTGCGCCATGGGCCTGCTGTACCTTGTCCAGCGCCTTGAGATCGCCGAATGGCACTTTGACGAAATCCCCCGGCAGTTCATTGAAACCCAGGCGTACCGCCGGGCCATCGCTGGCGGACAGCGTGCCGAGCGTGCGGCCATGGAAGGCGTTTTCCATGACGACCACCAAGGGCTGTTCGATACCTTTGTGCCAGCCATGCAGACGCGCCAGTTTCAACGCGGTCTCATTGGCTTCGGCACCAGAGTTGTTGAAAAATGCCCGATCCATGCCCGCCAACCGCGTCAGTTTCTGCGCCAGCCGCTGTTGCCAATCGATGCTGTAGAGGTTGGAGGTGTGCAGCAACAGGCCGGCCTGTTCGCTGATGGCGGAGACGATTTTGGGGTGGGAGTGACCGACATTGGTCACCGCCACGCCCGCTACCGCGTCCAGGTATTCACGACCGGCCTGATCCCACAGGCGTGTGCCCAGGCCTTTGCTGAAACTCAGCGCCAGAGGTTGGTAAGTGCTCATCAGGCAGGCGGCGGTCATGACATCAAGCTCCATCAATAGTCGGTGTTTTTGCAGTATGGTTAGCCATCTGAGCTGGATAAACGCTGCAACACTTCAATCATTTTAAATCTGGGCTTGATAATGGATTTGTTCCAGGCAATGACCGTTTACGTAAAAGTGGTGGAAACCGGCAGCATGACCGCGGCCGCTTTTCAGTGCGAAATGTCCACCACCATGGTGGGCAATCATCTGCGGGCACTGGAGCAACGCCTGGGTGTTCGCTTGCTCAACCGTACGACGCGGCGCCAGCGACTGACAGAATTTGGTACCGCGTACTATCAACGCTGTCTCGAAGTACTGGGACTGGTGGCCGACTCCGAACGCCTGGCCGAGCAAGCTCTCGACGAGCCAAGCGGCACGTTGCGCATCACCGCGCCGTTGACATTCGGCACCGAAAAACTGGCCCCGGCGCTGAGCGAATTCGCCCTGCTGTGCCCACGCGTCAAACTGGACGTGGTCCTCACCAACCGGCGCCCGGACCTGCTCGAAAACGGTTTCGACGTGGCGTTTCGCTTGGGCAACATGGAGCAGACCAACCTGATCGCCCGTCCACTTGTTGCGTACACCCTGACGATGTGCGCATCACCGGAATACCTGATACGTCGGGGCAACCCGCAAAGACCTGACGACCTGCGACACCACGACTGCCTTTCCTTTGCCTACCCGGCCGGAGATGACTGGCACTCGGTGGAAAAGGAGTGGCGCTTGGCCGGGCCTGAAGGCGAGGTCGCGGTGGCGGTCAGTGGACCGATGCTGATCAACAGCTCTGCGGGATTGCATTAGGCGGCGCGCACCGGAATGGGCATCGTCCTATTGCCCGATGCATTGGTGGAGCAAGACCTTGAGGACGGAAAACTGGTGGCATTGATGCAGGATTATTTGCCGCCGAGCCGGCCGATGACCTTGATGTACGCCCAGGATCGCTACCGTTTGCCGAAATTACGCAGTTTCGTCGACTTCGCCATGCGGAGATGGGGCAAGCACTAGCCGGCTGAAGGCGCCATCGACTAATCTCGTCGAATGGCGGGTCACTTTAGTCAGGGAGAGCGGTGATGGATGGGGCCTCGGATGTAGAAGCGTTGAAGTTCAATCTGTCGGATTTGAACGAAGACATGCTGCACACCGTTCTGGAACTGGTCAGTGATGGCATCTGGGACTGGAACGCCAATACCGGGTTCGTTTACCGCAACCCCCGCTGGTACGTAATGCTCGGCTATCCGCCTCACTCCCTCGACAACACGGTATTCACTTGGGAATCGGTGATGCATCCCGAGGATTACCCACGGGTCATGGCCGTGTTTGACGACTACCTGAGTCAACGGGCTCCCGGTTATCAAGCCGAGTATCGCTGCCGCAAGCAGGATGGCAGCTATACCTGGATCGAAGACCGCGGCTATGTGCTCGTCCGCAACGCCGACGGTTCGGTGGCTCGCATGGTCGGTGCGCACCGCAGCATCGAAGACAAGAAGCGCCTGTTCGAAGCGCTTGAACGAAAGAATCAGTCCCTCGAAGCCATCGTCGAAGAACGCACCCGAGAGTTATCCCGGGTCAATCAACAACTGCAGATTCAGCTCGAAGAAAACCGCAAACTGGCGGAAACCGACGCACTGACCTCGATCGCCAATCGCCATCGCCTGAGCAAAGCCCTTCCCCTGGAGTGCGATCGCGCCCAGCGTTTCCGTCAGCCGCTGTCGCTGATTGCCATGGACATCGACGACTTCAAGAACATCAACGATCACTACGGTCATGCCTTGGGGGATGCCGCGTTGGTGCAGGTGGTCGAGAGTGTGAAGTGCTGCGTCCGCGAGGGCGATTTACTGGCGCGCTGGGGCGGTGATGAGCTCATCATGGTCCTGCCGAACACCCCGCTGGCCGACGCCAGAACACTTGCCGAAACGATTCGCCATCGCCTCGCAGACTTGCCACCCGTGGGAGACTTTCAACTGACCCTCAGTTTCGGAGTGGCTCAGCGCTTCGACGAAGAACAGCAGACCGGACTGCTGGCCAGGGCGGATCAGGCGTTGTATCGGTCGAAAGTGGCGGGCAAGAATGTGATTTCGGGGTGAGCGTTTTTCTCGCCCCTCACATCCCCGCCTTCACCAACACCGGTTTCTCCTGATACCGCTCCGGATACAACTTTTTCAACTGCGCCACTTTCGGTAGATCGTTGATCACGATGTACGGGTAAGTCGGATGTTCGGTCAGAAAGTCCTGGTGTTCTTCTTCAGCCGGGTAGAAACCGTTGTAGGTTTCCAGTGTGGTGACGATCGGTTTGTTGAACGATTTCGCGGCGTCGAGCTGGGCAATGTAGGCCTGAGCGACATGTTGCTGCTCGCTGTTTTCCGGAAAAATTGCCGAGCGATACTGAGTGCCGCGGTCAGGTCCCTGACGATTGAGTTCAGTCGGGTTGTGAGCCACCGAGAAGTAGATCTGCAGCAAGGTGCCATAGCTGACCTGAGTGGGGTCGAAGGTCACTTCAACCGATTCCGCGTGCCCCGTATTGCCGTCGCTGACCCGCTCGTATTGAGCGGTGTTGGCCGCCCCGCCCGCATATCCGGAAACCGCTTTCTTCACCCCTTTGACATGCTGGAACACACCTTGGACGCCCCAGAAGCAACCGCCGGCAAACACGGCGGTTTCGCTGTGGGCCTGGGTGATTTCGTCGAGGGTGGGCGCGGGGATGATGACCGCGTCTTCGGCAGAACCGAGCGAGAACGCCGAGCATTGGCCGATGACGCCAGCGGCGGCCAGACCCAACAGGGTACGGCGCCAGGTGAACCGGGTTTTCATGAGACTGACTCCTGAATCAGTGAAGTGGCGATCAACCGAACGTAAAGGCATACGCCGAGACACCCGGATCGAGAAATTCGATGCTGAAGGTCCGATCCGTGACAGCGCCGGACTGACGCACCAATTGATACAAACGTTGTTCGGTAACGTTGCCACTGCCATCGGGCGCCACGTCCGTACCGTGGGCATCGTCAGGGGCTTTTCCGTCAATCAGCACTTTGAAGCGCACTGGTTTGCCGTCTGCGCCGGGGCCCAGCACCAGATGCAAATCACGCGCGTGGAAGCGGTAGACAATGCGACCGGCGGGCGCGCTTGAGGTGGCCCGCTCCGGACCGACATGCCACTGGCCGTCCAGGCTCCAGTCGTTGAGCGCCAGTTGCGAGGCCGGGTTATAGGTCGTCACCTTGTCGGGCGCCAGACGGGTTTCGGCGACAAAATGCTCGGCACGCTGGTAGCCGACATAGGTTTCCGGCGACTGCACTTCGTTCATGTCCGGCGCGAGCTGGACACCTTCGGCGCTCGCATTGATCAGCCCGTCCGCCACCTTCGTCGCGCCCGCTTCACGCAGCAGTTGCTGAATGACCCGTTCCGATTCGGCGTACTCGCCTTCGCCAAAGTGGTGATAACGGATGCGCCCCTGGGCGTCGGCAAAATAGTGGGCCGGCCAATACTCGTTGTTGAAAGCCCGCCAGATCTTGAAATCGTTATCGATGGCCACCGGGTAGTTGATACCCAGGTCCTTCATGGCTTTGGTGACGTTGCCAACGTTCCGCTCGAAGGCAAATTCGGGCGCATGGACGCCGATCACCACCAACCCCTGATCGCGGTATTTTTCCGCCCAGGCTTTTACATATGGCAGGGTGCGCAGGCAGTTGATGCAGGAATAAGTCCAGAAATCCACCAGCACTACCTTGCCCTTCAACGACTGTGCGTCGAGTGGTGGCGAGTTAAGCCACTGCACGGCGCCCTCCAGCGGCGGAAGCTGGCCTTCGACTGGCAGTGTGTCCGCTGCTTTGTCAGCCACGCTCATCGCACCGTCAGCAGCCGGAGCCTTCGCCATCATCGCCCCGCTGCCTTTCGGAGTCTTACCGGCCAAACGGCTCACCAGCACCTGCTCAATACCGCTGGTAGTTACCGTGGAAAACCGCGCCAGAATCCCGGTATCAAGCCCCAATGCAATCGCCGCTACACCGGCCAGCATGGCCGCGCCCAAACCTCGACGGACCCACTCGCCAGCACCGATGGAACGCTTCATTGCGGCGAAAACCTTACCGCCCAGCATCAACGCCAGCGCAAGGGAAGTGGCGGCACCGGCGGCGTAGGCCAGCAGCAACAGGGTGGTTGCGATGCTTGCCCCTTGCAGTGCGGCGCCGGTTAATAACAGACCCAGAATTGGCCCGGCACACGGTGCCCAGAGCAGGCCGGTGGCAACACCGATCAGAAACGACGCGCCGGGGCGCGGCAGCGCATCGGCACCCGCCGCTTCCGACAACCGACTGCCAGCCGCCACCAACGGACGCGTCAAGCGTTCGGCCAACTGCGGCAGCACCAACGTCAGCCCGAACAGGGCGACAAACACCAGCGCGAGCCAGCGACCGTACTGATTGAGTTGCACCACCCAACCGCCGCCCACCGCCGCCAATGAGGCGACCAGCGCGAAAGTCAGCGCCATGCCCGCCAGCAGCGGCAAGCCGCTCTTCATGAACGGCTGCCCGGTGCGAGCGAAGACAAACGGCAACACCGGCAGAATGCACGGGCTGACGATCGTCAGCACACCACCGAGATAAGCGAGAACCAGAAGCCACATGGCGTCGACCTGCAGGAAATGAGCGAAAAAGGAATCAAGCCGCCTGCGGCTTGAAGGTCATTGCCAGACCGTTCATGCAATAGCGCAGACCGGTAGGTTTGGGCCCATCGTCGAAGACGTGGCCGAGATGACCGCCACACCGTCGGCAGTGAACCTCTTCGCGCAACACGCCGAAGGATCGGTCCTGACGGCTTGCCACTGCCTTGTCCAGCGGTGCCCAGAAACTCGGCCAACCGGTGCGGCTGTCGAACTTGGTGGCAGAGGAGAACAGCGGCAGATCGCAACCGGCACAGGCAAAGGTCCCATCACGATGCTCATTGTTCAGCGCACTGCTGTAAGCCCGTTCAGTGCCCTCTTCCCGAAGGATTTCGTACTGCTCGTCACTGAGCAGGGCACGCCATTCGCTGTCAGAGTGCGTCACTTCGAAAACCTCCGCCGCGCTGGCCTCGCTGACCAGTGCGGAGCTGGCAGCAAATTTTGGCAATACACCGATCGCCAGGGCTGCAACCCCCAGCCCGCCGCTCGCTACAAGAAATTGTCGTCGTGAAAACATGGCGGTCTCCAAAATCCTAAGTGCCTTTCATGGAACACAGCCTAGGCTTGGGTTGATCGCCAAATCCTCACGGGAAGTTAAACAATTCGTGATAACTCTGGCCCCGGAAAACCCGCACAATGCGCTCATTGCGCCGAAGGATTGAGCTTGATGGAACCGACCAAACGCGTCCTCGTGGTCGAGGACGACCTGCATATCGCCGACCTTATCTGCCTGCATCTTCGTGATGAGCAGTTCGAGGTGGTGCACTGCGCCGATGGCGATGAAGGCATGCGCATGCTGCAGCAAGGAAGCTGGGATGCACTGATCCTCGACCTGATGCTGCCGGGTGTCGACGGCCTGGAAATCTGCCGGCGCGCCCGCGCCATGGCCCGCTACACACCGATCATCATCACCAGCGCGCGCTCGAGTGAAGTGCACCGGATACTGGGCCTGGAACTCGGCGCCGACGACTACCTGGCCAAACCCTTTTCCATGCTCGAACTGGTCGCCCGGGTCAAAGCGCTGTTACGGCGGGTCGACGCCATGGCCCGCAACCTGAAAATGGACGCCGGCAGCCTGATCACGGACGGGCTCGCCATCGATCCGATCACCCGCGATGTGTCCCTTGACGGTCGCCGCCTCGACCTCACGCCACGGGAGTTCGACCTGTTGTATTTCTTCGCCCGCCAACCCGGCAAGGTGTTCTCACGCATGGACCTGCTCAATGCCGTGTGGGGCTACAGCCATGAAGGCTACGAACACACGGTCAACACCCACATCAACCGTCTGCGCGCGAAGATCGAGGCCGATCCGGCACAACCGGTGCGCATCCTCACGGTGTGGGGCCGTGGCTACAAATTCGCGGCCCGGGAGGAACAGCCATGAGGCTGACCCTCACACAGCGGCTGTCGCTGGTGTTCGCCGTGCTGTTGCTGGTGTGCTGCGGCACCTCGGCATGGATGCAGGTGCGCTCCAACCAGATGCATGAACAGGAGGTGGTGCAGGGACTGTCGCGAGATCTGGCCCAACACATTGCCCGCGACACCGTGCTGATGGACACCCAGGGCCTGATGCCAAATGCCGTGCGCGACCTGTTCAGCAAACTGATGCAGGTGAATCCGAGTGTCGAGGTTTACCTGCTCGACAACGAGGGCAAGATCGTCGGCAGCGCGGCGCCAGAGGGCCGAATTCGTCGTGAGCGCATCGACCTCGCGCCGATCCAGCGCCTGCTCAAAGGCGATGCTCTGCCGATTCTCGGCGACGACCCGCGCAGCGTCGATGCGCGCAAGGTGTTCAGCGCCGCGCCGCTTAAAGTTGACGGAAAACCGGCCGGTTATCTCTATGTAGTGCTGCTCGGCGAGGACCACGATCGCCTGGCTGAACGCGGCGCCACCAGTGCAGCGCTCAATACCGCGCTGCTATCGATCGGGTTAGTCGCACTGCTGTGCCTGATTGCCGGTCTGACCGCATTTGCCCTGATTACCCGACCTTTGCGTCGTTTGACCGAGACCGTCAGCCAGTTCGACATAGATGGCGTCCCGGCTACACCACCGGAATCGGCGCCGATGGAAAAGACCGCCAGTCACGATGAAATTGCCATTCTCGACGCCACCTTCCGACAGATGCAGGCGCGCCTCAGTGAACAATGGCGATCACTGACCCGCCAGGACCAGGAACGCCGCGAACTGGTGGCGAACATTTCCCACGACTTGCGCACACCGCTGGCCTCGCTGCACGGCTATCTGGAAACCTTGTCGCTCAAGGACGCCACGTTGTCCCCCGTCGACCGTCGCCGCTACCTCGGCATCGCCCTGGATCAAAGCCGCAAGGTTGGCGGGCTGGCGCAATCGTTGCTGGAACTGGTGCGGCTCGAACACGGCTTCGTGCAACCGGTGCTGGAACGCTTTTCCCTGACCGATCTGGTGCAGGATATTTTCCAGAAATTCGAACTGACGGCGGAAGCGCAGCAAGTGCAACTCAAGGCCAGCTTCGCGCCGTCGGTGTCCGCGGTGTGCGCCGACCTCGGGCTGATCGAGCGGGTGCTGACCAACCTGTTCGACAACGCGCTACGTCATACGCCGCAGGGCGGTGCCGTCGATATCAGTCTGGTGCCGCAGGGCAAGTTTGTGGAAATCACCGTCAGCGACAGCGGCCAAGGGATCGCGGCCGAACTGCGCGAAGGGTTGTTCCTGCGTCCCTTCAACATCGGCGGCGCGCGGCGCGATGGCGGGCTCGGGTTGCGCATCGTGCACCGGATCCTGCAGCTGCATGGCCGCGAAATTCGGCTGGTGGATGCGCCGGGGCAAGGGGCGACGTTCAGTTTTTCGTTGCCGGTGGACGAAGAGACGGCGAATGCACTGGCTGAGCGTTCTATGAACCTGAATACACCGGGACAAGCCTGAGACACCGAGGCGTTTGCATCGCCAACAAGCCGGCTCCTACAGGGATCGGGGCCGTACACAAATATCGCGCGCACCGACATTCACCTGTAGGAGCTGGCTTGCCAGCGAAGGCGGCAGCCGATTCAACAGAAAACTCCGGGCACCGAGGCGCCTGCATCGCCAGCAAGCTGGCTGCTACAGTTCGGTGTTGTGAACACGGTCCGTGTAGGAGCTGGCTTGCCTGCGAAAGCGTCGGCCGATTCAACAGAAGATCTGGATCAATCCCGATAACCCGGCGCCACACGATCCAGCATCCGGATCAACGCCGCCCAAGCCAATTGCATCGCATCCGGGTCATTCAATTCCCCTTCTTCCAGCGGCCGCCCGGGATCGTTGAACTGGCGTTCGGTGTATTCGCACACATCGGCGGATGGCAACACCAACTCCCCCGCCGCCTGCGCCGCCAGTTGTATTTCGCAAGCCTTTTCCAGGTAGTACATTCGCAAGAATGCCTGGCTCACAGTTTCACCGACGGTCAGTAAACCGTGATTGCGCAGCATCAGCACCGGCTTGTCGCCGATGTCCTGCACCAGCCGCTGCTGCTCGCTCATGTCCAGCGCCACGCCTTCATAGTCGTGGTAGGCAACGCGGCCATAGAACTCCATGGAGATCTGGTTCACCGGTAACAACCCGCACTTCAACGCCGCCACGGCACAGCCGGATTTAGTGTGGGTGTGCAGCACGCATTGCGCATCTTCACGCGCGCCGTGAATGGCGCTGTGAATCACGAACCCCGCGGGGTTGACCGAATACGGCGACGGCTCCACGGCGCGCCCGTCCAGACCAATTTTTACCAGATTGGACGCGGTGATTTCTTCGAACATCAGGCCATACGGATTGATCAGAAAATGATGCTCAGGCCCCGGCAGGCGCACGGAGATGTGGGTGAAAATCAGATCGGTCATGCGGAAGTGCGCGATCAATCGATAACAGGCCGCCAGCTCCTCGCGTAAATGTTGTTCGGTCGAATTCATGCTCGTTCGTCCTCGGTGATTTTGCAGGCCTCCAGACCTTGCCCCAACGCATCCCAGCCATCGAAGCCCCGACCAGCAATAAACACCAATCGTGAAGCGTTAGCCAATGCTTCATCGGTGGCGGGCAGAAACTGACTGCGGGTGCCGACATGCTGCAACCAGTGCGCCTTGCCGCCCTGGGCCAACACCACCAATCCCTTTACCCGGAACACATCGCCTGGCAGCGCCTGCAACCAGCTGCGCAGACGCTCGACGTCGAGTGCGTCAGTGCCCTGCCACAACCAACTGCTGAACATGTCGGTGTGATTGTCCTTTGAAACCTGAATCAGTGGTTTCGCCGCACGGGGTTCAAGGTCCAGGTCCGTGTCCAGCCATAACGCGTCCGGCAACTCGGCCTGCACGCTCTCGTGTATCCGCGTGCGCAGCCCCAGGGTGTCGCGCAGGGCCTGCAACTGCTCGGCATCCACCAGATCGGTTTTGTTCAACAACAGCAGATCCGCCGCCCCCACCTGGGCCCTGGCCAGTCGAGCGTATTCACCCTCGAGTTGCAGATGACGCGTGGCGTCGACCACGGTGATGACCATGTCCAGTTGCATCTGGCTGCGCAATTGCGGGTAGGCCAGGGTTTGCACGATGCGCTGTGGATCAGACACGCCGCTGCATTCAATGACGATGCGTTCCAGCCTCGGCTGCAATTGCGCCATGCCGGTCAGTTGCGCCAACAGGTCTTCTTGCACGGTGCAGCAGATGCAGCCGTTTTGCAGGCTGACCACGCTGTCAGTCACTTCGGAAACGATGGCCGCATCGATGTTCAGCTCGCCGAAATCGTTGACGATCACCGCCAGCCGACTGCCTTCGGCGCGGCGCACCATGCGGTTGAGCAAGGTGGTTTTGCCGGCACCGAGAAACCCCGAAACGACGGTCACTGCGATCCGTGGCGTGCTCATTGCGCCTTACCTTCCAGCACTGGTGGTTCACCCTGCCAGACCGATTTCAATCCCGCAGCGGCCAGTGTCGAGTGACGGTCGTAAACCAGTTGCCCTTCGACAAAGGTCAGCAGCACGTTGGTGCGGTGGATGTAGTTGCGCGCCGGCTCGGCGAACAAGTCGCGGTCGATGACGATCAGGTCCGCCGACTTGCCGACTTCGAGGCTGCCGGTGCTGTGCTCCAGGCCCATGGCCACGGCGCCATTGCGGGTGACCACGTTCAATGCCTGTTCGAGGCTGATCGGATCGCCGAAGCAGGCCGGGTCGTCGTTCCACGGGTTCTGGCGGGTGACCATGGTTTCCAGCGCCAGCCATGGGTCGATCGACGCCACTGGCCAATCGGTGCCCATCACCGCAGTGCCACCGGCTTCGAGCACGCCTTTAAAATCGTAGATGCGCTTGAGCCGCTCCTGACCGTAACCCGAGCGTGCACCGCTGGCGAACGGCGTCGGGTACCAGGCGGCCGGCGAGAATTCGGCGATGACATTCAGTTCCTTGAAGCGCGGCAGGTTGCCCGGATGCAGCAAAGTGCTGTGCGCGCATTGATGGCGCACGCCGCTGAAACCGTTGCGCTTGCGGGCTTCGGCCACGGCATCGAGGAACACGTCGGACGCGCCGTCGCCGGTGCAGTGGGCGATCACGCGGATGCCCTTGCTGTCCATGTCCACCACCATGTCGGTGATGTGTTCCGGGGTCAGGTTGAGCTTGCCGCGCCAGCTCGATTCTTGCGGCCACGGGGTCAGAAGATAGGAAGACTTCGGCTCGACCGTGCCGTCGAAGTGGAACTTCACCGCGTTCGCGCTCAGGCGCGCACTGCGGTAGTAGTGACGTTCGCCGCTGAGCAATTCCCAGCGCCGACGTACCGGGAAAATATCGTCCTGCCAACTGATCGCCGCTTCAATGCGCACGGTCAGTTCGCCGCTGTCGTCGAGTTCCTTCAAGGCCTGCAAACGTTGCTCGCAGACGTGCACGTATTTGCTCGCGGTCACGCCACGAGAGCTCTGGAAATGCACACCATCGCGGTAGGCGCGACGCAGCACGCTGACCGGGGTCGGCGGCATGGCGGCGTGGATCATCGCGTAGGCGCCGTCGATCATCAGGCCGGTAGGCTCGCCGGTCAGCTCATCGCGCTCGAAATAACCGTTGCGTGGGTCGGACGTGGTGCCATCGATACCAGCCAGTTCCAGGGCTTTGGAGTTGACCATCATGGTGCCCCACATCCGGTCGAGCAGTGCCACCGGACGGTCCGGCATTACGCTGTCGAGCCAGGCGCGACCCGGCGTCAACCCGGCTTCGCGGAAGGTATAGCGCACCCAGTATTGGCCGTAAATCCAGCCGTCGCCGGGATGGCTGTCGGCATAGGCGAGGATGCTTTCGCGCAGTTGCTCCGGCGTCGGGTCTTCGATGCCGACGTCGAGGTCATCGCTGTAACGCGGCGCCAGCGCCAGGTCTGGGTGGGTGTGCATGTCGTGCAGGCCCGGCATGCAGAACGCGCCTTGCAGATCATGCACCACGGTGTTCGGGCCCTTGAATGCCTGAAGCTCGCCGAGGCTAGCGACACCGATCAACTTGCCGTCGCGGATCGCCACGGCTTCGGCCCACGGGCTCGATGGATCCTGGGTATAGATGCGACCGTTACCGAGGATCAGATCGGCGTATGTCCCTTGCGCGGAATGGGTCGAGAAAAAGTTGTCGGACTCAGCCATGTAAGCCACCTTTTGAGTTCAGTGCGATAGAAAGGTCCGCCGCACTCGGCGCTTCGCGGACCTGATGATTTTTTATTGTTGTTACGAGCGGCGCGCGTTACTGCGCCAGAAACGCCGCAGCGTCGAGTTCGAGCATCACCGGGGTTTGCGTGTTGCCGAGCTGGCCCAGCCACTCACGCAAACCCTGCAGGCTGCGCACAGCGTGATGGGACACATGGCAGCTTTGCGCCAGGGCGACGAAGTCCGGTGTGAGGATGTCGACCCCCAGCAACGGCACTTCGCGGGCGTTCATGTAATCGCGGATTTCGGCATAACTTGTGTTGTTCCACAGCAGCAGGATGACCCCGGCGCCCGCCTCTTTGGCGGCGATCAGTTCGGCACTGGAAAACTGCAAACCACCGTCCCCCACCAACGCCACCACCGGGCGCAACGGCTGTGCCAGTTTGGCGCCGATAGCGGCCGGCAAGGCGTAGCCGAGGGTGCCGTAACCGGTCCCGGCATTGAACCAACTGTTGGGCGTCGGCGCCCGATAACCCAAGGCGCCCTGATACACCGGCTGCGTGGAATCACCGACGATCAACGGCTGCGGCAGGCTGTCTCGAATCGTATCGAGCACGTCCTGCAGGCCATTCTGTTTAGGGCTCCAGCCGGCGTGTTCGAGCGCGTTGACTTGCGTCACGCGCACACTTGCCCAAGTGGGCGCGGCCTCGCGTTGCGGCAATTGCGCAAGCAGCGCCCGCAGACCTTGCTCGGCATCCCCCAGCAGGCCGACGTCCGCCGCTTGCGCGCCGAGCACTTGCATCGGGTCGATGTCGAGGCGAATCAGCGGCGCCTTGAACGCCAACGGGCCGAGGCCGAAGAAGTCATAGTCGGTCTCGCCCAGTTCGGTGCCGACGGCGAGTACCACATCCGCCTCGGCAATCAGCGCGCGACCGTGGGTCGAAGACTGCACGCCATCGAGCAGCAACGGGTGTTCCGGCGGTAGCAGGCCACGGGCATTGGTGGTCAGGGCGACCGGTGCCTGCAAACGTTCGGCGAGCAATGTAAGCGCTGCGCTGGCTCGACGCGCGCCACCACCGGCCAGAATCAACAGGCGCTGCGCGTGGTTGATCAAGGCAACAGCGGCGTCGATGGCAACGGCTGCCGGCGCAGGGGCAACCGGCAAGGCACGCGGACGCACATCGAGATCATCCGCAGACATCTCAAGCACATCCAGCGGGATTTCAATGTGCACCGGCCGCGGCCGAGTGCAACCGAACAGAGCAAAGGCACGCGCCAGCACTTCCGGCAATTGATTCGGGTGCTGCAACGTATGACTGAAGGCGCAGACACCCGCGACCAGCGCGCGTTGATCCGGCAGTTCATGCAGGTAACCGTGGCCGAGGTGTAGGTGCTCGCGACGGTTGGTTGTGGAGATCACCAGCATCGGCACCGAGTCCGCGTAGGCCTGGCCCATCGCGGTGAGGATATTGGTCATGCCGGGACCGGTAATGATGAAGCAGACCCCGGGCTTGCCACTGGCGCGGGCATAACCATCCGCCATGAACCCGGCGCCCTGCTCGTGGCGCGGGCTGACGTGTTTCAGGCGGCTGCCATGCAAACCACGATAAAGCTCGACGGTGTGGACGCCAGGAATGCCGAAGACAGTGTCAACGCCATAACCTTCCAGCAACTGAACGAGCGCCTGGGCACAACGGGGCATGCAGCACCTCTTTGATGATGGGCTGGATTTGCCCAATGACGAGTTGAGCTAGTATTGTTGAACCAACCGATACAACAATCGATTTTTTTTGGCCTGACTGTTCAATTTTTGTCACCTGTAGTGAGTGAGCCACAGGGTCAGCCCACCTCTCTTTCAATTTTTCAGCGGGATAATTTATGCGTTTTCCTTCGATGACAGCCCTTCGCGCCCTGGACGCCGTCGCCCGCCTCGGCAGTGTGTCGGTCGCCGCCCGTGAACTGAACCTGACCCGCAGCGCCATCAGCCACCAGATCAGCAAGCTGGAGGAATGCGTCGGCTTCGCCCTCACCGAGCGCATCGGCCGGGGCATCGGCCTGACGTATCAGGGCGAGCGCTATGCGCGGGAGGTCCACAGGATTCTGTTGAATTTGCTGGATGCGGGTCAGTTGGTGGACGACCAGGAGATTTCCGGGCGGCTGTGCGTCAGTTGCGCGCCGGGGTTTGCCACGTATTGGTTGTGTCACCACATCGGCGCTTTTTTGCGTCAGTACCCGCAAGTGCAATTGCAACTGATCTCACCGCGCACGCCGGACGACATCAATAACCCCGCCGCGGATTTGTTCATCGCCTACGGCATTGGCGACTGGCCGGAAATGGTCGTTGAAGAGATCGTGGCGCTGCGCTTTTTCCCGGTGTGCAGCCCGCGCCTGATCAATGCCTTGAGCGGCCTGAAGAACCCACAGGAACTCAGCGGTTTCCCGCTGCTACACATGACTGACTACTCGGACTGGCGCGTGTGGCTGACCGCAGCTGGTGCTTCGGGGGTGAACGCGGTGAGCGGCATTCTGTTCTCCGACGCGCACTGCGCGCAGTCGGCGTGCATTGCCGGCCAGGGCATCGCCATCGGCGACAACCTGATCAGCGGCGATGCCTTGTCCAAGGGCTTATTGGTGCGCCCGTTCGATATCACCATCGACCTGCACCGCGGCTATTACCTCGCGGCCGACCCGCAAAAAGTCGAACGCGCGGTGGTCCAGGCCTTCAGCAATTGGGTGAAAACCCAACTGCAGTCGTCCCACCAGACCTGGCAAGACACCCTCTGAAATGCTCCTACAAAAACAAATCAATACCGCGTTTCATCAAATGGGAATTGAGTAATACAAGTAACCAATAACGGCAAAATAATTCCATTGATGTAGCGATATTTTTAACAATAATGAGCCCAAAGCCCCTGCCGGATTCGCATCCGTCCTCGCACGCCCTGGGGCAATAAAAAAGAGGAATGTTTATCGTGTCCAGCGGTTCAGCGATTCAGCTCAGTGCACAAGGTATCAGCCAGTATTACGGTCGTTTCGCAGCGCTGGATAACGTCGATCTCGACGTTCGCCAAGGCGAGTTCCTGACGCTGCTGGGTCCATCCGGTTCGGGAAAAACCACCTTGCTGATGATCCTGGCCGGCTTCCTCAGCCCGACCTCGGGCAAGCTGATGGAGCACGGCGTCGATATCATCAGGCGCTCGGCCGAGAAGCGAAATTACGGCATGGTGTTCCAGGGCTATGCACTGTTCCCGCACATGAGCGTTGCCGATAACGTCGCGTACCCGCTGCGCATCCGCAAAGTCGCCGCCGAGGAGCGCCAGCGCCGGGTCAAGCACATCCTCGAAGTGGTCGGGCTTGGCGCGCACATGCACAAGAAACCCGCCGAGCTGTCAGGTGGTCAACAACAGCGCGTGGCAATTGCCCGGGCATTGGTCTTCGAACCGGACCTGTTGTTGCTCGATGAGCCGCTGTCAGCCCTCGACAAAAACCTGCGCGAACAACTGCAAACCGAACTGCAGCGCATCCATCGCCAGGTCGGCACCAGCTTCGTGTTCGTCACCCACGATCAGAACGAAGCCCTGGCGCTGTCGTCGCGCATCGCGATTTTCAACCACGGCAAGCTGACCCAGGTCGACACCCCGGAAAACATCTACAACCGGCCAGAGAGCCGTTTCGTCGCTGAATTCCTCGGCAAGATGAACCTGTTCCCGCTGGTCGAGATGAGCCGCAACGGCCCTACCGCCAGCGGTCGCTGTGGCACCAGCGTGCTGCACGCCCTCGCGCCCAATGCGTTGAGCAACCAGCCGACCGTCCTTGCCGTGCGCCCTGAACACATGGAATTGCACAGCGACTGTCCGGAGCGCGACGGCTACAACGTGATGCCCGCGCAACTCACCGACAAGGTTTACCAAGGCTCCAGCACCCACCTGGCGCTGAAGGTCGGCGCCGATGCATTGCCCGTCAACCTGTCCGTCCCGGGCAATCATCCTGGCGCGCTGATGCCCAGCGGTGCGCCGGTGTGGCTGAGCTGGCCGGTGCAGCAAAGCTTCCTGCTGCAGGCCTGAACGGCCGAAATTTGCGTCACACAGCTCTCTTCCAATGACAACAAAAAGGCCGGAGCCCACGCAGGCACCCGCCGACTGAGGACTTGTCCATGCGCCAGGATCACCAGCAAGACTGCATCGAAGTGCTAATCGAAAAAGCCCGCGGTGGCCAGATCAACCGTCGTACCTTCATGCAGGCCATGGGCCTGTTGGCCGCGGTGCCGCTGGCGTTGCGCAGTGGCATCAGCTGGTCGGCGGACAAGCCGCTGGTGGTCGTCAACTGGGGCGGCGACGCCCTGAACGCGTTCCGTTCGGCGTGGACCGAAACCTTCACCAAGAACACCGGCATCCAGGTGCGCATCGACGGCGCCGGCCCCACTGAAGGCGCAATCCGCTCGCAACTCGCCAGCGGTCAGCCGAGCTGGGACGTGGTCGACGTCGAGAGCTACAGCGCCCTCGTGCTGGGCCGCGAAAAGATCCTGCAATCGCTCGATTACAACGTCATCAAGCGTGATCAAGTGGCACCGGCTCTGTCCTCGGATTTCGGTATCGCCAGCTATCAGTTCAGCTACGTGATGGCCTGGGACAGCAAGAAGTTCGGTGAGAACGGGCCGAAAACCTGGGCCGATTTCTGGGACGTAAAGAAATTCCCCGGCAAGCGCACGTTGTACAAATGGATGAACGGGATGCTCGAAGCGGCGTTGCTCGCCGATGGCGTGCCGGCCGATCAGCTCTACCCACTGGATGTGCCGCGGGCGATGAAAAAGATCGACGAGATCAAACCCCACGTGCTGTCGTTCTGGAGTTCGGGCGCCGAGAGCCAGCAGTTGATGGTCGACGGCGAAGTGTCGGTCGGCGCGATCTGGCATACCCGCGCCAAACTGCTCGCCGAAGACACCGACAACCGCGTGCGCTGGAGCTTCGACAACGGCTTCATCAACTCCAGCAGCTGGGCCGTGCTGCAAGGCAACCCGGCCGGCACGCAGCCGGCCATGCAATTCATCCAGCATGCGTTGCAACCGCAGGGTCAGCTCAAGTTGTTCGAACTGCTGGGCAACGGCCCGTCCAACAGCGCCACCGAAAAGCTGATGTCGGCCGAGCAACTGGAAGCAAACTGCGGGTCTGCCGAGAACCTGAAAAAACAGATCGCCCTGAATGCCCAGTGGTACGCCGACAACTACTCCAAAGCCCTGGAAGAGTATCTGACGCGTCTGTCCAAGTGAGCCATCGATCATGACCCTGACTATGACGTCCACATTGGGCAAACCCAAACCTCGATTCAGTTCGCCGGGACTGGAACGCGGGTTGTTGCTGTTCCCGCTGCCGGTGTTGCTGCTGATTTTCTACGTGCTGCCTTTTCTCGGCGTGGTGGGCTGGAGTTTTTCGATGCCGACACCGGGCATCGAGCAATACCAGCGCATCGCCACGGACCCGGCGATTCACGAAATGCTCTGGCGCACCTTGCGCCTGTGCATGACCGTGAGTTGCCTGGCGTTGCTCATCGGTTATTTGCTGGCGTACTGCTGGGTGTTCAGCCCGCCGTTCTGGCAGCGCGTGGTGGAGATCTGCATCTTCATTCCGTTCTGGATTTCGGTGCTGGTGCGGGCGTTCGGCTGGCTGATCGCGCTGCGCAGCAATGGCGTGCTCAATGAAGGCTTGTTGAGCATGGGGCTGATCGATCAACCGTTGCAGTTGAGTCGCAATGAAATCGGCGTGGTCATCGGCATGCTCCACGTGATGATTCCGTACGCGGTGTTCCCGCTGCTGTCGAGCATGCGCCAACTGGATCAGCGCATTCTCATGGCGTCCCGCGGCCTCGGCGCCGGACCGTTGCGCACGTTCTGGCAAGTGCTGCTGCCACAGACCCTGCCGGGCATGCTCGGCGCGTTCATCATGGTCTTCGTGTTCTGCCTCGGCTTCTTCATCACCCCGGTGCTGTTGGGCGGCGGACAAACCGTGATGATTGCCGAATACGTGTTCCTGCAAATGTTCCAGACCAGTAACTGGGGCCTGGGGGCCGCACTCAGCGTCGTATTGCTGACACTGGTCAGCGCATTGATCTGGGTGCTGATGAAAATCACCCGCGTGAACCGACTGGTCGGCTGAGGTTATTTATGAACACCCATCGCACAAGCCTGAGTACAAGGCTGCTGGCCGTGATCGCCATGGCCTTCATGCTGTTCCCGTTGCTGACGGTCATTCCGGTGTCCTTCACCAGCAAACGCTTCCTGTCGATGCCGCAAGGCAACTGGTCACTGCGCCATTACGAGGCACTGGTCAGCAATCCTGACTGGTTCCACGCCATCAGCCAGAGCCTGACCATCGCGTTCGCCACCAGCGTGATCGCGACGTTGCTCGCGGCCAGTTTCAGCCTCGGCATCTGGTACCTGCGCTCGAAACTGGCCACCGCACTGATCGGCCTGGTGCTGTTGCCGATGGCCATTCCGCCGGTAATTTCGGCGCTGGTGCTGTACTTCATGGAAACCAAACTGGGGCGCTACGCACCGGGCATGGGTTACGACACCCTGACCGGGGTGGTGATTGCCCACGTGATCATGGTGGTGCCGTACGGCGTGGTGACCATGCTGGTGGCCCTCAGCCAGATCGACCGGCGCATTGAACTGGCCTCGCGCAACCTCGGTGCCAGCCTGATGCAAACCACGTTCATGGTGATCCTGCCGAACCTCAAACTGGGAGTCGCCTCCACCGCGCTGCTGGCCTTTGCCCTGTCGTGGGAAGAAGTCGCGGTGACGTTGTTCATCACCAGCGTCAACGTCGACACCCTGCCGAAACGTATCTGGAGCGGCTTGCGCGATAACGTCGACCCGAGTGTGGCCGCTATTTCGGTGCTGCTGATCTCGATCACGCTGCTGGTACTGATTGCCCGGTTGGTGTTGCAACATCTGGCGGACAAACGCGCGCAGAAACTGCTGCATCGTTAACCACCCACTGTAGGAGCTGCAGAAGGTTGCGATCTTTTGATCTTTGAAAATCAAAAGATCGCAGCCTTCAGCAGCTCCTATAACGGTTATTATCCCCGCACATTTTCGGCAAGGACGCTGCGCGATGCTCAACACCCTGCAAAACACCCCGCTCTGGGTTTACGCCATCCTGGCGCTGCTGTGTTACTACGGCATCAAAGCCCTGTCCCCGAGCCGCGAAAGCAAAACCTCGTTGCTGATCGCCCCGCCGATTTTGTTGGGCTGGTCGCTGTATTCGCTGAATCTGACGCTTGATCCGACGTTATCGATCAGTTGCTGGGCGGTTGCCGTCATGGCCGGCAGTTTGGCCGCACTGGTGATGTTTTCGCGCAAGGGTGTCGAGCTGGATCAAGCGCAAACCGGTCTGATCGTGCCGGGCACGGCAAAAACCCTGTTGCTTTATCTGCTGTTTTTTGCAGTCAACTATTACTTTGGCTACCAGGCCGAGGTTCGTCCTGAATACGCCGCGACACTGCAGATGGTGTTGTTTAAGGCTTGTGCATCGGGCTTTGCGAGCGGGTTGTTCTGCGGACGCTCGATCCGGCTCTGCCGTATTTTCCGGACAATGAAGACCGCCGCCCTGTAGGAGCAGCCTGCGGCAGCTCCTACAGGGAACCGAGGTGATCTTTGGGCCGTGACAACGCCGCGCAGGTCCAATAGATTAGGCGGCCTGAAAAGGCCCAGTGCTTTCTCGCCTCAATCCAAGTTAAAAGAAGTAGTGAAATTTCAATGTCCGATTCCAATACCGCTGAATCCGTAGTCACCTTGTCGTCCAAAGCGGAATACGAAAACTCCATCAATCTTTCACAGCACGTGCCCCAGGCCAAGACGATCAGCGAGATGGTCCTGGACGCTTTCCAGTCCACTCGGGAAAGCGACCAGATCCGCGAGCTGCGCGCCGCGATTCGCCAGGCCCACGACAGCTTCGACGACGATAAAGCCTATGAACTGATGGGCGAACTCAAGCAACTCAAGGACGCCGAGGCGGCCGACATCGCGGCCCTCGAAGACCTGAGCAGCAAATTCTCGATCAGCCGCATCCTTTCCAGCTTCAAGGACGATCCGGCGTTTCAAGAGATCGTTTACGGTCTGGCGCTGAAAGTGCTGAACCAGACGCATCAGGCCATCAGCAACCCAAGCAGTGGCAAGAGCAAAACGGCCCGAGCCAAGAAAGATGTCGAAGTGTTCACCATCAGCAAGGACGGCATCAGCGTCACGCTGCCGCTGCGCACGCCGCGTTCGCGCCTGAACGTTGACCGTGAGGCATTGGAATTCCTCGGCTTTACCTTTGTCGGCGAAGGCGATGAAGCGGAACTGGAAAGCGAATCGTTCCTGGACACTAGCGGAACCGAACACGCCGTGAACCGCAAAAACATCATCACCGCGCTTCAGCAGCAGACCGCGTTCGAGGGTTACAGCATCGCCGCGCAATAACTCGCCTCATCAGCAGCGCTCACGGGCGCCACTGACCTAAAAGCCCCGCCATAGAGCGGGGCTTTTTATTGCCCGCGATTCAGGCAAAAGCGCGATTACTCTCTGTGTATCGACGCCAGAAAAAAACTTCCCTTAACCCTTGAGCACCACGGGTCCGCCTGCGGGGAACGTCAACTCACTTTCCAGCCCAAGACCTCAGTGGTGCGATTGCTGAGGTCATCATGCACCCAACCCCCTTGTACCGTCAGTTAGCCAACCACTACCTCGACGCAATCCGCAGCGGCACCTTGAAAACCGGGGAACGCTTCCCTTCCATTCGGCTGATGATGGAGAAACATGCAGTCAGCCTGTCGACCGCCGTGCAGGTGTGCCGGGAGCTTGAGGACTATGGCGTCCTCGAAGCTCGTCCGCGCTCCGGCAACTACATTCGCCAACCGGACACCTTGCCCAAACCGGTTGCGACCACAACGCCTGCGCCCCTTGATACCGGGGTCTACCTCGGCATTCACGAGCAGGTGTCATCGGTGCTCAAAGCCAGTCAGCGCGCGACGATCAAGGTCAACTTCGCCAGCGCCTACTGTGCGCCACAACTCTATCCGTTGAAGACCCTGCAGGATCACATGATCAAAGCGCTGCGTCAGGACCAGCATTTGCTTGGTATGCAAGGCTCGACCTGCGGCAACATCGAGTTGCGTAACATCCTTGCCCGACGAGCGCTGACGACAAAGGCCAACCTGAGCGCCGAGAAAATGGTGATCACCCACGGCGCGACCGAAGCGATCAACCTCGCCCTGCGTGCGGTCACCCACCCCGGCGACACCGTGGCCGTGGAGTCGCCGACCTTTTACGGCCTGCTGCAAATTCTCGAAAGCTTGAACCTGCGCGTGCTGGAAGTCCCGGCAACGGCCCACTCGGGTATCAATCTGTTCGCGCTCGAACAGCTGTTGCAAGGCCCCGAACGGATTCGGGCGCTGATCGTCATTCCCAACCTGCAGAATCCGCTGGGCAGCATCATGCCCGACGCCAACAAGGCGCGGCTGGTGCAATTGTGTGCCGAGCACGGCACCGTGTTGATCGAAGACGACACCTATGGCGACCTGGTGGACACCGAGCTGCCGTTATCCACCCTCAAACACTGGGACCGCACCGATAACGTCATCTACTGCGCATCGCTGAACAAAACCCTGGCACCGGGTGTACGGCTGGGCTGGATCAGCGCCGGGCAGTGGCACGACCGCGTGGAAATGCTCAAGCACACGCAGTCCCGAGGTTGTGAAACGTTGTCGCAACTGGCGGTCAGTGCGTTCATGAAGACACCGTCCTACGAACGTTACCTGCGCCGTTTGAGGAAAACGCTGACGCAACAGCGCCAGCAGATGAGTGCCGCAATCACTCGCTACTTTCCACCGGGCACCCGCATAACCCATCCACAGGGCGGTACTTTGCTATGGGTGGAACTGCCGCCTGAACAGGCGTCCATGGCGTTTTTTCACGCAGCGTTGAAGGTGGGCATCCAGATTTTGCCTGGGGATATCTTCTCCAATGCCCAGCGTTTCAATCACTTCGTGCGTATTGGTTGCGGGGCGCCGTATTCACCGAAAATCGATGAAGCGTTGGCGACCCTCGGCCAACTCCTCAAAAACCAGAGCTGACACGCTCCCTGTAGGAGCGCCGTCCGGCCGCTCCTACAAGGGGTTTGCGTGCAGGCAGATGATGTGCGGATCATCGTTCCAATGCGGGAAACGCTCAGCGATCAACGGGTCATGGCCGGGAATGACGTGGTCTTCGCTGTCAGCCAAACGGTCGATTTCGATAAACGCCTCCAGCGTCTGTGCCAAATCATCAATGATCGGAAACGGACTGCGCTGACGAATGTTCGCCCACAAATGCGCCGCGTCCGACGCCAGGACAATCCACCCACGGTCGGTATTCACCCGCACCACCTGGCTACCCGGCGTGTGGCCGCCCACCGGGTGCAGGGTCACGCCGGGAACTACCTCGACCATGCCGGTATGCAAACGCAAGCGCCCCTCGAACAACGGTGGCAGCGCCGACATCACGTCTTCGACCTCGTAGGTTTTGTTCACCGTACGATGGGCCATTTTCGGGCCGGTACAGAAACGCAGCTCCGCTTCCTGCAAATGCACCGTGGCTTTCGGAAACAGCCCCAGGTTACCGGCGTGGTCCCAGTGCAAATGGGTGAGGATCAGGTTCTCGACCTGCGCCGGATCGATGTCCAGTTGCCGTAGGGAATCTTCCGGCAGGCGATACATCTGACGGTTGCGCCGATCCGCTGTCGCCGGTTGAAAACAGGTGTCGACCACCATCACCTGCTGCTCATTGCGTATGACCCAGAAGTAGTAATCCAGCGGCATCGACGCATTCGGGTCACCGCAGCAAGCGTCGTAAAGAAAATTCTCCCGGGCAGTGCGCTGGGCATTGGCGCCGACACGGATGGCGAACACTTCGTACACAGGAACGGACATATTCACCTCCTGATCAGGCCACTGCAGCGGTTTTCAGAGTCGGACGGAAGTCGAAATCGATCTCGTCGCTAATCCCCAGATCCTGCGCCAGACGATGCAGACCGCTGTAGTCGCGCATGATCGTGGCGTTCTTGTTGCTCTCCCGGGTCTCGGCAATGATCAGTGCCGCATCCTCGACGCCGAGTTGCGTCAGAATCGCCTCCCACATCGAGTAGTCCTGAGCGACAAAAGCACTCAGCGCCACCGACAGCGTTTGTGCGAAAAATGCCCGTTGGGTCGGCTGCATGTTCGCGTACATGACCTTCGCCACCTCCGCGAGAATCTTGCTGTGGGCGTATTCGTCGCGGTTATGCAGCTCTGCCACGCGGCGGTTTTGCGGTTGAATGGTTTGATCGTCCGCCAGCAGATCCAGGTACGCGTTGACGCTGATTTCGGCCACTACTGCGAAGGTAATCGCCGCCAGGTCGCGCTGCCACTGTTCGGGCAATGCTTCACGCAGCGCGGCAAGACGCAGATAGGTCACCGACGGCGGCAGGTCCAGATCCTGATCGAGCGCTCGCTCCTCTTTAGTCCGTTCGATGGCCCGCAGGTGCATGAGCGTGTGGTAGTGCTCGTCGATCAACGTCTGCTGCATCGCCTCGCGAAAATGCCAGTCCTTCTTGCCCAGATACTGGTTGGCGATAACGCTCAGCGCCGGGTTCACGACATGCTCTTCGGCCGTGACCGTACGCAGGTTGTAGCCGATCCAGCCCCAGGTCACCACGGTGCTTTTGAGCTCGTCGCTCAAGGCCTGGAATTTCGGGTGATGGAAAAACGGCACCATGCACTCGGGGTAATCCGGGCGCGTCGGGTCGAACACTTCGCTGACCGAGGCCTTGTCCGGCGCGCAAACGGTGGCCCTTTTGGTCCAGGCCTGATTAAGCCGCACGACCAGTTGATGATCGACTTTGGCGATCTCGATTGCTGTTTGCATAACGCGATACCTGTAGGACGCGTACCCGCCGAGGGGTACGCCGATGGAATAGTGGGCGACGGATGAATCAGGCCAGCCAGTAGCGGGTCAGGTTTCGTGCCGGGTCAGTGTATCGACTGCGGGCGTGGATCATTCGCCAGTTGTCCCAAATCAGCATGCAGCCATCGGGAATCAGCACCGGCGTGTTGTGCTCGATGAAGTATTCCTCGCCTAGCATCGCGAACCTGGCCAGTGGCGACGAGCTGTTCGTCACCTTCGATTGCTGCAAATCCTCCTCGGAAGGGTTCACATCGCCGTAGTGAAACTGGTTGAAGCTGAAGCGGAAAATGTCCCCGTCCTCTGTAGGCGTCAGGATGTACTCCTTGACCCGGCGTTGCGCCGCTTCACCCGGTTTGGCGGTGGCCACGAACTCCACCGGGGTGTCGTCGATCCATTCGCGCAACTCGGGCTCGGTGCGCTCGAGAAACGCCAGAAACTCGATCCCGTCGACCAACCCGGTATGCCCGCCACCGCACGTGGCCTGATGATGACAATGCAACGCCAGATAGCGCGGCGGTGGCCCATAGACCGGCGCTTCGGTGTGCGGGCCGATGCCGTTCATGCTCTGGGAATACGGCAACGCTTCATACCCCGGTTTGCGGGTAATGGCGAACGCCGTCTGCCCGTTGAATTGCGGAATGATCTGACCGAACGCCTGCAGCGTTCCGACGACATCGTAGGCAAATTCGGCGGGGGTCAGCACCGTCCAGCCACGGGACGACAATTCATCATGGCGGTGGCCCAGTGAAACGTAAGGTGTAGACGCAACAATCCCTTGATCTGACATGGTGGTGTTCCTGGCGGTTTATCAGGCGTTAACGGTTGAGGTGTAAGCGGCAATGAATGCGCGACAGGCGTTGCCTGGTCGGTAGCGCTGTTCGTCAATGCTCTGCACGGGGGTGATTTCGGCAGCGGTGCCCGTCAGAAAACACTCATCAAAGTCGCCAAGCTCCGTAGGAAGAATGGTGCGCTCGATCACTTGGTAATCCAGCGCGTTGGCCAATTCGATAACGGTCTGGCGGGTGATGCCATTGAGGAAGCAGTCGGGCAACGGTGTGTGCAGCGTCCGGTCCTTGACGAAGAACACGTTGGCACTCGTGGCTTCGGCGACGTGGCCGCGCCAGTCGAGCATCAGCGCGTCGTGATAGCCGTTGTTCTCCGCATCGTGCTTGCTCAGGGTGGCGATCTGGTAATGCCCGGACGCCTTGGCCTCGAACGGGCTGCTGCTGGGCGGTGGCCGACGCCACTGCGCGGTCTTCATGCGAATACCGCCCATGTGCCCTGCAGGGTCGAAGTAACTCGGCCATTGCCAGCAGGCGATCGCCACGTGAACGCGGTTGAAACGGGCCGAGGTGGAAATCATTTCACTGCCACGCCACGCCACCGGCCGCAGATAACCGTCGACCACGTTGTTGCGTTGCAGCAGTTCATGACTGGCCGCTTCCAGTTCGTCCAGCTCATAGGGAATCGCGAAATCCATCAATTGCGCCGAGCGATACAGCCGCTCGCTGTGTTCGCGCAGTTTGAAGATCTTGCCGTTGTAGACGCGCTCCCCTTCATACACAGTGCTCGCGTAATGCAGGCCATGACTCAGCACGTGCAGTCGCGCCTGGGACCACTCGACGAACTCGCCGTCGAGCCAGATAAAACCTTCTCGCTGATCAAACGGAATACTGCTCATATCCCTATCTCCTGATGAATTTTCCTACGCCGTTTCGAGCAAGACCGCTATCAATTCGGGCGCTGCAACGGGCTCAGGCTGAAAGAAGAACGAGCGCTCGCCAAACGCTGGCCGCAACTCATCGAACCAGGTCGCGTTCGGATCAAAGCGCGCATAGAACGTGCGCAATACCCATTGCGGGTCCCGGGCCTGGAGAAACTGCAACACGAAGACTTTTTCCCCGGCCACGGTCTCGATGCCGTTAATCAGCACCTTGCCGTAGAAGGTGCTCATGGACGGCCCGCGCACGGTGCGCGCAAGCCCGGATACCGTGCGGTAAGCCGCCTGGAAGATCTCGAAGGCCCGCGCCAACGGCATTGCAAAGTAGTGGCTGGGGCCGGTATCGCGCTCGACAAACATGTAATAAGGCACCGCGCCCAGCCGCACCCCCTCGGTCCACAGTTCGGCCCAATCCCCAGGGTTTTCGTTGATGTGGCGGATCACCGGCGCCTGCATGCGCAACGTCGCTCCGGTGGACCGAATGCGCTCGATGGCCTGCCGGGCAATGTCCTGACGAATCTCGACCGGGTGGTTGTAGTGCCCCATGACCGACAGATTTTTCCCGGCCGCGACAATGCGCTTAAACAGATCCAGCAGTTCCGGCGCGTCCTTGTCGCTGACAAATCGCTGCGGCCAGTACGCCACGGACTTGGTGCCGATGCGGATGCTTTTGAGGTGCGGCAGCGCCAGCAGCGGCTCGATGTAACCGGCCAGCGAACGGCTGTTCATGATCATCGGATCGCCGCCGGTGATCAGCACATCCGTGACTTCGGTGTGCACCCGCAAGTAATTCACCAGCTCCTGGGACTCACGCGCATTGAACTTGAGCTCTTCCTCGCCGATGAACTGCGCCCAGCGGAAGCAGAACGTGCAGTAGGCGTGACACGTCTGACCGGCACCGGGGAAAAACAGCACAGTCTCGCGGTACTTGTGCTGAATGCCCGGTAGGACTTTTCCGTCGAGGGTCGCGCCGTTGTGCGTCAGCTGCCCGGCGGGGTGCGGGTTCATGCGCAACCAGATCGCTTCGATCCGCCGCTTGATGGCGACGGCGTCATCCCGTTCGATCAATTGCTTGAGCGACGCATATTCATCCGCCAGCAGCATGTCCTTGTGCGGAAAAGTCATGCGAAAAATCGGATCGTCCGGGATGTTGTTCCAGTCGATCAACGTGCCCAGCACGTATTCATTGGTGCGAAACGGCATGACCCGCGCCACCACCGTCATGGCTTCCTGCAACGCTGGCGTCAGTTTCTGCCAGTACGGTGTGTCGCGAATGGTGCGTGAGTTGTAGGGTTTGTATCTTTCCTGCTCCGACGGTCCCTGCATGGCAGCGCTCCTGGTGATTGCATGGCGTGAGTTACTGGATGGCCGGCGCTACGCGCTCTATGTCCATCCATGCCCGAACGCTGTCGCGATCCCACTGCCGGCGCACATAGGCCGCGAGCCGCTGAGGCACGCGATCGCCATTGGCGAGCAGTCGGTTGAGCATGATTGCCAGGTCGGTGTCGGCAATGCTCCAGTCACCGAACAGGTGATCGGCGCCCTCCTCCAGCAACCGGTCCGCCACGAAGAACAGCCTTGCGACCGCAGCCAAGGCCTCGTCGGACAGCGAGTTGTCTTTCTTGCCGAAGTAGATGAGGTCCGCTGGGCGCTCTTTGCGAATCACCAACAAATCGCTGCGCAGCCAAGCCTGGAGTTGACGGGCGCGAGCGCGCTGTTTGATGTCGAGCGGGAACAGCTTTTTATGCCCCGGCGCTATGTCTTCCAGGTATTCGGCAATCGCCGAAGATTCCGACAGTGCAAAACCGTCGTGAACCAGCGTGGGAATTTTGCAGGTCAGTGATACATCACGATAACTCGCCAGGTAGTTATCGCGAGCCTTCAAATCAACCGTGACAAGATCAAATGAAAGTTGCTTTTCTTTCAACGCCACAAATGCCGACATTGCAAATGCGCTGACAAAATCTGCGCCAACATAGAGTTTCAGCTTCGTACTATCCATAGAACGCTCCCTTGCACTAACCACAATAATCCGTTGCATTGGAATCGATCGTAGTTAGTTGCTCAGGTGCTGAATAGATACAGAAATTATCTGTTTCTACGGATACAGAAATTCAAAACAGCCGTGGCCAACAGAAGCAGCAGAAATGAAAAAGGGAGTCGGCGAATGCGGACTCCCTTGGGTCAGTGACGGGGTTGATTTAGCGTGTCAGACCGTGGCGTCTGCAGCATTGGAGAGCAGCGCCATTTGCGGCATGTTGCTCATGTTCAGCATGGCCAGCGGCTCATTGGTGCTGGTATTGACGAAGCCGTGCCGGGTCCAGGCCGGCACCAACAACACGTCGCCGGGGCTGATGCTCACTGCATCGGCATCGCCCAGGGTCAAGGTGCCGCTGCCGGATTGAATGATGAACAGGTGCCACCATGAATGAGCATGAGCGTTCAGCTCCGTGCCGGGTTTCAACCATTGCATCGACACCGCCATCCCTGGCGTCAGTTTGCAACCTTCGCTGCTGTCATGGTGAGCCAGCGCGACAATGTCCACCTCGCTGGCCGCAAGGCTTTGACGCATATCGGTCAGTTCATCGCCCTTCCACACCCGTGCATTCACCGGCGGACGGGTTAAACTCTGACGAAAGTCCTTATATGAAAAAAACCCACCTTGAATGTTATTCATCCGCACACACCGACTGATTAGCGAGTTAAGTGACCAGACACTAGGTGAACAATTGATCGCTGTAAAGTCGGCGCACTAACACTCACAATACCGAAGGCCGAAGCGCCACAATCATGTCAACTTCCACGGCGGCATTTTTCGGTAATTGATAAACGCCGACCGTGGTTCGAGTATGTTTGCCCGCATCGCCCAGTACATGACTGAAGACATCCGACGCACCGTTGGCAACTTCGCTGAGGTCAACAAAGTCCGCCGTGGACTTCACGTAGACCGTGATACGTATCAGCGACTTTATTTTGTCCAGCGAGCCGATGGCATCGACGATCAGGGCCAGCCCGCGCATTGCACTGATACTGGCGGCCGCTTGCGCATCGCTCAGGCTGAGCTCCAGCCCCACTCTGCCGGGGTACTGGATTTTGCCCGTCATACGTGGCACCAGACCGCTGAGATAGAGCTCATCGTGATGCCGAATCAGCGGCACGTAATGACCGCCCGCGGTGTTCTCGCCGTAGATGTCATAGTCCAGCTCTTTCGCCAGGGCGATAAAGCGCTCATCACAGGTCATTTTTTGCTCGATCATTGAAACAATCCTCTTAACTCAAAAATGCCAAAACGCAGATCCAGGAGACTCAACCCGCGGCTCTCGCAGGGGCCGCCAGGCAGGTGACTTCGACGCGTGACTCGATCGCGTCTGCCAGGCGCAGCAGGTTGTCGCTGAGCTGTGCGTAGTCTTCGCTGAACAACACGATGTGGCCGATAAACGAGGTGTTGTCCTTCACCAGTGCGGTGACCGAATCACTCAGGCGTTTGGCGTACACCGCTTCCACCAGGTCAATGTTCAGCTCCCGGGCCAGGGACTCGATGTCCGGTACGTAGCGCAGCAGTCCACCCGCTGGCGCCCGCAGCAGACGGATGCCGCTATAGCCCCGGGCGACGGGATCGTACGAATCGGTCTTGCCTTCCACCGCCCATCTGACCCAGCGCTCCCACGGATCGAAATCGACGAATGCCAGCCTGGCCAGGTCCCAGATGTGCATGCCGCCGGGGCGCATGTTGGTTTCCACCGCCGACGTCAGGCCGTCGGCGCGCAGGAACACCTCGTTGTGGTACGCGCCGTTATCCAGCGAGACCAACCCGGTCATGTGTCGCCCGGCAGCCGCCAATCTGGCCTGCACGTCAGCCGCCAGCGGTGCCGGCACCACTTGCTGGATTTCCGCGCGATAGGCGCCTTCGGTGGTGGTTTTCTCAGTGACCCACGTGCTGCCCGCGACGAAATCCCAGCTGTATTCCCGGGCGTTCTGGATCAACTCTTCAAGGACGATGCCGCCCTCGCGATACGGCTTGAGTGCCTGCCACGCCTCATCGCATTCGGACGGATGATGGATGACCCGACAGCCTCTGCTCGCCCCTTCGCAGGCCGGTTTGATGAAGGCTTTGCCGCCCATCTCAACCACCCGCTGACGCAGCTCCGCGAGACTGTCGATGCGCACGGAAAACACCGCACGATAATCTTCCGGCGAACGCTCGGCCGCTGCTTCCAGCTTGCGAAAGATTTGTTTATCCAACCCCGCGCGCGCCTCGGCCGGGGTGATGCCGGGCAAGCCGTAATGGCTCGCCAGCGCCGCGCCGAGCAGCACACCACGGTCGGAAAACGGCAGCACGCCGATCAGCTTCCAGTGATCGGCATTCAAGCAACTCACCACCAGTTCGAGGGAGTCACTGACGTCTTCCGGCGCCAGGGACGTGCTGCAGACGTGATCGGCCACCTGGTCGTCATCAGGCTGAATCTTCTCGACCAGCAGGATCAACCGGGCGTCGTAGAGTTTTTTGCAGAGGTTGCGCAGTTTCTGGATATCGTGAACCCGATTGCCGTTGTACCCGACCACTACTACGCATGACGTCGTATTCATGAAGCCTCCGACCTGTGGAGTAAAAAACGCAAACGCGATGACTCAGTCGTGCAGCGACGCGTTGGCTCTGCGGTTGAGCCAGTACCAGGCGAGGATGCCGCCGGCGCCGATAGCGGCCAGTACCAAAGCGCTATAGGGCGGTGGCATGACCCGCATGATCAGCACCGTCAGCCCGGCGCCGACGCCCAGGGACACTTCCTTGACGAACATGTTGTTTTGTTTGACGGAGAAGTAATCGAGGTAGCTGAACGCGCACTCGGCGATAGACAGCAGCGCGACCCAGATCAACGCACCGGCGAGGGTTTCGACGTGGAACGCATCCGGCGACGAGAGCACCGCGAAGCCACCGATGATGATCCCGATGACCGCCACCACCTTGAAGCGCCCGGTGCGTTCGATCAGTTTCATCACCGGCACCTGGGCGAAGACCACCACGGCGCTGTTGAGGATCAGCATCAGGCCATACCAGGCCGGCAGTTCACCGGTTTTGAGCAGGATTGCCTGGGGCAGGATCGAGAACACGCCGAACAGCTTGATGCCCATGATGATCCCGGCAATCACCCACGGCAGTTTGTTGCGCCAGCCGCTGCCATCGTGAGTGACCGGGCTGGCCACCACCGGTTGGGTGGTGAAGGTCGCTCCCATGGCGATGGGCAGGCACAGCAGGACAAAACCTGCGGCGCCGAGGAAAAACAGGGTGGGGGTCAGCAGCGGCGAAAGCAGGATCAACCCCGCCACCAGACTGCCCATGTTCATGGCAACGCGGTTGTAGGCCGCGCCCTCCTTGGTCTGGGCGGCTTCGCTCTTGATCAGGTAACCGGCAATCGCAATGCCGTAGGCGAACAACGCGGCGGCGAACATCACCATGCCCTGGTTGCTGGTGACCGCGAGCAATACCAGACCGAGGGCGGCACACATCAGCGTGACGCTCAGGGAGCGACGGCCCAGCACTAATAACGTCAGCGGCAGTAACAGCAATAACGCGCGATACCCGAGGGCGAGGATGCTGTTGGTGGCAGTGTCGAGCCAGACGTTGGCCTTGCCCAGCACGGCAAACAGCGATACGGCGGTGATGATTCGAATCGTGAACAGGCGAATGTTAATCACCGGTTTGGCGACGGCGACCGTTGTTTGAACACTCATGCAACACCTCTGGAACCAGCGATTGCTCAGGCGTTCAGCGCGAACAATCAGGAAAGTCTGTAAGGTGATGGTAGAGAGAGTCGCTTGTTTTCATCAGAGCAAGTTCGTATAGAATCGAACGAACTTTACTGCCGGAGAGACCAGTAAAATGCAGGTTCAGCGTGCAGTGATCGCCGCCATCGAGTTCCAGCCGGGAGTGCCGCTGGTCCAGCAGATTGTCGATCAATTGTCGGTGGCGATCAGCCAGGGCGGGCTGCCTCACGGCTCGCGGCTGCCGCCAATTCGCGAACTGTCCGAGCTGATGAACGTGGGCAAGTCCACGGTGGTGGATGCGCTGGACCGCTTGCGCGCCAAGGGTCTGGTGGTTTCACGCCAGGGTTCGGGGCATTACGTGCACCGTTCCAGCCTCACGCTCAAGACCGATGCCGGCCCCGACCTGCAACCTCAAGACACACTGAGCGTGGTCCGCCGCGCGGTGCTGCAGGACAACGGCGCCTTGCGCCCTGGTGCCGGTTTCCTGCCGTCCTCGTGGCTGCCGGCAGAAGAATTGTTGAAAGCCGTGCGCGGCACCCTGCGCGCCACCTCCCTGCGCATGGGCGAATACGGCGTCGCCGCCGGTTACTTGCCGTTACGCGAGGCGTTGCGAGTCAAACTGGCGACCTTGGGCATCGAAGTGCCGGTGGACCAGATCATCACCACCGCCAACACCGTGCAGGCCATCGACATGCTGATGCGCCTGCTGGTCAAACCCGGCGACACGGTGCTGCTCGACGACCCCTGCTACTTCACCATGCACACCAACCTGGCCTTGCATGGCGCCCGGGTCATCACCATTCCCCGTGCCGCCGAGGGCATGGACCTGGACGCCTTCGAGCAATTGCTGATTGTCCATCGGCCCGTGCTCTACATGACCAACAACACCCTGCACAACCCGACCGGGCATTCGTTCTCCCCGGCGCAGGTGTATCGACTGCTGGAGTTGAGCCACCGTTATGGTTTTCACATCGTCGAAGACGATTTGTATTGCGATATGCAGCAACGGACCACGCCACGCCTGGCAGCGGGCGGGCTGGACAATGTCAGCTACGTCTCCGGTTTCTCCAAGACCCTGACGGCGAACAGTCGGGTCAGTTATGCAGTGCTTTCACCGCAACTGGCGGCACGGATGGTCACCCTGAAAATGGCCTGCGGCGGCATGACATCGGAACTGGCGGAGCAGATTATCTGCACGATGCTCAGTGACGGCAGCTACGCCAAACACACCCGGCGCACGGTGGATCGGCTTTACGAGTCGAGCAGCCGAGTGAGTCGTTGGTTGGTGGAAGCCGGTTGCTCGGTGTCATCGCTGCCGCATGAAGGGTTGTTTATCTGGACACGATTGCCCGAAGGGCATCATGCCGAAACACTCGCGAGGAAAGGGCTGGATATCGACCTGGTGCTGGCACCCGGCACCCTGCTCAGCAAAGCGCCGGACGCCAGTCACTTTCTGCGTTTCAACGTGGCGCACAGCGATAACCTTCAGGTGCGGGAGCGGTTCGTTCGCCTGCTCGACACACCAAGTAAGTAACTGCCCCCCTCACAACCCTGTGGGAGCGGGCTTGCTCCTACAGGGGTCTGTGTCGTGCTCAAGATGTGGGGCAACGCCGATCCAGCATAGGAGCAAGCTCGCGAATGGGGCGACACGCTCCACCCGAGCACACGCAATAAAAAACCCCGCACTTCTCACGAAGGCGGGGTTTTTCTTTTCAGTATCCGACGCTTAAGGCGCGTACGTCAGCAACAGCTCGGTCGGCACTTTGAAGTCCAGGGACATCATCACGCTCAACGCGGTAATGGTGAAGATCGAGAACACGAACAGCTTGCGTGCCCAGACCGTGTCATCCACTGCCTTGTAGCCGGTCCAGGCCATGTACAACCAGTACATGCCCATGGCCGCGGCGACGGCGAGGTAGCTCATGCCGGCATAGCCGCTGAAGGTCAGCATCAAGGTCGCCACGAGGAAGGCCAGGATGTAGATCAGGATGTGCTTCTTCGCCACTTGAATCCCGCGCTTCACCGGCAGCACCGGAATCGAGGCGGCCAGGTAATCGTTGAAGCGGAAAATCGCGATGGCGTAGGAATGCGGCATCTGCCACAGGCTGAACATCACCAGCAGCGTCAGTGCAGCCATGTCGAAGCTGTTGGTCACAGCCACGTAGCCAATCACCGGTGGCATTGCCCCCGACAGACTGCCCACCAGCGTGCCGTGAACCGACTTGCGCTTGAGGTACAGGCTGTAGAAGCCGACGTAGATGACGAAGCCGATCACTGCGAACAACGCCGCCAACGGGTTGGCCACCTTGTACAACAACGCAACGCCGGCAACACCGAGGATGGTCGCGAAGACCAGGGCCAGTTTCAGGGAGATCAAGCCCTGGACCAGAACCCGGTTCTTGGTGCGTTCCATCTTGATGTCGATGTCGCGGTCGATGCAGTTGTTGAACACGCAACCGGAAGCCACCACCAGGGACGT
The DNA here is from genome assembly GCF_045447035.1 of Pseudomonas sp. O230. Classification (NCBI taxonomy): domain Bacteria; kingdom Pseudomonadati; phylum Pseudomonadota; class Gammaproteobacteria; order Pseudomonadales; family Pseudomonadaceae; genus Pseudomonas; species Pseudomonas sp. O230. The sequence goes on along the minus strand of NZ_JBJGXN010000012.1, from coordinate 183,160 downwards.
GCCGATCATGGCGGCCAGGAAAATGGCCAGATCGACATGCCCTTTCGAGGCCAGGAAAAATCCGCCTGCCACTGAAAGCACGTTACCGAAAATGATCCCCGGTTTGGTGATTTGGATAAAGTGCTTCAAGGACATCCGGATTTACCTCAGTGCGCCATCATGTTGGTGTGGATGCTGAACATGATCCACAGCGACAGGCCAACCAGCAGGACGATCACGATCGCGGCGAACACAAACGCAATCACGTTGTTACGCTGCGCGGCCGAACGGTCCAGGTGGAGGAAGTACACCAGGTGCACCAGCACCTGGATCACTGCGAAGGCCAGTACGATCCACAGGGTCAGAGCTTTCGGCAGCGATGGGTACATCACCAGGCCGAAAGGAATGACGGTCAGGATCACCGACAGGATGAAACCGATAGCGTAAGACTTGACGCTGCCGTGGCCGGCGTCGTGGCTATCGTGGGAATGAGCGTTAGCCATTTACATAGTCCCCATCAGATAAACAACGGTGAATACGCAGATCCACACCACGTCCAGGAAGTGCCAGAACAGGCTCAGGCAGCTCAGACGGGTCTTGTTGGTCGCCGTCAGGCCGTTTTTCTGCACCTGATACATCATGATCGCCATCCAGATCAGACCGCTGGTCACGTGCAGACCGTGGGTGCCGACCAGGGTGAAGAACCCGGACAGGAAGCCGCTGCGGCTAGGACCGAAGCCCTCGGAGATCAGCATGTGGAACTCGTTGATCTCCATGCCGATGAAGCCGGCACCGAACATGAAGGTCAGGGCCAGCCAGCCCAGGACCTGGTTCTTCTTGCCCTTGAACAACGCCAGCATGGCGAAGCCGTAGGTGATCGAGCTGAACAGCAGCAGAGCGGTTTCGCCCAGTACGTATGGCAGCTCGAAGATGTCGTGGCCCGACGGGCCACCCGCTACGTTGTTAACCAGTACCGCGTACGCCGCGAAGATCGATGCAAACAGGATGCAGTCGGTCATCAGGTAGAGCCAGAAACCGAATACGGTCATCTCGCCCGAGTCGTGGTGATGGTCATCGTGCCCATGTCCATCGACATGGGTGTGTCCAGCATTGGTCACTAAGTTCGACATGGTTTAAGCCTGTTCCAACGAGGTTTCAACACGGGTGGCGGTGGCTGGAACTTTCCCGGCCGCTACCAGACGCTTGTGCTGCTCGGCTTCGATGCGCTCGATCACGTCGACCGGCACCATATAGCCTTGATCATCACGTGCAGCGTGGATCACGAAGTACACCACGGTGCCGATCAGGCCAAATGCAGCCAACCACCAGATGTGCCAGATCATCGCGAAACCGAACACGGTCAACAGAGCACCCATGACCACACCGGTCGCGGTGTTGTTTGGCATGTGGATCGGTTCGTACTTGGCCGGAGCCTGGTACGCGGTACCGTTTTCCTTGGCTTCGGTGAACGGATCGATGGTTTCTGCTTTTGGCAGCACAGCGAAGTTGTAGAACGGTGGTGGCGACGAGGTCGACCACTCCAGCGTGTGGGCATTCCACGGGTCGCCGTGTTCGCACATGTTTTCTGGCTTGTTGCGATCACGCACGCTGACGTACAGCTGAATCAGCTGGCAAGCGATGCCGACGGCGATCATCACCGCACCGAACATGGCGACGTACAGGTACGGCACCCACTCAGGGTTGGTGGTGGCGTTCAGACGACGGGTCATGCCCATGAAGCCCAGTACGTAGAGCGGCATGAACGCGACGAAGAAGCCGGTGATCCAGAACCAGAACGCTGCCTTGCCCCAACCTTCGTGCAGCTTGAAGCCGAACGCTTTAGGGAAGTAGAAGCCGAAGCCGGCGATGTAGCCGAATACCGCGCCGCCGATGATCACGTTATGGAAGTGCGCGATCACGAACAGGCTGTTGTGCAGCACGAAGTCAGCACCCGGGATGGCCAGCAGTACGCCGGTCATGCCGCCGATGGCGAAGGTCACCATGAAGCCCAGGGTCCACAGAACCTGGCTGGTGAAACGCAGACGGCCCTGGTAGATGGTGAACAGCCAGTTGAATAGCTTCACCCCCGTCGGGATCGAAATCAGCATCGTCGCCAGACCGAAGAAGGCGTTAACGCTGGCACCCGAACCCATGGTGAAGAAGTGGTGCAGCCAGACCATGAAGCCCAGGATCGAGATCGCGCCCGAGGCGTAGACCATCGAGTGGTGGCCGAACAGACGCTTGCCGGTGAAGGTCGAGATGACTTCGGAGAAGATCCCGAACGCCGGCAGAATCAGGATGTAAACCTCGGGGTGACCCCAGGCCCAGAACAGGTTGACGTACATCATCGGATTGCCACCAAGTTCATTGGTGAAGATGTGGAAATCCATGTAACGGTCAAGCGTCAGCAGTGCCAGGGTAGCGGTCAGGATCGGGAACGAAGCCACGATCAGGACGTTGGCCCAGGTGCAGGTCCAGGTGAAGATCGGCATGTCCATCAGCTTCATGCCAGGGGTACGCATTTTCAGCACGGTGGCGAGGAAGTTGACCCCCGTCAGCGTCGTACCCAACCCGGATAGCTGTAGCGCCCAGATGTAGTAATCCATCCCCACGCCAGGGCTGTATTGCAGGCCCGACAGCGGCGGATAGGCAACCCAACCGGTCTTGGCGAATTCGCCGACGCCCAGGGACAGGTTGATCAGCACTACGCCGGAGACCAGCAGCCAGAAGCTCAGGGAGTTCAGGAACGGGTAGGCAACGTCACGGGCGCCGATCTGCAGCGGCACTGCAAGGTTCATCAGGCCGGTGAAGAATGGCATCGCCATGAAGATGATCATGATCACACCGTGAGCGGTGAAGATCTGGTCATAGTGTTCAGGCGGCAGGTAGCCAGGTGAACCCTCGGTGGCCATGGCCAACTGAGTCCGCATCATGATGGCGTCGGCAAAACCGCGCAGCAGCATGACCATGGCAACGATGATGTACATCACGCCGATTTTTTTGTGATCGACCGAGGTCAACCACTCGGTCCACAAATAGGTCCACTTCTTGAAGTAGGTGATTGCAGCGAACAGCGCCAGACCACCGCACGCGATCATGGCGATGGTAATCATCACGATCGGTTCGTGGAACGGGACCGCTTCCCAACTTAATTTACCAAACATCGTTTACTCCTCTGCCCCGGCAGCTGAATGCGAACTCATGTCCATCCCTTCCATGGCGGCCACTTCGTGCTCTTTCTTCTCGTGGTGCATCGGCTTGCCCGGTTTCATGCCTTCGTACTTGTCGACGATGATCTGGAACAGGTTCGGCGTGACCGAGGAGTAGAGCTCGACTGGGTTGTTCTGGCTTGGCTTGGAAAGGGCTTCGTATTCAGCTTTTTCAAGCTGTTTAGGTGCCTTTTTGACTTCGCTGACCCAGGCGTCGAAATCTTCCTGGGAAGTGGCGATAGCTTTGAACTTCATGCCGGTGAAACCCGCGCCGCTGTAGTTGGCGGAGATACCGTCCATTTCAGCGTTCTGGTTGGCGATCAAGTGCAGTTTGGTCTGCATGCCGGCCATCGCGTAGATCTGGCCGCCCAGCGCCGGGATGAAGAACGAGTTCATTACGGAGTCCGAAGTCACCTTGAAGTTGATCGGCGTATTTGCCGGGAACACGATCTTGTTGACGGTGGCGATGCCTTGCTCCGGATAGATGAACATCCACTTCCAGTCCAGCGCGACCACTTCAATGGTGATCGGCTTGACGTCGGAGACCAGCGGCTTGTAAGGGTCCAGTGCGTGGGTCGACTTGTAGGTGACATAACCCAGGGCAATGATGATCAGCACGGGAACAGCCCACACCGCGATTTCGATCTTGGTGGAGTGCGACCACTTCGGCGTATACACGGCGTCGGTGTTGGACGCGCGGTATTTCCAGGCGAACAGGAAGGTCATGACGATGACCGGAACCACGACCAACAGCATCAGCAGCGTTGCGGTGATGATCAGGTTTCGCTCGTCCAGGCCAACCTGGCCCTTGGGATCGAGCAAGGTCATGTTGCAGCCTGACAGCAACAACGTGCCGATCAGCGGCAATAAGCCTAGTAGTCTGGGGTACCTGTTTTTACTCATCTCACGACCTCTAAAGCAGCTTGCGCAATGCAGTTGGGTTTTGATCGCCAACACTTCACCCTGCCAAGGGTTGGCATTTTCTTGGATTGAATAAGGGCTGCCCGTCGCGCGTCAGACGCTGCTCGACAAATCCTGGGCAAGCGGTGAGTTCTTATTCGAATTCGTGGTCAAAGGCCTTGTTACAGACCAATTCCATTTGGTGCGGATAGTTGGAAGGCACCGACACCAGAGGCGTCGCATGAAGCCATCCGGCCTCTCGACGTCCTATTGCTGCTCAAGCACCTGAAGCAGGGTGAGCAGTGCCGGGAATTCAGTGAGGGCGATTGTAGATATGTAACGATTCATAAACCATGTCTCATCCCGAAATAATTTTTATCCATTCCAGCAACAATCATTAACGGTTTTCGCAAAAGTGCGGCATCTTATCGAAATTCATTCTCAACAAAAACACCAAAATAAGTAGGGCTACCACGCGCAGTTCAGACAGTATCGAAGGTTCTGCCTCTTCCCTTCACCCTGCCCAAGCCCCCATGTGACAAGGGCTCTGGCAATTTGCCAAGGCCTGTTAAAACTGCCTGTTTCTGGTCGGGAGCAATAAAGCCTGCCGCGAATTCAGAAGACCAATTTCATTGCGTGGGCACGCACCAATCCGGCTCGTTGAAACGCCTTGCGACACTCGCGCTGTGACAACATGTCGCACATGCGCCGCACCCGTTCTTGTCGCGCATCAAGGTCTTTTTTTACCCACACCCTGAAACGCAAAAAGCCCCGGCTCTCTCAACGAGGGCCGGGGCGTTTTCAGGTGTTATGCAGCGATGCGGCGAATGACCTCAGCGCAATGCCTTGCGGTTGCGCGAGGTGAGCAACGGCACCAGCACCACCACCAGGACAAAGGCGATCAGCGCCCATTGCGCCAGCGACAGACCGAGGATCGGCGGGTACGGCGTGGAGCAGAAACCGTCGACCTGGAAGCCCAGCGGGAAAATCTTCGCCAGCGGCAGACCGTCGACAATCGGTTGCAACACGTCGATGCCGCAGCTGACCGCCGGGTAGAACTGGGTATAGACGTGATGCCCGGCGACGGCGACGCCTGCCAGGGCGCAGATCACCACCAGGGTTTCAAACACCGTGATGCTGCGGCGGGTACGCATTGCCGCACCGATGAACGCGAAGACCGCGATCAGCAGCAAGGCATAGCGTTGCAGGATGCACAGCGGGCACGGTGCCTCGCCCAGCACAATCTGCATGTACAGCGCGCCACCGATCAACGCCAGGCAGATGATGCCCAAAAGCACCAGATAGCGCCGCTCACGGCCCAGCCGCATCATTTCCTCGCTCATTGCGTTTCCCTTCTAGATATCGATTGACCGGAAGTCTACACGCTGGCCCAGACCTTGGAGAGCCCGGGGCGCATGGAATAGATGTCGGGAAATAAACGATAAGGTGGTTAAGAAGGGATTAAATCCAGGCTATTCCCAGAGATTTTCATGATCACGCGACCGAATCGCCAGCAGGCTGGCTCCCACTCTGGAATGCATTCAACTGTGGGAGCCAGACTGATGGCGATGCGATTGCTCAGTCGCCGTAGATATCGGATTTGAAGTACTTATCCGAAATCTTCTGATACTCGCCGCTGGCGCGAATGCCGTCGATGGCCGTGTTCAGTTGGCTGACCAACTCGGTGTTGCCCTTGCGCACCGCAATCCCGGCGCCCTCGCCCACATATTTCGGGTCCTTGAGCTCTGGCCCGACAAAGGCGTAACCCTTGCCGCGCGGCATCGACAGGAAGTCGCTGAGCGGGATGGTGTCGGCAAAAATAGCGTCGAGGCGACCCGCCGCCAGGTCCATGTAAATCTCTTCGTTGTTGCCGTAACGCTTGACGTTGATGCCCTTGGGTTCAAACACCTCGGTGGCGTAACGATCGGTGGTGGTCGCACGCTGTACGCCGATGGTTTTGCCTTTGAGGCTGGCGTACTGGTCATCCACCACCGCACCTTCCTTCATGACCAGTCGCGAGGAGGTGAAATAGTACTTGTGGGTGAAGTCCACCGACTTCTTGCGGTCTTCGTTGATGGTCATGGACGACAGCGCCAGGTCGATTTTCTTCACTTTCAGGGAAGGAATCAGACCGTCGAACTCACCTTCGACCCAAACGCACTTGACCTGCATCTGCGCGCACAGGGCATTGCCGATGTCGTAGTCGAAACCGACGATTTCGCCTTTGTCGGTTTTCGACGCAAACGGCGGGTACGCCGCTTCGATACCGATGCGCAGGGTTTTCTCGGCGGCGAACAAAGTGCTGCACGCCAACAGGCTCAGGGCCAGACCGGTGATGAGGGGGAATTTCTTCATGTTCGTTCTCTCGCGGGTTGTTGTTGGTTTGGCAAGACAGAAGAAAGAGCAGAAACAGGGGACGCCTTTTTTTGTACTTATAATTCCATACTGGACTTTTATGTATAGCACGTCAATTGGGGGAAATCGCCAAGCGATGGTCGGGGGGGGGGCTCAGTCGATATTAAGTGTTGCGGGTGGCCTCATCGCGGGCAAGCCCGCTCCCACAGGTGTTGTGGCGTTCACGTGATGTGTGCACGGCGCTATACCTGTAGGAGTGGGCTTGCCCGCGAAGACTGACTCGAGGAAGCCGTAGGAGTCACTGCTTCCAGCGATCCGCCGCCGCATGATCACTGTCACGCCCTTCCACCCAACGCGCGCCGTCACGGGTGTTCTCTTTCTTCCAGAACGGTGCGCGGGTTTTCAGGTAGTCCATGACAAAGGCGCAGGCATCGAACGCGGCCTGGCGGTGCGCGCTGGCGGCGCCGACGAAGACGATCGGCTCACCCGGTTCCAGGGCGCCGATCCGATGCAGCACTTCCAGCTTGAGCAATGGCCAGCGCTGTTCGGCCTCAGTGGCGATCTTGCCCAGGGCCTTTTCGGTCATGCCTGGATAGTGCTCCAGGAACATCCCGGCCACGTCGAGCCCGTCATTGAAGTCGCGCACGTAACCGACAAAACTCACCACCGCACCGACGCCAACATTGGCGGCGTGCATGGCGTTGACTTCCGCCCCCGGATCGAACGCCGTGGACTGCACGCGAATCGCCATGGTTCAGCCCCCGGTCACGGTCGGAAAAAACGCCACTTCATCGCCGTCACTCACCGGCTCGTCGAGCTGGCAGAGGTCTTCGTTGCGGGCGCACATCAGGTTCTGCTCACTCAACACATCGGCGCCTTCACGCTTGGACAGCAGCGCACGAACGTCATCGACCGTGGCGAAGTCACCTTCGACCTTCACCGAGTCCATGCCCAGTGCTTCTCTATAACGAGCGAAAAACTTCACGGTGACGTTCATGGCTGATCCGCCTGGTAATGACCGCTCTTGCCGCCCAGCTTCTCCAGCAACCGCACGCTCTCGATGGTCATGCCACGATCCACGGCCTTGCACATGTCATAAATCGTCAACGCCGCGACACTGGCCGCGGTCAGCGCTTCCATCTCGACGCCGGTCTGCCCGGACAACTTGCAGCGCGCGACGATACGTACGCAGTCGTCGCCTTCGGCGCTCAGTTCGACCTTGACGCCGGTGAGCAGCAACGGATGGCACAGAGGGATCAGATCGCTGGTTTTCTTCGCTGCCTGAATGCCGGCGATGCGTGCCACGGCAAACACATCACCCTTGGGGTGACCGCCGCTGACAATCATTTGCAGGGTTTCGGGCAGCATGCGCACCAGCGCTTGGGCCGTGGCTTCACGGAACGTCACGTCTTTTTCGGTGACGTCGACCATGTTGGCGCGACCTTGGGAATCGAGATGAGTCAGCACAGGGTTACTCCTGATCAAGAGCCTCGATTGTAAACCTGCGGGTCAAATTTCCGCACGATTGATTACTGGATCATTCACAACCTTGCAAGAGCCGGCTTGCTGGCGATGGCAGCCTTAAGATCAACGCAAGGCTCAAGGCCCTATCGCCAGCAAGCTGGCTCCTACGGGGTTTTGTGTAGGGCATAAAAAACCGGGCGGCTTTGAGGCCGCCCGGTTCTTGTGAGGCAGTTACAAATGCGATTCCGCGTATTCAGCCAGAATCGAACGTGGCACCCCTTGCAGGGTGATGTGGACGCCGTTCGGGAAATCCTTGAAGCGTTCAGTCAGGTACGTCAGCCCGGAACTGGTCGCGGACAGGTAAGGGGTGTCGATCTGCGCCAGGTTGCCCAGGCACACCACTTTGGAACCGGCGCCCGCACGGGTGATGATGGTTTTCATCTGGTGCGGCGTGAGGTTCTGGCATTCGTCGATCAAAATCAGGCTCTGCTGGAAGCTGCGACCCCGGATGTAGTTGAGGGATTTGAACTGCAACGGCACTTTGCTGAGGATGTAATCGACGCTGCCATGGGTGTTTTCGTCATCCATGTGCAAGGCTTCAAGGTTGTCGGTGATGGCGCCCAGCCAAGGCTCCATTTTTTCCGCTTCGGTGCCGGGCAGGAAGCCGATCTCCTGGTCCAGGCCCTGCACGCTGCGCGTCGCGATGATCCGGCGGTAGCGTTTGCTGACCATGGTCTGCTCGATCGCCGCCGCCAGTGCGAGGATGGTTTTCCCGGAACCCGCCGCGCCCGACAGGTTGACCAGGTGAATGTCCGGATCAAGCAAGGCGTACAGCGCCAGGCTCTGATAGATGTCACGCGGTTTCAGGCCCCAGGCTTCCTGGTGCAACAGGGGTTCCTGATGCAGGTCGAGAATCAGCAGCTTGTCTTCGTCGATTTCCTTGATCCAGCCGACAAAACCCTGCTCATCAATGATGAACTCGTTGATGTGCACGGCCGGCAGATTGTCGATCATCTTCACCTGGTGCCAGGTGCGACCGTGATCCTGACGGGTTTCGACATCCTTCACGCGGTCCCAGAAGGAGCCGTCCATGTTGTGGTAGCCGTTGGGCAGCAGCGAAACGTCGTCAACCAGTTGGTCGGTGCTGTAATCCTCGGCCGCGATCCCGCAGGCACGGGCCTTGAGGCGCATGTTGATGTCTTTGGTGACCAGCACCACGGGCAGCTTTGGCGCGCGCGCGTGCAAGTCGATCAACTGGTTGATGATGATGTTGTCGTTCAGGTGTTCGGGAAGAATGATGTTCGGTTCGGCACGTTTGCTCATCAGAATTGACAGCAAACCTTTTGGCCCACTTTTGCCACGCTGGATCGGCACACCCAGTTCAACGTCTTCAGGGCTGGCCTCGCCCAGCGTCTTGTCGATCAGGCGAATCGCCTGACGGCATTCCGCAGCGACGCTGTGGTGCCCGCTCTTGAGCTTGTCCAGCTCTTCAAGCACGGTCATCGGGATCGCTACATGGTGTTCTTCGAAGTTCAGCAGGGCGTTTGGATCGTGAATCAATACGTTGGTATCGAGTACATAAAGGATTGGCTGGTTGGAGGAAGAACTACGTCCGTGATCATCCATACTCGGTCACCTTTGTGGGAGCCATTCGACGCAATACCTTGGCGGTGCTGCGCCTCGAAGTGACTGCCGAATTCACCTGCAAGGGATCAAGTGAACTGCACACAAACTGGGGTCTTGGGAGACGCCACCTGTGTTGCAGGTTTCGGCGGTCTGTCTTCGTAATACTCCAAAACCTGTGACAGAAAAAAGCACTTTGACGCTTTTTTGAAGTTTATTTTTCAGAGTGACGAATAGCCCTTGGCGTGCAGGCAATGTGCCGTTAAAGTCGGAAGTCCGCCTGCACTGAATTCTCTTTCAAAATCGCCTTTCCCCCAATGTTTACGGGCTTTCCCGTTTTCAGCGAAACGCATCCTGACAATCTTCCCAACCGATCCCGCTGGACGCCGTTTGCGTCACAAGCCAGGGCATCGCCGTTTTTACCCCATCCTGCTTAATGTTGAAGTTGATCACCCCGTGCCGCCACAACAGCATCAGGGTCAACACGCGCTGCGCGCTCTGGCTGGCCTTGAGCTTGCCGGCGCCGTCCTGGGCGTCGATGTCCCACAGCGCCACTTGCAGGCCCTGGGCTCTGAAGAAGCCTTGCGCATCCGAACGCCGCTGGCCATCGGGCGGACGAAACAGCGGCACGTAGTTTTCCGGCAATTTGCTTTTGACCAGTTCGGCGCTGCGCCGTACCGAGTCCTGCCAGTCCTGCCAATGGCTGTGGGAACGGAACTCCCAGCCTTGCACGCCGATGCACTGCGCCGAGTAAGTGGCCTGCAGGTCGGCCCCTGAACGCTCGGCCAGACGCGCTTGAATATCCTTGCCCAGGACGAAAAACGTGCCCGTCATGTTGGCCTTGCGCAGGTACTCGGCGACCCACGCCGTGTTGTCCGGCGTGGCATTGGCGGCGCTGTCGAAGGTCAACAGGAACAGCCGGTCATGCATCTGCTCGCCGTTGCGCTCGTGGTCGCCGAAACGATCGACTTCGCTGCTGGTTTGCGGAAACAGCGCGGCCTTGCGCAACTGTTCGTCGAGGTACTGCGCATGGAACAGTCGGCTCGGCTCGGCCCACTTGATGTAGTAGCTGTCCGCGCTGACCTGAAACTTGGCGGCTTGCTGGCGCAGGGTGTCCATGTCTTCGACCAGGAAACAGAAGGAGGCATCCTGATCGCAGCTCTGTTGAGCGAAGTTGTAATTGGTCAGCAGGCGTTGCCACAGGCGCTGGCGCAGGCGGTTGACCGAATCCGGGTTGATCGTGCGCAGGCCCAGGCGCTGGGCCAGGCTCGCGTCATCCAGCGATTCGCTGGCCAACAGCACGCGAGCGAACATCAGAATCTCTGCCCGCGACGCGACGTCGAACAACGTGGGGTTGCTGAGCTGCTCTGGCCAAGTGCTGCGATCAAGCGTCGCCACATCGCCCGGCGCCGCCATGGCACCGAAACTCAACAGCCACGCCGAAAAAAGAAAAACGATACGCAATGGGATGTCTCCATAACAAAACCCGCGCGGCACTATAGCTGATCCCGCGTGAGCCACGACCTCCTGTCGGAGCGAGCTTGCTCGCGAAGGCGGTGTATCAGTCGGCATCATCGGCAACTGACACACCGCCTTCGCGGGCAAGCCCGCTCCCACAGGGTTTTGTGTAATACCGCCGATCATCACCTATGGCTTTGATAGCTGGAGTCAGCACGGACAACCCCCTAGAATCGCCCGACGATTAAAGGAGACGACTTCATGCTGATGGTGATTTCCCCCGCCAAGACCCTCGATTACGAAACGCCGCCGGCGACCCAGCGCTTCACCCAGCCGCAATACCTCGACCATTCCCAGGAGCTGATCCTGCAATTGCGCGACCTGACGCCGGCGCAGATCAGCGAGTTGATGCATGTCTCCGACAAGATCGGCGGGCTCAATGCCGCGCGTTTCGGCAGTTGGACGCCGGCGTTCACGCCTGAAAACGCCAAACAGGCACTGCTGGCGTTCAAGGGTGACGTTTATACCGGACTCAACGCACAAACCTTCAGCGAAGCCGATTTTGATTACGCCCAACAGCACCTGCGCATGTTGTCCGGCCTGTATGGCCTGTTGCGCCCACTGGACCTGATGCAGCCGTATCGCCTGGAAATGGGCACCAAATTGCCCAACGCCCGTGGCAAGGACCTGTATGCCTTCTGGGGCACGCGCATCAGCGAATGGTTGAACGAGGCCCTGGCCGATCAAGGCGATGATGTGCTGCTGAACCTGGCGTCCAACGAGTACTTCTCGGCGGTCAAACGCAGCGCCCTGAATGCCCGCATCATCAATACCGACTTCAAGGACCTGAAAAACGGTCAGTACAAGATCATCAGCTTCTACGCGAAAAAAGCCCGCGGCATGATGAGCCGCTTCGTCATCGAAGAACGCATCAACGACCCTGTGGCGCTCAAGCAGTTTGACGTTCAGGGTTATCGATACAGCGCCGAGCAGTCTAAACCGGACAATCTGGTGTTCCTGCGCGATCACGCCCCCGAGTAATGCACCCGATCGGCGCATGACCTTGAAGCCGGTCGTGCGCCGACGCCCGATCGTCCAACAATCCCCCGCCCATTTCGCCAGTTATCTGGCGCCAATTTACAGCCAGTCAAAATCCTAACTTTAGTTTCACTCGACTTTCGTCATTTTTTTCAGTGGTGGCACTAAAAAATTTTATCCGTAGTGGCACAAGACTATCTAACCCGACGATAACCCTATGTATCAAGGGTGAAACAGCCGTTGCTATCAATATGAAAGCAGTGCCATCTTTTTCAATATTTCAAGAAATTTCAGAATTCACGATGGGCGGACCGGAACTATGTCCAAATGCGTAGCTCCTACAACCGGTACCGATTATCTCTGAGCATGTACGAGATAACTTACGCAGATAAGAGATTCACGCAGCGAAGTTGTCACAATAACTTCGGCTAACTAATCCCTGATTTGGACAACATCTGAAGGACAGGAGATAACGCATCACTACTATCCCCTACACGGCCAAGGCTGCGCCCCTATAAACGTGCTCTCCTGAGCACCCAACCGCTTGATTGACGGGCTTGAGGCCTGGCATTGAGCGCGCAAGACCTTTGCACGAAGGACCTCGACCAGAGGACTTGGCTGCATAACAGGGCAAGTCATAACAATAAGGCCTAGTTACGCACACCTTGAGTGCACTTATTTAGACACTCGGAATTTAGTATGCCTGCACACGGCATTGCGGCGTCTGTCGCCCAAACTTCCGAGTGCAATATGACCGCTGAACCCCCTTAACTCCGGCCATGTAATGGCCTGTGAATACAGTTTTGATTAACGAGAGGTAAATGCGATGCGCATCAGCATATTTGGTTTGGGTTACGTCGGTGCAGTATGTGCCGGTTGCCTGTCTGCACGGGGCCATGACGTCGTTGGCGTCGATGTCGCCAAAGACAAGATCGATATGATCAACGCCGGCAAATCGCCGATCGTTGAACCGGGTCTGGGCGAACTGCTGGCCAAGGGTATCGAAACCGGCCGCCTGCGCGGTACGACCGACTTCGCGGAAGCGATTCGCGCCACCGACCTGTCGATGATCTGCGTCGGTACGCCGAGCAAGAAGAACGGCGATCTGGAACTGAACTACATCGAAGCCGTGTGCCGCGAGATCGGTTTTGTCCTGCGTGACAAGACCACCCGCCACACCATCGTGGTCCGCAGCACCGTTTTGCCGGGCACCGTCGCAAACGTTGTCATCCCGATTCTCGAAGACTGCTCTGGCAAGAAAGCCGGTGTTGATTTCGGCGTCGCCGTCAACCCTGAGTTCCTGCGTGAAAGCACCGCGATCGCCGACTACGACTTGCCACCGATGACCGTCATCGGCGAATTCGACAAGGCCTCCGGCGACGTTCTGCAATCGCTGTACGAAGAGCTCGACGCGCCGATCATCCGCAAGGACATCGCCGTTGCCGAGATGATCAAGTACACCTGCAACGTGTGGCACGCCACCAAGGTGACCTTCGCCAACGAGATCGGCAACATCGCCAAGGCGTGCGGCGTCGATGGTCGTGAAGTGATGGAAGTGGTCTGCCAGGACAAGACATTGAACCTGTCCCAGTACTACATGCGCCCAGGCTTCGCGTTCGGCGGTTCCTGCCTGCCGAAAGACGTGCGGGCCCTGACATACCGCGCCGGCGCCCTCGACGTGGAATCGCCGCTGCTGAACTCGCTGATGCGCAGCAACGAATCCCAGGTGCAGAACGCCTTCGATATCGTTTCCAGCCACGACAAACGCAAAGTCGCCCTGCTGGGCCTGAGCTTCAAGGCCGGCACCGATGACCTGCGCGAAAGCCCGCTGGTTGATCTGGCAGAAATGCTGATCGGCAAAGGCTACGACCTGAGCATTTACGACGCCAACGTCGAATACGCCCGCGTTCACGGTGCGAACAAGGATTACATCGAGTCGAAGATTCCTCACGTCTCGTCCTTGCTCAATTCCGACTTCGACGAAGTGATCAACAACTCCGACGTGATCATCCTCGGCAACCGTGACGAGAAATTCCGCGCCCTGGCGCAGAACGCTCCACACGGCAAGCAAGTGATCGACCTGGTCGGCTTCATGTCGCAAGCCACCAGCGTGAGTGGCCGGACTGAAGGCATCTGCTGGTAACAAGCGGCTTCGGGAGGGTTTGCGGTGTTCCCCAAGCCTGCAAACCCTCCCGGCTTTTTCGCCTGCCTTAACCCCATCGGGCCACCCCACAGGCTCGCCCGAGATCGAGACGGATGCAGATTATGCACAGGCTAAAGCACGGCCTACTTCAGGCCGCCGGTTGGCTGTTTTACTTAAGTATTCTGATGGGCATCGCCATGGCGTTGCCTGCGACTACGTTCGATTCCGAGTCGAAGGATTTCATCTTCCTGATCGGCTTCATCGGGATCTGGCGCTATTCGATGGGTGCCACGCACTTCCTGCGCGGCATGCTGTTTCTGTACGTGGTCTACCCGCACCTGCGGCGCAAAGTGCGCAAGCTGGGTAAAGCGGCAGACCCGTCCCATGTGTTTTTGATGGTCACCAGTTTTCGTATCGACGCGCTGACCACTGCCCAGGTCTATGCCTCGGTGATTCGCGAAGCGATCGACTGCGGTCTGCCGACCACCATGGTCTGCTCCATCGTGGAAATGTCCGATGAGAAGCTGGTGAAAAGCCTTTGGGCCAAGATGAATCCACCGGATCGGGTCAAGCTCGACTTCGTGCGCATTCCCGGCACCGGCAAGCGTGATGGCCTGGCTTACGGTTTCCGCGCCATCTCCCGCCACCTGCCGGACGACCGTGCCGTGGTTGCGGTGATCGATGGCGACACCGTGCTCGCCGAAGGCGTCGTGCTCAAGACCGTGCCGTGGTTCCAGTTGTTCAGCAACGTCGGCGGCCTGACCACTAACGAGTTCTGCGAAGTGCGCGGCGGCTACATCATGAGCGAGTGGCACAAGCTGCGCTTCGCCCAGCGCCACATCAACATGTGCTCGATGGCCCTGTCCAAACGCGTACTGACCATGACCGGCCGGATGTCGGTGTTCCGCGCAACGGTCGTGACCGACCCGGACTTCATCGCCGACGTGGAAAGCGACTCGCTGCAACACTGGCGCCTGGGCCGCTTCAAGTTCCTCACCGGTGACGACAAGTCGAGTTGGTTCAGCCTGATGCGCCTGGGTTACGACACGTTCTACGTGCCGGACGCGGCGATCCACACCGTGGAACACCCGCCGGAAAAAAGCTTCATCAAGGCCAGCCGCAAACTGATGTTCCGCTGGTACGGCAACAACCTGCGCCAGAACGCCCGCGCCCTGGGCCTGGGTGTTAAACGCCTCGGCCTGTTCACCTCGGTGGTGCTGTTCGATCAGCGCGTGTCGATGTGGACCTCGCTGCTGGGCCTGACGGTCGCGATCATCGCGTCCTTCAAGTACGGCACCGCGTTCATCCTGGTGTACCTGCTGTGGATCGGCATCACCCGCCTGATCCTGACCCTGCTGCTGTCCTGCTCCGGTCACCGGATCGGCCCGGCTTACCCGGCGATTCTCTATTACAACCAGATCGTCGGCGCGCTGGTGAAGATCTACGTGTTCTTCCGCCTCGACCAACAATCCTGGACTCGCCAGGACACCAAACTGACCCGTGATCTCGCCAGCTTTCAACGTTGGTTCAACACTTGGTCGTCTCGGACCATGACCTTCTCCGCCGGCAGCATTTTTGTCGCCGTGCTGCTGATGATGGTCTGACCGCCCCCTTATTGAATTAACCAGGAAATCGCCCCTATGAATACCGCCGTCAACGCCAACGTAGTGCATGAATCCGAAGCCCAGCGCCAACACGCCCGAGTGAAAATCCCGGCCAAGCTGCGTTTCTTCGGTCCGGACCGGACACCGGTTGAAGCCCGGGTCCTCGACCTCTCCGCCGGCGGCCTGGCGTTCAACGCCGGCCAGCTGCCGCTGAAGATCGGCGATGTGCACAAGGCTCGCCTGCAGTTCGTCATCGATAACCTCGGCCTGGCCATGGACGTGGAGTTGCAAGTGCGCTCCTTCGACCGCCAGACCGGTCGTGTCGGCTGCCAGTTCCAGAACCTCGAACCGCAGGACATCTCGACCCTGCGCCATCTGATCACCTCACACTTGGCCGGCGACATCGTCAGCATGGGTGAAGTGCTGGCGACCCTGCAGCGCGACAACTTCACCAAGGCGCGCAAGGTCAAGGACGGCGGCCACGGCATGACCGCGTTCGGTCGTCTGCGTGCAGTGACCTTCAGCCTGGGGATTTTCCTCGTCGGCCTGACGGCGTTCGGTTTCATTTTCAAATCGGTGTACGGCATGTACTTCGTCAGCCACGCGCAGGCCGGTCTGGTCAGCGTGCCGGGCATGAACATCACCATGCCGCGCGACGGCACCGTGCAGAGCCTGATCAAAGCTGACGGCGTTGCCGCCAAAGGCGCGCCGCTCGCCACGTTCAGCACCAGCATGCTCGACGTACTCAAGGGCCATCTGGACGACAATCAACTGCAACCGGCCAAGGTTGAAGAACTGTTCGGCAAGCAAATGACCGGCACCCTGACCTCGCCGTGCGATTGCACCGTGGCCCAGCAACTGGTCGCCAACGGTCAGTACGCCAGCAAGGGCGATGTGATCTTCCAACTGGTGCCGCGTAACAGCGAAGCCAACGTCGAAGCGCGCTTCTCCTATCGCCAGTTCGGCGACGTACTGCCAGGCAGTTCGGTGCGCTTCCAGATCGCCGGTGAAGACAAATCCCGCACCGGCAAGATTGTCAGCAGCACCAGCCTGAAAAGCGCCGACCTGTCCTCCGACATCCGCGTGCTGATCCAGCCTGACGAGCCGCTGGACAGCAAATTTGCTGGCCGCCCGGTTGAAGTGAACAGCGACCGTGGTCCGAACCTGAACTGGCTGATCGATAAAGCCATGGCTTCCGGTCTTTAAGTCGAGGACATGCCTGTGACCATTATCAGTCTCTTGAAAACACCGCAAACCCTGTGGGAGCGGGCTTGCTCGCGAAGGGAACAACGCGGTCTGCCTGATGCACCGCAGCGCCTGCTTCGCGAGCAAGCCCGCTCCCACATGGGTTACGCGTTCTGTTCGCTGGCGCTGGCCGTGAGCCTGGCCGGTTGTGCCGGCCTGCCCGACCAGCGCCTGGCCAATGAAGCCCTCAAGCGCGGCGACACCACGCTGGCGCAGCAGAACTACAAGCAACTGGCTGATCTGGGCTACAGCGAGGCCCAAGTAGGCCTCGCCGACATCCAGGTCGACAGCCGCGACCCGGCGCAGATCAAGCAGGCCGAGGCGACTTACCGCGCCGCGGCCGACGTTTCGCCGCGCGCTCAGGCTCGCCTGGGTCGCTTGCTGGTGGCCAAACCCGGTTCCACCGAAGCCGAACAGCACGAAGCCGAAACCCTGTTGAAAAAAGCTTCGGCCAATGGCGAAGGCAATACGCTGATTCCGCTGGCCATGCTGTACCTGCAATACCCGCACAGCTTCCCCAACGTCAACGCGCAACAGCAGATCAGCCAGTGGCGCGCCGAAGGCAAACCGGAAGCGGGTCTGGCCCAGGTGCTGCTCTATCGCACCCAGGGCACTTACGACCAGCACCTGGACGAAGTCGTCACCATCTGCAAAGCCGCGTTGAACACCACCGACATCTGCTACGTCGAGCTGGCCACGGTTTACCAGAAACAAGGCAAACCGGAACAGCAGGCCGAGCTGATCAAGCAGATGCAAGCGGCGCATACCCGCGGCACCGTTTCCGCTCAGCGCGTGGACAGCGTCGCTCGTGTGCTCGGTGATGCAAGCCTGGGCAAGACCGACGAGAAAACCGCTCAGTCGCTGCTCGAAGACATCGCCCCCGGCTATCCCGCTTCGTGGGTCAGCCTGGCGCAATTGCTCTACGACTTCCCGGAACTCGGCGACGTCGACACGATGATGAAGTACCTGGACAACGGCCGCGCCGCTGACCAGCCGCGCGCCGAACTGTTGCTCGGCAAGCTGTACTACGAAGGCAAATGGGTGCCGGCCGACGCGAAAGTCGCCGAAGAACATTTCCAGAAAGCCGTCGGCAAGGAAGTCGCCGCCGATTATTACCTCGGCCAGATCTATCGCCGTGGTTACCTGGGCAAGGTCTATTCGCAGAAGGCACTGGATCACTTGCTGACCGCTGCGCGCAACGGCCAGAACAGCGCCGACTTCGCCATCGCCCAACTGTTTTCCCAAGGCAAGGGCACCAAGCCCGACCCGCTTAACGCTTATGTCTTCAGCCAATTGGCCAAGGCCCAGAACACTCCGCAAGCCACCGAACTTGCGCAAACACTCGAAGCCCAACTGCCGCCTGCCCAGCTGGCCGAGGCCCAACGCCTGTTGAAACAAGAACAGGCCGTTCGTGGTGCCTTGAGCCAGAACACGCTGGAACTGCATGCCCTGCAAGAAGAAGACGGCGAGGAATCCCTATGAAGTTGAATCCATTCGTGAAGGCCGGCATTGGCCTGTCATTCGCCCTCTTGTGGTCGTGCCCAACCCTGGCGGCCCTGACCGAAACCCAGAACTACGGTCTCGACGTGAAAGTCACCGGCCAGTCCGAAGACGACCGTGACCTCGGCACCGCCAGTGGCGGCGACGTCAGCGGCGTCGGTCTCGACTTGCGTCCATGGGTCTATGGCGAAAGCGGCGCGTGGAGCGCCTACGCCATGGGTCAGGCCGTGACGTCGACCGACATCATCGAAACCGACACCTTGCAGCAGTCCGACAACGACGGCACCCAGACCACCGACAACGGTGATCGCAAGACCAAGAAAAACTACTTGGCGATGCGCGAATTCTGGGTCGGCTACAGCGGCCTCACGCCGTATCCGGGCGAGCAGTTGAAGCTCGGTCGCCAACGCCTGCGCAACGACGACGGACAATGGCGCGACACCAACATCGAAGCCCTGAACTGGACCTTCGACACCACCCTGTTACGCGCCAACGTCGGTGTCGCCGAACGCTTCAGCGAATACCGCACCGACCTGAAGGAACTGGCACCGAAAGACAAGGATCGCCTGCACCTCTACGCCGATGCGGCGTACCAGTGGACGCCGGGCAACTGGGTCGGCATTCGCGGTCATCACACCCACGATGACGGCAAACTCGACTACCCGGAACCGGGCGTGGCCGGCGACTCGCTGGACAAGAAACAGAACGGCGACATCAGCTGGCTCGGCCTCACCGCTGACAGTGACGCCTATAACTACCGCAACACCAACACCGTCAATTACTGGGGCAGCGTCACCGGCATGAGCGGCGACACCGACACGGTGAATCAGCTCAACGCCGACGGCTCCCGCCCGACCGAAGCCAAGAGCGGTGAAGACCTCAACGGCTGGGCCACCGACATCGGTGTGCGCCTGCGCCTCGACCCGCAATGGCAAGTCGGTGCAGCCTATGCCCGCGCCAGCGCCGATTACGAACAGAACGGCCTGGAAAGCAACCGCTCGAACTACACCGGTACGCGCTCGCGGGTTCACCGTTTCGGCGAAGCGTTCCGTGGCGAAATGAACAACATGCAGACCGCTACGTTGTTCGGTTCGTGGATGCTCAACGACGAATACGACGCCAGCGTGATCTACCACAAGTTCTGGCGCGTCGACGGCAACAAGCCAGTCGGCAGCAACGGCATCAACGCCGTCGAGAACGACACCGACCCAACCGGCGCGATTCTGTCCAGCACGTCCCTGCCGCTGGAAGATGGCAGCAAAGACCTCGGCCAGGAAATGGACCTCGTGGTCACCAAGTACTTCAAGCAAGGCCTGTTGCCTGCCGCATTGAGCCAGTCGATCGACGAACCGTCGGCCCTCGTGCGCTTGCGTGGCGGCGTGTTCAAGCCGGGCGATGCCTATGGCAAAGAAGTCGACTCGTACATGCACCGCGCGTTTATCGACGTGATCTGGCGCTTCTGATGCGAACCGCTAAGGGAGTTCCTGACATGAACAGTCCGAAGAGAGGCTCGTTGACCTTGCTGGCCGGCGCGATGCTGCTGGCAAGCTCGGCTGCCTTCGCCACTGTGGAACCGGTCAAGCCGCCCACCACGGCCAAGGAATTACAGCAGGCCAAGACCTACACCGTCAGCAGCGCCCCGACCGCGCCGCTGGATCTGGAAAAACCGAAACTGCCGGACACCTCCGGCTACACCGCCGAAGCCATCGCCGCGAAAGTCGTGCGTACCAAGGCCGGCAAAATCAGCGTGCGTCGGATGATGCAGGAAAACGCCCTGAAGGACTTCATCGGTGGCGATAACAAAATGGCCGAGTGGGTAGTGCGTCAGCACGGCATCCCGCAGGCGATTTTCATCGACGACGGCTACATGAACCTCAAGGACCTGGCGAAGAAGCTGCCCAAGCAGTACTTCAGCGAAACCTCGCCGGGGGTGTTCCTGGCGAAGTTACCGATTGTTGTCGGTGAGAAAGGCATCCTCGAAATCGACAAGCAGACCCAGGAATTGCGCCTGTCCCAAGAGGCCGGTTCGTTCCTGGTCAACGACGGTCAGCTGTTTGTGCGTGACACCAAAATCACTGGCTGGAGTGAGAAGGCAAACGGCCCGGCGGCTTTCAAGTCACCGAAGGAATTCCGTCCGTTCCTGCTGTCCTGGGGCGGTACCCAGACCTACATCGCCAACAGCAAGATCGCCAGTTTCGGTTACGCCAACAGCAAGTCCTATGGCGTGAGTATTTCCCAGTACACGCCGAACATGGCCAAGGTGCTCAAGCGCCCTGAACCGAGCGGCTGGATCGTCGGCTCCGAGTTCTCGGACATGTGGTATGGCTTCTACTGCTACGAAACCCGCGACTTCGTGGTCAAGGGCAACACCTACAAAGACAACATCGTCTACGGCATCGACCCGCATGACCGTTCCCACGGTCTGATCATCGCTGACAACACCGTCTACGGGACCAAGAAGAAGCACGGGATCATCATCTCCCGTGAGGTCAATGACAGCTTCATCTTCAACAACCGCAGCTACGACAACAAGCTTTCGGGCCTGGTGATCGACCGTAACAGCGTCAACAACCTGATCGCCTACAACGAGATCTACAAGAACCACACGGACGGCATCACCCTCTACGAGAGTGCCGACAACCTGTTGTGGGGCAACAAGGTGATCAGCAACAAGCGTCACGGCATTCGTATTCGTAACAGCGTGAACATCCGCCTCTACGAAAATCTGGCCATGGCCAACGGACTGACCGGCGTTTACGGCCACATCAAGGACCTGAGCGACACCGACCGCGACATCAAGCTCGACCCGTTCGACGCCCAGGTGTCGCTGATCATCGTTGGCGGCGAACTCGCCGGTAACGGCAGCGGCCCGCTGTCCATCGACTCGCCGCTGAGTGTCGAGTTGTATCGCGTGTCCATGCTCGCCCCAACCAAATCCAGCGGCATCAGCTTCAACGGGATTCTCGGCGAGCGTCAGGATGAAATTCTCGACCTGCTGGTGCGCCAGCAGAAAGCCGTGCTGATCGACCCTGTCGAACGCCAGACCGAAATGCGGGACTGAGGATAATTTTATGCACCCACACTTGATCAAATTACTCAGCTTGTCGGCCCTGACCGCCGGCATTCTCGCAGCCAGCGCTGGCGTCCGTGCCGATGAAGTCAAAGCACCGGCATTCAGCGCCGAACCGTGCTGCAACCTGTGCCCCGAAGCCCACGACGCGAAGAACTACACCACGCGTTATCAGCAAAACTTCACCACGCTGGTGCAGGCTCAGGGCGATTGGCTGTTCCGTACGCAAGAAGACTTGCGCACCGAATTCGACACCACCCCGGCCGGCTACAAACGCATGAAAGAACTGCACGATGCGTTCAAGAGCAAAGGCGTGGAGCTCGTTGTTGTTTACCAACCCACGCGTGGCCTGGTGAACCGCAACAAGCTCAATCCGGAAGACAAGGCCAAGTTCGATTTCGACAAGGCGCTGAAGAACTACAAGACCATGCTCGGCCGTTTCGCCGCCATGGGTTACGTGGTGCCGGACCTGTCGCCGCTGACCAATGAATCACTGCCCGACACCCTGCCCGCCCACGACTTCTACTTCCGTGGCGACCAGCACTGGACGCCGTATGGCGCGCAGCGCACGGCGAAAATCGTCGGCGAGAAAATCAAGCAATTGCCTGCATTTGCCGACGTGCCCAAGCGCGAATTCGAGAGCCATAAGTCGGGTCGCATGGGCAAGACCGGAACGTTACACAACATGGCCGGTCAACTCTGTGGCACCAGCTACGCGATCCAGTACATGGATCAATTCACCACCGAGCCAAAAGGCGAAGCAGCGGACGGCGATCTGTTCAGTGACTCCGGCAATCCGGAGATCACCCTGGTCGGCACCAGCCACAGTGGCAAGAACTACAACTTCGCCGGTTTCCTCGAAGAGGCCATCGGCGCCGACATCCTCAACGTGGCGTTCCCCGGCGGTGGCCTGGAAGGTTCGATGCTGCAGTACCTGGGCAGCGAAGAGTTCCAGACCAAGCCGCCGAAGATTCTGATCTGGGAATTCTCGCCGCTCTATCGCCTCGACCAGGAAACCATCTACCGCCAGATGATGGCGTTGCTGGACAACGGCTGCGAAGGAAAGGATGCACAGATGAGCGGCAGTGCCACGTTGAAACCGGGCAAGAACGAATTGATGGTCAACAGCAAGAACCTGAACTTGCAGAACAGCAGTCACCAGGTTGACATCCGTTTCGCCGATCCGTCGGTGAAAACCCTGCAAGCCACCCTCTGGTACATGAACGGTCGCCACGAGGACATCAAGATCGAGAAACCGGAAACCTCCGACACCGACGGGCGTTTCGCCTTTGAGTTACGCACGGACGAAGACTGGGCCTCGCAGAATCTGCTGGCCGTCGAAGTCCAGGGCCCTGAAGCAGGTGCCGCGCCACAGAAAGTCGAAGCGAAAATCTGCAAACGCAACGTGTTCCCAGGCGCCGAGCAACGCACCGCTCAGGCCGGGCAATGAGGCAATTATGCAAACCCGAACTTTGAAAAGATTATTGGCGCCCTCCCTGCTGACGCTGGCCATGTTCGCCGGCGCCACGCAGGCCGCCGCGCCCCTGCGTCCACCCCAGGGCTACTTTGCGCCGATTGAAAAAGTCAAAACCGGCGACAGCAAAGATGGCTGTGACGCGATGCCGACGCCGTACACCGGCTCGCTGCAATTTCGCAGCAAGTACGAAGGCTCCGACAAGGCCCGTTCGACCCTGAACGAGGCATCGGAAAAAGCCTTCCGCGACACCACCGCCGACATCACCAAGATTGAGCGCGGCACCAGCAAGCGCGTGATGCAGTTCATGCGCGATGGTCGCCCGGAACAGCTCGAATGCACGCTGAACTGGCTGACCGCGTGGGCCAAGGCCGATGCGCTGATGTCCAAGGACTTCAACCACACCGGCAAGTCCATGCGCAAATGGGCGCTGGGCAGCATGGCGTCTTCGTACCTGCGCCTGAAGTTCTCCGACTCGCATCCGCTGGCCAACCATCAGCAAGAGTCGCAGTTGATTGAAGCCTGGTTCAGCAAAATGGCGGATCAGGTGGTCAGCGATTGGGACAACCTGCCGCTGGAAAAAACCAACAACCACTCGTACTGGTCCGCCTGGTCGGTGATGGCGACGTCCATCGCCACCAACCGCCGCGACCTGTTCGACTGGTCGGTGAAGGAATTCAAGGTCGCCGCCAATCAAATCGACGCCCAGGGTTTCCTGCCCAACGAACTCAAGCGCCAGCAACGCGCCCTCGCCTATCACAACTACGCCCTGCCGCCGCTGGCGATGATCGCCAGTTTTGCGCAGGTCAACGGTGTGGATTTGCGTCAGGAAAACAACGGTGCGTTGAAACGCCTGGGTGACCAAGTGCTGGCTGGCGTTAAAGACCCGGACATCTTCGAGAAAAAGAACGGCAAGGAACAGGACATGACCGACCTCAAGGTCGACTCGAAATTCGCCTGGCTCGAACCGTTCTGCACGCTCTACACCTGTTCACCGGATGTGCTCGAGAAAAAACACGAGATGCAGCCGTTCAAGACTTTCCGCCTCGGGGGTGACCTGACCAAGGTCTACGACCCGGCCAACGAGAAAGGCAAAGGTTCTTAGGCAAACATATAACCCTGTGGGAGCGGGCTTGCCCGCGATAGCGGTGGGTCAGTCGACATCAAAGTTGAATGTCAGACCGCAATCGCGGGCAAGCCCGCTCCCACAGGGTCGGTGTCAAGTTTGAGTTTTTGTGTGTTACGCCCCCCGGTTTTTCGTGGGGGGGTTTGGGGGGGCTGCGGCCCTTGACTGTTGGTTAAACATGGAGAGACCGGGATGGTATTTTCATCCAACGTGTTCCTGTTTTTGTTCCTGCCGATCTTTCTCGGCATGTACTACTTGAGCGGAATACGCTATCGCAACCTGCTGCTGCTGCTCGCCAGCTACGTGTTCTATGCCTGGTGGCGCGTGGACTTCCTTGCGCTGTTCGCCGCTGTCACGCTATGGAACTACTGGATCGGCCTCAAAGTCGGCGCCGCTGGCGTTCGGACCAAACCGGCACAACGCTGGTTGCTCCTGGGCGTGGCCGTCGATCTGTGCATCCTTGGCTACTTCAAGTACGCCAACTTCGGCGTCGACAGCATCAACGCGATGATGACCTCGGTCGGTCTGTCGCCGTTCATCCTGACTCACGTGCTGCTGCCGATCGGGATCTCGTTCTACATCTTCGAGTCCATCAGCTACATCATCGACGTCTATCGCGGCGACACGCCGGCAACGCGCAACCTGATCGACTTTGCGGCGTTCGTGGCGATCTTCCCGCACTTGATCGCCGGCCCGGTGTTGCGTTTTCGCGACCTCGCCGACCAGTTCAACAACCGCACCCACACCCTCGACAAGTTCTCCGAAGGTGCCACGCGGTTCATGCAGGGTTTCATCAAGAAGGTCTTCATCGCCGACACCCTCGCGGTGGTCGCCGACCATTGCTTCGCCTTGCAGAACCCGACCACGGGCGATGCCTGGCTCGGCGCACTGGCGTACACCGCGCAGTTGTATTTCGACTTCTCCGGTTACAGCGACATGGCCATCGGCCTGGGCTTGATGATGGGTTTCCGCTTCATGGAAAACTTCAAGCAGCCGTACATCAGCCAGTCGATCACCGAGTTCTGGCGGCGCTGGCACATCAGCCTGTCCACCTGGCTGCGTGACTACCTGTACATCACGCTGGGTGGTAACCGCAAAGGCACGCTGATGACCTATCGCAACCTGTTCCTGACCATGCTGCTCGGTGGTCTGTGGCACGGCGCGAACATCACCTACATCGTCTGGGGTGCATGGCACGGCATGTGGCTGGCAATTGAAAAAGCCCTGGGCCTGAACACCTCGCCGCGCAGCATCAACCCGATCCGCTGGGCGCTGACTTTCCTGCTCGTGGTCATGGGCTGGGTGATCTTCCGCTCGGAAAACCTGCACGTCGCCGGCCGTATGTACGGCGCGATGTTCAGCTTCGGCGAATGGTCGTTGTCGGAACTCAACGCGGCCAGCCTCACCGGCCTGCAAGTCGCGACTCTGGTGGTGGCTTACATGACCCTGGCGTTCTTCGGCATTCGTGATTTCTACAGCAACCTGCCACCGGAAAAGACCAAGCCTGCCGTCAACGTCGAGGCCGATGGCCCGGCCACTGCGACGCCTGGAATGATCAAAGCCGTACCGGGCGATAACTCGGCCAGCATCCACGAACCGGGTTACACCGTTGGCGTTGAAGCCACCGTGCAACCGGCCTACTGGACCGCTGACTGGTCCCGTTACGTGATGCGCACGCTGGTACTGGTGCTGTTTATCGCCTCGATTTTCAAACTCTCGGCGCAAAGCTTCTCGCCGTTCCTTTACTTCCAGTTCTGAGGGATCTGACCATGACCCGCTCATTACGCATCTTCTATATCAGCCTGTTTATGGTGACCTTGCTGGTCCTGGGCCTGTGGTCGACGCGCAGCTTCTTCGGCTTCAGCACCCACGCCGACGCGACAGTGCTCAATGGCCGCTGGGCCAAGGCTGTCGAAACGCACTACGACGACGAGTTCCCGATCAAGCGCCTGGGCACCAACCTCTGGGCCGCGCTGGATTTCAAACTGTTCAACGAAGGTCGTCCGGGCGTCGTGCTCGGTCGCGATCAGTGGTTGTACAGCGATGAGGAATTCAACCCGATCGTCAACGAAGAGTTGAACCTGCAAGGTAACTACGCACTCGTAGAAGGCGTGCGCCAAGAGTTGAAAGCCAAGGGCGTGAAACTGGTGATGGCGATTGTGCCGGCCAAGACTCGTCTGTATCCGGAACACCTGGGTGAGGTGAAGCCTTCGAGCATTCACGCCAACCTTTATGAAGACTTCCACGCTCGTGTGGCGGCCAACAAAATCATCGCGCCCGACCTGCTCGTCCCGCTGCAAAAGGGCAAGCTCAACGGTCAGCAAGTGTTCCTGCGCACCGACACCCACTGGACGCCGGAAGGCGCGCAAATTGCCGCCGAGACCCTGGCCAAGACCATCGCCGAGAAAACTCCACTCAGCGGCGAGCCTCAGCGCTTCGTCACCGAGCCGGCAGAGAAAGTGACCCACAAGGGTGACCTGCGTTTGTTCCTGCCGCTCGATCCGCTGTTCGAAAACCTGATGCCGGCGACCGAGCCGTTGCAGAAACGCAACACCGTGGTGGCCGACGATCAGGCGAGCGGTGATGACGCGCTGTTCGCCAACACTGAAGTGCCGGTGGCCCTGATCGGCACCAGCTACAGCGCCAACCCGAACTGGAACTTCGTCGGTGCGCTGAAACAAGCGCTGCACAGCGACGTGGTCAATTACGCCGAAGACGGCCATGGCCCGATTCAGCCGATGCTCAGCTACCTGAAAAGCGATGCCTTCAAGAACAGCCCGCCACAGGTGCTGATCTGGGAGTTTCCTGAACGTTATCTGCCTGTGAACAACGAAATCGGCGACGCCGACCCGCAGTGGGTCGCAGAGCTCAAAGAAGCCGGCGCCCGCCAACAAAACGTAGCCGCAAACACTAAATCCGAGACGCCCGACCGGGCGCAAAACTGAAAGAGAGAGGTACTTCCATGACTTTCACTACTACTCCTCGCCGTCTCGCCAAGACCTTCGCACTCGTTGCAGGCATGAGCGTGTTGTCGATGTCCGCCTTCGCTGGCGACGCCGCGCTCTACGGCCCGACCGCACCGAAAGGCTCGAGCTTCGTGCGGGTCTACAACGCCGGTAACGCTGAAGTCAGCGCCACCGTCGGCAGCACCAACCTGGCCGAAGTCGCGCCGCTGTCCAGCACCGACTTCAGCTTCATGCCGGGCGGCGACTACAGCGCCAAGGTCGGCAGCCAGACCCTGCCGGTGAAACTGGCCGGCGATCACTATTACACCCTGGTCAACAACGCCAGCGGCGCGCCGCAACTGATCGAAGAGCCGCCGTTCAAGAACAAGCAGAAATCCCTGGTTCGCGTACAGAACCTGAGCGACAAGGCCCTGACCCTGAAAACCGCTGACGGCAAGACCGAAGTGGTGCCATCCGTGGCCGCCAAGGGCCGTGGCGAGCGTGAAATCAACCCGGTCAAAGTCAGCCTGGCCCTATACGATGGCGCCACGAAAGTGGGCGACGTGAAGCCGGTTGCCCTGGAACGCGGTGAAGCGGCGGTGCTGTACGTCACCGGCAACGGCAGCAGCCTGTCGCCAGTCTGGGTAAAACGCCCGGTTTCGACGCGCTAAACATTTTGCCTGACTGACGCATCCCCCTGTGGGAGCGGGCTTGCTCGCGAATACGGTTTCACATTCAACGAAGATGTTGACTGACCCACCGCTTTCGCGAGCAAGCCCGCTCCCACCCTGAACCGGGATGTCAGTCCGGACACGGAATAAGAACAAGAGTGAAACGACAGAACGCAGTAGCTCTGACCCATACGATTTTCAAGGAGTAACAACATGATTCCGGTGATCTTGTCAGGTGGTAGTGGCTCACGTCTTTGGCCGCTTTCCCGTAAGCAGTTCCCCAAGCAATTCCTCGCCCTGACCGGCGAACACACGCTGTTCCAGCAAACCCTGGAACGCCTGGTGTTCGAAGGCATGGACACCCCGATCGTGGTCTGCAACAAAGACCACCGCTTTATCGTCAACGAGCAGCTGAGCAACCGTAAGCTGGAAACCCAGCGCATCCTGATGGAACCGTTCGGCCGCAACACCGCGCCGGCCGTGGCCCTGACCGCGATGATGCTGATCAACGAAGGTCGCGACGAGCTGATGCTGGTGCTGCCGGCTGACCACGTACTGGAAGACCAGAAAGCCCTGCAACGCGCCCTGGCCCTGGCCACCGTTGCCGCCGAAAACGGCGAAATGGTGCTGTTCGGTGTGCCGGCGACCAAACCGGAAACCGGCTACGGCTACATCAAGTCGACCAACGACTCGCTGCTGCCGGAAGGCGTCAGCCGTGTCTCGCACTTCGTTGAAAAACCCGACGTGAAACGCGCCACCGAGTTCGTCCAGTCCGGCGGTTATTTCTGGAACAGCGGCATGTTCCTGTTCCGCGCCAGCCGCTTCCTCGAAGAGCTGAAAAAACACGATCCGGACATCTACGACACCTGCCTGCTGACCCTTGAGCGCAGCGAACAGGACGCCGACACGGTCACCATCGACGAAGCCACCTTCGCCTGCTGCCCGGACAATTCCATCGATTACTCGGTCATGGAAAAAACCCAGCGCGCCTGCGTCGTACCACTCACCGCAGGCTGGAGCGATGTCGGTTGCTGGGCGTCGCTGTGGGAAGTGAATGACAAAGACGTCAACGGCAACGTCACCAAAGGCGACGTGGTCATTCAGGACAGCAAAAACTGCATGATCCACGGCAACGGCAAACTGGTGTCGGTAATCGGCCTGGAAAACATCGTGGTCGTCGAAACCAAGGACGCCATGATGATCGCCCACAAGGACTCGGTCCAAGGCGTGAAACAGATGGTCAACACCCTCAACGAACAGGGCCGCAGCGAAACCCAGAACCACTGCGAAGTCTATCGTCCGTGGGGCTCCTACGACTCGGTCGACATGGGCGGGCGCTTCCAGGTCAAGCACATCTCGGTCAAACCGGGCGCGTGCCTGTCGCTACAAATGCACCACCACCGCGCCGAACACTGGATCGTGGTCAGCGGCACAGCTGAAGTGACCTGCGACGAGAATGTGTTCCTGCTGTGTGAGAACCAGTCGACCTACATTCCGATTGCCTCGGTTCACCGTTTGCGTAACCCGGGCAAGATTCCACTCGAGATTATCGAGGTGCAATCGGGTAGTTATCTGGGTGAGGACGATATCGAGCGGTTTGAAGATATCTATGGTCGGTCTACGCCGATCGAGCGTGGCGTTTCGGTGAAAACCATCGCGCAGTAAGTAGTTGGTAAAAACAAGCCCCCGTCCAGACCACTGCGTTCCCTATCCGCAGTGGGTTGGATGGGGGCTTTTTACTTACCAAGAGAAATACCTCGATCCATCTGAGTCTTCAAACTGACCACCGAATTTTTTTTAATTTCAGGTGGTTTCCTTTTAGTAGAAATAACAATTTCATAAGCACCTACAGGCTTAACTGCCACTAAAAAATCAAGATCCTTACCATTCGGCTCTATTGTTACACCCGTAGCGAGCAAGCCAAAATCCAGCATGACCTGTGTTGTGGACTTTCCATTCGGAGTTTGAAAAAAAGCTTCCATCAGCTCAGGGCTATTATTTTCAAGTCCTCGCGTCTTATCCAAAGTGATTTGATTTTTAACTTTAGACCTTCGAATAAAACTTGGAAGCTCACCGAAATTACTATTTCTTGCTGCTGCCACCCTATACTGCTTTCTGAAAATGTCGTTGGCGAAAATCTTGCCAGAATCTGGAAATTTATAGTTTTGTTTAAACTCCCACTCGTGCCCCTTCACCTCATTAAAATACTTGCTGACTCTTTCTTTATCAGGGTCTTTGATTTTCGGCTCAGTCATTACAATTGTCTTCAATACAACTTTATGGGTAAACTTTTTATCTACAAGTTCCGCTCTGCCTTGAGAGCGCTCATCTGCTAAAGCCAACTGTTCAGCCAAATCTTTAACACGGTAGGACACAACCTCGATTTCGTTGGGTTTTTCCAAATCAACTCCGCCTAGGGCGCCTGTAGTTTCTTGCACCTCAAGGCCTTCTCCTAATATAGGAGCAAGTCCAAGCTCATCCCGAAAAACAGACGGTCGATTTCTGACCATGCAAAATAAATTCAAGTCATACAGATCCCCCGCCGGATCGGGATTCAACCATCGCTGCAACCACGGCATGTAATACCTGAACCCATAGCAATAAAGCCCTGTCGCGTCCCGCTCCTTCCCCGAATACCGCACGGTTTTGTAACTGACCTGCACCGCTTCGCCATTACTCCACGCCGTGCCGCCAAACGGGTAATACCGTTCCTGGGTGATGACGTTGGCGTCCTGATTCAGCTCCAGCGTGCTCGAGCCCAGATGATCCGTCAGGCTGTAGCGCTGCTGATTGTTGGTGATCTCATTTGGTTTTCCCGCCTCCCAGTGCAGCACCCGCACACTGCCGCGCCCGGTCGCTACGTCGATAACGTGCAGCACTTCGCCAGTGCCGCTGTGGGTGTGGATTTCCAGAGCGGGCAGATAGAGCGTTTCGATGACCACGGTTTGGGCATTGGTTTGAAGCGAACGGATTTTGCGCACGCGCAGGCCGTCAGCCCCGTAAACGTAACGCTCGCTGTCGCTTTCGGCACCGTCGCGCTCCGCCGGCCGGACTTCGCACAATTGATTGCGCAGATCCCAACTGAGCGTCTGTCCCGGTTGCAGCTTCAGCAGGTTGCCATTGGCATCGAAGTTGTTGCGGAAGTCGCCCTCACCCGGCTCGATACCATCGCGCACCGGCAGGCAGCGGTTGCTGTGGGCATCCGCAACCAGTCGATGGCCGTGGTTTTGCGGGCCGACGTGGGTCAGTTCGAGCAGGTTGTTACCGGTGTCATAACGGTAGGTCTGGCGGTAGTTGCCGGGCATGGCGGGGTCCGCCGTCATCGCCGATGACGGGCCATGCCTGACCGAGCCGGCCTCCCAGCCTGTGGCCTCGATCAGCCGGTAAAGCGTGTCATAAAAATAATGGCTGACCGGTTCGATGCGCTGATTGGCGAAGTAGCGGATCGGCAGCGCGGCGTCTTCGATGCTTCGCACATTGCCGACCGGGTCGTAGGTATAACGCAGGTCCTGCAACGGATCAGCCTGACCGAGTCGGGACAGCAGGCGTTGCAGGCGTCCGTCTTCGGCGGCGTATTCGAGGGTGGTGATCACGCCATTGCCGGCGACTTCCCTCTCGACCTGGCCGTGGGCGTTGTAGGTGATGGCGCTGACCATCGGCAGGTGTTGGGGCGCGTTGCTCAGACGCAAATCCACGGCGCGCAACTGACCGCCCACGGTCTGGCTGAAGCGTTGTTCGTTACCTTGTGCATCGGTTCGCGACAGCAGATCTCCCGGTGGGTTGAAACGTGAATTCGTTGAAAAAGACTGCACGCTCTCGCCAAAACGCCGCGCTTGCTCAAGTACCGTGCCGGTCAATCCGTAGTCGTTAAACAGCAGAACACCGGCAGTATCTTCGTGGCTGAGCAGTCGGCCGCACTGGTTGTGACCGGCCAACGCCGGATCGTTGGCCGCATAAGTCAGACGCTCCGCACAAACCGCTTCGTCCTCTTTGGCTTGCTCAAACAACGCACTCAATCGCAGCTGATCGTCGTAGTGCATCCAGCGCTGCGAACCCCGGCCGTCCCAGGATTGAACCGGTTGACCCGCCTCGCCGAACACGCTCACGCGCAAACCTGCATCGACACTGACGGTGCACAGAGCCGTGCCGGAGAGGCCATGAATCATGCGCAGGTTGGCAGGCGCTGAAGCCTCCTGAAACAGGCGCGAATCCCAGTGCGCGACCGCCCTTCCCGCCAAGTCATGGGTTGTGCGTTCGACATGCGCTTCTGCCGTGTCACCGGCCCCGGCGCGGTAATAATCCACTGAGCGTAAGGCCAGACCACGCGGATCAATGGCCATCAGCTTTGGGGTATGGCGATGCGTTATCTGTTGTTGAAATTGCATAGCTCGTAACCCGGTAACTTTGAAAAAATAACGCTAAAAACTCGCTGAGCAACAAATAAAACTAAACTCCGGGCCAATACACTTGTGTTTGATACTGGAAATGTTTCGGATCATCCGGATCAAAGTCAGGGGCTCTTGACACTTCTCCTTCCCCACGCTTTTTATAAAAATCATCTGCACGATAGACATCCGAATATTCAAAATCTGCAACAAGCGGAGATTTCGGATCGCCGGGGACTGCATGTCCCATTGGAATACGCTCTGAAACAAAGGTACTCGATAGATCCACCCCTGATTGCTTTAAAAATTTCAAAGTGTGCATTTTTTGCTCCATATGCGGCTTATAATGCCCGCTCTTATTTTCAATAAATGCAATCTTCCCTTTGTAAATCGTCATCATTCCTGCATCAAGTACTCTGCCACCGGAAAAACCGCTGGAGTGATGAAATTCATTTACTTTATGTTGAAAGATGAGTAATTGCTTTTCATTCGGAGAGTCTGGATTCCATCCAAGCACATAAGCCATCTGAGTAGTTTTCCAATTAGCCGCCGAGGTAGTGCTTCGGGTCTCCCGGGTAATTGTTCTGCCTCTCAGCGTCCCCTCAGCAGAAGAAGTCAGAAGTAGCCCATCTGCTGTATGAAGCCGCTTGTTACGCACGGAAACCACATAGGATTTACGCTCTTCCGCAGAAAAATACTTTACGCCTCTGAATTGATGTGAGCGATCCGTTATACGTGATGGATCAGACAACACTTCCGTCGCTGTCCTGACATCGCGCTTACTCCCCAGCATTGGATGAACAAGTGCTGTAGGGCGTGTTTCAGAAAATAGCGTGGAGCGGAGGTTGGAAATCGCGATTCGCCATTTTTCGCTACTCGGGCCGTAACGACTTGTATTACCAGCAGGAGAGTCCGCGTCCCCACCAGACAAACCAAAACGATCCGTATGATTCACCGGATTACTCATCAACATGGCATAAAAATTAAGGCCGTCAATGTCTCCCGCCGGATCCGGATTCAACCAACGCTGTAACCACGCCACGTAATACCGAAACCCATAACAATAAAGCCCCGTCGCATCCCGCTCTTTCCCCGAATATCGAATCGTTTTACGACTCGCCTCAACTTCCCCCCTCCCGGCAAACCAGGCGGTAGTGCCAAACGGGTGATACCGTTCCTGACTAATCGCGTCACCGTCGTTGTCGAGCTCCAGGGTGCAGGAGCCCAAATGATCACCCAGGCAAAACCGGTATTGATCATTGGCACTGCCCTTCGGTGGCGCCGTTTCCCAGTGCAGGACCTGCACACTGCTGCGTCCGGCCTGGACGGTGATCACATGGAGCACTTCGCCCGTGCCGCTGCGGGTACGCAGTTCCAGGTTCGGCAAATAACGCACTTCAGCAATCACCGTTCGAGCATTGGTCTGCGTCGAGCGGACTTTGCGCACCCGCATGCCGTCTGCACCATAGACGTAGCGCTCACTGTCGTTCGGGGCGCCGTCACGCTCAACTGGCCGCACTTCGCACAACTGGTTACGCAGGTCCCAGCTCAAGGTTTGTCCCGGTTTCAGCTTCAGCAGATTGCCGTTGGCGTCGAAGCCCCGGCGAAAGTCCTCTTCGCCTGGCTCCACGCCCTCGACCACTGGCAGGCAACAGTTGCTGGAAGGCGCGGCGACCAGACGATGCGCATGGTTTTGCGGCCCCTCGTGGGTGAGTTCCAACAGGTTGCCGCCTAGATCGTAGCGATAGGTCTGGCGGTAATTGCCTCGCGGGGCAGGGTCATCAAACGACGAAAATTGCGGACCTTTATTCGCGCCGCCGGCCTCCCAGCCCTTCGCGCAGTTCAACTGATCAAGGCTGTCATAGGCATACAGGTTGACCGGATCGATACGCTGGTTGGCGAAGTAGCGCACGGGCACGGCGGCGTCTTCGATGCGCAGCACGTTGCCCTTGGGGTCGTATCCATAACGGGAATCTTGCAGGACATCATTGCCGCGCCTGGCGTGCAAGCGACTCAGGCGAGCGTCTTCCTCGGCGTATTCAAGCGTGGTGATCACGCTGTTGCCCGCCACTTCCCGCGCGGTCTGGCCATGGGCGTTGTACTGGATGGCACTGACCAGTGTTTTCGGCGCGGTGTCGTTCTGTAGTTGCAGTCGAACCTCGCGCAACTGGCCGGCGACGGTGTGGCTGAAAAACTGACGGTTGCCTTGGGCGTCGGTCTGTTCAACGGCCTCGCCCAGCGGGTTGAAGTGTGAGCGAGTGGTCGCGCCAGGCCCCGGTTCCAGCGCTGTATCGCGCTCGCTCACGGGCTCTGGCCAATCGGGAGATGCCAGCGAGCGAAGAAAGTGCCGAGTCTGCTCAAGCAACCCGCCCGACAGTCCAAACGTCGAAAACAGCAGCGTGCCTGCCGGCTCATCATGACGGATCAATCGGCCGCACTGATTGTGGTCGGCGAACGCAGGAGCGTTGGCGGCATAAGTCAGACGCTCCGCGCAAACCGCCTCGCCATTCGCGGCGTGCTCGAACAGCGCAGTCAATCGCCGCTGATGGTCGTAAAGCATCCAGCGCTGCGAACCCCGACCGTCCCAAGTGTGAACGGGTTGACCCGCTTGGCCGAACAGACTCAAGCGCAGACCGGCATCGACACTGACGGTGCACAAGGCCGTGCCGCTCAGACTGTGGATCGTACTCAGGTTGGCCGGGGCCATCGCCTCCTGGAACAGACGCGGGTCCCGTTGGGCAACCGCCCGCCCCGCCGGGTCATAAACGGTGTGGTTAATCCACCTTTCGCAAGGCTCATCTACGGCGGCACGGTAATAGTCCACCGAACGTACCGCCAACCCGCGCGGTTCAGCGACCGCCAGTTTGGGAGTGTTGCGGTGTATGGCCGATAAACGGGACAGCATCGCGCACCTTCAGGCTGGTTTTCACTAGCTAATGCTGAAAACCCAAGGCTGGCTACTGTCACAAATTACAGGTTCGACAAACGGTCGCCCTCACCACGCCCATCGCCAAGCACACCCGCCCTTAGGTAGGATGAGCCTCTCTTCTGCGAGGTTGTGCGACATGTTCATCGGCGTCCTGTTGGTTATCACCTGGCTGATCCTGTTGCTGCGTTACCCGTCCAAGGCCCTGCCCGTTTCTGTGGCGGCCGCCATCGGATTGGGGCTGGTAGCCACGTGGGTGATCTGGCTGGACAATCGCGAGGTCAAGCAATTGGCACGCCTTGAATTGCGCATCACTTACGCGCCGCAACAGTGTCCGGCCGATCGCCCGTTGCAACTGAAGATGAACAACGGCAACGACGTGCCGCTGACCGAACTGCGCTGGCGTATCGCTGCCTATGCACCGGGCGATACGGTCAACCTCGCCGACAATCAATACGCCGCACCGCGTTATCGCGGCCCTGGCGAACTGCAAGCCGGGGCGAACTGGGAAGATTGCCTGCCCATGCCGCCCTTGCGTCCCGGCTATCGCCCGCAAACCCTTGAGTTTCGTGCCGAGCGTTTGCAGGGCAGTTTCTCCGACTGATGCCCCTTCTCACTTCTGCACAAGGACCGCGCCATGCCCGTTGCGTTGATTACCGGTTGTTCCAGCGGCATTGGCCGCGCTCTGGCCGATGCCTTTAAAGGTGCCGGTTATGAAGTCTGGGCCAGCGCCCGCAAGGCTGAAGACGTCGCCACGTTGACGGCGGCCGGGTTCACCGCCGTGCAACTGGACGTCAACGATGGCGCGGCACTTGAAGCGTTGGCCGGCCAGATTAACCAGCAACACGGCGGTCTCGATGTGTTGATCAACAACGCCGGTTATGGCGCCATGGGACCGTTGCTCGACGGTGGCGTGCCAGCCATGCAGCGGCAGTTTGAAACCAATGTGTTTGCGATTGTCGGCGTGACGCGCGCGCTGTTCCCGGTGCTGCGCCGGGCCAAAGGGTTGGTGGTGAATATCGGCAGTGTGTCTGGGGTTTTGGTCACGCCGTTTGCCGGTGCCTACTGCGCCTCGAAAGCCGCTGTGCACGCCTTGAGCGATGCGTTGCGCATGGAACTGGCGCCGTTCGGCGTGCGAGTCATGGAGGTGCAACCGGGCGCCATCGCATCCAGTTTTGCCAAAAATGCCGGGGCGGAGGCGGAACAATTGATCAGCGAACAGTCACCGTGGTTTCCGCTGCGCGAAGGCATCCGTGCGCGGGCCAAGGCGTCTCAGGACAACCCGACGCCGGCCAGTGAGTTTGCCGCCGGTTTGCTCAAGGCTGTGCAACAGGGCAAACCGCCACGACTGATTCGCTTGGGCAATGGCAGCCGCGCATTGCCGTTGTTGGCCGGGTTGTTGCCCAAAGGGTTGCTGGAGTCAGGGCTGATGAAGCGGTTCGGGTTGAACGGGCAACTTTGAGACCGAGTCGCCCCAATCGCGGGCAAGCCCGCTCCCACAGGGATCTTCCGTGTGCATGCAATCTATGTCATCCAACAGAACCTGTGGGAGCGGGCTTGCCCGCGAAGGCGTCAGAACAGACTCCACAGAATTTCAGGAAAAAACATGACCGACTACACCGAATACTTTGACGAAGTGATCCAGGCCCATGTGGCCATCGAGCAATGGCTGGCCGAAGAACGGGATGCCACTGAACTCGAACATCTGCTGACACGTTTTTCGCCGCAGTTTTCCATGGTCTCGCCGTTGGGCCGGGTCCTCGATTTTGCGGCGTTGAACGAGTTGTTCACGCTGGCGGGCGGCAAGAAACTCGGGTTCCGGATCGAGCTCAGCGAGTTGCGTGGCCTCGCGTTACATGACGGCGGCGCAACCGTGAGTTACCGCGAGCAACAGACCGATGCCACCGGCCTGCACTCCGATCGCCGCTCGACCGTGGTGTTCGAGAAACAGGCCGATGGCAAGGTGCTTTGGCGGCATTTGCATGAGACGTTCTGCAAGGAGTGAGACCGAGTCGCGCCCATCGCCGGCAAGCCGTTCTCGCTCCCACAGTAGATTGGCGGTGTTGCACGAATCAGCGTTCGAACGCGGTCAATGTGGGAGTGAGACCGGCTTGCCGGCGATGGGCGCGACTCGGTCTGAAGTCAATTGACCACCACCGTGCACGTAATCCCCGCCGCCAACAGCACCCCCTCCGGCACTTCATCAATGTGAATCCGCACCGGCACGCGCTGCGCCAGGCGCACCCAGTTGAAGGTCGGGTTCACGTCGGCGATCAGCTCGCGGCTTTCCGGGTTGTCGCGGTCGTAGATGCCGCGGGAAATACTCTCCACATGCCCCTTGAGCACTTCGCCGCTCATCAATTGCATGTCGGCCTTATCACCAACGCGCACGTGGGGCAGTTTGGTTTCTTCGAAGAAGCCGTAGACCCAGAACGAGTTCATGTCGACCACGGCCATTTTCGCTTCGCCGATGCGTGCGTAGTCGCCGCGATGCACGTTGAGGTTGGTCACGTAACCGTCCACCGCCGCACGCACTTCGGTGCGTTTGAGGTTGAGTTCGGCGGCTTCCAGTTGCGCTTGTGCGTGCTGGTAATCGGCGAGGGCCGAGTCGGCGATATTGCTCGCGTCGTCGCGGTTTTCCCTGGAGATCACCAGGGCATCCATGTCGGCGCGGCGATGGGCGTTGACCTTGCGCATCTCCCACGTCGACTTGCGTGAAGCCACCAGCGCCTGCGCCTGCTTGACCGCGATGCGGTAGTGCTCGGGGTCGATGCGCATCAGCAGATCGCCCTTTTTCACCTGTTGGTTGTCGCGCACCGGCACGTCCACCACTTCACCGGTGACGTCGGCGGCGACGTTGATGATGTCGGCGCGCACCCGGCCGTCGCGGGTCCACGGCGTGTCCATGTAATGCACCCACAGGGTCCGGCCGATCCATAGCGCGAGGGCCAGCACCAGCAGGGTGGCGAGCAGGCTGAATAGCTTTTTCATCAGGTCGTTCTCAACGGTAGACAGTCAGCGCCAAAGCGCCGAACAGACAAGTAAACAGACTCAGGCGCAGCAGCGCCGGGTGCCAGAAAAAACGGTACAGGTCGAACCCGGACAGGAACCGGTCCAGCGCCCAGGCCAGCACCGCGGCGATGAAAAACATCAGCGTCATGGTCGGCATGTACACACCGTGGAAGGCAATTTCACGAGGCATGTTCAAGTCCTTGAGGCGTGGTCGTTGCATAGGCTGCAAGCGGCGATTGCGGGTCCAGCAATGAGGTGCGGATGAAATGCAGGTAGCTCTTCACCCGGCGCAACGCCGAGGTGTCGAAGTGCGGCGCGAAGGGTTCGTCGGTGGCTTGCACGCGGCTGATCGCATGGTCGACCGCGATCAGGCAACGTTGCAGATTGCTCTGGCCCGGTTGCAGAAACAGCCGCACCAGCGAACGCCCCATCACGCGGATGGCCTGGCGCCACGGCTGCGATTCGGCGTACGCCGGATGCACCGGCAAAATCGCCTGTTCCTTGCGCAACTCGATGATCGCGTGGCCGACCTCCAGCACCACGAACATCCAGCGCAGCAAGTCCCGTTGCACCTGCGGCTGACCGGCGGCGAGACCATAGGCCTGGTGCAGCAAATCCCGCGTGCGACTTTCGAAACTCGACGCCAGGCCTTTGAGTTTTCCGCTGATCGCATACACCACTTGCCCGCGCAGATCCTGCTCCAATCGACGCCATAACCAGCGGCTGTTCGGCGGCAGGATGATCGCGCCGGCGGCGGCGCACACCAGCATGCCGAGCACCATGGCGATGTAGTCGTTGATGAAGGCGTAAGGGTTGTAGACGGTGAGGTTGTCCGGCACCGAACCGGTGCTGAAGAAGATCAGCAAACCGAGGCCGACACCGGCGTATTGCGGGCGCGAGGTGAGGAACGAACCGAGCACGATCACTGGCGCGAGCATCACGCACAGCAAGGGAAAACCGTCGATCCTGGGGAAGATGAAAAACATCTCGACGAAGCCGATCAGCGCCCCGAGGAAAGTCCCGCAAGCCATCTGGAACGCCATGCGTTTCGGGTTCGGCGTCGCCGCCGACAGGCCCACCGTCGCAGCGGCAATCAGGGTCATGGTCGCGCCACTCGGCCATGCGGTGGCCACCCAATAACTGCCCAACACCACCAGAATGAATGCCGCGCGAATCCCCGAAGCGGCGGACGCCATCCAGTTGGTTTGCGGGGTGAAAGGCTCGTCCCACTGCTCCCGCGCATGGCTGTGATCGGCCAGGGACGCGTGGGTCTGTGCGTAACCGTGCAGGTCGTCGACGAAGCGATAGAGCAACTCATACGCGGTATGAAAATCGAGCCGCTCGGCGTCGCTCGGCTGGCGCTCCTCAAAGGTCGCCCGCAAGCTGCGCACCCGCGCCGGCAGCGCTTCTTTATAGGCGCTGAGCGCACTCACCAAACGGGCCGCGTCGGGGCTGGTCAGGGCACGACCGCTGAAACCGTCAAGCACCTCGGCGAGGTCCTGCAAGCCCGGTTTGATCGCCGCGACCACGTGATCAGCGCCGCTGCTGCGCAAGCGTTCAAGCAGTTGGTGCAGGGCATTGAACCGGGTGGTAATACCCATGAACTCGCTGTTCAAGCGACTGAGCCGACCGTTGCGCCGACGCATGTGCGGGTCTTCAAACACGGTGACGCTGCGCAGCCCTTCCAGGCCGACCGCCTCGGCGATGAAGCGCACGTTGCTCGCTTCAAAAGCGTCCCGTTTGCTGCGACCGCGCAAGCCGTCGGTGACAAACAGCGCGAACACGCCGAAGCGCTGATACAAGGCGTTGCGCATCGCCGCGCTGGCGGTTTGCGGCAGGATCGCGGCGCTGACCACGGTGGCGCAGAGAATCCCCAGGGAGATTTCCAGCACCCGCCAGACCGCCGCCATGAACGCGCCGTCCGGGTGCGCCAGCGCCGGCAAACCGACCATCGCAGCGGTGTACCCGGCCAGCACAAAACCGTAGGCGCGAAAGTTGCGATAACGCGCCGCACCGGCCGAGCAGATGCCGACCCAGATCGCCAGCGAACCGAGGAACAACTCGGTGTTTTGGGCAAACAACGCAATCAGCGCGACCATCACCGCCGACCCGGTCAAGGTACCGAGGAAGCGATAAAAACTCTTGGCAAACACCTGACCGCTTTGCGGTTGCATGACGATAAACACGGTGATCATCGCCGTGCGCGGTTGCGGCAACTCCAGACGCATGGCCAGCCACAGGGTCAGGAACGCAGCGAACAGCACCTTGAAAATGTAGACCCAGGTCACGCCGTCGCTGCGTGCCCAGTCATAGAAACCCCGGCGCCATTCAAGGGAATACAGCCAGCGCAGAGGTGCGGGCAAGGGAGTCATCAGATCCTGCTTAGTCATATTCAGTTAAGACACAGGTTTTGTGTTCAATTCAGGAGGCTCTTCAGAGTGGCCGGGGTTTTCGGTGCGGCGGTCTGGCTGTCTTTCGGCACATCGTTGCCCGCACCGAGCCCACCGCCGAGCGCCGTCACCAGTTCGGCATGCGCACTCAGCCGCGCAGCCTGAACCTGTTGCTGAACCTGCTGCTGTTTGAACAACAAGGTCTGGGCATTGAGCACGTTGAGGTAATCGGTGAGCCCGCGCTGATAAGCGATCATCGCGATGTCGTAGGTCTTCTGCGCGGTGGCCACCGATTCGGCGGCGAAGGTTTGCTGCTTGTCCATGGATTCGCGGCGGATCAGTTGGTCAGAGATGTTTTTCAGCGCATTGACCAGCGTCTGGTTGTACTTGGCCACGGCGATGTCATAGCCGGCCGATGCTTCACCCAGCTCGGCACGCAAACGGCCGCCGTCGAAGATCGGCAACGAGATCGCGGGGCCGACGCTGTAGTTGAGTTTCTTGCCGGTCAGAAACTCCAACGCACCGCCGCCGGTGGCCATGTAGCCGAGGCTGCCGACCAGATCGACGTTGGGGTAGAAACCGGCGTGGGCGACATCGATGCCCCGCGCCTGAGCCGCCACTTGCCAGCGGCTGGCGACCACGTCGGGACGTTGACCGAGCAATTGCGCGGGCAGCGACGATGGCAGTTTCAGCGTTGCGCCCAATGCCAGCGTAGGTCGCTGCAATTGTGCACCGTCCCCCGGGCCTTTGCCGGCGAGCGCAGCAAGCTGATTGCGGCTGAGGGCGATTTCTTCGTCCAGCGCATCAATCTGCCGGTGGGTTTCCGGCAGCGGCGTTTCGGCCTGGCTGACTTCGAAGTGAGTGCCGATGCCGCCGTTCAGGCGTTTCTGTGCGAGGTCGAGAATTTGCTGCTGCTGTTGCAGGGTCGCCGCGACGATGTCCCGTTGCGCGTAATGCAGCGACAGTTCGATGTAGGCGCGCACGATGTTGTTCTGCAGTTCGAGCTGGGCCAGGCGCGCTTCGGCGGCGCTCATGTGCGCCATGTCCACGGCGCGCTCGGTGGCGTTGCTTTCACGGCCCCAGAGGTCGAGGGCGTAGCTGAAACCCAACGCGGCGTTGTTATCCCACGTCGTCGAGTTGGCCAGGTCGCCCGGCCCGTAGAACTGATCGGTGGGCCAGTTGTGGCGCTTGAGGGTGGACTCGCCATTGATCTGCAATGACTCGGCGGACTCGGCAATACCGGCCATGGATTTGGCCTGACGCACCCGCGCTGCCGCCATGGCCATGGTCGGGCTGCCTTGCAGGGCGAGGTCGATCCAGCGGCTCAGTTGCGGGTCGCCGTAGGCTTGCCACCATTGCGCGTCGGGCCAGTGAGCGTCCTGCGAGGCGCTCCGGATGGCGTCGTCGGTGGCCAATGAATTGGCCTCCAGTGCCTTGCCCTGCGGGGCAATACCGGCGGTTCCGATGCAGCCGCTGATTGCCAGGGTTAAAGCCAAAACACTGAGCGTCTGAAGCGCTCTGCTGATGCGACGCGGCACTGCTGCAAATTCCTGAAATAAAGGAGGCTGTAAGAGCCAGCTTGCTGGCTCCTACAAGGGCGACCAATTCTAGGGCTGGGGTCAGATGGCGATAAGCTGGGAATCCTGTGAATCTTTGTTACCGTTAACGCGATAATCCCTTGGTCGGGGTCTCAGACTCTGAAACTTCGTGTCACAATTTGCCATCGCACCCGAGAGCACCCCATGGACACTTTGCAAAACATGCGCGCCTTCAGTTACGTGGCCGAGGCGGGCAGTTTCACCGCTGCCGCCGTGCAACTCGACACCACCACGGCCAACGTCTCGCGCGCGGTCTCCAACCTGGAAGCCCACCTGCAAACCCGCCTGCTCAACCGCACCACGCGGCGCATCGCCCTGACCGAGGCCGGCAAGCGCTATCTGTTGCGCTGCGAGCAGATCCTGGCGTACGTCGAAGAAGCCGAAGCCGAGGCCAGCGATGCCCACGCCCGCCCGGCCGGGCAACTCAAGGTGCACACGATGACCGGCATCGGTCAGCACTTCGTGATCGACGCCATCGCGCGCTACCGCAAGACGCACCCCGACGTGACGTTCGACCTGACCCTGGCCAACCGTGTGCCGGACTTGCTCGACGAGGGTTACGACGTGTCGATCGTCCTGGCCAGCGAGCTGCCGGACTCGGGCTTCGTCTCCCAGCGTCTGGGCATCACCTACAGCATCGTTTGCGCCTCGCCGGCCTATGTGAAAGCCAACGGCTGCGCGCACAAGCCCAGCGATTTGCTGAACCATGCGTGCCTGCGCCTGGTGAGCCCGGTGATCCCGCTGGAGAAATGGACCTTCGACGGCCCGGAAGGCCAGGAAATGGTCACCATCAACAGCTCGCCGTTTCTGGTGAACTCCGCCGATGCGATGAAAACCGCGATCACCAGCGGCATGGGTGTTGGTGTGTTGCCGGTTTACGCAGCCATCGAAGGCTTGCGCAACGGCACGCTGGTGCGGGTGATGCCGAACTACCGCTCGCAGGAATTGAACCTGTATGCGATCTATCCGTCGCGGCAGTACCTGGATGCGAAGATCAAAACCTGGGTCGAGTACCTGCGCGGGTCGTTGCCGGAGATATTGGCCGCGCATCAGGCGGAACTGGCAGCGTATGAGTTGAGCGGGAGCCTGGGTGGGGCGCGATTGGCGAATTGATCCCCCTTGTGGGAGCGGGCTTGCTCGCGAAGGCGTTGTGTCAGCCAACATCTGAGCTGAATGACACGCCGCCTTCGCGAGCAAGCCCGCTCCCACAAAGGGTGTGGTGTCCTAGGACGTTTCCGACGCGGTCTGTCGGTTGTCGGGTGGGACGTGAGATGGGTAGGCTTGGGGGGTCGCTGACGAATCAGCGACCGGGCCTGGAAACCTGACGAATTAGAGCTAATCAGTACTCCCCATGACATACTGCGGCGCTTTTTTGCCTGCAGTTCTGCGTTATGGCGGCTGTGCGTGGGAGACCTTCGGGTCTGCCAAGGGTTTAGCTCTCTTACCTTGCGTTTCCAGCCCACGCCCAGCTGCCACCCATTCGCCTGGAAACCGAGAAAG
The DNA here is from genome assembly GCF_045447035.1 of Pseudomonas sp. O230. NCBI lineage: Bacteria > Pseudomonadati > Pseudomonadota > Gammaproteobacteria > Pseudomonadales > Pseudomonadaceae > Pseudomonas > Pseudomonas sp. O230. Next base: position 139,545 of record NZ_JBJGXN010000012.1, on the reverse strand, counting down.
TGGCAGTTCCATAACATAAGGAGCTTGACCATGATCAAACCATCACCCAATCCACCCGATGCAGAAATCACCGCCCCCCAACACTCATTCACCCTGAAAGCCTCGATCCCGCCCCACACCCCCAGCCATCTATTCGTCGTCGCCCCCAACATCAACACCGAAACCCTCCTGGTCCACGCCAGCGAATCCCTCGCCTCGGCCAGCGTCATGGCCAGCGACCTCGCCGGATTTCTGGACGGCCCCCATCGCAACACCCTGCTGGGCATTCAACAGGCGATCATGCTGGGCGAACTGGCCGTCAATCGCGCACTGGATAACGTCGACCCGCAGGATTAGGCAATCCGCGCCTGACACCCGCAATCTGTAGGATTGCCGGCTTGCCGGCGATCACTGCAACACGGTATGCCTGACCCACCGCCATCGCTGGCAAGCCAGCTCCTACAAATTCGCGTACGAAGCACCCTTTGCGCATCCCCCATCCAACCGGGAAAATGCGTGCATCCGCCCTTTGCGGGCCTCGCACAACGTCGGGGAAGAATGTTAGCGTGCTTGGCATTCTCCACGCCCGACGAGCCCGCCTCTCCATGAAAAAGACCGTCCTCGCTTTCAGCCGCATCACGCCCGCCATGATCGAACGCCTCAAGCAGGATTTCGACGTCATCGTGCCTGACCCGAAAAAAGGCGACATCAACGCCCAATTCAGCGAAGCCCTGCCCCATGCCCACGGTTTGATTGGCGTGGGTCGCAAGCTCGGTCGCGCACAACTGGAGAACGCCGGCAACCTGGAAGTGGTGTCCAGCGTCTCGGTCGGCTACGACAACTACGACGTCGCGTACTTCAACGAACGCGGGATCATGCTCACCAACACGCCGGACGTGCTGACCGAAAGCACCGCCGACCTGGCCTTCGCCCTGATCATGAGCAGCGCCCGCCGTGTCGCCGAACTCGATGCCTGGACCAAGGCCGGTCAGTGGCAAGCCACCGTCGGCGCACCGCTGTTCGGCACCGATGTCTATGGCAAAACCCTGGGCATCGTCGGCATGGGCAACATCGGCGCCGCCATCGCCCGGCGTGGTCGGCTCGGTTTCAACATGCCGATTATCTACAGCGGCAACAGCCGCAAAACGGCACTTGAGCAAGAGCTCGGTGCACAGTTCCGCAGCCTGGATGAGTTGCTGGCCGAAGCCGATTTCGTCTGCCTGGTGGTGCCGCTCAGCGAAAAGACCAAACACCTGATCAGCCGCCGTGAGCTGGCGCTGATGAAGTCGGACGCGATTCTGATCAACATTTCTCGCGGCCCGGTGGTGGACGAGCCGGCGCTGATCGAAGCGCTGCAAAACAACCAGATCCGTGGCGCCGGGCTGGATGTCTACGAGAAAGAACCGCTGGCCGAATCGCCGCTGTTCCAATTGAAAAACGCAGTGACTTTGCCGCACATCGGCTCGGCCACCAACGAAACCCGCGAAGCCATGGCCAACCGCGCCCTGGCCAACCTGCGCAGCGCCCTGTTGGGTGAACGACCGCAAGACCTGGTGAACCCGCAAGTCTGGAAAGGCTGACCGACACGGGCAGACGTTGTTAACGTCTGCCCGTCCAATTACGCCAACTTGCCATTCCCCTGCACCATCGGCGCCTTGGGTTTGCGAAACACCAGCACGTTGCCCAGCATCACCAACACCAGGCCCGCCAGCGCCGGGGTGGTCCATTGGTAGCCTTCGGCAAACGCCGACACATTGAGTGCCACCACCGGGAACAACACGGTGCAATAGGCAGCGCGCTCCGGCCCCATGCGCCCGACCAGCGTCAGGTACGCGGTGAAGCCGATCACCGAACCCGGAATGACCAGGTACAGCAGCGAGCCGATGTAACGCGCATTCCATTCCATCTCGAACGGAATACCTTTGACCAGGCACCACACCGACAGCATCGCCGCGCCATAGGCCATGCCCCAGGCGTTGGTGGTCAACGGTTTGAGCCCGGCCTTCTGTTGCAGGCTCGACAGCATATTGCCCGCCGAGAAACACAGCGTGCCGAGCAGCGCCAGGCCCAAGCCCAGCAGGGTTTCCGGGCTGGCGGTGTGGCCGGCCAGTTCCGGCGAGAACAGCAGGCCCAACCCGAACAAACCGAGCGCGCCACCCAACAGAACGTTGCGGGCGATCTTCTGGCCGAAGAACACCCGCGCGTTCAGAGCGTTCCACAGCGTGGCGGTGGAAAACACCACGGCCACCAGGCCACTGGGAATCCACTGGCTGGCGGTCAGGAAACACATGAAGTTGATGCAAAACAGGCACAGGCCTTGCGCCAGGCAAATCAGGTGCCCGCGACGGTTCATCACTTGCAGCTTGCGGCTGAGCAACAGCATCACAAACAGCAGCAGCGCGGCGAGGCCGAAGCGATAAACGATCGACACCGGAATGGCCACCACGCCCAGCTGCCATTTCAAGGCAATCCAGGTGGTGCCCCAGATCAGCACGGTCAGCAAGTACAGCGAAAGGTTCATGACAAGGACTCCTCAATAGGTGGCCAGTGTCCTGCGCCAAACTTTTTCGCACTTGCATAAACTTGCGCTTTTGTCGGCGCAGTGGCTGGCAGGCCAACGTCTACGGAGTAGGATGCGAAGCGTTGGAGAAACGATCATGCCCGCACTGGAATCACTGCAAGTCTTTCAAGCCCTTAACCGTTCGCCCAATGCTCGCCTGGAGCACAGCGCCGAGCTCGGTGACGGTATGGCTGCAGCCTTGTGGAGCAACCATCACGACGCCCAGGATTACGAGGCGCCGAGCCACCACACCTTGTCCTGCTATATCGCCGGTGGCACTGGCACCTTTCGCCGCGACCAGCCCGGCACCAAGGGCGGCCCGGACAAATTGTGCATCCTGCCGGCTGACCATCAGTCAGGCTGGGTGATCAACGGCGACATTCGCCTGGCTCATCTGTATTTCAGCCCCGAACAGTTCGCCCTCGGCTGCGTCACACTGCTCGACCGCGAACCTCGCGAATTGCAGTTGCGCCAAGGGACTTTTCTCGACGACCCGCAGCAAGCCCAGCGTTTTCGCCAGATGCTCACGCTCAACTGGGCTGAGCCCGGCGAACGCCTGCTGACCAGCAGCCTAGCCCATGAAATGCTCAGCCACGTGTTGCTCGGCCAGGTCGGGATGCGCGAGGGCTTGCGGCTCAAGGGCGGATTGGCGGCGCACCAGCGGCGGCAACTGGTCGAGTTCATCGACCATCAGTTGGCCGAAGCCATCAGCCTCGGGCAGTTGGCGGGGTTGTGCGCGCTGTCGGAGTATCACTTTGCGCGGATGTTCCGAGAGAGCTTTGGCTTGCCGCCGCATCAGTATGTGTTGGCGCGACGACTGAGCCGGGCGCGGGAACTGTTGCGTTCGACCTCGCAGCCGCTGGGGGAGATTGCCTTGGCGTGCGGGTTTGCCAGTGCCAGTCATTTCACCAATCGGTTCAGGCAGGCTTTAGGTGGGACGCCTGGCGAATATCGGCAGGCGTTTTTGCGCTGACCGGGAAGCCGCCATCGCTGGCAAGCCAGCTCCCACAGGTGTTGCGGCGGACCCGATTTTAGTGGTCGACACATACCCTGTGGGAGCTGGCTTGCCAGCGATGAACGATAACGCGGTCTGTGATCAGAACTCCAAAGTGCTGGACAACGAAACCTGCCGCGAATCCCCCATCGACACAAAGAAGCGGCTCGCCGCCGACGTGTAGTAAGTGCGGTCAAACAGGTTCTTCACGTTGAGCTGGAACTTGACCTTCTGCCCCTCGACTTTGGTGTCGTAGGTGGCGAACGCATCGGCCACGGTGTAGCTCGGCAGGTCGAAATCGTTCACGGCGTTACCCGCCCGCTCACCGACATACCGCGCGCCCGCGCCGACTCTGAACTGATCGCCACCGACGATAGTGCCGAAGTCATAGACCGCCGACAGCGAGCCGGTGTTCTTCGCCACGTTTTGCAGTTTTTTGCCTTTGTAGTCCGGGTCTTCGGTGACTTCGGCATCGGTGTAGGCATAGCTGCCGATCATGCTCCAGCGATCGCTGAGCTGGCCGGTCAAATCCACTTCCAGCCCTCGGGAGCGCACTTCGCCGGCGGCGCTGTAGAGGGTCACCGGACCTTCGGCATTGGCCACCAGTACGTTGCGTTTCTTGATGTCGAACAGCGCGACGTTACCCGTCACACGCCCCGGAATGTCCAGCTTCACCCCCACTTCCCAGGACTTGGCTTCTTCCGGCGCGATGCTGCCGTCGAGCACGGTGCTGCTGCCACTCAACGGGGCGATGGTCGAGTTCGGTTTGAACGATTCGGTGTAGCTGCCGTAGAACGACAACGCGTCGGTGTAGCGATACACCAGCCCCGCGCGTGGCACCCATTTCTGGCCATTGCTGTCGGTGTTGGCCTTGAATGGCACGCCTTTGCCAGCGTACTGGTCGTACTCCTGAAAACGGCCGCCGGCCACCAAAATCCACTGGTCGGTGAGGTGGATCGAGTCCTGCAGGAACAGCGAATCGCTGCGCAGTTGATCGGTCTGCGCGCTGTCGGCCGGGCTGACGGTGGTGCCGGCGACTTCACGACCGTAGACCGGGTTGAGGTAGCTGAAGGTGGTCAGGCTTTTCTGGCGGATCAGGTCTTCGCGGTAGATCTTGCGGTACTCGTCATCGACGCCGAACACCAGGTCATGCTGCATGCCCAGCACATCAACCTTGCCTTCGAGGCTGGCGGTGGTAAAGCGGTCGGTGCTGATCGCGTTTTGGGTGCCGTCCATGCTGCGGGTCAGCGTGCCTTTTTTGGTGTCGATGGCGGTAACGCGCACCTGGCTGGCGTCGTAGGTTTCACGGTTCCAGCTGTAGCCGAAGTGCGCTGTCCAGTTGTCGTTGAGCTCGTGGTCGGCTTCGAAGTGATACAGGTCCGAGCGCCCTTCCATGTTGTTGAACGGCTCGTCGAGGCGACGGTCGCGGGAGATGTCCAGCGGATGGTTGTCACGCGGGTCGATCAGCGTGCCACGGTCGAACGGGGTCAGGAATTCACGGTGTTCGTAGGCGAACAACAGCTTGGTGCTTTCGCCAAACCAGGCCAGCGACGGCGCCACCAGCGTCTCGCGGTGGGTGCCGAAGTTGCGCCAGTAATCTTCGTCTTCGTGGTCCAGCACCATGCGGTACGCCAGCCCGGAATCACCGAGCGCGCCGGTGCTGTCGAAGCTGCCGCCGCTGCCGTTTTTGCCGTCGCCGTAGGTCGAGCCGCGCACGGTCAATGCGTTGTACTGCTCGAGTTCAGGCTTCTTGCTGACCATGTTGACCACGCCACCCGGGTCCTGAATGCCGTAGAGCAACGAGGCCGGCCCCTTGAGCACTTCAACCCGATCAACCGTGGCGTTGAGGCCACGGCCCTGAATCACCGGCATGCCGTCGCGCATGATCGAGCCGTTGCGATTGTCGCCAAAGCCGCGAGTCATCACCGAATCCTGGGTGCTGCCCAGCGTGTTGCCCTGGGTGATGCCGCTGACGTTGGCCAGCGCATCATCGAGATTGCGTGGCGCCTGATCGCGAATGACCTGGGCCGGGATGACGTTGACAGTCTGGGGGATTTCCTGGAGCAACGCCGAGGAGCGCATCACCGAACTGGTGGGCGGCGGCTGGTAGCTCATGGTTTGATCCATCACCGAGGTGATGGTGGTCGCGCCGAGGTTCAAGGCGCCTTCGGTGGGCTGCGGTTCCAGCGCCAGGGTGTGAGCATCGGTGCGACGGAAGGTCAAACCCGAACCGCTGAGCAACCGCTGGATCGCCTGTTCGGCGCTCATCTGCCCGCTGACCGCTGGCGCGGTAAGGCCGTACGGTGCTTCGTCGGTGTAGACCACGCTGATGCCGGTGATCCGGCTGAAGTCGCTCAAGGCCTGGGGCAGCGGTTTGGCGGCCATTGCGAAACTGAACTGCGTGCGTTGCTGCGGCGTGCCCGTTTCAGCGGCCAATGCCACGCTCAGTGGCAACAACGCCAACGCCGAAATGCTCAGTGCCGAGGCACCCAACCACTGTTTGACCGAACCCGATTTTGCCCTGGACTTCATTGCTCATGACCTGTGTAGAACCGCTACGGAATGCGAATGACTCGCAGTTTCAGTCACTACACGGATGGGGCCCGGGTTTACCTCACCATTATTTTGAAAATATTTTTTATCGGTAGGGAGGTGTTGTCTGAACCGACGCCTTCGTCGGAACGCCGCCCGGAGCAAACCCGCTCCCACATTTGGAATGCATTCCCCTGTGGGAGCGGGCTTTCCCGCAAAGGGGCCAGAGGCTTCAACGCAAAATAATCAGATGCCCCACCGAGTGCTGCTCAAACCCCATCACCCCCTGCAACGAACTCAACACCGCCTGCGGATCCTTGCTCGGAAAACTGCCACTGACCCGCCGCGCCGCCAGCTCATCGTTGAACAGCACAATCCGCCCAGGGTAGTAACGGCGCAAATCCTGCACCACGTCGGCCAGCGGCGCCTTGTAGTAATTGAGCCAGCCCTGGCGCCACGCCAACTGCGCTTCGCTGTCCACGGCCTGCAGTTTTTGCGCCGTACCTTCGCCGTAAGCCACCTGCTGGCCGGCGCTCAGAATCTGCTGCTCGGAATGCTGGTCCGCCGTCACGCCGACCCGGCCGGACAACACCGTCACTTGTGCGCCGTGAGGTTGCAAACGCACTTCAAACTGCGTCCCCAGCACCCGCGCCTGGCCCTTTTCGGCCTCAACCACAAACGGCTCGCCGGTGTGCGTCACGCTGAAAAAACCGGCGCCGCGACGCAACTGCACGTGGCGCTCGCCGCGACTGAAATCCACGGCGATGGCGCTGTCGGCATCCAGCGTGACCTGCGATTGATCCGCCAGCGTGACGGTGCGAACTTCCCCCGGTGCCGACACATAATCAGCGCCAAGATCATCGACCCAGCGCATCCGCTGCCAGCCTGAACCGAGGCTGATCATCAACAACAGGCACGCCGCCATCGCCAGCGCACCGGACCAGCGCCGAACGCTGCTGCGCCGCGAGCGATTCATCGCATTGAGGTAACCCTGCAAAGCAAACGCGTCTTCGTCGGCCAGCGTCCGCGCCGGGCCTTCGCTCAACTCCCACACCACTTGCGCCTGGGCATACGCCTCGGCATGCGCGGGGTCGGCCTGCAACCAATGGCTGAAGGTGGCCTGGTCGCCGCTGCTCGGCTGGTCATGCAACAGGCTCAGCCAGGCGAAAGCGGCCTGTTCCTGAGCGGGCGTCGGGGTGACGCGTTCGGTGTGATTCACGGTGCTTTCCCTGGCGTGCGCGGTTCGGGGTCCCGCAGGCTGGCCTTGCAGGCTTCGAGGGCGCGCATCATATGTTTTTCCACGGCGCTTTGGGACAACCCCATGGCCTTGGCGATCTCGGCGTATTTGCGGCCGTGGATGCGATTGAGCAAGAAGATCTGCCGCGTGCGCTCGGGCAACGCGCGCAACGCCGCTTCGACATGACGTAAATCGTTGCCGGCCTCCAGCGCGGCTTGCGGTTCACTGCCGTGGCTGTCCGGTTGATCCGGCAGCCAACCTTCGTTGACCCGAACCCGCGCGCCTTCGCTGCGCAGATGGTCGATGGCAATGTTGCCGGCGCAGCGCAACAGGTAGGTGCTGAGTTCTTCGACCTGCACCAGCGGCCGGCGCCAGAAGCGCAAAAACAAATCCTGCACCAGGTCCGCCGCCGTGGCCCGGCACCCGACGCGACGGTTCACTAACGCTTCCATCTGCGAACGCTGGGACAGGAACACCTGGAGGAAATGCGCACGCGCTCCGCGAGGTTCGTCGTCATGGGAATCCGGAGGGCTGCTGATCATCGGGTCAGTACTGCGCAAACGCGGCAACGGGGCTGACGAGCAGGCTCAGCGCGGCCATCAACAGCGCCAGGCGCGGGCGATACGGCATCAACAGCACCAGTAGCAGCGCGCTGAGCATCAACACCGCACACCATTCCACCAGGCCAAGTCCCCAGCCGGTCGAAGACACCGCCGCCCACAGCGACAGGACCAGCAACAGCCAGCCACCGAGTTTTAACAACCGGCGACGAGGGACCGGCGGTTTGCCACCCAACAGTTCGGCGTGATGCCGGTCCATCGATAAACACAGTGCGGTGAAACCGCCGTAACAGAGCAAAAGCGACAGCAACATTCAGTTCGCCTCGCGCTCAAGGGTGATGGCTCGCGCCCGCGTTCGGGTGGCGATTGCGGACTGTCCGGAGCGCTGCATCTTCCACGCCGCCCAGGCGAAAAATACACCGCTGCCCAGGCACGTCAGGTCGAAACCGGCCATCGCCCAATCGCCCTGCACCAGCGTGTTACCCAAGTGAAACGGCGTGGTCAGGGCGCTCAACAACGGCACCGCACCAAACAGCAACGCCGCCAGCGCCAACTGCTCGACCCACGCCGCACGGCCACGCCGGACCACGGCATGCAGCACGCTCAGGCCCCAGACGATGAAGAAGCTGTTCACTTCCCACTCCGCACGCCCGGCCATGTCCACCGGCAATACGCGGTTGGCCCAGAAGAACGCGGCCACGGCGACCATCAGCCCGGACATGCTGGCGATGTTCAGCACTTCCACCAGCCGCAACTCGAATGGCATCACAGCGCTTTTCGCGTGCTTGAGCTGACGCTTGCCGAGCCAGATCACCAGCCCGGTGCCGATCATTGCGGTGCCGGCCAAGCCGCAAATAAAGTACAACCAACGCAGCACCGGGTCCGCGAAACGGCCCATGTGCAACCCATAGAAACTGCCGGCAATCGCCCTCGGCAGCGATTGTTCCGGCGTCGTGTCGAGCAACTGTCCGGTCACGCCGTTGAACGTCACCGCGCTGCCGAAGTCATGCACCACGCGGTCCGCGCCGTCACGCACGAGCACCACCGAGGCATTCGCATCGCCCGGATTGTTCACGGTGAGCCGCCCGACCTGCCCGCCCGCCCACTGCTCGCGCACCTTTTCCAGCAGCGGCCCCAGTGGCGCCAACTGCGCCGGTTTGTCCGCGCGTTCGGGTGTGGTGGACGCCGGAAACACCTCATCGAAAAACGCCCGGGCATTACCGTTGTACGAGGCCAGGATGCTGGCCGGCATCACCATCGACATGAAAATCACCAGGCTGCTGTAAGTGATCATCAGGTGAAACGGCAGCACCAGCACGCCCACCGCGTTGTGCCCGTCGAGCCAGGAGCGCTGGCCCTTGCGCGGGCGGAAGGTGAAGAAGTCCTTGAAGATTTTCTTGTGGGTGATGATCCCGCTGATCAGCGCGACGAACATCACCATGGCGGCGATGGTCGACAACCAGCGGCCCCACGGATAGGGCATTTGCAGTTGGAAGTGGAAGCGGTAGAAGAACTCGCCCCCCGTGGTTTCGCGGCCCTGCACTTCGGCGCCGGTTTGCGGGTCGAGGAGTTTTTCCGTGAACTGGCCGCGTTCGCCAAGCTTGGCCGGGGTTTGCTGCCAGCGAACCGACAGGCCAGGGTCGCGGGCATCGGGCAGGTCGATGAGCCAGCGCGAGGCACCGGCGGCGTGTTGCTGAAGATAGTTTTGCGCCACGCTCAGGCTGGCTTCGGAAGTCACCGAACGCGCACGGATTTCCGGCTGCATCCAGTGGCTGATCTCGTCCTTGAAATACGCGAGTGTGCCGGTCAGGAAAATCGAAAACAGCAACCAACCGAAGATCAACCCGGCCCAGGTGTGCAGCCACGCCATGGCCTGACGAAAGCCCTCTTTCATGAGAGCCCCATCCAGTACGCGAGCCCCGACACCGCCGCCAGCACCAGGCTCGGTACGATCAAGCCGAGCCAGGCCTGCCACGCACTGCGACAGGCAAAACACCAGATCACCGCGCACAGGTAGGCCAGAAATGAGGTCATCATCCCGGTCACCACGGCGTCGGCACGGGCCATGGGCACCCACAGCGTCAGGCTGACACTGGCGAGCGCCGCGACGATATAGCCGCCTGCCACGGCAGCGAGCACTCGCGACGCGACGGCCAATCGATAGGAAACGGGGAGCACTTTCATGTTTCGACCTTGAAACGGGTGAGGCCACGAGAACGTCAGGAGGCCGACAAGGTCGCAATATTAATGATAAATATTCTCATACGCAAAAAGATCCGGCTTTTCCTGCGCGTTGGTTCAATGATGCCTGGAGGCCAACATCATTGTGGCGAGGGTATTCATCCACCTGAAGCGTTCACCAAACCCTGAAACAAGAACGGGCCTGCATAAGCAGGCCCGTTTTCAGTGGTGGAAAGATAAAAATGTAAATCAGGCGTCAGCCGTTCTGTGCAGCCTGTTCGTTCTCGAGAAACTCGTCTTCAAGCAGCGCATCAGCGGTGGACCTCTCGAACGGCACTACAGCGGCACGTGGTTTGCCCCGCAGTTTGCCGAACAGATGCTCCAGCGCATGTTCGAGTTTTTCCGCCGCACCGTCGATCGCTTGCTCCAGGGTGTCGGCCTTATGGGTGACAGAAATCGGTTGGTGGCCTTTTGGCCGCGCCTCCAGCTGGCAGCGCAAATCGTGGGGACCGGGCTTGTCGCCGTTCTCGTCCCGCAAGTGGACCTCGACGCGGGTCAGGTCCTCTTCATAACGTTCGAGCGTGCTCTCAATGGTAGTACGTACCCACTCCTCCAGTCGGATGCTGCTTTGAATATGGTTATCACTGTTGACTTGGATTTGCATAGTTCATCCCTTATTTCAGCTAGCTCGCGAGAGGCCCTTCGGCTAGCCCTTGGGCGTCATCACCGTGACCTCTTAACTACACAATCGGTCTGTGCGCCGAACATTTCAACCCCTGAAAAAAGATAAATTTTCATTCGCAAAAAAAGCCGGACAAGCAGCAAAAGCGCTGTTAAGGTCGGGAGTTGGGTCGCTTCACTTCTTTGTCATAATTACTCACATCTGCCGCTCCGCCAGCGGGTGCAGGCTTCGAAAAATGCCCGCCTCTTCCACCAGCCAGTCATGCACCGCACGCACGCCCGGATGGCTCAGCGCCCCCGGCGCATACAGCAGCACATAGCGTTTGTGATTGGGCACCGCCAGCCCGAACGGCACAATCAACGTCCCGCGCTCCAGCTCGTCGTTCAGCAACGTGCGCCGCGCAATCGCAACGCCCATGCCGGCAATCGCCGCTTCGATGGTCAGGTGGTTGCGATTGAACGTATGCCCGCGCCGTACGTCAGCGCCTTCGAAGCCGATGGCATTGAGGTAGAACTCCCATTCTGCGTACTCGTAACTGCCGCGCCAGGCCGTAATGTCGTGCAGCAACGGGAAGTGCGACAGGTCTGCCGGACCGTGCAGCGGCGGCCGCCCGCGCAACAGGCTCGGCGCGCACACCGGGAAGATCTGCTCGTCGAGCAAGGTGGTGGATAACAAGCCGGGGTAACTGCCATCGTAAAGGTCGATGGCCAGGTCAAAATCGCCCTCGTGCAACGGCACGCTGCTGTCCTCGGCCACCAGGCGCAACTGAATGTCCGGAAAACGCTGCTGCAAGCGCGGCAGACGCGGGGTCAGCCATTTGCTCAGGAATGAGGGAATCGAGCGCAGGCGCAAAATCCCGCTGATCATTCCCGCGTCCAGTCGTCGCAATTCGGCGTCGATGCTGCCGTACGCCTCGTTGACCGTAATGGCCAGTCGCTGGCCTTGCGCGCTCAACTCCACACCCCGGGCACGGCGGTGGAACAGTCGAAACCCCAGCCGTTCTTCCAGTTGTCGGATTTGCTGACTGACCGCCCCCGGCGTGATGTGCAGTTCTTCGGCGCAACGGGTGAACGACAAGTGCCGCGCGGCACAGGAAAACACGTGCAGCCAGACGTAAGTCTGGGCATGCAATTGGCGACTCATTGTTTAGTCCTGCTAAAGGCTGTCTTAGGAAGTTTCGTTGGTCACGTAGGACCGAGGTAGGCAGTATCGCCGACATTGCGCTTGTCCTACAAAAATGGCAGCGATTTCTCTTCCATTGCTTGTATAGGCTTTAGCATGGCTATCAGTGTTTTTGATCTTTTCAAAGTCGGCATCGGTCCGTCCAGTTCTCATACCGTCGGCCCGATGCGAGCCGCCGCGACCTTCGCCCAGACACTGATTGAGCAGAATCTGCTCGATGCCGTCCGCCGGGTAGAAATCCGCCTGTACGGCTCCCTTTCCGCCACCGGCATCGGCCACGCCACCGACCGCGCCTGCGTCATGGGCCTGATGGGCGAATGGCCGGACAGCATCGACCCGAACAGCATCGACAGCCGCATCAATACGTTGCTCAAGACCGGCGAACTGACGCTGGCCGGCAAAACCACCATCACCTTCAACTGGCAACGCGATCTCCTGCTGCTCGACGAGAGCCTGCCCTACCACCCCAACGCCATGTCGCTGACCGCCTTCGGCGAAACCGGCGAATTGTCAGAGCAAACGTATTACTCGATCGGCGGCGGTTTCATCATCGAAGCGGCCGAAGCCGAGTCCGGCATCGCACCGACCAGCGACGTGGTGCTGCCGTACGATTTCTCCAGCGCCGCAGAATTGCTCAAGCTCTGCAATCAGCATGGGCTGCGGGTTTCCGAGTTGATGATGGCCAATGAACGGGCCTGGCGCAGCGAAGCCGAGATCCGTCAGGGTTTACTGCACATCTGGTCGGTGATGCGCGAGTGCGTCGAGCAGGGGTTGCGTCACGAAGGCATCCTGCCCGGCGGTCTGAATGTTCCGCGCCGTGCAGCGAAATTGCACCGCAGTCTGTTGGAAATCGGCAAGCCGAACGTCATCACTTCGACGCTGTCGGCGATGGAGTGGGTGAATCTGTTTGCCCTCGCCGTGAACGAAGAAAACGCCGCCGGCGGACGGATGGTCACCGCGCCTACCAACGGCGCGGCCGGGATCATTCCCGCCGTCTTGCACTACTACATGAAATTCAATCCGGATGCTTCGGACGATGACGTGGTCGCGTTCTTTTTGGGCGCGGCGGCCGTAGGCATTCTCTGCAAGAAAAACGCCTCGATCTCCGGTGCCGAAGTCGGCTGTCAGGGCGAAGTCGGTTCGGCCTGCGCCATGGCCGCCGCCGGTCTGGCCGACGTGCTTGGGGCCACGCCCGAACAACTGGAAAACGCCGCCGAAATCGGCCTGGAACACAACCTCGGCCTGACCTGCGACCCGGTCGGCGGCCTGGTACAAGTGCCGTGCATCGAGCGCAACGCCATCGCGGCGGTGAAGGCGATCAACTCCACGCAAATGGCCCTGCGCGGCGACGGCAAACACTTCATTTCCCTGGACCGGGTGATCCGCACCATGCGCGATACCGGCGCCGACATGCATGACAAATACAAAGAGACTTCACGGGGTGGCCTGGCTGTCAGCTGGGTGGAGTGCTGAGGAGCATTCCCGACCGCCCGCAACACGTGAGCCCGAGCAAGAATAATAACGAGGCCAATAACGATGACCGATGTACGTACACCTGCTGCCGATAATCCTGCTGTAGACCTGACACGCAATACAGAAACAGCCCACAAAGGCTGGAGTAAATTCGACACCACCTGGATGCTTGGCCTCTACGGCACGGCGATCGGCGCCGGCACGCTGTTCCTGCCGATCAACGCCGGCGTGGGTGGCTTTTGGCCGCTGCTGATCCTGGCGGTGCTGGCGTTCCCGATGACCTTCTTCGCCCACCGCGGTTTGACCCGCTTCGTGCTGTCCGGACGCTCCGGGGACATCACCGAAGTGGTGGAAGAACACTTCGGCATCGGTGCCGGCAAGCTGATCACGCTGCTGTATTTTTTCGCCATCTTCCCGATTCTGCTGGTGTACAGCGTGGCGCTGACCAACACCCTCAGCAGTTTCATGGAGCATCAGTTGCACATCGCCCCGCCACCGCGCGCGGTGCTGTCGCTGGGACTGATCCTTGGGCTGATGGCGATTGTCCGCTGCGGCCAGGGCGTCATCGTCAAATGCATGAGCGTGCTGGTTTACCCGTTTGTCGCGGCGTTGCTGCTGCTCGGTGTCAGCCTGATCCCGAACTGGAACGGCGCATTCTTTGCCACCGCCGGTGAAGGCATGCCGATGCCGCTGTTCTTCAAGACGCTGTGGCTGGCGATCCCGGTGATGGTGTTTTCGTTCAACCATTCGCCGATCATCTCCGCCTTCGCTGTCGATCAGAAGCAGCGCTACGGCGAGCAGGCCGAGCGCAAGAGCAGCGGCATCCTCGCCATCGCCCACGCGATGATGGTGGTAACGGTGATGTTCTTCTGCTTCAGCTGCGTGCTGGCTTTGTCCCCGGCTGATCTGGCGGCGGCGAAGGCGCAGAACATCTCGATCCTGTCGTACCTGGCCAACCACTTCCAGACCCCGGTCATTGCTTATGCCGCGCCGCTGATTGCGCTGGTGGCGATCACCAAATCCTTCCTCGGCCATTACATCGGCGCCAGCGAAGGCTTTCAGGGCCTGATCGTGAAAAGCCTGCGCGGTCGTGGCCGGGCGATGTCATCGAGCTGGCTGAACCGCATCACTGCACTGTTCATGATCCTCAGCTGCTGGGCCGTGGCGACCTTCAACCCGAGCATCCTCGGCATGATCGAAACCCTCGGCGGGCCGATCATCGCGTGCCTGTTGTTCCTGATGCCGATGTACGCCATCCGCCGAGTACCGGCCTTGCGCCAGTACTCGGGTCAGGCGTCGAACGTGTTCGTGGTGTTGATCGGTCTGATTGCACTGTCTGCGATCATCTACTCATTCATGCCCTGAAACGGGCAGGCAAACAGAAGGCGGGCCAGGGTGCCCGCCTTCTTTTTGCCGCGTCTATTGTTCGACAATTTTTCCGGCATGCCCCTTGCTACTCCTCTTGCGAGGCAAAAAAGGAGTTTTGAAAACCTCAGCGAGCGACATGCCGATGGTCCGGTGTTGCGAACCAACCCGATCATGGCCGGTCAACAACTGCACGTTCAATCAGGCGGTGACGCATCATGGACAACCCTTTTCAGCTCATTACCGATGCCTTTGCACCGGATTACCAGATCAACCTGAGCATTCAGGGGCTGGACGGCAGCATCATGCTGACCCTCTCCAACAGCGGCCGCGTCGTGGCCAAGCGAATGATCAGCGCCGAACAACGCAATGACCCCAAGCGCCTCAAACGCCTGGTACAAAGTATTCAATTCGGCATCGCCATCGAACAGGGTCACAGCGCAATGACCATCCTCGAAGCCATGAAAGACGGCGACAATCGTACCCCGCCGCCGCCCTCGGCCAAAGGCCACGCGCGCCCCGCCATGCGGCTTTAAATCTCGCCTTTCTCCACTTCGGAATGTTCTCCGGAACCCGCACCGGTCTTGCGTTGCGGGTGTTCGATCTTCACCGAAGGGAATTGCGACGAAGCGTAACGCACCACCAGAATCGCAAACGCCAGCAGCAAAATCCCGCCGCATAGGTAAATAATGCCCAGGTCCGGTGGATTGTGGTGCGAGACGTTGGAGATAAGCAGTCGCGTCAGCGCGGTGATCGCAACGTAGATCAGGAAGCGCACCGGCATGTGATTGGTCTTGAAGTAAATCCCGACCATCGCGCCCAGTTCGAGGTAGATGAACAGCAGCAAGATGTCATCGATCTTGATGTGCCCCTCTTCGATCATCCCCAGAAATTCCATCACTGCCGCCCAAGCGGTCACCGCACCGATGGCGAACAACGCCAGGTAGTGGAAGGTCTCGACGAACAGATTGCCCAGGGACTCGGCCAGTTGGTGCACGTTCTGCCGCAGGTTCTCGGCCCAGTTGATTTTCACGATGATTCTTCCTTAGCTCGGTTCGAGCGGATGATGCGGGTTGGACGTGACGGTTGTTCTGCATGCAGAAAAAAGGCCAGAGGCGCCTGCGACATAATGGCGATGTGCTCTAAAACGCGCTCCGTGGCGTTTGGTCGCACCTGCTCGCGATGGGCGCGCCACGGTTTAAATGACAAACCCTCATTTCGGTCTACATTAAAAAGCCACTACCCAAAGCGCAGGGATTCGCTTATCCTTTTCCCTGTATATAAATACAGTGGTCGAAACAGACAACTATCGTGAAGGCATGTGAGGTGGTGAATGGCCGTCGAAGTGGTATACCGCAGCAGCCGAGATCTGGAGCGCTTGTTCATGGATAAAGCCGAAGCTGACCGTCATGACAAAATGCTCGAACTGGCCGAATTGCTGGCTGAAGTGCTGCAAAAAGCTGTTCCGTCCCTGACCGAGCAGCAAGTGGAAGAAGCCGGGATCTACATGGCGAAGAATCGCGATGTGTTCGCCAAGGCGTTCAAGAGTCAGCCAGACGCGTTGTCCGAGCTGCTGAGCGCGCCTGTTGAAGTCGTTGAGCAGGTTGAAGTGGCTGAAACAGCTGAGCCGAGCAAGCCAGCCAAAGCGGCTAAAACGCCGAAGTAAGCAACACCCGAATTGAATAGGCCCTGAGTCGAATGGCTCAGGGCCTTTTTCATGCCTGTCATTAAGGTGTGGTTCAGCGGTACAACACCTTCTCCGCCAATTCGTCCGCGACTCTGGCCGGCGAACGTTTCTCCGCCTGAGCGTGGGCGAACACTTCGGTCAGGCGTGAGCTGATTTTCGACAGGTGTGCGGTGATGGTCGTCAGCTCTTCGCCACGGTGTTTGAGCGACACGTAGATCAGCCCGCCGGAATTGATCACGTAATCCGGCGCATACAAAATTCCGCGCCGTTCCAGTTGATCGGCAACATCCAGATGGGTCAGCTGGTTGTTCGCGGAGCCGGCCACTGCCGAGCAGCGCAGTTGCGTCACGCTGTGACTGTTGAGCACTCCGCCAAGGCCGCACGGCGCAAGTATGTCACACGGCGTGCTGAGCAGCGCATCGTTGGCGATCGGGTGAGCGCCCAATTGCTCCATCGCCAATTGCACCTTGCCGTGATCGATGTCGCTGACCAGCAATTCCGCACCGGCAGCGTGCAGTTGTTCAGCGAGGGCAAAACCGACATTGCCCAGGCCTTGAATGGCCACGCGCAGGCCTTCGAGGTTGTCGCTGCCCAGTCGGGCCATGGCCGTGGCACGAATGCCGGTGAACACGCCCATCGCCGCGTGCGGCGCCGGGTCGCCCGCCGAGGTGGTGCTGGTGACGTGCTGGGTCTGTTGGGCAATGCAATCCATGTCCGCCACCGAGGTACCGCTGTCGATGGCGGTGATGTAGCGCCCGTCAAGCTGATTGATGCAGCGCCCGAACGCTTCGAACAGCGCGCCGCGGTTTTCCACATGGATCGGTCGAACAATCACCGCCACGCCGCCACCCTGAGCCAGGCCGGCCAGCGCCGCCTTGTAACTCATGCCTTGTGCCAGACGAATGGCATCCTCGACCGCGGACTCGTCGCTGGGGTAGGCAAGGTAACGACACCCCCCCAGGGCAGGCCCCAGACGGCTGTTATGAATGGCAATGACCGCCTTCAACCCGGTGACCGGGTCGACGCTCAGATGCAGCGATTCAAGGCGAGTGCTTTGCATGAGAGCGAACATCGTAAGGGCTCCCGAATCACTTCTTGTAGTCGCCAGTATAGGCGTGCGCCCAAAATTTGCAGAAGCGCACCGGAATAAGCGACGCCGCCATGCAGGCTTTCGGACATAACCTGCGCGACACTGGACGAATGCCGCAGGGGAGGCTAAAACGAGGCATGTCACGGAGATTTTGATGACGCCCCGCCAACGCTTTTTCGACTGCCTGCAACGATCACCGCCCACGCTGTTCGAAGCGGCGCTGTGGATTGCCGCCGAACACGATAAAGAGGTGGACCCGCTGGCGGTACTGGCGAATTTCAAGGACCTGCAACAGCGCGTCAGTTCTGGCTTGCCGATGTTGCCGGTGAGCGAGCTGGCCCAGCCGCTGTTGCGACGCCTGAATGATCTGGGATTCGCCCAGGACGATTTCACCCCCTTGCGCCCGCAAGTGGCCTTGCTCGACAAAGTACTGGAGCGCCGGCGTGGGCAACCCCTCGCACTGGGGCTGATTGCCCTGGAACTGGCCAGATGCCTGGAAATCCCTTTGGTCGGGGTCAACTTCCCAGGGCATTTCCTGCTGCGGGTTCCGGGCGCCGATCACCTGCTGGACCCTTGCGGCGGTCGTCGGTTGTACCCCAACGATTGCCGGGAACTGCTGCACCGCCAATACGGCCCGAACATGAAACTCAGCGCCGAGCATTTGCTGACGGCCGAGCCGGTGCAGATGCTCCAGCGCTTGTCCCGCAACCTGCGCCAGTTGCACCTGTCCCACGATGACTACATCGGTGCGTTGATCGACGCCGAGCGCGTGCTGGAACTGGGCAACGCCAATGCCTCCGATTACCTGGCCCGGGCCAGCCTTTACCAGCGACTGGACTGCCCGAACGCCGAGCGATTCGATCTGGAGCATGCATTGCTGCTCAGCGACGACCCGATCCAGCGGATTCGGTTGACTGAACGGCTGGGGCATTTGCCGCCTAATTCTGTCGTCCATTAAACATTATTAAACCATTGATCAATTCAAACTGATAAACACGATTCACTTTCGCGTTTATTTGAAAAAATAAAAAAATAATTTCAGATAAAAATATCTCTGCGACATCACCCTTTAGAAAATAAAAAAATACATCTACGAGCAATTAGAACCTGAAAAAGGCGCTTGTAGGAATCCCCCTTCAATCCTGCAGGAAACCTCTTATAGAATTACAAAATCTATCCGACATAACGTCTGAGGAAATTGCACGCAGACAAAAAATCACTGTATTGACACTTAATGATTAGAGAATTAATTTCAAATGGCGCGCACATCCCATGAAAGACAACGAAAAGGAATCAAATATGAATACCGACATATCCAAAGAAACATTTGAACTGAGCGTAGATACTGAAACTGCGGAGAAATTTGCCACACTGCTCAATGATGAAAGTCTTATGCATGCAGGGTTTGTGGCGCATCAGTCTAACAGTGACACTATTGGCTTGGAGGACGCATCTAAAAACTGATGCAACGTGAGAGAGAGGGCCCCTCTCTCACAACCAGCACATACCACTCACACTAAACATTAAGATCCTGAAGAGGGCGGTAGTAAGAATGCACAGATTAAGCTCCAGCCTACGACAACGTAGCGCGTTAGAAACAATCAAGATTGCCGAAGCTATAGCTCCAAGCTTAGGTATCACTCGAGTAACAGATACAACTTGGCTTGATCGAATAGGAATTCCCGTCTACGCGAGTATTAGGCCAGCAGCAAAAAGCGGTTCACTTTGTGTAAATGCGGGAAAGGGTCTAATAGAAGAGGAGGCAAAAATTGGTGCATACATGGAAGCAATTGAGTTTAGCCTCGCAGAATATGGAAATTCACCAATAGTTGCTCTAAAAAGCACGCCAACTCAATTGGTAGAAAGTCATACCGGCAAAGTCGATTTCGTTGATTTTTGCGTTAATTATGGATTGAAAGCCAATCCCGAAAAGCTGTTGATGGTTGTCGAAGCCGAAGAACTCGTCAATGGTGGAACAGCATTAGTTCCAGCTGGATTAGTGTTTATACCTTATACACAAAATCAAGGACAAAAACTCTTTGGACAAAGCTCAAATGGCTTAGCATCAGGAAACGACTTATTGGAAGCATCGGTGCATGGATTATGCGAGCTCATCGAGCGCGACATTCAAGCATTTGACATGATTGAAAATACATCCAACTTTTTAGAAATAGACACATTCTCTCAAGCCATTGAAAACTTAATTTCAAAAATAAAAAACGCCGAGCTAGATATAGTTGTAAGACATACGGACAATTTTTTCGGCCTTCCGTATTTTCAGGCCTTCATTATGGAAGCCTTTCCTGGCGCACCTATTTCAATCGCTACCGGTACAGGCTGCCATCCGATCAAGGAAGTAGCACTTATTAGAGCAATTAGTGAAGCAGCTCAAAGTAGACTCAGCCATATACATGGAGGCAGAGATGACATCATACAGAGAGTAGAATATTTCAAGAGAGCCGGTCGAAATAAAGAAATAGAAGCAATCAATCTTCTTCGTCAAAAAGCCCACGACCAATCGAATACTATTAAATACTCAACAATAAAAGATCACGAAAAAAACATCACTTCATTAGCAGACGCTTGGAGAATATTAGCGACAGCGGTAAAAAAAGTCGGAGTTAAATCGATACTACGAGTAACACTCACTCAGCCCAACGATTTAATTCAAGTGGTAAGAATAATAGCACCAAAACTTGAATCTTTCGATAAAGATCTAAAACGAATTGGACCAAGGCTACTAAAATATGCCAAGAACAAACTTTGACAAATGCTCGGTTTTCATTGGACCCACTGCGCACGGGATTGACTCGAAATTGTTAATGGAGAGCGAGACAATTAACATCCGCCCACCAATCAAGAGAGGGGACATCACAAAACTAATAGATAAGTATGATCCAGGGAGCATTGCGATTGTGGATGGGACATTCCATGCCTATCCCGCAGTAGGTCACGCTGAACTACTCGACGCGTTAAAGAAAGGTTGGAGAATATGGGGACTTTCGTCAATGGGTGCAATTAGAGCATGTGAAATGTCAAATTATGGCCTTAAAGGATATGGAAAAGTTTATGAATTATTCCAGCAAAATAAAGAATATTCCGATGACGAAGTCACATTGCTGCACGAAAAAGCCCATCCATATATACCGCTAAGTGAACCCATGATCCACATTCGAAGCCTACTTGATCATGCCGTAAATAAAAACTCAATAAACAACCTTGTAGCTGAAAAAATAACTCATCAAATGAAAAATCAATGGTACGGACTTAGAACACTAAACTCGCTAAGCGAAATGTTACTGCAAGAGGATTGTGACAACGCAGCGACCAGTAAACTTATTGAAAACTTTGATCAATTCAGAATAAAAACTCACGATGCAATTGACTTTATTACGAGCAAGCCTTGGCTTGATAGGAGAACTTAATGACCCCTTCTGAAGTCATAAATGCAATTGGAGGCATCCCATTCATAAACATATCATTCGATGGCTCCAAACTACTAACATTAGCGGCAGTTGTGAGAAGCAACGCTGACAATAAAAAACGTAAACTCTCGCAATATTTCAACCCAACCATTGCGTATGAAATTTATCAAGACAAATCAGTTGAAATGCCAAAGCCTCTTCCTCACAGAGCACTTTACAATGGAGAGATACTCGCTTTATCACACGCAAAAAAAAAGAATAATTGAAACAATCCCCGAATGGCGAGAACTATTAGCCATACCATTAATAGTAAAAAAACTCAGTACCAATCAGCCAAGTTCAAGCAATCCTAAAATACCACAGACTATTTATTTAGGAGAGAGCGTTTTTTCCACGGAGATCGTGCTTGAGGAAACTTACATACATGAACTGTCTCACGTTTGGTGCAGCCTCATAACGGAAATCTACGACTTTCAGAAACCTAGTTGCCCCAGCATTTATAGCCTTCCCTCTGGAACATCTGGAAAAGATATTCGTGGAATATTATTAGCAAGCCTATTTTCCGCGACCGCTATAATCTACCACTTAAAACTAACTGAAAACCCGAAACGAGAACACCACCTAAAAAGAACACTTACCTTGTTTAATTATTTTCGCGGCACCCTTCAAACATTACAAGACTCGCCACACCTCTCAGAAACCGGGAGTTTAGTTACGCAAAACTTATCTGAACTATCATCAATCTTAGCCACCCACACAATATTACAAAGGCTATAACTCATGCACACAATCACAATCCCTAGACAACTAAGAAGATTCTCAAATCAAACGATAGAACATTTATCTTCTGAAGATACATTAGAGGGTATCTATAGAGAACTCATAGCATTATATCCGAAGCTTCTGGGGCCTATGTTTACCGCCGAGGGAAAACTCCAGTATTTTGTAGGAGTTTTTATTGATGGAAAGCCGCCGACCCTAGTATCGAAAAAGGAAGTTATATTAAAAAACGACGCAGAAATAGTGTTCATAAACGCTGTTGCCGGGGGCTAATATGATCGAGTTAGACGAACAAGACATTTTGAGATATGCGAGGCAGCTGACTCTTAACGAAATTGGCATCACAGGGCAGATCGCAATAAAAAACGCGCGGGTTCTTGTTATTGGTGCAGGGGGACTAGGCTGCCCCGTTCTCCTATATTTGACGGCAGCTGGTGTTGGAACTATCGAGATTGTAGATCATGATGTTGTTGATGAAAGCAACCTCCAACGCCAGGTTCTCTATACTACAATAGATATTGGACGATCAAAAACTTCCGCGGCGAAAATCAGACTGGAAGCACTCAACCCCCATGTAAAAATCATCGAACACAACTTTGAAATTAACAAAGACAACACCATGCCTTTATTTTCGAATTACGACATTGCCGTAGATGCGACGGATAACTTCGCCACCAAGTTTCTTATAAATGATGCATGCTTCTTTTCAAAAATTCCTATGATATATGCATCAATCAGCCAATTCGAGGGGCAACTGAGTGTATTCAATTATTTAGATCCAGAGACAGATACAATCGGGCCGAACTACCGCGACTTGTTCCCATCTCCTCCTCCGGCACACCTTACCGAAAGCTGCAAAGAAGCTGGAGTTATTGGAGTTCTACCAGGATTACTTGGATGCTTCCAAGCAAACGAAACCCTCAAAATAATTGTAAAAATGGGGAAACCATTATCTGGAAAAGTACTACTTATAGACGCGCTCACTATGCAAAACCGCTCCATGCTAATTGAAAATAGAGCTGACAACCCACTTAGAAACATGACTTTCTCTTCAAACACACTAAACGAGCTTTCATTCGCACAAAATACGTCTAATAGCCCCAGCATTTCGGCTTTCGAATTCAACAATTGGATTCTCAGAAACGAGATTTTTCAACTGATCGACGTGAGAGAAAAGTCTGAATCAGCAGAGTTTTCCCTAGGAGGTGTCCTATTACCACTAATTGAACTTCCAGATCGGATTTCGGAGATTCGCTCTAACATGCCTTTAGTTTTTTACTGTAAATCAGGTCTAAGAAGCCGGCAAGCCGTTTCATTAGTAAAAGAAGCATTCCCTGAAGCTATAGCCTTAAGTCTTGAGAATGGGCTAGATGCTTATGTAGCAAGCGGCTACATTTGCGCTGTTAACAACAAAAAAAACAGAACAACATAAAAATTCGCTTGCTTGCAAGCATCAATTGCGGCTTTACAGGGGGGGTCCAGAAAATGTATAAATTTAATATTCTAAACCATTTTGTGGTAGGTACGCTTGGACCGAATTTGTGGCGATTTCAACTTAGCTTTTTTATCCTGACTTTGGGCATACGCGCAAACCAACTTGCAATTGCGTGGTGGACGTTACAAGAGACAAATTGCGCAGCATGCTTTTCGGCGATGGTCGCCTGCGCCATCAGCGCAGAGATACTTGCAAAACCTTTATTAGGATGGGTCGCCGATCGTTATTGCAAAATACAAGTAATATTAATCGGTAATATTCTAAGTGCTGGCTCCGTTTTGGCGCTGCTAACTTTATCGCTACTGAATGAGTTCAACGCGATCGCTGTCGGTTCTTTAATGGTTATCGGAAGTATCGTCATAGGCGTACGAGACCCAATCCAGTCAAGTATTATCCCTTCCCTGGTTGACAAAGAGCAAGTTCCTCTTGCCTTCAGATCGAAAGCGATAATGTCTTCGCTCGCCACACTCATCGGCCCTGTTATTGCAGGAGGATTGATCTCGGGCCTAGGAATCAGTATGGCGCTCGGCGTTGATTTGCTTGCAATAGTGCTGGC
This sequence comes from Pseudomonas sp. O230, assembly GCF_045447035.1. Taxonomy (NCBI): domain Bacteria; kingdom Pseudomonadati; phylum Pseudomonadota; class Gammaproteobacteria; order Pseudomonadales; family Pseudomonadaceae; genus Pseudomonas; species Pseudomonas sp. O230. The sequence goes on along the minus strand of NZ_JBJGXN010000012.1, from coordinate 115,767 downwards.
AGCGCGATTAGTGAGCTCAGCTGTCGTCAAACAAAGCGCTTCAAACTTGATGACTGAAAGCAGGATTAGTCTGATTCTTTCAGGTTTTAGAATTGCGTATCGAATAAAAATTGAATTTTATTTATCAATCTTAGCCATGATCGTAAATTTCGCATTATTTCCTTTTTTCGCAATTTTAGTCCCGCTGTACGTAAAAGATATACTATCGTTGCCTGTTTGGTATGTCGGCCTATTAGACTCTGCGTTCGGATTAGGCATATTAGTTGGAAGTTATTACTTTATAGGTTGGCTGGAAAATAAAGTCCCGCGAGATGTCTGTATTTCCGTTGGTTTTTCACTACTGGGATGTAACCTCCTCATTACCGGCCTACTCAATTCCCCTTGGTTGCTACCCATAGTTTTTTTCTGTGGAGGCGTAGGTTTAATGTTAGTCAACGTACACGCATCAACTGTCAGAACATTAGCAACACCTCAGCAATATCGAAATAGAATGAGTGCTACCGTAGCGTTTTTTTCGGCGCTTGCCAGCCCGATAGGAAGCATTGTGGTTGGGCTATATACTGAAAAAACAAACCTGAATCTCACTATAATCTTATTCGGGGGTCTAATATCCACTCTCTCTATGATTGTCTTCCTCATCCCACAGTTTAAATTAGTGATGAGGACTTCCAACAAAAAACTAGACGAAGTTTACAGGGAGATATATCCCACTGCCTTCCACGACACCGCGCATTGAACGACGGACTTCTTAAGTGAAAAAAAATATCGATATTACAAAAGAATATGACTCAATTTATGAGAAGCTCTCTGCCACGACTTTACTTCAAGACATCTTAAAAAAAGCTTTTGACGCTGACTACATTCAGGAAATCAATCAATTTTCCTTTCTGAAAAGAAAGGATCTTAATCAGATCCATGACGCTCTTTCAATTATTCCATCACCTTTATTAGGACTGGAACTTGGATGTGGCACAGGAGAACTTACATCTGAGCTAGCTCGCATCCATAATGGAAAATGGTTTGGCTTAGACATCTCATCAACTGCTATAAAACTAGCCAATCAGCGAATTCAAAAAACCTACACTTCTTTTAGCGTCAATTTCGCCATTGGCCACTTCGAGTCGATACCGCTCCCGCTATCCAGCATCGACTGCATTATAGCCATAGATTCCATACAACATTCGGCACCCTATATAGTATCAGCCTTTGAAATAAATCGGGTTCTCAAGCCTGGCGGATATCTAATATTCAGTAACTGGATTAAAAGAGCGCCCACCTCTCAACTAATACTTGAGGATCCTCTCTATGTAGAACTAATCAAAAATAATTTTATAATACTCACTACCATTGACACCGATCCGAATTTGGCAAAGCAGATAGAAGTGTACTCTGAAATATATAGGAGAAAATTGGATGTCGAGCGTATCCTGGGACGTCATTTTTTGGAAAATTTAATTCGTGAGGGGCATCACATTCTGATATCGCGAAACAGCATCCAGAGAGCACTCACTATAGCTCGAAAACAATAGCACCCTACCTTTTCCAATAAAGCGTCTGACAAGGTCATCCACCAGCGAACCCAGTGCCAGACCGTACTGAACACCGGCCCGAACGCAGCTTTTTCCAAACCCGGGTGCGGTAAGCCATCCATTGCTCGCGATTCAGGCGACGCGGTTTAACAGGTAAACCGCATCATCGTTCATCGCGGGCAAGCCCGCTCCCACAGGGATATGCGTGAGGCCTCAAGGAGTGTCAGGCTGGTTTGCCGGATGCGCTTTGATGAACGCCGGATGCGCGGCTGCCAGCGCCGCCACTCGCCGAATCCGTGGATACGCTTCCAGCGAAATATTGAATCGCTCAGCGGCGTACAACTGCGGAATCAAGTACACATCCGCCAGCCCCGGTTCATCGCCAAAGCAATAACCTTCATCACCAATCAACTGCTCTACCGTCGCCAGCCCCTGGCTGATCCAGTGCCCGATCCACTCGATCACCTGCGGTTCATCGTGCCCCAACTGCCGCAGTTTGTTGAGCACGCTGACGTTGTGCAGCGGATGCACGTCGCAACCAATCACCGCCGCCACACTGCGTTCATGCGCACGAGCCACGAGGTCTTTGGACAGCAACGGCACCTGTGGATAACGTTCCTCCAGGTACTCGATGATCGCCGGTGACTGAATCAGCAACTCGCCTTCGTCGGTCCGCAAGGCCGGCACCCGGCCTTGTGGGTTGATGACCAGATACGCTGGCTGGCGATGTTCGCCACCTGGCGGCGCGATCAGGTTGATCGGAAGCGCCCGGTAATCCAGGCCCTTCAACGCCAATGCGATCCGCACCCGGTACGACGAGGTCGAACGGTAGTAGGTATAGAGTTCCATGACCCGTTCCTCTTAACGCGCCGGCAGCACTTTGCCGCGGCATTCGCCGAAACCGATGGAGGCAAAACCATCGCGACTGCAACGGGCACGCAGAATGATTTCGTCGCCGTCCTCAAGGAATTTACGCACTTCACCGGAAGCCAGCTCGATCGGTTTTTTGCCGCCCTCGGTGATTTCCAGCAGGCTGCCGAACTGACCGTTTTCCGGCCCCGACAAGGTGCCCGAACCGAACAGGTCACCGGCCTGCAACTGGCAGCCGTTGACGCTGTGGTGCGCGACCAATTGCGCCACGGTCCAGTACATGTGTTGGGTGTTACTCAGGGTCAAGCGATGGGCCGGAATGTTCTGCTCGCGCATGGCTTCGGTCAGCAGCAGCACTTCCAGTTCGATGTCGAAGGCGCCCGCGGCTTGATCGCGTTTGTCGAACAGGTAGGGCAGCGGCTGCGGATCGCCTTCCGGACGCGCCGGTTGCGCACGGCGGAACGGCTCCAGCGCTTCGGCTGTCACGACCCATGGCGAGATGCTGGTGATAAAACTCTTCGACAGGAACGGCCCCAGAGGCTGGTACTCCCACGCCTGGATATCCCGCGCCGACCAGTCGTTGAGCAGGCAGAACCCGGCGATGTGATCGGCGGCATCACCGATGGCAATCGGGTCGCCCATCTCGTTGCCCTGGCCAATCCAGATACCCAGTTCCAGTTCGTAATCCAGCCGTGCGCACGGGCCGAAGGTCGGCTCGGTCGAACCGGCCGGCAGCGTCTGGCCTTTCGGCCGGCGAACGTCGGTGCCGGACGGGCGAATGGTCGATGCGCGACCGTGATAACCAATCGGCACGTACTTGTAGTTCGGCAGCAGCGGGTTGTCGGGACGGAACAGTTTGCCAACGTTTTGCGCGTGCTCGATGCCGACATAGAAGTCGGTGTAATCGTTGATTTTTGCCGGCAGGTGCATCTCGCAGTTTGCCGCCAGCGGCAGTAGTTTTGCGCTTTGGGCTTCGATCTTGCCGTGCAGGGTGCTGCCTTCCTGGAACAGTTCGATCAAGCGTTCACGCAGGGCCACACGAGCCTCGCGGCCCAGCTCGAAAAAGGCATTGAGCTGGCCACCACGGGTAGCTTCGACGGCAGTTTTCGCCGCGCCATCGAACAGGCCAGCCTCCAGCGCGGCTTCCAGATCAAAGATGTGTTCGCCAATCGCCACGCCACTACGCGGCGCGGCGCCCTTCACGCTGAACACACCCAACGGCAGGTTTTGCAGGGGAAAATCGGCATGGCCGTTGGCGGAGGCAACCCAGCTACGAGTAATGGAAGTCTGAGTCATGGGTTATCTCCGGGTCGGGTCGAAAGTGGCGGGCAGCGTGGCCCAGCAGGCATCGTAGTTGGTTTGCAGTTGCGGGTAATCGAGGGCGAATTGGCTTGGGCGCAGCACCTGGCTGGTCTCGAACATGAAGGCCATGGTGTTGTCGATTTTCGCCGGGGCGAGGTCGGCGTTGACCGCTTTGGTGCAGGTTTCACCGTCCGGGCCGTGGGCGCTCATGCAGCTGTGCAGCGACGCGCCACCGGGCACGAAGCCTTCGGCCTTGGCGTCGTATTCGCCCTTGATCAGGCCCATGAATTCGTTCATCAGGTTGCGGTGGAACCACGGTGGCCGGAAGGTTTTTTCGGCGACCATCCAGCGTGGCGGGAAGATCACGAAGTCCAGATTGGCCAGGCCGTGGACGCTGGTCGGCGAGGTCAGGACGGTGAAAATCGACGGATCCGGGTGGTCGAAACTGACCGTGCCGATGGTGTTGAAACGGCGCAGGTCATATTTGTACGGCACGTTGTTGCCATGCCAGGCGACCACGTTGAGCGGCGAGTGATCGAGTTCGCAGCCCCACAACTGGCCGAGGAATTTTTGCACCAGAGTGGTCGGTTGTTTGAGGTTTTCGTAATGGGCGACCGGGCTCAGGAAGTCTCGCGGATTGGCCAGACCGTTGCTGCCGATAGGGCCCAGATCCGGCAGGCGCAGTGGCGCGCCGTGGTTCTCGGCGATATAGCCGCGCGCTTGCGGGTCGAGCAGTTCGACGCGAAATTTCAGACCGCGTGGCAGCACGGCGATTTCCAGCGGCTCCAATTCCAGCACGCCCAGTTCGGTGGCGATGCGCAGGCGACCCAGTTCAGGCACCAGCAACAGTTCGCCATCGGCGTTGAAGAACACGCGCTCCATGGAGCGGTTGGCGCGGTAGCTGTAGATGCTGATACCGGCCGGTTTGTCTGCACCCGAGTTGGCGGCCATGCTCACCAGGCCGTCGATGAAATCGGTGGGTTCAGTCGGAATGTCCAACGGGTTCCAACGCAGGCGATTAGGGGTGACTTCACCCAACGGACCGCCGGCCAGTTGCCGATCCAGTTTGACGAACGCCGGGTGATTGGCCGACGGCTGAATGCGGTACATCCAGGTCCGCCGTGCCTCGGCGCGAGCCATGGTGAACGCGGTGCCGGAGAACAGTTCGGTGTAGAGGCCATACGGGGCTTTTTGCGGGGAGTTCTGGCCGACGGGCAGTGCGCCGGGCAACGCTTCACTGCTGAATTCGTTGCCGAAGCCGGACTGATAAGCCAGCGCGGGCGCCGTTGAATCGAGGTTCATGGAGCCTCCTGAACAGGGAGTAGGCAATGGCCTGTCGCTCTGTTGCAGAGGTCGCGGCACGCCTGGGTTATTTTTATCGTAATTCAATTACGCATAACGTAATTTGATTGGTATTGACCGTCAAGCTATAAAGACGCCCATTCGTCCCGGGATCAGACCGCCTCCATGGAAACGCCGCGCAGCAACGATAAACAGAAAGTCCGCTCGGCCGAGGTCGGTACCGACATCCTCAAGGCATTGGCCGAGTTATCGCCATCGACGTCACTGTCGCGTCTGGCCGAGCATGTGCAGATGCCGGCGAGCAAGGTTCACCGCTATTTGCAGGCATTGATCGCCAGCGGTTTTGCCGAACAGAACAGCGCCACCAACCACTACGGCCTGGGCCGCGAAGCGCTGCGTGTGGGGCTGGCAGCACTCAACAGTATGGACGTGCTGAAAGTCGCCGCCCTGCCCCTGGCCGAACTGCGCGATGAGTTGAATGAAACGTGTTTTCTGGCGGTGTGGGGCAATCAGGGCGCGACCGTGGTGCATATCGAACCGGCGGTGCGCGCGGTGACCGTGGTCACGCAATTGGGCTCGGTATTGCCGTTGCTCAGTTCCTCCACCGGCCTGGTGTTTGGCGCGTTCCTGCCAAAACGCGAAACCGTAGAGTTGCGCGAGCAGGAACTGCACAAGGCCAATGCCCATGCGCTAGCGGACGATCAGGCCTATACAACCTTGTGCGAACAGATCCGTGATCGCGGCTTGCATCATGTGCATGGCTTGTTGATGCCCGGCGTCGATGCGTTGTCAGCCCCGGTGTTCAACGCAGTCGGGAATGTGGTGGCCGTCATGACCATCGTTGGCCCGGCGTCACTGTTTCACGCCGACGAAAACGGCCCGGCGGCGCAGCGATTGCTGGCGGCGACGCGGGCCGTGAGTTGGCGAATGGGATATGAGCCATCCGCTTTCACTGGTTAATCAAGTTGATCGCCTACTGGATCGATTACTTGTTTCGGTAGGACTCGACCACAACACGACCTGCTTTATTAAGGTTGATGATATCCAATTCGCTCACTCGATCATCTTTATCAAAAGTCCATCGCTTGAAAAATATACCTGCGTATTCATCGTTGAACGCCGGCAGCTCATTCTCTTGCACTTTCTCCATGATCGCCCAGCTCAAGCTTTCGGAGTAATCAACCACCTGCTTTCCTTCGTCGTTGACCACTACCGAATTCAGGTAGGTTTCATCGGCATTGATCACAATACTCATATCACCGAAAACCTCAGCCAGTTTTTTACTGACTTCTTCCAACAAATAATTCTTCACAATCAGCATCCTTTCTATAAATAGGGGATCGGCCAAATTACATTCAAAAAGATAAATACAAATTGACGGGCCGACGCCCACTTTATAAAACATTCCAACAACACAAGTAACTCTAAAACTTGTATGCATTCGTAAATATATAACCACCACTCAAACAACGATACCCAGCACTTTTGCCTTAGCCACCGCTTGAGTTCTACGCGCAACGCCCAACTTTCCGTTAATCCGTCGCGCATGGGTTTTAACTGTATGTAACGATATAAACAATAGATCGGCTATTTGTTGATTGGAGTTCCCCTGGGCAACCAACTCAAGGACTTCTATTTCACGTTGACTTAACCGGTTCTGGACCAAAGCCGCCGGTTCAGGGGTCAGCCCTGAATCAGTACGACCCATCGCCTCTGGCAAGCGAGGCTGGCGTAATTGAAAGTCGCGAAGAACCTGTTGAAGGTTGCAACGCTCGACTATTGCCAGACCTTCCTGCAACGACTGGCGAGCAGCAGGCGTTTCGCCCGTCAACCAGGCGACTTCTGCCAGCGCCAGCTGCAATTGCGCTTGCAGCCCTGCCATTCCCCGTTGTTGCGCCCAGTGCAACTGGGTCTCTAGCTGCACCAGCGGGGTTTGCGCCTGCCCCCGATACACCTCGGTCAGCACCAACAGGAATTCGAGGCCGGGAATCAGCTCCAGCGTCGCCGGCGGCGCCTGACGCGCATGGGCACCGTGATAGTGGCGCAGCACCCGCGTCAGGGCTTCATGGGCCAGATCCGCACGGCCCTGCTGTAGCCAGAAATGGCAGCTGAATTGCAACAGAACACTGCGGTAGACCGTGTCTGGAATCCGCCGCTGTTGCATCAACCGTTCAGCGTCACGCAGCAGAACAAACGCCTGGGCGTAGTCCTGGCGATTGGCAGCCAGTTGCGCGAGGCCGAGGAAACCATAAAGCACGCGTTTGTCCTGGCTGCGCAGGCAGATTTGCAGGCCGCTTTCGAAATACGCGGCCGCTTGCGTTTCTTGCCCCTGACACAGGCTCAAACGTCCGCGACGCAAGGCAATCCGCCCCAACAGCGGTTGGGCCAGCGGTTGCTGCTGGACGAGCAGGCCATGCATGTTGGCCAGCAGATTTTCCGCCCGGCCGGATGCGCCACGCTGTTCAAGCAATTGCGCATGATCAAGTTCCAGCAACCCTTCGAACACCAGCGAACCTTGCGCTCGTGCCAGGCACAACGCCTCACGGTTGATAGCCTGCGCCACGTCGAGTTCGCCCCGGAGCAGCGCTTGCTGGGTCAGCCCTGACAGGCACATCAGTCGAGCGGTCCAGAGCGTGGGGTCGAGTTCGTCGAGCGCCTCCAGCAAATGTGCGCGCGAAGGCCCCATGCGCCCCTGCAAATGCAGCAGCCAACCCTGCATCGCTTGCCAACGTGCAATCAACTGCCGCTGATGCAACGCCGACGGCTGAGGGGCGAAACGTGACAAATGCTCGATACACTCACCCGCCTGCTCGAACCGCCCGGCAAACAGCAACGCCGCAGTGATCAGCCCCACCAGTTGCGGCGAGCCGAGCATCAGCTCTTCGCCTTTTTGCTCATGCAAACGCAACAACAGCACCACGGTCTGCTCCTCGAACAGGTGCTCGAAACTGAAATGCTGCAACAGACTGACCGCGACCTCGAACTCCTCAGCCAGCAAGGCTTGTTCAAACGCGGCTTTCCAGTCCAGCTCGGCGGCGAACCATTGGCAGGCGCGACGATGCCAGGAACGTCCCGCCGGCCATTGCTCTTCGCGCATCAATTGCGTGAGGGGGGTGAAAATCTGCAGCCAGTCTGTCGAGTCCTGCCAGGGCTCGATGAAGCAGCCCAACGCCTGCAACGTGCTCAGGCATTGGGCGCCCTCGCCTGCACCGAACAGGTGGTCGCACAACCGGGCATTGAACCGCTGCAGGTGGGCCAACACCCGCCAGGCTTCCGCCAACTCTGGGGTCAGCATGCCGAACAGTTCGTGTTCGAGGTAATCGTGCAGGGTGTCCGGGCGACCGTGCAGCGACTCGTTGCGCGACCAGTCGCATTTTTGCAGCAGCGCTATCCGCACGCCTGCGCACCAGCCACCGCTGAGTTCGATGATCCGGCTGGCACGCTTCGCCGCCTGCTCCGGTTCCAGGTGATGCAGCAGTCGGGCAATTTCCGTTTGAGTGAAGGCCAGCGTCGCGCGCTCGCAGTCGTACAGTTCATCCGCGAGCAACAAGCGTGGCCAATTGCATTGCGGGCGGCGCCGACCACTTAGCCACCAGGTAATCATCGGGCTGCTGATGGCCAGCAACCGGTCGAGTAACAGGTCCAGCTCCGGGTTGGGCGTGCGGCAATAGTCGTCGAGACACAGCCAGGTCGGCGTCTGCCATTGAGCCAGCGATGACAGCAAGGTGGTTTCGTCCGCCGAGGCCAATCCCAACGCCTGGGCCAGCCGCTGCCGAAAATCGGCAGCCTTCATCGGCTCCCCCGCCAACGGCAACCAACGGACCCGGCACTGCTCGGGCGCCTGCAACAGGCACTCGATGAGCAGCGCACTCTTGCCACTGCCGGCCGGCGCACAGAGCAATTTCACACGCGCGGTCGAGGCCAGTAACGGCTCGATCAGCCGCTCGCGAGACTGATGATGGGAAGACAAACGGGGCAGGAGTCCAGGACGGTCCAGACACGGGGTCATGGCGGTCATAGTGGTGCGCCTTTTTATAATTGTGGCGCCACCCTAGCCCTCTCCACATGGCTTGTTGAAGAAGTATTCAACACACTGATCGACACCTATAAAAAAGGTGACCGCAAAGTCACCTTTTTCTGTAAGAGCTGTAGGAATGATTACCTCACCCCTGTACTCCGCAGCGCTGCAGGCGTGTAGTCACCTGCTTTGGCATCGATACCGAATTCAAAGCTGCGCTTCTCCTCGTTCTTCATTCCCAGTGCGATGTAGCGACCGGCGATCAAGTCATACAGCGCTTCAACGGTGTAGGCCGGAACCTGGTGATCGTAGTAGAACTGGGCATGACCTTCCGCGACGCGCCACAGTTGACCGCGACCGTCGTAGTGGTCGGCCAGCGCCACCTGCCAGCTGTCTTCGTCGATGTACATGTGACGCTTGGCGTACACGTGCCGCTCATTGGGCTTGACCGTGGCGACGATCTCCCAGACCCGGTGCAACTCGTAGCGCGTCAGGTCCTGATTGATATGCCCGGCCTTGATCACATCGGTGTACTTGAGGTTGGGCGAGTCGAGCTTGTAGCTGTTGTAAGGGATGTACATTTCCTTCTTGCCGATCAGCTTCCAGTCGTAGCGATCCGGTGCCCCGGAAAACATGTCGAAGTTGTCCGTGGTGCGCAACCCGTCGGACGAGGTGCCGACGCCGTCATAGGCCACTTGCGGTGCACGCCGTACACGACGCTGGCCAGCGTTGTAGATCCAGGCCTTGCGCGGTTCCTTGACCTGATCGAGGGTCTCGTGAACCAGCAGCACGTTGCCCGCCAACCGCGCCGGCGCCGTGACTTCCTGCTTGAAGTAGCTGAGGACGTTTTCGTCGCTGCCCGGTTTCAAGTCACCCAACAGCGAAGGCACCGCGACCTCATCCTTGAAGCGGATCACCGTGAAGTCGCCATTGGACTGCGGCGTGGCCTGGGTGATGGTGCGACGCAAATTACCGCCGTGATAACGGGTGACGTGGTTCCAGATGACTTCGACGCCGTTCTTCGGAATCGGAAATGCGTAGTAGCGATTGCCGGTGAAATTGGCCAGGCCATTGCCGTCGTTGATCGGCGTCACGTTCAGCGCGCTGCGCTTGGCCGACTCGTAAATGTCCGGTGGCAAGGCCACGGTACGGTGGGTCGGGTAGACCGGGATTTTGTAGGTCTCCGGGTAGCGTTTGAACATCGCGATCTGACCGTCGGAGAGCTTGTCCTTGTACTTGTCGACGGTGGCCGCGGTGATGGTAAACAGCGGTTTTTCATTGGCGAACGGGTCGGCGAGGAAACCTTTGCTGTCCACCGCGCCGGCGTTTTTTGGAAGGCCGCCGGTCCAGGCCGGAATCGAGCCATCGGCATTGCCGGCCTTCTCGGCGCCCAACGGCGTCAGGCTGGTGCCGAGTTTATTGGCTTCTTCCGGCGACACGGCGGCCATTACATCGACGGCCAACAGGCTCAGGGCCAGAACGCTGCATTGCAGAATCATCTTGCGCATTGAAATCATCCTTCTCAGCCAGATCAGAAGTTCACGCCAAAGCTCAGCGCCAGGAAGTCGCGATCTTCCAGAGTGTTGTAGTCACCACCGAAGAAATCGGTGTAACTGAGGCTCGCGGTGTAGGTGTTGCGATAGTCCGCATCGACGCCGACGCTGATGGCCTTGGCGCCTTCGTTGAACAGCCCGTTGGGACCGTAACCGGCAACGTCATGGGACCACGACAGGTTGGGTTTGAAATTGATCCCGGCGATGACGTTGTTGTAATCAAGGATCGCGCGGGCGCGGTAGCCCCAGGACGTCGAAGTGACGAAACCGTCGGTATCACCGTGGAAACCGTACTGCCCGTAGACCGAATCGCGGCCGTAACGCAGCTTGCTTTTGTCCTCCAGCCCGCCAACGTGGACAACGGCTGCCTCACCCACCAGGGTCAGACGGTCGGCCCCGGCGACTTGATCGATGAAGTGCGTCAGGGTGCTCTGGATTTGCGTCACTTCCTTGCGGCGATAGCCTTTGTTGTCCGCGCCGGGCGTCGTGGCGATCGGCGAGGCCGCGCCGCCGGCAATCGGGTTAAGCAAGGCCAGTGTCAGGTCGGTGCTGTTGACCTGCACCGGTGCGTTGGGGCGATAGCTGATCTCGCCGGTCCATGCGGTGCCGGTCGGCAAGGTGGTGGAGAAGCTCGCGCCGTAGAGGCGGATGTCTTCCGGGTACTCGAGGTAGTACTGACCGCGACCGAGCATCACGCTTTGGGCCAAGGCCGAACCGGTGCCGGGTGCAACGGCGTTGGCGGTGCCGACGATGGCCGGAATCCGTGCCAGCGTCCCCGGCCCGGCGGTGGTGGTGCCGACATTCGGCGTGCGGCTGTGGTAGTTCATGAAGTACAGGCCGTACTCGGTGTCGTCGCCCAGCCAGCGCAACGCCGTACCCCATTGCCCGGAGTCGCGGGCGTCGCGGTCGCCGCCACGGGGAACAATGACCCCTTCCTTGCCGACCTGAAAGCCTTGGCCAAAGGCCGCAGCGATCGGTTGCAAAGGTGCAATCGCCGGGCTGGCAACGGTGTATCCGGTGGTGCAGCCGTCTGCCGCCACGTCCCCCCCGAAGAAGGTGCCGCAGTTGTCGAGAACGGTCTGATCCCACTCCAGTTGATAGAACCCTTCCACCGTCAGTTTGTCGGTCAGCCCCTGGGAGGCGAACAGCATGTTCACCGGAATCAGGCCTTCCTTGATCTCTGCGCCAGGACGGCGGAACGCGGAAACGTCGACCGGGTTGATGCTGTTGATCGAGTTGCCGATGAAGGTACTTTCACCCCAACTGACCACCTGTTTACCGGCGCGCACGGTGCCCGGCAGATCGGCGATGGAATAGTTGTGATAGACAAACGCATCGAGGATCTGCGCGCCGGCAGACTTGGAACCCTCTTTGCGATTGTGATCGCTGATCGGCTTGAACTCGCGGTCTTCGTCCTTCAATTCGAAGTCGTACCAATACTTGCCACGGACAAACACGCCGGTATCGCCGTACTTCAGTTCGAGGTCGTGAATGCCCTTGAAGATCTTCGAGTAGGTTTCGCCCTTCTTGAAGTTCAGACGCCCATCGTCACCGGTCGACGCCTGGCCGGTCCCGCCGTTGACGGTGCCCACCAGCGATTTATCGGCATCGCGCATGCCCCAGCTCGCGCCGACGGACAACGAGGAGTCGAATGTCCCCTCGATTTCGCCAATGTTGAATGAAACGGCCTGCGCCTGGGCACAGCAACCCAAGGCAACCGCAGCGGCCAGCGCCTGCGGCGTGAAGATGGCGCGCATTGTTGTTTTTGTCATGCGTCTTCCCCGGTGAGTGACAGAAGGCCACACCCTACTGCCGAAGGTCGGGAGCGATAAGCGCACCAAGGAGGTATTCGTTGTGTACCTCTAAAGGATGAATGGCCTTGCGGCGAACGGACATGCGCGAGGTATGGATGAAGTGGATGGAGGCTCATCATCCTGATGCATGAACGCAAGACTGTTGCTCAGACTGCAACACTGCATGTCCGTAATCGCTATTTTTCCTTTGGGCTCAAGTGCTTATTCTTGCCGGGCTTTCAAGGCAAACCGCCTGACAGCACACAGCGATGGCGTGTGATCAGTCCGTGCCATTAGCGACAGATTTCTGATGAATCGAAGCTTTCGACTCATCGCCCCGTGTTCACTGACGTTGATTTGTAGCTCCTTGATCCAACGTCTTACTTTGGCCGCTGCGTTTGCAGCGGCCTTTTTTATGGGCGATGGTTTTAAACACCTACATCACTTTCAGAAAGTGACTACACCAACCTGTAAACATACGAAATGCCGAATGATTAAAACTTTAGAGCGTCGCACTCTTTTGTAAGAGCGCGCCCACTAAAATTTATTCATCACGAGCACTCCACATGAAACCTATTAATTACAACACGTATCGTTCCATAAAAGGCTACAACGGCCGAATTCGCTTTCTGACGTTTCACTACACCGCCGCCAATTTCTCCAGTTCTGTCAACACACTGACGGGGCCGAGTGTCAGCGCCCACTATTTGATTCCTGACATAACGGACCAGAGTTATCTGAATGCGGGTTTTACCGAGCAAGAAACCTTCAACCTTGTCGATGAGAACAATCGCTCATGGCACGCTGGCGTAAGTCTTTGGGGCAATCGCAGCAATTTGAACGACACAGCCATTGGTGTAGAAATCGTCAACCTTGCTTCTTTTAAAGACGGGGCATTCACTTTTCCGCCCTATCACCCAGAACAAGTGGCAGCGATTGAAGCACTAGCACTCAATATCCTGCAACGTTACCCGGATATCAGGCCAACCCACGTTCTAGGCCATTCTGATATTGCGCCAGGCCGCAAGAGCGACCCGGGACCGCAATTTCCCTGGCACGCACTTTATTTGAAAGGTGTCGGCGCCTGGTTCGATGACACCACTCAAAATATCTTCCAGGAACGCTATATCGAAAGCGGGATTCCGGCCCGAGACGAATTGCTCAAATTATTCAAGACATACGGGTACGACGTTAGCGGTGCTTCAACCGAACAAGGCTTCACCCAACTTGTCAGGGCATTTCAGTTACACTTTCGCCAGGAAAATTACGACGGAGTCATGGACGCGCAAACAGCAGCGAATCTGGCGGCGCTGGTGAGCAAGTATTTCCCCTGATTGCCCAAACCAGCCAGAACCAGGTTTGAACATCACAACCAGCAAGGCCATCGACGATGGCCTTGCTGACGTCATTAGAGTGAATACTTCTGCAAATTGCCCATCATTTCCTTCAACGCTTCGATGTTGTCCTTCGGATGCGCGGCGCCTTCGAAGTCGCAGATCTGCTGCCAGTGCGCCGCGACATCTTCCGGTGAAAACCCGACCCGCGGATCAAACCCGGCGCCCAGGCTGCGTTCCCAGCGCACCTTGCCCATCCAGCCGCCACCGACTTCAAACAGCCCCGAAGTTTCCTCGCAGTTTTCGCTGGCGAGGTACACCACCAGCGGGCTGACCAGTTCCGGTTTGAGTTGTTCGAACACTTGCGGCGGGATCAGGCCTTCGGTCATGCGGGTGCCGCCGGTTGGGGCGATGGCGTTGACCAGGATGTTGTTTTTGCGACCTTCGATGGCCAGGGTGCGGGTCAGGCCGTAGAGGCCGAGTTTGGCCATGCCGTAGTTGGACTGGCCGAAGTTGCCGTAAATCCCCGAGGTCGATGCCGTGAAGATCACGCGACCATAGTTTTGCTCGCGCATATGGGGCCAGGCGGCGCGGGTGACTTTGTAGGCGCCTTCGACGTGAACGCGATAGACCAGGTCCCAATCGGCATCGTCCATTTTGTGGAAGGTCTTGTCCCGCAGGATCCCGGCGTTGTTGACCACCACGTCGACACGGCCGAAAACGTCTAAGGCGTTCTGGACGATTTTGTCGCCGTCGGTGACGGAGTCATGGTTGGCCTCGGCGATGCCGCCGGCCTCACGGATTTGCGCCACAACACGGTCTGCTGCCGAAGCGTTTGCACCTTCGCCTTGCGCCGAGCCACCGAGATCGTTGACCAGCACCCTTGCGCCCTGTTTCGCGAACAACAGCGCATGAGCGCGGCCCAGGCCACCACCGGCCCCCGTGATGATCACGACTTTATCTTCGAAGCGCACAGACTCATTCATTAGGGGGACTCCAGCAGGCCAGGGGACAATGAGTCCGAGTGTCAGGCAAGGCGCTGCGGGTCACAATGAAAACGAGGGACGCTGAATGGTGCGCGATAAGGCGGGGGGATGATGAATTCGCGGACCGCGTCACGGCCCATCGCCGACAAGCCGGCGCCTACAGGACCACACAAAACTACTGTAGGAGCTGGCTTGCCAGCGATGGCAATCTGACGGGCACCACAAGTCTCAAGGACGTCTTCGCCGGCAAGATTGCGGCGGTGTCTACGAGCACGCCACTTTCAGCGGCGGTGCAATCAACCGGTCGCGAAACGCCAGATAGTGCTTGAGCACCTGCGCCGGCGCTTCGGTTTGCGGGTAATGGCCGATGTCGGGCAACAGGACCGTATCGGGGTTCGGGATCAGCTCCCGATAGCGTTCGACCATGTGCCTGCCGGAGATCGGATCGACCTCGCCATCGATCACCCGCAACGGCACGTCACCGCGCTGCATGGCACTCACCCAACGCTCGCGCTGAACTCGACGCTCGGGGATGTAGGCAATCAATTTGTGCATGATCCGTGGCCCGTGATTGCTGTCGACCAGGCTCCAGAAGTCATCCATCTCACTCTCGGTTGGACGCGAGTGCGGGCCGAAGATCTGACGGAAACTCTTCACCAGCGCCTCACGGGAAAACGCGCGACCGATCATCCAGCCCAACGGGCTGAGCAACAGTTTTTGCATCAGTACCGGACGATGGGTTTCAGGAAACAGGCCGCCATTGAGGAACACGCAACTGGCGAGATGAATGCGCGCCTCGTAATGCCGGGCCAACAGTTCCTGAGCCACGCTGTCACCATAATCGTGAGCGAGCACGTGCACCGGTTGCTCGACGTTCAAATGGGCCAGCAACGCCTGTTGCAGTTCGGCCTGCTCCAACAGGCTGTATTCATGATCCATCGGTTTGGCTGAATCGCCGAAGCCAAGCATGTCGCAAGCAATCAGCCGATAGCGCTGGGCCAACGGCTGCCACAGGTAATGCCAGTCCCAACTGGCGGTCGGGAAACCATGAATGAGCAACAGCGGCTCACCCTGCCCCGCCGTCCAGTAACGAATAGTCTGGCCACGAAAGACGAACGTCTGGCCGCGTTTGCGCCAGGCACTCAGAGGGATCTCGGCGAGAGGCATTAGAGTTTATATCCCGCGTCTTGTTTATCGAGTTTGCGCAACAGCGCTGGCCAGGCCAGTGCGCCGCCCATCCCTTGAGCACTTTTGGTGACGCCGGCGATCATCGCCTTGGCGCCTGCCAGAATCTGCGGTTCGATGGCAATCAGTTCAGCACCACCGCTCTGCGCCAACACCTGGATATCGCAGGCGCGCTGGAAGGTGAACATCATCAGGAACGTGTCAGCGATGGTGCCGCCGCAGGTCAGCAGCCCGTGGTTGTGCAGCATCAGGAAATTGTTTTCACCGAGGTCGGCTTGCAAACGTGCCTTCTCTTCGTGGTTCAGCGCAACGCCTTCATACGCGTGATACGCCAGGCTCGACAGGACAAACAGCGACTGTTGGCTGATCGGCAAAATGCCTTGTTTCTGCGCCGACACCGCGACGCCTGCCGCCGTGTGCGTGTGCAATACACAGACAACATCGTGCCGCACTTCGTGCACGGCGCTGTGGATGGTGTAACCCGCCGGGTTGATCTCGTAAGGACTGTCCATCAGCTTGTTGCCGGCCTGATCGACCTTGACCAGGCTCGACGCGGTAATCTCGTGGAACATCAACCCGAACGGGTTGATCAGGAAATCTTCAGTGCCGGGTACTTTGGCGGAAATGTGCGTGAAGATCAGATCATCCCAGCCATGCAGGGCGACCAGGCGATAACAGGCCGCCAGATCGACGCGGGTCTGCCACTCGGCGGCACTGACCTGGTCTTTGACACTGTGGGGCGATTGGACGGGGGCTACGCTCACGGCAAGGAACTCCTGTTCTTATAGTTTTGCTCACGTGTAGCAGTCTAGTCAGCCCCCCGGGTTCGTGTAGTTGCATTGGCAGCCAGCTTGATGGCCTAGCGAGTCAGTGGGCCAAGTAGCTTGGATCCATGTCAAAGTACCGCCGCCAGCAAAGGTGCAGCGCACAGATTCAGCAACCCCGTCAGCACCATGACCAGCCCCGCGACCGAGCCTTCCTCCCCTCCTATTTCATGCGCCCGGCTGACCCCGGCACCGTGAGCGCCGACGCCAAATAGTGCCCCCCGAGCCAAGGCGCTGCGCAACGGCAACCACTTGAGCAAAATGCCGCCAAGCATCGCGCCAAACACACCGGTGAACATCACGAACACCGCCGTCAGTTCCGGCACGCCACCCAGATCGTGAGCCAGGGGCATGGCAAACGGCGTGGTGATCGAACGCGGCACCAGCGACATCGTCACCGCGCTATCCAGTGCCAGCGCTTTCGCGAGGCCAAACGAGCTGCCGATGGACGCCGCACTCCCCGCCAGCATCCCCAACAACAACGCCGACCAATGCCGCATCAGCCTCTGTCGCTGCTGCCAGATCGGCACCGCGAAGGCGACGGTGACCGGCCCCAGCATCAGCATCAGCCAATGGGTGTTGCTGGCGTATTCGGCGTATGCGGTATGCAGTGGCACGGCGAGCGCCAACAGCAGGGCCGGAACCAAAATCAGCGGCGACAACAAGTAGCGGCCG
Source organism: Pseudomonas sp. O230 (assembly GCF_045447035.1). Classification (NCBI taxonomy): domain Bacteria; kingdom Pseudomonadati; phylum Pseudomonadota; class Gammaproteobacteria; order Pseudomonadales; family Pseudomonadaceae; genus Pseudomonas; species Pseudomonas sp. O230. The sequence goes on along the minus strand of NZ_JBJGXN010000012.1, from coordinate 98,396 downwards.
GTGCGGCGATAGATCCAGCGGCTGAACAAATAGGCCAACAGCGTGAAGGCCAGCCAGAACACCGGCATCAGTTCAAGCTTCACGGGACCTCCTCCACCGCACCACCAGCTCTACGGTAGCCGCCGTGACCAGCATCACCATCAGCGTACTGACGCCGATCACCAGCAGAATCCGCCAACCATCGCTGCGCAACAGCGCGCCGTAATCGAGCAAGCTCATCAACGCCGGAATAAAGAACAACAGCATCTCGGCCATCAACAGGCCAGCGCCCATTTGCAACGCGGCCGGTTTGACCAGCCCCAGCGCAAACGCCAGCAGCAACAACAGCATGCCGATGACACCACCGGGAATCGGCCAGCCAAACCAGAGGGTCATTTCGCAGCCGAGCAAGTAAATGGCCAGCAACACGGCTAATTCGGTTGTCAGTCGAGCCAGGTATTTCAGGGTGGATGCGTGCATGTCTTCAGTCCTCACAGGCGTCCATTTTACGGAGCGGGCTGCTATCGCCGAAGCGAATTGTTAGACTCAAAGCCATTCCAAATTGGAATCAGGCAGATGGAATTCAAACAGCTACGCAGCTTCGTCGAAGTCATGCATCGAGGGGGCTTTACCCAGGCCGCCAAGTCCCTGCACATCAGCCAATCAGCCGTGAGCAAGCAAGTCGCTCAGTTGGAACAGAGCCTCGGCACACCGCTGCTCGAACGGCTGGGTTCACAGCTACGCTTGACCGCCGCTGGCAGCGTGGTTTTGCAGCGGGCCGAAGGCATGCTGCGACTGCGCTCCGAACTGCTCAGCGAGCTGGATGACCTGAGCCAACTGGCCCGTGGCGAATTGCGTCTGGGTTTGCCGCTGCTGGGCAGCGACGCACTGTTTGCCGGGCTGTTTGCCGAGTACCGGCGACGCTATCCCAACATCAGCATTCAGTTGATCGAAGGCGGCAGCCTGAACATCGAGCAAGCCGTGTTGAGCGGTGAACTGGAACTGGGTGGCAGCCTGCTGACAAAAGACCCGCAGTTCGCCTTTCAACCCTTTTGTGACGAACCCCTGGATGCCCTGCTACCGGTCGATCATCCGCTGGCGGCGAAAACGGTGATCGGGTTGGAGGAATTGGCCGACACACCCTTTCTGCTGTATCAACGCAGTTTCGTCCTCAACGACCGATTGCTGCAGGCCTGCCAGCAGTTGGGCTTTACGCCGAAGGAAGGCGGGCGCAGCGGTCAGGCGGACTTTCTTGCGGCGCTGGTGGCCGCTGGCCAAGGCGTGGTGTTATTGCCGCGAGTGGTGGCTCGCGGGCTGGTTCGGCCAGGCGTGGTGCGCCTGACCCTGAACGCGCCGAGCTCTCTGCGCTGGGACATTGCCTTCATCTGGCGTCAGGGCGCGTACCTGTCAAAAGCGGCGCAAGCCTGGCTCGCCTTGCTGCGCGAATGGCCGGTCAACCCCGCAGAGCAGTGACGAGTTCCGCCAGCCAGGGTTCGGCATCGGTTTCCGGGGTGACGCTTTCGCTAGCGTCCAGGCGTAACATCGGCTGCACTTCGCGGATGCCCAGTTCAGCGAACAGCTCGCGCATCAGTTCACCGCCGCCACAGAACGTATCGCCGTAGCTCGCATCGCCCAAACCGATCACGGCCCCCGGCAAACCACGCCAGGCGGCCGGCAATTGGTCGCGAACGGCGAAATACAACGGTTGTAGATTGTCCGGCAGTTCACCCATGCCCGTGGTCGACGTCACTGCCAGAAACGCTTCGGGGCCAAACGCCTGAACATCGGCAAGGCTTGCGCGCGGGTTGTAAAAGGTCTCGAAGCCCGCGGTTTTCAAAATATTCGCAGCGTGGCGAGCGACTTCTTCAGCCGTGCCGTACACCGAGCCCGAAAAAATGGCGACTTTCATCAATCTGATCCTGAAGCTGAGTAAAAAGATGAGGGATATTAACAGCCGCAGCAAAAAAGCTGCGATTGGCTCTCATTAAGCATTGAAGGCCGCTAGAGTTCTTTTAGAATGCTGCGCTCAATCAATCTGGAAAGGATTCTCCGATGATCAACGCACAACTGCTGCAAATGGTGATAAACGCGTCCAACGACGGCATCGTGATCGCCGAAAAAGAAGGTGAACAGGACAACATCCTGATTTACGTCAACCCGGCGTTCGAACGCATGACCGGATACACCAGCGAAGAAGCCCTCTACCAGGATTGCCGCTTTCTGCAATCAGGTGACCGCGATCAGGAAACCCTGCCCTTGATCCGCGATGCTTTGAGCCGTGGCGGCTCCTGTCGGGAAATCCTGCGCAACTACCGCAAGGACGGCACGCCTTTCTGGAACGAGCTGTCGCTTTCGACGGTGAAAAACCCGAGCGACGGTCAGACTTATTTTATCGGCGTGCAAAAAGACGTCACCGTACAGGTCAAGGCCCAGCAGCGGGTAGCTCAGCTTGAAGCACAAGTGGCGGAGCTCCAGGCCGAGCTCGCTGCGCTCAAACCGACGAACGGCGCAAACAAAACTACTAATTAATTGTCATTAACTACAATCACCGATGACTTTGTAACTTTTTCTTTCGAGCCAATCATGCAGCGCGACGCACTCCTGACCCAGGATGAGCTGGATTTTATCCAGACCATGCAACACAACCCGCAACTCAATGTGCGGGATGCGACGTCGAGTCTGCTTGTAAATGGTGGTTCGCAAATCCGTGACTTGCTCACGCGCCTTGCTGCTCATGAACAAGTCACGATCCAGGCCAACTTCGAAAATCAGCAAATGACCTTCCCGCTGCATCTGGTGGAAGACGAGTTTCATGCACTGCATTTACGTCTCGGCGTCCCCAGCATTTATGAAGACGGGCCGTCGGTCCGCCCATGGCGCCTGGTTCTCGAAGAACCGGTCGCCCTGGAAAATGCAGGTGGTCAACCCGGCACGATGTGGGTGCATGAAGTGTCGTTCAAAGGGGTTTTGCTGGAAGTTCGCAACAAGACCAAACCACCCAAGCATTTCGCGTTGTGGTTCAGCCCATCCGGCTACGAACGTATCGCGTTGCGCGGCACCTTCGAGAAAGAAACCGAGAACGGCTTCTATGCCTATCAGTTGAGTCAGAGCGACAAGGACGAAACAGAGCGCCTGCGCCAGTACATCCTTCAGCAGCATCGACTGACCCATCCGACCCTGCATCTGTGATTCAGGTATCCAGGCTACCGGCCAGGAACTGTTTCAGGCGCTGACGCATCAGCATTCCTTCGTTTCCCAGGCAGCCAATGGACGACCCGTCCAGGCTCTCCTGCACCAGTTCCGACGCATCACCGGCCAGCATCAACTGGCAATCCAGGCTCATCGCCAGACGATTCAATCGTCGTGGCAATTCGTTGGTCGGCGCGTGATTGGAAACCAGCACCAACGCCCGGGGCTTGATCCTTTCGCAGACCAGCGCCAGTTCATCGAAGGGCTGACCGATCGCCAGCAGTTGAATGGCCGAATCGACACTGCTCAAAAACAGCGCCGTGACCAACAGCTCGAGCTCACGACATTGATCGTTCAGGGGACATACAATCACGCGCCGGGGTTGCATGACGCGCACCAGCAGCAGCCGCTGTAACACCCGTGAACGCAAAAAAGCGTCCAGAAATAGCCACTCGCTGGCCTGACCGAACGCTTCATGACGTTGCAACAATTGCTTCCAGAGTGGCATCAGGATGGCCTGAAACACCACGGCCAGCGGGTAACTGGAAAAGATCTGTCCATAAACCTGCTCCAGCTGCACCTCATCGAATACACTCACCGCCGCTTTGACCTGTTCCTGCCACTGCGCGTAGTCGGCCTGCACCAGTTCATTGGGGATGATGTGCGACAGCGCCTGAAGCGGCGCGGTCTTGGCCAATATCTTGCTGACCTTGCTGACGGCGACGCCACGTTCGATCCAGCCAAGGATACTGCGGACCCGCTCGATATCGGTCATTGTGTACAGGCGATGCCCGCTTTCGGTGCGCATCGGCTGTATCAGACCATAACGGCGCTCCCACGCCCGCAAGGTGACCGGATTGACACCCGTCAACCGCGCCACTTCACGGATCGGAAACAGTTCATCCTGCTCAAGGGGGAGCACAGGCTGAAAACCAGTGGCATCGTCAATCATGACAGGCATAGGGTAGTCACCGTCCTTGTGTAAATTGGATCCCATTCTACCTCTCTTGCCCCATCACCATTCAACACATTGATGGGCGACGATTGTAGCGGCATAACCTGTAGAATCCGGAATAATCCTTGCTTGTTCCGAGACGCAGCCCATCACCCCGGCGCTGCGCCTGGCGAAACTCCTATCCGGAGTGACGCGATTTTCATACGGAGATACACGATGTCTACCTCACCCGTCACGCTGATGGTTGCGCGCCGCGTCGCCGATGGGCGTTATCAGGACCTGATGGCCTGGTTGCGCGAAGGCGAACAACTGGCCACCGATTTCCAGGGTTATCTCGGCTCGGGCGTGCTGGCCCCGCCGCCCGACGATGACGAATTCCAGATCATTTTCCGCTTCGCCAACGAGCAAACCATGCACGCGTGGGAGCATTCGGCTTCGCGTACCGCGTGGCTTGCACGCGGTAGCGACTTGTTTGCGCATAAGACGGAACATCGTGTGAGCGGCATCGAAGGCTGGTTCGGCGCGGCCGGCCAACGTCCACCGCGCTGGAAACAGGCCGTGGCGATCTGGCTGGCGTTCTTCCCGGTGTCGTTGCTGTTCAACTTTGTGCTCGGGCCGTTGCTCGGCGAAATGAGCCTGCTGCCTCGGGTATTCATCAGCACGCTGTGCCTGACACCGCTGATGGTCTACTTCTTTATTCCGCTGTCGACCCGGATTCTGGCCAACTGGCTGAACAGCACGCCAATACGTCCATTGTCCGCCGAACCCCAAAACCGCTGATACCCCTGCTCGCGATAGCGGTGTAACAGCCAACAACGATGTTGAATATTACGGCCCCATCGCGAGCAAGCTCGCTCCCACAATAGGTGAACGCGGCCGCTCGCTGGTATAGTTTTGCTCTTACCGCGACGCGAGCCGTTCATGACTTCTTCATCCGCCCCGATCCTCATCACCGGTGCCGGCCAGCGTGTCGGCCTGCATTGCGCGCAGCGATTGCTCGAAGACGGCCACGCGGTGATTTTCAGCTATCGCACTGAACGCCCCGGCGTGCAGGCATTGCGTGATCTGGGGGCGACGGCAATCTTCGCTGACTTCTCCAGCGAAGGCGGGATTCTCGCTTTCATCAGCGAACTGAAAACCCACGCCGACTGTCTGCGGGCCATCATCCACAACGCTTCCCAATGGCTGGCCGAAACGCCTGACACCGATGCCGCAGCGTTTACCGACATGTTCAACGTGCACATGCTGGCGCCCTACCTGATCAACCTGCACTGTGCGAACTTGTTGCAACGTTCGACCCCGGCGGACATCGTGCACATCAGCGATGACGTCACGCGCAAGGGCAGCAGCAAACACATCGGCTACTGTGCCAGCAAAGCCGGGCTCGACAGCCTGACCCTGTCCTTCGCAGCGAAGTACGCGCCAGACATCAAGGTCAACGGCATCGCCCCCGCCCTGCTACTGTTCAATCCTGACGACGATGCGGCGTACCGCGCCAAGGCTTTGGCCAAATCCGCATTGGGTATCGAACCCGGCAGCGAAGTGATCTACCAGAGTCTGCGTTATTTGCTCGACAACCCTTATGTCACCGGCACCACCTTGACCGTCAACGGCGGACGGCACCTCAAATAAGTTGCCCCGTGAGGATATTTCATGACGTTATCCCGGCCCCAGAATGCCCTGTCCCAGAACTACCGCGAGATCCTCATCGGCCTTGGTGAAAACCCCGACCGCGAAGGCCTGCTCGATACGCCGGCGCGTGCGGCCAAAGCCATGCAGTACCTGTGTCATGGTTACGAGCAAAGTGTCGAAGAGATCGTCAACGGCGCGTTGTTCGCCTCCGACAATGATGAAATGATCATTGTCGACAACATCGAGCTGTACTCACTCTGTGAACATCACTTGCTGCCCTTCATTGGCAAGGCGCATGTGGCTTATATTCCAACGGGTAAAGTGCTGGGCCTGTCGAAGATTGCGCGGTTGGTGGACATGTTCGCCCGGCGCCTGCAAATCCAGGAAAACCTCACCCGGCAAATCGCCGACGCAGTGCAGCAAGTGACCGACGCCGCCGGTGTCGCGGTGGTCATCGAAGCCAGGCACATGTGCATGATGATGCGCGGCGTCGAGAAACAGAATTCGACCATGAACACCTCGGTGATGCTCGGCGCCTTCCGCGAGTCGAGCAACACCCGCCAGGAGTTTCTGCAATTGATTGGACGGAGCAAGTAGCAATGCCACAACTTCAACCAGGAATGGCACGTATCCGGGTCAAGGACCTGTGCCTGCGGACGTTCATCGGGATCAACGAGGATGAAATCCTTAACAAGCAGGACGTGCTGATCAACCTGACGATCCTGTATGCAGCCCAGGAAGCGGTGCGTGACAACGACATCGATCACGCACTGAATTACCGGACCATCACCAAAGCGATCATCGCTCACGTGGAAGGCAATCGCTTTGCCCTGCTCGAACGCCTGACCCAGGAAATTCTCGATCTGGTCATGGCGAATCCGTCGGTGTTGTACGCCGAGGTCGAAGTCGACAAGCCCCACGCGCTGCGTTTCGCCGAGTCGGTGTCGATCACCCTGGCCGCAAGCCGCTGACCGCGTCTGGCGTATCGTGCGCCAGACTTTTATCATCCGCGCCACGATTCGATTGCACAGAGCCCGCCATGAACGATCAACAACGCCTCGAACTTGAAGCCGCCGCCTTCCGCCGGCTGGTCGCGCATCTGGACAGCCGCAAGGATGTGCAGAACATCGACCTGATGAACCTCTCGGGTTTCTGCCGCAACTGCCTGTCCAAGTGGTACAAGGCCGCGGCTGACGAACGCCAGATCGAGGTCAGCCTCGACGACGCCCGCGAAGTCGTCTACGGGATGCCGTACGCCGAGTGGAAAGCCCAATACCAGCAAGAAGCCAGCGCCGAGCAACAAGCGGCGTTCGCCAAAGGAAAACCCAATGAGTGATTTGAACACCCTGCGCGCCAGCCTCAAGAGCGGCGAACACGCCTTTGCCGACACCCTGGCCTTCATCGCCGCCGGCTATGACTACCAGCCACAGGCGTTCAACAACGGCGGCGTGGAAAATGCGGCCGGGCAGAACGAAGGTTCGTGCAAAACCCTGGGTCTGGCGCTGCTGGAAGGGTTGAGTGATGAAGAGGCGCTGCTGGCGTTTGGCGAGCATTACCGCGCCGTCGTGGCCACACCCGCTGGCAGCGATCACGGCAACATCCGTGCGTTGATTACTCACGGTTTGGCCGGCGTGAAATTCACTCAACAACCACTGACCCGCCGCTGATTTCTGAATGACACCAACCCTGTAGGAGCCGGCTTGCCGGCGATGGGTCCCTCGACTCGTGCATCGCCTTCGAAGACGCCATCGCCGGCAAGCCGGCTCCTACAAGGGGTCTGCGTTGTTTCGAAGTATTTTGCACAACGCTCAGAGCACATCCCGACTTTTAAGATTGACCCGGCAACTTTATTTCGTTTGCCGGGCAGCACTGCTCGCGGCTTAGATAAAAAGAAGCATCCCTTCTTCAGAGTCGGTCATCCATGAGCAGCGAATCCATCAGCCAGTCGATCAACATCGTGCACCCCGTCACTCTCAGCCATGGCAAAAATGCCGAGGTCTGGGACACCGAGGGCAAACGCTACATCGACTTTGTCGGCGGCATCGGCGTGCTGAACCTCGGCCATTGCCACCCGCGCATCGTCGAGGCCATTCGCGAACAGGCCACCCGGCTGACGCACTACGCGTTCAACGCCGCCCCACACGTGCCCTACCTCGAACTCATGGAGCGTCTGGCCGCGTTCATTCCGGTGGATTACCCGGTCAGCGGCATGCTCACCAACAGCGGCGCGGAAGCGGCGGAGAACGCCCTGAAGATCGTCCGTGGCGCGACCGGCCGCACGGCTGTCATCGCTTTCGACGGCGCCTTCCACGGTCGCACCCTCGCCACCCTCAACCTCAATGGCAAAGTCGCGCCTTACAAACAGAAGGTCGGCGTGCTGCCCGGCCCGGTGTTCCACTTGCCGTACCCGAGCAAAGACAACGGCGTGACCTGCGCCGAAGCGTTGAAGGCGATGGATCGGCTGTTCAGCGTCGAGATCGATGTCGACGACGTGGCGTGTTTTATCGTCGAGCCGGTGCAGGGCGAAGCGGGCTTCCTGGCGATGGACGTGGCGTTCGCTCAGGCCTTGCGCAAGTTCTGTGATGAAAAGAACATCCTGCTGATCGCCGATGAAATCCAGTCCGGTTTCGGCCGCACCGGCCAGCGGTTTGCGTTCTCGCGACTGGGTATCGAACCCGACCTGATCCTGCTGGCCAAAAGCATCGCCGGCGGTGTACCGCTGGGCGCGGTGGTGGGACGCAAGTCACTGCTCGACACCTTGCCCAAGGGCGGGCTGGGCGGCACTTACTCGGGCAATCCGATCGCTTGCGCCGCGGCGTTGGCGACGCTGGATGAATTGACCGACGCCAACCTGCACGCGTGGGGCGCGCAACAGGAAGAAGCGATTGTCAGTCGCTACGACGCCTGGCGCGCGAACAAGGTTTCCCTTTCTCGGACGCCTGACCGGCGTTGGTGCAATGCGCGGCATCGAACTGGCCCATGCCGACGGCACACCGGCTCCGGCGCAGTTGACGCAATTGCTGGCCCTGGCGCGCGAGTCGGGTTTGCTGCTGATGCCCAGCGGCAAGTCGCGCCACATCATTCGGCTGCTGGCGCCGTTGACCACCGAGGCCACCATACTGGAGGAAGGTCTGGACATCCTCGAGGCATGCCTGAAGAAACTAGTCTGAATTTAATGCCCATGCAGTCCCTGTGGGAGCTACCAGACTAGCTCCCACAAGGGGGGTGAACGCACTTTCCGTGGGCAAAAAAAAACCGGCCGAAGCCGGTTTTTTCATTTCAACGGTCTCAGAACTTGGCGTTCTGCAGATCGTCGAGGTAACGCTCGGCATCCAGTGCCGCCATGCAGCCAGCGCCGGCCGAGGTGATCGCCTGGCGGTAAACGTGGTCAGCCACGTCGCCGGCCGCGAAGATGCCTTCGATGTTAGTCGCGGTAGCGTTGCCTTCACGGCCGCCCTGCACCACCAGATAGCCGTCTTTCAACGTCAGTTGGCCTTCGAACAACGAGGTGTTCGGGGTGTGGCCGATGGCAATGAACACGCCGTCGACTTTCAGCTCGTCGAAGCTGCCGTCGTTGTTCTTCAGGCGAGCACCGGTCACGCCCATGTTGTCGCCCAGGACTTCGTCCAGGTTCGAGTTCAGCTTCAGGATAATCTTGCCTTCGGCAACGCGAGCATTGAGCTTGTCGATCAGGATCTTCTCGGCGCGGAAAGTTTCGCGACGGTGGATCAGGGTCACCGTGCTGGCGATGTTGGCCAGGTACAGCGCCTCTTCGACAGCGGTGTTACCGCCACCGACCACGGCCACAGGCTTGTTGCGGTAGAAGAAACCGTCGCAGGTCGCACAGGCCGAAACGCCTTTGCCCATGAACGCTTCTTCTGATGGCAGGCCCAGGTAGCGAGCGCTGGCGCCGGTAGCGATGATCAGGGCGTCGCAGGTGTAAGTCGCACTGTCGCCGGTCAGGGTGTACGGCTTGGCAGCGAAGTCCACGGCATTGATGTGATCGAAAACGATCTCGGTTTCAAAGCGCTCGGCGTGCTCACGCATCCGTTCCATCAACGCCGGGCCGGTCAGGCCGTGGACATCGCCCGGCCAGTTGTCGACTTCAGTGGTGGTGGTCAGTTGACCGCCGGCCTGCATGCCGGTAATCAGCAAAGGTTTGAGGTTGGCACGGGCGGCATAGACCGCGGCGCTGTAACCGGCAGGGCCGGAACCGAGAATAATCACTCGCGAATGACGGACTTCAGACATGACATGCTCCTGTTGACCGGCCCGGAACACCTGGCGCGGAACGCCGGGTTGCCGGCGGGAATAAAAAAGGACCGTTGAAAGCACTTGGGGAAGGCTTGAGCTCGACAGTCCTGTAAAAAGAATGGGTGCAGCGTATCGAGGGGGCGAAGATTAAGGAAATACGGATTAACAATCCAGCTCATAGGTGGCCTCTATCCGGTCACGCTGAATATAAAGACCCCTTTGTTACAGTTAATGTCGATCCCGCCGTCGCGCTTTCGTCCGCAAGGCAAAGCCGGTAAGGTCGGCGCGTTTCCCCTCTGCTCGGAGCACGATATGCCCGCCCCTGTTCTGTCCGGCCCGCAATACCTGCGCGAAGGCCTCAAGCTGGTCCTCAGCCCCAGCCTGCGTTTGTTCGTGTTGCTGCCGCTGGCGATCAATCTGGTGCTGTTCGTCGGATTGATCTATCTGGCCGGCCATCAATTCAGCCTGTGGGTCGACACGCTGATGCCGTCCCTGCCCGACTGGCTGAGTTTTCTCAGTTACGTGCTCTGGCCGATTTTCGTGGTGCTGGTGGTGTTGATGGTGTTTTTCACCTTCACCATGCTGGCCAACGTCATCGCCGCACCGTTCAACGGCTTCCTCGCGGAGAAGGTCGAAGTGGTGGTGCGCGGCACCGATGACTTTCCGGCCTTCAGCTGGGGCGAACTGATCGCCATGATCCCGCGCACCCTCGCTCGGGAAATGCGCAAACTGGGCTACTTCCTGCCGCGGGCGATCGGGTTGTTCATCCTCTCGTTCATCCCGGTGGTGAACATCATCGCTGCACCGCTGTGGCTGCTGTTCGGGGTGTGGATGATGGCGATCCAATACATCGACTACCCGGCGGACAACCACAAGCTGGGCTGGAACGAGATGCTCGCCTGGCTGCGCGAGAAGCGCTGGCAGAGCATGAGTTTTGGCGGCAGTGTTTACCTGGTGCTGCTGATTCCGGTGGTCAACATCCTGATGATGCCGGCGGCGGTGGCGGGTGCGACGTTGTTCTGGGTGCGCGAGCGTGGAGTAGAAAACCTCACTGCCAAACCTCGTTAGGGACTTGCTTTTCGTTGTTATCCACGCGCGGCAATAACTGTGCCCAGAATAATAAGGCCAACGCCCATTGATTTCTGGAGTGTCATTGGCTCACTTAGAATCCAACCACTTAAAAGCAAAACGACAACGAAGTTCAAGCTCATAAATGGATAGGCGTGACTAAGATCAAACTTGGTCATCGCCGCCATCCAGGCTAACGATGCTAAAAATCCCGCTGCGAACCCTGAAACAATCGCTGGATCCAAAAACAGCAAAAAAAGAAATTTAATTTTTTGAGGCGTGTCAGAGGGGAATGCACCGTAGTGAGAGATTCGCCATTTAAGAATAATTTGCCCATAGACGGTCAGCAGGATGGTTGCAAATATATACATATAATCGAATATACGAGCCATCAGCCTCTCTCCAGTACAGCCAGGCCAAAGCCGGTTTTACCATAGCTATTACCGTTATAAAGCATGTACCGACTTCCCTTATGATCAAACACAAACGGGTATTCGATCATCTCGCTATCCCAGCCTTCTGATGAAACATCGATAGCGGCATCCTCCAGCGCCAATCGCCATTGCTTGCCTTCGTCAGTGGTTGCGTAGCCGATACGATAGGTTTCCCCGGCTCCGCTGCGATAGGAGAACCACATCTCCAATCCACCCAGATGGTTTTTTGCGACGGTTGGGCGCGAAAACGCTTGAGCGACTCCAAGTTCGAAGGGGATTGCCAAGCCGTTACGCTTCCAGTTTTGGCCATCAAGGGAATGCGCCGAGTTGATCACATGAATCATTTACCCGTTACCCGAATCCCAAGTACGGGTCGATCCATACCACATGTCATATCCGCCGTTTCCGTCTTCACGCACCCACGGGTAAGAAAGGCTTACAGGATCGTCTTTATCAGCGCTCATGAACGGATTTTTGCTATCAAGCGTCAGCATAGTATCCGCATTGACAACTAACCTGCCGACATCCCCCCTCCAATGCTGATCAATTGGCGCCTGCCACCCCATGAAAAGCATGTATTGCACGCCACCCACCGTGTAGCAGTTACCAATGCTTATACCATCAGCGTAAAAACTGCCTTTCGGTCCATGCTCCATGAAAGGTGAAGGGTGTTCTTTGATGACTTTTCGTTTTTCAATATCGATATCCACAGCCCCAACGGAGGAGCGGTTATCAGAATCCCGACCACTGAAAAATATCCGAAAGACATCATCGTGCAGATGTACCGGTAACGGGTTGGCGGCATGAGATAATAACTTGGGATGACGCGCATCACCCTCGACAAAAAATAATTGCCCGAGCTTTTTCCATGTCGACTTCATAGTTTTCTCAGCTTGCTGCTCGGAACTTTAGAGCGCTCAGTCGCCGTGCCGATAAATACACCCTCCTGTTCAGCGTTTGCTAACAGCAGTGCACCCGCACCAACGACGCACTTGTCCTCGACCGTTATATGATCACGAAGAGTCGCATTAACCCCGATAAAACACTGCTCGCCGATATGCACACCACCAGAAACCACTACTTGGGATGCGATAAACGTATGATCCTGTATCGTAGAGTGGTGACCAATATGGTTACCGCTCCACAAAGTAATATTATTGCCAATATTAACGAATGGCTGAATGGTATTATCTTCAAGAATAAAACAATTGTCGCCAATCCGGCCTTCATTGAGCACCGTGGCATGACTGCTTATGTAACTAGCAAGCGTGTAGCCGAGTGCCTTGGCTGCAAGATATTTTTCTTTGCGCACTGCATTGAGCTTCGAGTAGCTCAGGGCAATAAACAGCTCGTGACTGTGCGTTGGATAGTGCTCGGCTACGTCTTCGAATGCAACTACTGGTAGACCACAGAAAGTAGGCGCCTCGATATAACTACCGTCCACAGTGAAAGCAACAACCTCATAAGTGGAGTCTGTACTAAAGTAAAAGTGGGCCAACTGCGCAATATCGCCAGAGCCGAAAATCACTAATTTTTTTCTCATCACATTTTCCTTACAAGAATAGTGAATTCGTACAACCCATAATCGTGCAGAAGGGCTACATGACGAGAGTAACGCCGTTTGCATAAATCAAATAACAGGCAAGGATCGGCGTAGTACAGATCATCTCGCTTCTTATCTTCGTCAGAGTAGGAGGTGAGGCAATTAAAAGAGAACCCCAGACGACTTGTTCGATCCAGAACATCCAGTGTTTTTTCAAGATAGCTCAGCCACTCGTCGTCTGAACGACCCAGGCGAACATTAAAAATACCACTTGCGACGCCATAGTCAGCGACAGAGTCGGGCTCGGACCCGGCAATGAATCGAATACCGGACAGTTTTGCGTAACGCTGTTCGGCGGCCTGAATCATCTCTTTTGAAACATCTATACCAAGATATGAAAATTTCTGAGGCTTGTTATTTAAGTAGTCAACCAGCGCACCGTAGCCACATCCCAGATCATTGACAGTACAGTCCTGCGGCCCATCGATTACTTTGCAGAGTTGCTCGAAACGCAGCGCCTGGCCCTGTTCACCATTCCAGTCCACCCCATTCGGTGTCTCGCCATGCAGTGCAAGCTTGCTCGAGTAGTAGCTCGCTACTTCATCAAGGAGCTCAGTTTTGTCGCTGTGCATAAATCTGCCTCACGATAGTGTAGGGGCGCTGTTTTGACTCGGAAAATATCTTGGAAAGATAGATCCCCACGACACCGATAAACGAAATTATCATACCGCCAAGTAGCCAGATAGAGGCCATGACCGACGTCCAGCCGTTCATTGGCTTTGCGAGAAACATCCAGTTGGCTGTCAAATAAACAATATAAAGTAGTGCAAAAAACGAAATAGACACACCTATATAAAAAATACCAATCAATGGCGCATTGCTGAACGATGTTACCGAATTCACCAATATAGACATCTTTCTTCTGAGTGTATAAGTCGTCTGACTGGTATTGCTCTTTTTGACCGTCTGCGGCTGCTGTTCAAACCCGGTAATATGCCAAAGACCGGCAATAAATATCTCTCGTTCCTTATGGCGTAGTAAAGCGTCCACGTAGCGACGAGTCATTAATCTTGCAGTGACAATATTCTCTGGCAGGGCGAGTCCAGTCAGGGCTTGAAAGAAACGATAGAACCACCGGCCGCTCCATCGCTCAAACCAGCCGCCTTTGCGCTGCTCCTGCACTCCGTAAACAACATCACAGGCGGTCTGATTGATTTGCTGGTCAAAGTTGAGCAAGCACTCCGGCTCTTCTTCCAGATCGCTGTCAATCAGGAATATTTTTTCTCCTTTTGCGTGGGAGAGCCCCGTCATCATGGCCTTATGATGGCCGAAATTACGGGAGAGATCGATAAGTACGACATGATGGTCTCGCTCAGTGAGCGAGATGGCGATATCAAGACTGTTATCGGGAGATCCATCATACACCAGCAGGATCTCATAATCATCCCCTGCAAGCGTCATCGCGACAGCACTCACGCGCGAATGAAACTCCTCTATGTAAGAGGCTGACTGATAAAGAGTGGCTACGATTGAGAGTTTCATGGAGCAACGTGCCTCATCTGGCGATAAACGTCTTTTCCACAATTAAAAAGCAGATCAAGGACCGTGACACCATGGGCAAATTCGCCCCATAACTGCGAATACTCCGGATAACCTGAGTAGTCGAACCAGGTTAACTTTATATTCATCGCTTCAAAGATAGCTTCATCAACGTAGTCCTTGGCAGAAGGTCCAGAGATGTACTCGCTCCCTCCCGCCTGTGCACAAAGATCGGCAAGGCGTTCCGTTTTACCGTCGATCAACTCATAATCCGATGAACGACTAATAATCGTCTTGATTTCCAGGAAATCGCAAATAGCTTGAATAAATCGCTGATTAAGCTCTGAAATATGGGTGTAACGCTCATTCAGATAAAGCGGTTCAAGCCATTGTGCTATTTCATTGAAGTGCGGAGCGCGACTGTAATTTTGAACCAGAGACTTCCAATGTGACGCGGCCCACTCAACACCATCTATCTCAGTTTCCCTGATTTTCTGATGATACTTTCCTTTCACTAAAACTGGCACTGTCAACCATTGCACACCTTGCGGTGTTTTAATCTGATTACGATTTCGCCAATCACGCCGAGTATATTGCATGTCATCATAGAGGATAAACTCATCCACTGATGCGATCATGTCAAAATACCCTTTCCAAGGGATGTAGTTAGATTGAAGTATCGCGACTTTTTTCAACGTACTGTTCCCTGGCCACAGTGGATCTTCATTGAGAGATGTAGTTGTGAATTAGGGCGAACACATATCGCACAGCAATATCACTACACAATTTTTAAGACTGTCATATTAATCTGCAAAGGGTGGAAGCGTCACCCTTTTCATGGTTTTTTGCCTCAGCAAACGCTCAAACGAGTTTACGCTTTGGGGACGAGACACTCGTCCAATGTCCATCCTGAGTCGGACGGCCAAATGGCATTCAATGCTCATCCCGTCACAAATCCATCATCAAAACGCCACAACGCCGACATGGCCTCAGCCGACACTGAGGTCATGACGACAGCTCTGCATATCACCCTGATCACCGAAACCTACCCTCCCGAAATCAACGGCGTGGCCAATACCCTTGGCCGCTTGTGCGACGGTCTGCGCGCGCGCGGGCATCAGGTGGAACTGGTGCGGCCACGGCAGGGTTGCGATCAGCAGCTGGGCAGCGACGATGAATTGCTGCTGTGCCGGGGCTGGCCGCTGCCGGGGTATCCGGGTTTGCAATGGGGTCAGTCGTCGATGCACAAGCTGTTGCGACGCTGGAAGCGCCAGCGCCCGGACGTGCTGTACATCGCCACGGAAGGGCCATTGGGATTGTCCGCTTTGCGTGCAGCACGGCGCCTGGGGATCTCGGTGGTCAGCGGCTTCCACACCAATTTCCAGCAGTATTCCAATCAGTACGGGCTCGGCTTGCTCACGCGTCTGCTGACCCACTACCTGCGCTGGTTTCACAATCGTTCGACCCTGACTCTGGTGCCGAGTGTCAGCCAGCGCCTGGAGCTGGAGCGCCGGCATTTCGAGCGGTTGGCATTGCTGTCGCGCGGGGTCGACAGCCAGCTGTTTCACCCGACTAAACGGCTGCAAGCGTTGCGTGATCAATGGGGCTTGGGTGAGAAGGACATTGCCGTCATTCACGTAGGACGCCTGGCACCGGAGAAAAATCTTGGTTTGCTCAAGCGCTGTTTCGACAGACTGAAAACGACTTATCCACAGCGAAACCTAAAACTGATCATCGTCGGTGACGGTCCGCAACGAGTGGCTCTGGAGCAGGAATTGCCCGAGGCGATTTTCTGCGGTGCACAGCGCGGCGAAGCCTTGGCCAGCCACTATGCGTCAGGGGATGTGTTTTTGTTTCCGAGCATGACCGAAACCTTCGGCAATGTGGTGCTTGAGGCACTCGCGTCAGGGTTGGGCGTGGTGGCCTACGATCAGGCGGCAGCGGCTCAGCATATTCGCCATGGCTACAACGGCGTGCTGGCGATGCCGGGAGATGAGGAAGCGTTCAACGATGCCGCGACCTGGTTGTTGGAGAAGCGCGAAACCTTGCGTTGCGTGAGGCTGAATGCGCGACAGCATGCGAGTCGCCAGGGTTGGGCGGCGATTATCGAGCAGTTCGAGGGGCAGTTGCGGGGGGCTTGTGTTGGGGAGGTGGTGGTGCCGAATGCACCGACCGTACCTTGAGATCTTTGGTGATATTGAATCAGTCTTCGCGGGCAAGCCCGCTCCCACAGTGTTCGAGGTGAGCACAAACCATGTGTCCGCCACAAAATCCTGTGGGAGCGGGCTTGCCCGCGATGAGGCCAGTGAAGGCGCCGCTTAAACCAGCGTCATCAACGCTTCACGGCTGAACGGCAGGATGTCGCCCTCACGCCCGTCACGCACTTTCTGCGCCCAGTCCGGGTCCACCAGCAGCGCACGCCCTACCGCTACCAGATCGAACTCGTCGTTGTTCAAACGCTCCAGCAGTTTTTCCAGGCTGGCCGGCTGCGCGATCTTGTCGGTGTTGACCATAAACTGCAGGAACTCGCCATCCAGGCCGACGCTGCCGACGGTGATGGTCGGCTTGCCGGTGAGCTTGCGGGCCCAGCCGGCCAGGTTCAGTTCGGAACCGTCGAACTCCGGCTCCCAGAAACGGCGTGTCGAGCAGTGGAAAATGTCCACGCCGGCCTCGGACAACGGCTTGAGGAATTCGCCCAAGGCCTCCGGAGTTTGCACCAGACGCGCGGTGTAATCCTGCTGCTTCCACTGCGAGAAACGGAAGATGATCGGAAAACCTTCACCGACTGCCGCACGCACAGCCTGGATCAGTTCGATGGCGAAACGCGAACGGTTGGCCAGGTCGCCGCCGTATTCGTCGCTGCGCTGATTGGTGCCTTCCCAGAAGAACTGGTCCACGAGGTAGCCGTGGGCGCCGTGGATTTCCACGCCATCCATGCCGATGCTCTGGGCATCCTTGGCGGCCTGGGCAAACGCGGCGATTACGTCCTGGATGTCTTGCTTGGTCATGCCGTGAACCACGACCTGGCCGTCCTTCAATTTTTCCGACGGACCGTAACCCGGCACGCTCGCGTCCGGCTCGGTGCCAATGCGACGCACGCTGCCGACATGCCACAGTTGCGGCACGATCTTGCCGCCTTCTGCGTGTACCGCGTCCACGACTTTCTTCCAGCCGGCCAGCGCGGCTTCACCGTAGAAATGCGGCACGTTCGGGTAGCCGTTGGAGGCCTTGTGGCCGACGGTGGTGCCCTCGGTGATGATCAAGCCAACGCCAGCGGCGGCGCGACGACGGTAGTACTCGATCACTTTGGAATTGGGCACGCCACCCGGCGAGAACGAACGGGTCATCGGCGCCATGACGACACGGGTCGGCAGTTCAAGGGTGCCGAGGTGGAACGGTTTGAACAGGGCTTTGACAGGCATGGGACGCTCCACGGGAATAGACTTTATGACGGCGATAATATGGAGAGTCCGTCGCAATGAACAGCACTATTGATTTCCGTGATTAAGATCTAAAAGTCACACGAAACTGTAGGAGTCGGCTTGCCGGCTCCTACAGTAGAGAATCAGCTCAGGGCTTTTTCGATCGCCTGAATGACACTCGGATCATCCGGCGCCGTGCGCGGCGAGAATCGCGCCAATACGCGACCGTCCTTGCCGAGCAGGAATTTTTCGAAGTTCCAGGTGATGTCACCCGGAAACTCGGCACCCTCGCCCGCCAGCAGGCGATACAACTGATGACGCTCGTGACCGTTGACTTCCAGCTTGCTGGACAACGGAAAGGTCACGCCATAGTTGAGGCTGCAGAACTCCTGGATCTCTTGCTCGGTGCCTGGTTCCTGCCCGGCAAACTGGTTGCACGGCAAGCCCAGCACGCTGAAACCCTTACCTTTGTATTGCTGGTAGAGGTTTTCCAGCGCCGCGTATTGTGGGGTCAGGCCACATTTGGAGGCGACGTTGACCACCAGCACGACGTTCCCTTTGAAGGGCGCCAGCGGAAGCTCCTGACCATCCAGGGCTGTCAAATTAAGGTCGTGAAAAGCACTCATGACGAACTCCAAATTCCCGTGTTCTTCTCGAAACAGCCTCTTGGCGGTGTCACCAGGGACAGCCGCGGACTAAAAAGGCGCCCTCGGGCGCCTCTCCAGTTATCTGAGCTTAGCGCAGAAAATCAGTGGTGATGGCCACCTTCGCCATGGACGTGACCATGAGCGACTTCTTCCTGGCTGGCATCGCGGATGTCGATGATCTTGACCTGGAAATTCAGGCGCTGACCGGCCAACGGGTGATTGCCGTCGACGGTGACATCGTCGCCGTCCAGATCACGAATGGTGACGATCTGCATCTGGCCGTCCGGCGCGGAAGCGTGGAACTGCATGCCCACTTCCAGTTCGTCAACGCCTTCGAACATGCTGCGGCTCAAAGTGCTGACCAGTTCAGCAGCGTACTCGCCGTAAGCATCTTCAGGTTCAACGGCTACGGTCAGCTCGTCGCCGACTGCTTTGCCTTCCAGAGCCTTCTCCAGGCCCGGGATGATGTTGCCTGCACCTTGCAGGTAGACCAGCGGCGCGCCGCCGGCGGAGCTGTCGATGACCTCACCAGCGTCGTTGGTCAGGGTATAGTCGATGGAGACAGCCTTATTGGCGGCGATCAGCATGGGGCGAGACCTTTTGCATAAGAATTTAGAAAGACCAAGTTTAGCGAAGCAATCGTCCGAAAGCGAACACAACCCGGACAGACGGAACGCGGCGCAAGCCTCAACGGTCACCGGTTTTCATCAGGACGAGGACGGGCATTGGGTGGCCGAGCTTTCCTGTGGCCACACGCAACACCTGCGCCACCAGCCGCCGTGGCAATCACGCGCCTGGGTCATGGACCCACTGCAGCGCCATGAAAAAATAGGTCAACCCTTTGATTGCGGGTGGTGCGCACAGGGCTCGGTTAGCGATAACCTTGGCGACTGAATTTCGGTAGATCGTCAGCTATAGATGATCACCTTTGTCATGCTCCTTTAGAGAATCCGCATGCAAACTTTTTTTATCGCACCCACCGATTTTGGTGTGGGTCTGACCTCCATCAGCCTCGGGCTGGTGCGCACCCTCGAGCGCGCCGGCCTCAAGGTCGGCTTTTTCAAACCGATCGCCCAGCCCCATCCGGGCGACACCGGGCCTGAGCGCTCCACCGAACTGGTGGCGCGCACCCACGGTTTGAAACCGCCGCAACCGCTGGGTCTGGCACACGTCGAGCGCATGCTGGGCGACGGCCAGCTTGACGAGTTGCTCGAAGAAATCATCACCCTTTATCAGCAAGCGGCCATCGGCAAGGACGTGCTGATCGTCGAAGGCATGGTCCCGACCCGCAGCGCCAGTTACGCCGCACGGGTTAACCTGCATTTGGCCAAGAGCCTCGACGCCGACGTGATCCTGGTCTCGGCGCCGGAAAACGAAGTGCTGACCGAGCTCTCCGGCCGCGTGGAATTGCAGGCGCAATTGTTTGGCGGTCCGAAAGACCCGAAAGTCCTCGGCGTAATCCTCAACAAGGTCAAGACCGAGGAAAGCATGGAGGCCTTCGCCTCGCGCCTGAAAGAGCATTCGCCGTTGCTGCGCAGCGGCGATTTCAAACTGCTCGGCTGCATCCCGTTCCAGCCGGAACTCAACGCCCCCCGCACCCGCGACGTCGCCGACCTGATGGGCGCGCAGATTCTCAACGCCGGGGATTACGAAACCCGGCGCATGACCAAAATCATCATCTGCGCGCGCACCATGCGCAACACCGTGGAGCTGCTCAAGCCCGGCGTGCTGGTGGTGACACCCGGTGATCGCGACGACATCATCCTCGCCGTCAGCCTCGCAGCCATGAACGGCGTGCCATTGGCCGGCCTGTTGTTGACCAGCGACACCCTGCCCGACCCGCGCATCATGGACTTGTGCCGTGGCGCGTTGCAGGCCGGTTTGCCGGTGTTGTCGGTGAGCACCGGTTCCTACGAGACCGCCAACCAGTTGAATGGTTTGAACAAGGAAATCCCGATCGACGACCGCGAGCGGGCGGAGATCATCACCGACTTCGTCGCCAGCCATCTCGATGCCAACTGGCTGCACCAGCGCTGCGGCACGCCACGGGAAATGCGCCTGTCGCCCGCGGTGTTCCGTTATCAATTGATCCAGCGCGCCCAGGCCGCCAACAAGCGCATCGTGTTGCCCGAAGGCAGCGAGCCGCTGACCGTGCAAGCGGCAGCGATTTGTCAGGCGCGCGGCATTGCCCGTTGCGTGTTGCTGGCGAAACCGGCGGACGTCGAAGCCGTGGCCCGTGCCCACGATATCGAGCTGCCGCCGGGCCTGGAAATCCTCGACCCGGACCTGATCCGCGAACGCTACGTCGAGCCAATGGTTGCGCTGCGCAAAAGCAAAAGCCTCAACGCGCCGATGGCCGAGCAGCAACTGGAAGACACCGTGGTGATCGGCACGATGATGCTGGCGCTGGATGAAGTCGACGGCCTGGTGTCCGGGGTCATTCACTCCACCGCCAACACCATCCGCCCGGCCTTGCAGCTGATTAAAACCGCACCGGGCTGCACCCTGGTGTCATCGGTGTTCTTCATGCTGTTCCCCGAAGAAGTGCTGGTCTACGGCGACTGCGTGATGAACCCGCACCCGAGCGCCAGCGAACTGGCCGAGATCGCCCTGCAAAGCGCCGACTCGGCTGCGGCATTTGGCATCACGCCACGGGTGGCGATGATCAGTTACTCCAGCGGCGAATCGGCCAGCGGCGAAGAAGTCGAGAAGGTCCGTGAAGCGACGCTGCTCGCCCACGAACAACAGCACTCGCTGCTGATCGACGGTCCGTTGCAATACGACGCCGCCGCCAACGAAACCGTCGCCCGGCAACTGGCGCCAAACAGTCAGGTCGCCGGACGCGCCACCGTGTTCGTGTTCCCCGACCTGAACACCGGCAACACCACCCACAAAGCCGTGCAACGCAGCGCCAATTGCGTCAGCCTCGGGCCGATGCTGCAAGGTCTGCGCAAACCGGTGAATGATTTGCCGCGCGGCGCGCAAGTCGACGACATCGTCTACACCATCGCGTTGACCGCGATTCAAGCTGCCAACCGACCTATGGATCTTTAAATGCTGGATTTTCTACCTGCCGTCGTGCGCGGCGTCATTGCCTCATTGTTGCTGGCACTGAATACGATTCTTCTCTGCTCGTTTCTGTTCTGCGTGGCGATCTTCAAGGTGCTGCCCTTCGCCCTCACTCAGCGTTTCACGCGCTGGTTGATGAGCCACACCCATGAAGCCTGGATCAGCAACAACAAGGCCTGGATGAACCTGGTCTGCCGCACTCGCTGGCACCTCAGCGGCCTCGAAGGGCTGGACTATCAGCACTCATACCTGATCACCAGCAACCACCAGAGCTGGGTCGACATCATGGTGCTGCAATACGTGCTCAACCGTCGTATCCAGCCGCTGAAGTTCTTTCTCAAACAGGAGCTGATCTGGGTGCCGGTGATTGGTCTGGCCTGGTGGACGTTGGGCTTTCCGTTCATGAAGCGCTATTCCAAGGCCTACCTGGAAAAGCACCCGGAGAAGAAAGGCAAGGACCTGGAAACCACCCGCAAGACTTGCGACAAGTTCCGCAATAACCCGGTGGGGATTTTCAACTTCGTCGAAGGCACGCGGTTTACTGAAGGCAAGCATGCCCAGCAGAAATCCCCGTTCAAGTACCTGCTTAAACCCAAGGCAGGCGGCATTGCGTTTGTGCTGGACGCGATGGGTGAGCAGCTGGAGTCGATCGTCAACGTGACCATTCACTATCCGGGTGGGCGTCCGGGTTACTGGGATTTGCTGTGCGGGAACGTTGCGGACGTGGTGGTGCATTTTCAGGAGCTGAAGATTCCACCGCAGTTCATCGGCAAGAATTACGACCAGGATGGCGAGTATCGGTTGCAGTTCCAGGGCTGGATCAATCAGTTGTGGGAAGACAAGGATGCGTTGCTGGGGCAGATGCATCGGGAGTATCCAGCCAAACACTGACCTACTGTGGGAGCCAGCCTGCTGGCGATAGCGGGTTCACATTCAGCAGATTTATTGCCTGATTCACCGCAATCGCTAGCAGGCTAGCTCCCACAGTTGACCGAGTTGACCCACAAAAAAAACCGCCAATGATCACTCATCGGCGGGTTTTTCATCGGGAATTTTGGTAGTTACCGATTGTGCTGCTTAATCTGGCGCCCAACTTGTGAACAGCTGAGCAATATCTAGTTTATAAATGTGGCCCACTAAACATAACCATCACTTCCGCCCGAACAACAACCGTACCCATCGCCATTATCGTCAGCCCCCCTACTTCCATCACCAAAATCAAGTGGACCAATGGTAACAACCGGGATTATGTCAGGACGGGGGGCGGGTATGACAGGCACTGCATGGGGATAATAACTGCTGCCAATGCCGCCACTACTACCCCCAGTCTCAACCTCTGTTACTTCTACTTCTACTTCTGACACGCCCCCTACCTCTACCTCTGCCTCTGCCTCTGCCTTTTCCCCGACATCGATATTACCAATGGTTTCATTGGAAACAGCCATAGTAACTGCCCGTAACTCTCCTGTTTCAGGTATCCAATAACAGCCAAGCATTTGATTGACATACTCGTCTCTTAGCGTATTGCTATGAACGATTTGCCTGTCGGGGGCGCAGGAATAATCAAGATAACTGTCCATTGGATTGTCTTTAAAAAAGTTTGCAGCGTTTGTCGCGATTTTTTTAATTGTTTCCGAGTCAACAACTGAAGCCAACCCGGAGATGATGGTAACTATGGCTAAACCAGCAACAAGCGCAGGGGCGGCCCCACCTAGAATTGCCATTGTAGCAATCACACCAGCGACATTCCCAACAAGACTAATAACATCACCCGCCTTGATCTCGGCCCCATCTCTGATATCTACCCCAATCTTAAGAAACGTAATTGTTCCCGCCACAATGTTCGCCGGCATGCTAACGATCGGAACATAAGGCCCTGCAAGTTTTGTCACTGAGGTCACACTTGCTATTACAGCGCCAGTTTGAGCCGACTGATTCAACAGCACCATTCCAGTCCCGTTAACCAGAAACTGATCTGCCACCGCAGTCGCGCCCGAGCCGACGGTTACACCATCATTAACAACACTTACAAATAATACGGCTTTCCCTGCCATAACTTACTCCTTGATAACAGTTTTAAAGGCAAGCGTCATTCTTACTTGATCACACTTAACCGAAGGAGATCTCGCAGCATGTGGAATGCGCCCATCGAAAATCACCACCCGTCGTGATTTAGGAAGCACAGACTTGATGGTGTTCTCTTTCTCATCATCATAGAAAACAAGCTCCCCTCCCCAAGAGGTCGGCCAATGTTCATTACAGAAAATGATTACCGTCAGCCCGGGGTGCGTTTTGTTATCCCGGTGAATAATCGTGTCTTGACCAAACGTCTGCCCATTTGCATAAACGCCCAACAAGGTAATGTTGAAGTCATGTAATTTTGACAACCTCTCCCAAAACCCAACCAGAAAACGCCATGATTCGTTACTGCCCAGTTCCTCTACGCAAGACTGCCGATCAGGGCGGCCTTTACCGGCAATAAAAACATGCCAGCAAGGTCTAATAAAAGGAAGCTCCTCATAATTTGGCCAGTTGTATCTCCAGACCGCGCCTTTGAGCTGAAGGTTTATGCTCTCCTCTTCACTTCGGGTCAAGAACTCGTCAATTACAAATATTTTGTTATCAATCCGATCGATTTTCACGCGCTATCCTTTTTGCTAAAAGCCTATTCCAAACACCATTCTTAAAAAGCACAAACAGCAAATACAGAAAACCAATACCCAATGTAACAATCAAAAAATAATTTACAGAATTGCTATATTGCGCCCACTCCAGTATATCTTTCCGACTTATTAACAACCCTAGCTCATCATCATACACCCCCCAAATAAATCTCTTACTCCGATCCGGCTCAACAGCGACCCATAGCTTTCGCGACTTGCTAAAATCCAAGTGTTTAACAGCACGAGTAGACGCTTCGATAACATATTCATACGCTTCATCATCTGGCCCAATCCTGAGATACAAATTTGACGTAGTTTTTGAAACCTCCGAAATACTTCTATATACAAAAGCGCTTTTCAAAACTACTTTTTTTGGAACCAGAGGAATTTCTACAATCCTCCCAAAATAATGAAATGAGATAACAGAAAAATAGAACAAAATAATTATCAAAAAAACAATTTCAAAAGTACTAAGCACATGCCCATCAGGAATGGATAATATTTTATTTCGCACACCATAATTCCTCGATCGCCAACATAAGCAATTCTAATTCACATGTATATTCTTCATATAAAGCTGACAATCAAGCGCATCTACTCTGCCAACAACACTATTCCCATTTTCGAATTAATAAAACTTACCCATTTCCGATATTCGTGTAGTCCAAATCCGATAGCGTCAATGATGCTGGCAGTTCACAGCCATGTCAGAACTCCCGGGGCTTGGCCGGCCTGAATGGCGAGTATCGGTTGCAGTTCCAGGGCTGGATCAATCAGTTGTGGGAAGACAAGGATGCGTTGCTGGGGCAGATGCATCGGGAGTATCCAGACACCTAAGATCAAAAGATCGTAGCCTTCGGCAGCTCCTACAGGTGTATACCAATCCCCTGTAGGAGCTGCCGAAGGCTGCGATCTTGGCGATTCAAAGGACACAAAAAAACCCGCCGATGATCACTCATCGGCGGGTTTTTTATTGACGGCTAACGCTTAGATCGCGCCGCGGCTACGCAACAGATCCAGCACTTGCTTGACGCTTTCTTCCAGCGACAGCGACTGGGTGTCGACCACGAGGTCGGCATTCAGCGGTACGTCGTACGGGAAGGATTCGCCCGGAATGTTATCGCCGCCAGCGGCGTACAAACCTTGCGGATCACGCTCGGCACAGACCGTTGGCGAGGCCTGGACGTAGACCGTCAGCAGACGCTCCTTGCCAATCAGTTCCCTGGCCTGCTCACGACCTTCGGCACTCGGTGCGACGAACGCAGCGAGGGTCAGCAGACCGGCTTCGTTGAACTGACGTGCAACGTGCGCGGCACGACGCCAGTTCTCGGTACGCCCGGCGCGATCCTGTGGCAGACCTTTGTTCAGGTCATGACGCAGGTTCTGGCCATCGAGCACAAACACCGCGCGGCCCAGGTCGAACAACTTGCGTTCAACCGCATAAGCCAGGGTGCTTTTGCCCGCGCCCGACAAACCGCTGAACAACACGGTGGCCGGCTGCTGACCGAAACGCTGAGCGCGTTCTTCGGTGGCAACGTGCGCCAGTTTGCCGTGGTGCGTGCTGCTGCCATGCGCCAACGGCTGAGCGATGATCATGCCGGCCGCAACGGTGCCATTGGTCAAGCGATCAATGACGATGAACGAACCGGTGGTGCGGTTGCTCGCGTAACCGTCCAGCGCGATGGCGGCATCGAGGCTGATCTTGACCCGACCGATCTCGTTCAACTGCAACGCGCTGGCCGGACCTTCTTCCAGGGTGTTCACGTCAACGCGGTTGACGATGCTGGTGATCGAACCCGGCACGTACGTCGTGGCGCGTTTGATGTCGTATTTCTTGCCCGGCAGCATCGGTTCTTCGGCCATCCACACCAGCATGGCGTCGAAGGCGTCAGTCACTTGCGGCAGGTTGTCGGCGTGCACCAGCAAGTCGCCGCGAGAGATGTCGATCTCGTCTTCCATGGTCAGCGTCACCGCTTGACCCGGGCCTGCGTGTTCCAGTTCACCTTCGAAGGTGACGATGGATTTCACGCGGCTGCTCTTGCCCGACGGCAGCACCACGACTTCATCGCCCTTGTGCACGACGCCGCTGGCCAGGGTGCCGGCGAAACCACGGAAGTTCAGGTTCGGACGGTTGACGTACTGCACCGGGAAACGCAGGTCGGTGTAGTTACGGTCGTTGGCGATCTCGACGGTCTCGAGAATTTCCATCAGCGACTGGCCGGTGTACCACGGCGAGCGCTCGGACTTGTTCACCACGTTGTCGCCTTTCAGTGCCGACATCGGCACGAAGGCCATGGTGGTCGGCTTGAACGCGATGCCGTCGGCGAACTTCAGGTAATCGGCCTTGATCGACTCGAACACGCTTTCGTCGAAGCCGTTGAGGTCCATCTTGTTGATGGCGACCACGATGTGCTTGATGCCCAGCAACGAGGCGATGAAGCTGTGGCGACGGGTCTGGGTCTGCACGCCGTAACGGGCATCGACCAAGATGATCGCCAGGTCACAGGTGGACGCACCGGTGGCCATGTTGCGGGTGTACTGCTCATGGCCAGGGGTGTCGGCGATGATGAATTTGCGCTTGGCGGTGGAGAAGTAGCGGTAGGCGACATCAATGGTGATGCCCTGCTCACGCTCGGCCTGCAGGCCGTCGACCAGCAACGCCAGGTCGATGTCTTCGCCGGTGGTGCCGACTTTTTTCGAGTCGCGGGTAATGGCTTCCAGGTGATCTTCGTAGATCATCTTGGAGTCGTGCAGCAGGCGCCCGATCAGGGTGCTCTTGCCGTCGTCGACGTTGCCACAGGTCAGAAAGCGCAGCATTTCCTTGCGTTCGTGCTGGCCCAGGTAGGCGAGGATGTCCTCGCTGATCAAATCAGATACGTGCGACATGACAACCCCTTAGAAATAACCCTGACGTTTCTTTTCTTCCATCGAGCCTGCGCCATCGTGGTCGATGACCCGGCCCTGGCGTTCGGAAGTTCGCGTCAGGAGCATTTCCTGAATGATGTCGGTCAGGCTGGTGGCCTCGGACTCGACCGCACCGGTCAGCGGGTAGTCACCCAGTGTGCGGAAACGGACTTTCTTCTTGACGATGCGCGCCTTGTCTTCGTCGCTCAGGTGATTGAGCAGGCGTTCGTCGTCGATCATGATCCAGGTGCCATTCATCTCGATGACGTCGCGCTCGGCGGCGAAATACAGCGGCACGATCGGGATGCCTTCGAGGTAGATGTACTGCCAGATGTCCAGTTCGGTCCAGTTCGACAACGGGAACACACGAATGGATTCGCCCTTGTTGACGTTGCCGTTGTAGACGTTCCACAACTCGGGACGCTGGTTTTTCGGGTCCCAGCGGTGCTTGGTATCGCGGAAGGAATACACGCGCTCTTTGGCACGGGATTTTTCTTCATCGCGACGAGCACCACCGAAAGCGGCGTCGAAACCGTACTTGTCGAGGGCCTGCTTGAGGCCTTCGGTTTTCATGATATCGGTGTGTTTGGCACTGCCGTGGGTCAGCGGGTTAATGCCCTGCGCGACGCCATCGGGGTTGACGTGAACGATCAGGTCCAGGCCCAGTTCTTCGACCATGCGGTCGCGGAACGCATACATTTCCTTGAACTTCCACCGGGTGTCGACGTGCATCACCGGGAACGGCAGCTTGCCCGGGAAGAATGCCTTGCGCGCAAGGTGCAGCATCACGGCGGAATCTTTACCGACGGAGTACAGCATCACCGGGTTATCGAACTCGGCGGCGACCTCGCGGATGATGTGGATGCTTTCGGCCTCCAGCTGTTTCAGATGCGTCAGTTTGTCGACCATGGCTACTCACGAAAACGATCTTATGGACGGCCAGCGGGCCGTGTTCGAGCGAGGAATCCTAGCACAGCGACCTCTTCTAATCAGGACGCCAGCTAGATCGAAAGGGTATATGAATATACCCCCTCGTTTGGGCTACGCGGCCCCCTGTGGGAGCGGGCTTGCTCGCGAATGCGGACTCACATTCAACATTGATGTCGATTGACACACCGCTTTCGCGAGCGAGCCCGCTCCCACATTTTGATCAACGGTGATCTCAAATCGGATTCGGGCAATCGATGAAGATGTGCTCCAGCGCAAACCGTCGTGCCAGGTAATCCCCCAGCGCCTGCACACCGTAGCGCTCGGTGGCGTGGTGACCGGCGGCGATGAAGCTGATGTCGTTTTCCCGGGCGCTGTGGAAGGTTTGCTCGGACGCCTCGCCGCTGAGGTACAGATCGACGCCCGCCAAAACCGCCTGATCGATATAACCCTGGCCGCCACCGGTGCACCAACCGACCCGACGAATCATCTCGCTGCCCTCGATCAGCAACGGCTCGCGGCCCATGACCTCCTGCACGCGGCGGGCAAAATCACGCGGCGTCAGCGGTTCGTTCAACGAGCCGACCAGACCGACAATCTTCAGGTTATCCGGATCCAGCGGCCCTTCGACGGTGATGTCCAACTGACGGGCGAGCTGCACGTTGTTGCCGACTTCCGGGTGCAGGTCCAACGGCAGGTGATAGGACAGCAGGCTGATGTCGTGCTTGAGCAGGGTTTTCAACCGACGCTGCTTCATGCCGGTGATGCACGAGTTCTCGCCCTTCCAGAAATAGCCGTGATGCACCAGCACCAGATCGGCCTGTGCTTCGACCGCCGCATCCAGCAACGCCTGGCTGGCGGTAACGCCGCTGACGATGCGCATCACCTGCGGCCGACCTTCGACCTGTAACCCGTTGGGGCAATAATCGGCAATCTTTGCGCTGTTCAGGTAACGGTCGGCTTCTTCGACCAGGGTGTTCAGGGCGACGGCCATAAAAGACTCCTAAATATCCCGTTCAGAGGCGCGCGCGGCCTCGTATAATGCGCGACATTATGGGCGGTCTCTAACCGCCTGCAACCTCTCAGGACGTGCTTAATGCTCAAGGCGCTGCGTTTTTCCGGCTGGCCGCTGTTGGCCGGCGTGCTTATCGCTCTGTTGATCATCCAGCGTTACCCGCAGTGGGTCGGGCTCCCGAGCCTCGACGTCAACCTGCAGCAAGCCCCGCAAACCACCACCATGCAACAGGGTCCGGTGTCCTATGCCGACGCGGTGACCACGGCGGCGCCGTCGGTGGTGAACCTGTACACCACCAAAGTCGTCAACAAGCCAAACCATCCGTTGTTCGAAGACCCGCAGTTCCGCCGCTTCTTCGGCGACAACTCGCCTAAGCAGAAGCGCATGGAATCGAGCCTCGGCTCCGGCGTGATCATGAGCCCCGAAGGTTACCTGCTGACCAACAACCACGTGACCAGCGGCGCCGACCAGATAGTCGTGGCGTTGAAGGACGGGCGTGAAACCCTGGCCCGCGTGATCGGCAGCGACCCGGAAACCGACCTCGCGGTTCTGAAGATCGATCTGAAAAACCTGCCGTCGATCACCGTCGGCCGCTCGGACAACATCCGCATCGGCGACGTCGCGCTGGCCATCGGCAACCCGTTCGGCGTCGGCCAGACCGTGACCATGGGCATCATCAGCGCCACAGGCCGTAACCAGCTGGGCCTGAACAACTACGAAGACTTCATCCAGACCGACGCCGCGATCAACCCCGGCAACTCCGGCGGCGCGCTGGTGGACGCCAACGGCAACCTGACCGGGATCAACACGGCGATTTTCTCCAAGTCCGGCGGTTCGCAAGGCATCGGTTTCGCGATCCCGGTCAAACTGGCGATGGAAGTGATGAAGTCGATCATCGAACACGGCCAGGTGATTCGCGGCTGGCTCGGTATCGAAGTGCAGCCGTTGAGCCAGGAGCTGGCTGATTCGTTCGGCCTGTCGGGACGTCCGGGCATTGTGGTCGCGGGAATTTTCCGTGACGGTCCGGCGCAGAAGGCCGGCCTGCAACTGGGCGATGTGATTCTTGCCATCGACGGCGAACCGGCCGGTGATGGTCGTCGCTCGATGAACCAGGTGGCGCGGATCAAGCCGACCGACAAAGTCACGATTCAGGTGATGCGCAACGGCAAGGAGCTCAAGCTCACCGCTGAAATCGGCTTGCGCCCGCCCCCGGCGCCCGCGAAGGAAAAAGAAGAGGAGTAAGCGCTAGCCCGAGGCATTCGGGCTAACAGCAGACATTCTCATTAGACATGTTATATTGTTTCAATATCACTATTGGAACAACATAACATGTCGTCTCGAACAATGGTTTCTGTGGCAGGTCTTGCCTTTGGCCTGCTCGCAGATCCGGTCTTCGCCGAAGACTCCAGCCCGCTCGAACTGGACGCCATCAGCGTCACCTCCGACTACGAATCACCCACCGGCCCGGTCAAAGGCTACCGTGCGACCCGCTCCGCCAGCGCGACCAAAACCGACACGGCCCTTCGCGACATCCCCCAATCCATCAGCGTGATTCCCGCCAGCGTGCTCAAGGACCTCGGCAGCAGCAGCGTTGAGCGCGCATTGGATTTTGCCGGCGGCGTGTCGAAGCAAAACAATTTCGGTGGCCTGACGCTCTACGAATACAGCGTGCGTGGCTTCACCACCTCCGAATTCTACAAGGACGGCTACAGCGCCAACCGTGGTTACCCGAGCACACCGGACGTGGCCAACATCGAGCGCATCGAAGTGCTCAAAGGTCCGGCCGCCAGCCTCTACGGCCGTGGTGATCCGGGTGGGACGGTGAACATCGTCACCAAGAAACCGCAGCCAGAAACCTTCACCGTGTTGCAGACCAGCGCCGGCAGTCGGGACCGTTATCGCACCGCGCTGGACGTCAACACACCGCTGGATGACGACGGCAATCTGTTGTCTCGCGTCAACCTGGCGGTCGAGGACAACCACAGTTTTCGCGATCACGTTCAGAGCCAGCGCGTGTTCATCGCGCCCTCCTTCAGTTGGCAACTGAACCCTGACACGCAGTTGCTGGTGGAGAGCGAATTCGTCCGTCACCGCTCGACGTTCGACCGTGGCATCGTCGCCCCGAACAACACGTGGAGCGGCGTCTCGCGCTCGACCTTCCTCGGCGAACCCAATGACGGCGACATCGACAACCACAACAACAACAACAACAACAGTCTGCAGGCCGCGCTTGAACATCAGCTCAACGATGGTTGGAAGCTGCGTCTGGCCAGCCATTACAAAGAAGGCAAACTCCGGGGCTTCGCCTCCGAGACGCGGCCGCTGAATGCCAACGGGCACACGGTCAATCGACGCTACCGCGAGCGTGACAATGATTGGCACGACAGCATCACCCAGCTCGAATTGCGGGGTCTGTTCGACCTCGGGAGCTGGCAGCACGAACTGCTGATCGGCAGCGAATACGAGAACTACCGCAAGAACGAACGGGTGACCACGATTGCCGGCGGTGCCTACGCCATCGACATTTATCAGCCGGTCTACGGCCAACCGAAGCCCAACGGCGCTCGCTCAGGCACGGACTTTTTCGAGCATGTCGAAAGCCAGGCGCTGAACGTGCAGGACCAGATTGTCTTCACCGACAAACTCCGCGGCTTGCTCGGTGCGCGCATCGAACATTTCCAGCAAAGCATCGACGATCACACGCGCGGGGCGACCAGTCGCCAGAACCACGATGCGCTGACTCAACGGGCCGGCTTGCTCTACCAACTGACGCCTGAAGTCGGTGTGTTCGCCAACGCCTCCACCTCGTTCAAACCGAACAACGGCCTGGACGCTGCCGGCAAATCCTTCGATCCGGAAGAAGGTGTCGGCTATGAAGTCGGGATCAAGAGCGAGCTGTTCGACAATCGCCTGAGCAGCACCCTCGGCGCTTTTCGGATCGACAAGGAAAACGTGCTGGCCCTCGATCCGGGCACCGACACCAGTCGCGCCATGGGCAAGGCGCGCAGCCAGGGTTTTGACCTGCAAGTCACCGGACAAGTGAGCGACGCCGTGCGGGTGATCGGTGCGTTTGCCTACATCAACGCCGAAGTCACCAAGGGCGACAAGGTCATTCCGGCCGGTAGCCGCATCCTTGGCGTCGCCAGGCGCAGCGGCAGCCTGCTGGGGGTTTATGAATTCCAGGAGGGCCGTTTGCGCGGTTCAGACCTCGGCGCGGCATTTACCTATGTCGGCGATCGCTCGGGTGAAGCCGGCGCTGATTTTGAACTGCCGGCTTACCACACCGTTGACCTGCTGGCCCATTACAAGGCCAGCGACAACGTCACCGTGGGCCTGAACCTGAACAACCTTTTCGACGAGAAATACTTCGAGCGCTCTTACAGCAACTACTGGGTCAATCCCGGCGAGCCGCGCAATTTCACCGTCAGCCTGACACTCAAACTGTAAAAGGACGTCACCATGCACCCTCTCAAACCCTTGGCACTGCTCGGTTTGCTCTTCGCCACTGAGGTCTCCGCCCATGGCCTGTGGACCGAACAACGCCGCGGCAACATCGAAGTGGTTTACGGCCACGGCGCCGAGGACAACGCCTTCAAACCGGAAAAGATCAGCGGCGCCTGGGCCTATGACGTCAGCGGCAAAATGATCCCGGTGACCGTGCAACGCCTCGCTGACCACGCACGCCTGCAACCGCTGAAACCGCCGGCCGTCATGGCCGTGGCGCTGGACAATGGAATGTGGTCACAGACTGCCGATAAAAAGTGGATCAACCAAGGACGCCGCAAAGTACCGGGCGCAATCGAGTCGACCCAGACGTTCAAGTACAGTCTGGCGATCTACCAACCGGGGGCGAAATTGCCGTCGCTTGATCAGATGAAACTGC
The DNA here is from genome assembly GCF_045447035.1 of Pseudomonas sp. O230. Classification (NCBI taxonomy): domain Bacteria; kingdom Pseudomonadati; phylum Pseudomonadota; class Gammaproteobacteria; order Pseudomonadales; family Pseudomonadaceae; genus Pseudomonas; species Pseudomonas sp. O230. The sequence continues at coordinate 65,273 of NZ_JBJGXN010000012.1, read as the reverse complement.
TGATTTTGCCGGAGGTTGATCCGCTGACGGTCGGCCCGGGCAAATCGTTGCCGGTGCGCGTGCTATTGGATGGCAAACCGGTGGCGGGGGTGAAGTTGACAGGCGATTACCGCAGCGCGCCGAATACGTTGAGCACCGAAACAGACGCGCAAGGGCGGGCTCAGGTGTTGGTGCGTAATGAAGGGTTGAATGTGATTGCGGCGCAGTTGGAAGTCCCGGTGAAGGACAGCGCTGACGTGAATAGTCGGGGATTGTTCAGTTCGCTGACGTTTCTGGGCGAGCCGCATCACGAGTAAGGCTGGAGGTCGGCGGTGCTTCATTCGCGAGCAAGCCCGCTCCCACAATAGATCCGTGTCGTACACAAATCCAATGTGGGGGCGGGCTTGCTCGCGAAGTGATTTACAGGTCGCCGAGCCCGTCGATCAGTGCCTGGTTCTGCTCAGGCGTGCCGATGGAAATCCGCAGGAACTGCGCAATCCGCGCTTGCTTGAAGTGCCGAACGATCACGCCCTGCTCGCGCAACTTCGCCGCCAGCCCCGCTGCATCGTGCTGCGGATGACGGGCGAAAATGAAGTTCGCCGCCGACGGCAGCACTTCAAAGCCTTTCGCCTGCAATTGCGCGATGACCCATTCACGGTTTTCGATCACCAGACGGCAGGTCTTGTCGAAGTACTCACGGTCCTCGAACGCTGCCGCAGCACCGACATTTGCCATGCGATCCAGCGGATAGGAGTTGAAGCTGTTCTTGATCCGCTCCAGCGCCTCGATCAGGTCCGGATGCCCCACCGCCAGACCGACCCGCAGACCGGCCAGCGAACGGGACTTGGACAAGGTTTGAGTCACCAGCAAATTCGGATATCGGTCCACCAGACTGATCGCCGTCTCGCCTCCAAAGTCGATGTAAGCCTCATCCACCACGACCACCGAATCCGGGCTGGCCTTGAGGATTTGCTCGACCGCGTCCAGCGCCAGCAGGCAACCGGTCGGGGCGTTCGGGTTCGGGAAGATGATCCCGCCGTTCGGCTTGGCGTAATCCGTCGGGTTGATCTGGAACTGTTCGTCCAGCGGCACCGCGTCGAACGTGATGCCATATAGCCCGCAGTAGACCGGGTAGAAGCTGTAGCTGATGTCCGGGAACAGCAACGGTTTATCGTGTTGCAGCAAACCGTGAAAGATGTGCGCCAGGACTTCATCGGAACCGTTGCCGAGGAACACCTGACTGCCCTGCACGCCGTAATACCTGGCGACGGCTTGCTTGAGCACATCACTGTTCGGGTCCGGGTACAGACGCAGGTTGTCATTCAGTTCGGCCTGCATCGCCGCCAAGGCTTTGGGCGACGGGCCGTACGGGTTTTCATTGGTGTTGAGCTTCACCAGTTTCGTCAACTTCGGCTGCTCGCCCGGCACGTAAGGCACCAGATTCTTGACGAAGGGGCTCCAGAATTTACTCATGTTCAGTTCCCCTGCCCTTGTGGAAAATCTTCGTCAACGATGCGGTATTCGGCGCTGCGAGCGTGGGCGGTCAGCGACTCGCCACGGGCCAGCACGGAAGCGGTCTTGCCCAGTTCCGACGCACCCTGCTCGGAGCAGAAGATGATCGACGAGCGTTTCTGGAAGTCATAAACACCCAGCGGCGAGGAGAAACGCGCAGTGCCGGAAGTCGGCAATACGTGGTTCGGACCCGCGCAGTAATCGCCCAAGGCCTCGGACGTGTGACGGCCCATGAAGATTGCGCCAGCGTGGCGGATTTGCGGCAACCACGCTTGCGGATCGGCGACCGACAACTCCAGGTGCTCCGGTGCGATGCGGTTGGCCACTTCGATGGCTTGTTCCATATCGCGCACCTGAATCAGCGCACCACGGCCATTGATCGAGGTTTCAATGATCTCGGCGCGCTCCATGGTCGGCAACAGTTTGGCGATGCTGGCGGCGACCTTGTCGAGGAACCCGGCGTCCGGGCTGACCAGAATCGCCTGGGCATCTTCGTCATGCTCGGCCTGAGAGAACAAGTCCATCGCGATCCAGTCCGGATCGGTCTGGCCGTCGCAGACCACGAGGATTTCCGACGGGCCGGCGATCATGTCGATGCCGACCTGGCCGAACACGTGACGCTTGGCGGTGGCGACATAGATGTTGCCCGGGCCGACCACTTTGTCGACCTTCGGCACGCTTTCGGTGCCATAAGCCAACGCGGCAACGGCTTGGGCTCCGCCAATGGTGAAGACACGGTCGACGCCGGCGATGCAGGCTGCGGCCAACACCAGTTCGTTGATTTCACCGCGCGGGGTCGGCACCACCATGACCACTTCGGTCACGCCCGCCACTTTGGCCGGGATCGCGTTCATCAGTACGGACGACGGATACGACGCTTTACCGCCCGGGACATAAAGACCGGCGCGATCCAGCGGCGTGACCTTCTGGCCCAGCACGGTGCCATCGGCCTCGGTGTAGCTCCAGGAATCCTGTTTCTGCTTTTCGTGGTAACTGCGTACGCGGGCGGCGGCTTTTTCCAGCGCTTCACGCTGCGGCACGGTGATCCGGGTCAGCGCCAGTTCCAGGCGCTCACGCGGCAGGATCAAGTCGGCCATCGAGGCGACTTGCAGGCCATCGAACTTCTGGGTGAATTCCACCAGCGCCGCATCGCCACGCTCGCGCACGGCCTTGATGATGTCCAGCACCCGCTGATTGACCGAGTCGTCAGACACACTTTCCCAGCTCAGCAGATGATCCAGATGATGTGCGAAATCCGGGTCAGCAGCGTTGAGTCGGCGAATTGCAGTCGGTGCGGTCATAGCGAGAGCCTCATAGGAATGGCAAAAACTCAGGCGCCCTAACTTAGCAGTCGTTTCCGCTTGGGCACCTGAGATTCTGGCTATGAGGCGGATAGACGGGCGCGACTCAAGGTCGCGCAGGTGAATCAGCCGCGGTGTCGAGACTCCACTGCCTTGCGCAGGGTGTCGATCAACGCCTGGATACGGGCGTGCTGCATTTTCATCGAAGCTTTGTTGACGATCAGCCGGGAGCTGATGTCGGCAATGAAATCCTGGGGCTCCAGGCCATTGGCACGCAGGGTGTTGCCGGTGTCGACCACGTCGATGATCTTGTCCGCCAGACCGATCAGCGGCGCCAGTTCCATCGAGCCATACAGCTTGATGATGTCGACCTGACGGCCCTGTTCGGCGTAGTAGCGTTTGGCAACGTTGACGAACTTGGTCGCCACCCGCAACCGGCCCTTGGGCTCGACGTCGCCGACACGGCCAGCGGTCATCAGCTTGCAGAGGGCAATTCGCAGGTCCAGTGGTTCGTACAAACCCTGGCCGCCATATTCCATCAACACATCTTTACCGGCGACGCCCAGGTCAGCGGCACCATGCTCGACGTAAGTCGGCACATCAGTGGCGCGCACGATCAGCAGACGTACGTCGGGCTGGGTCGTGGGGATGATCAGCTTGCGGCTCTTGTCCGGATTCTCGGTCGGCACGATGCCCGCTTCAGCCAGAAGCGGCAGGGTGTCGTCAAGGATGCGGCCCTTGGACAGTGCGATGGTCAACATGGGAAACGTCAGTCCTTATCAGGCTACTGATGCCCGGTCGCAAATGGCGCCGGACACACATCGAGGGCTCTCTCAATAATGAAAAGACGCCCCCGACTTGAAACGAATTCAACGGGCACATCCTTATGCCCATGCAGCAAAAAACTAGCCCGGTACGCGGCGGATCTTGGCGCCGAGCATCTGCAGTTTCTCTTCGATGCACTCGTAACCACGGTCGATGTGGTAGATGCGGTCGATCAGGGTGTCCCCTTCAGCGATCAGTGCCGAGATCACCAGGCTGGCCGAGGCACGCAGGTCGGTGGCCATGACTGGCGCGCCTTTCAGCTTCTCGGTACCGGTGACGATGGCGGTGTTGCCTTCGACCTGGATCTTGGCGCCCATGCGGTGCAGTTCGTAAACGTGCATGAAGCGGTTTTCGAAGATCGTCTCGATCACGGCACCGGTGCCTTCGGCAATGGCGTTGAGCGAGATGAACTGCGCTTGCATGTCGGTCGGGAACGCCGGGTACGGAGCGGTACGCACGTTGACGGCTTTTGGCCGCTTGCCGTGCATGTTCAGCTCGATCCAGTCTTCGCCCGAGGTGATTTCGGCGCCGGCTTCACGGAGTTTTTCCAGAACGGCTTCGAGGATCGTCGGATCGGTGTCCTTGACCTTCACACGACCGCCGGTAACAGCGGCGGCGACCAGGTAAGTGCCGGTTTCGATACGGTCCGGCATCACTTTGTAAGTGGTCGGGTGCAGACGCTCGACGCCATCGATGGTGATGGTGTCGGTGCCGGCGCCAGTGATCTTGGCACCCATGGCGATCAGGAAGTTCGCCAGGTCGATGACTTCCGGCTCGCGAGCGGCGTTGGCCAGCACGCTGCGGCCCTTGGCCAGAGCAGCGGCCATCATGATGTTTTCGGTACCGGTCACACTGACGGTGTCGAAGAAGAAGTGCGCGCCGCGCAGGCCGCCTTCAGGCGCCTTGGCCTTGATGTAGCCGCCTTCGACGTCGATGACCGCGCCCATGGCTTCAAGACCACGGATGTGCAGGTCCACCGGACGCGAACCGATGGCGCAACCGCCAGGCAGTGCGACTTCGGCTTCACCAAAGCGGGCAACCATCGGACCCAGCACCAGGATCGACGCACGCATGGTTTTAACCAGTTCGTACGGAGCGATCAGGGTCTTGATGGTGCGCGGGTCGATTTCGACGCTGAGTTTCTCGTCGATCACCGGCTCGATGCCCATGCGACCGAACAGCTCGATCATGGTGGTGATGTCGTGCAGGTGCGGCAGGTTGGCAACCGTCACTGGGCCATCGCACAGCAGGGTTGCAGCCAGGATCGGCAGGGCAGAGTTCTTTGCCCCGGAGATGCGGATCTCGCCATCAAGACGAGCGCCACCGGTAATAATCAATTTATCCATAAGAATCTCGACGCCCTTGGGCTCAGGTGCGCTCGGCCCAGGCCGCGCTGCTGAAAAATTTCATAGTGACCGCATGGATGCTGCCATCGGTGATCCATGGGTTCAAATGGGCATAGATCTGCTGCTGACGCTTCACCGGGCTCAACGCCGCCAGTTCATCGCTAATCACGTTCAGCTGGAAATTGCAGCCTTCGCCCTCAACTTCTACGTGCGTTCCGGGCAGCTTTCCTTCAAGGAAGCTCTTCACTTCTACGGCCTGCATGCTCAACCTCAATCGGCGCCCTGTGCGCGCGGGTCGGACATCATACAAAAAAGCCCCGCGCCTGCGAACCCCGCTAAGCAGGACTCTGACGGGGGGCTTCTCTGTCGATGCGGTTAGGGATGCGCCAACAGCTCGGTCAATTCGCTGACCTGAGCGATTTCGCGCATGTCTTCGGGCATCGCGCGGATGCTCAACGCCTTGCCGGCCTCCTGCGCATCCCGGATGAAACACAGCAGCAACGACAAGCCGACACTGCTGGACTTCAACACCGCCGAGCAATCCACCACCAGTGTGGCGGCCTTGCTGGCCTTGATCAGCGCCTGTCCCTGCTTGCGCAGGCCGGGACCGGTGCGGTAATCCAGCATGCCGCTGAGCATCAGCTCACCGGATTCGCTCATGCGAATGGCCGATACACTCATTGGGACTGCTTCTCGCTGGCTTCCTTGGCTTTGGCGACTTCACCGGCCCAACCATTGATGGTCTTGTCCAGGTCGTTGCCATTGCGCTGCATCGCATCAGCGAACTGGTCGCGGAACAGCTTGCCAATATTGATGCCGTTGATGATCACGTTACGCAACTTCCACTCGCCGTCGATCTTTTCCAGTGTGTAAGACACCGGATAGATCGCGCCGTTGCTGCCTTTGACCGTCATGCCAACGCTGGTGCGGTCTCCCGACTCATCCTTGGCAGGGTCGACGACGATGCCCTGGTTGTTGTACTCCAGCAAGGCGTTGCCATAGAACTGGAACAGGCCTTTCTTGAAGTTTTCTTCGAAGGTCTTCATTTGCGCAGGCGTGGCCTTGCGCGAATATTTGACCGTCATGATGCTCTTGGAAATACCCTCGGCATCCACGACAGGGCCGACGATGGTGTTCAGCGCCGTGTAAAAGTCCTGCGGGTCCTGCTTGTACTTCTCTTTGTTGGCCGACAGATCCGCCAGCAACCGGGTCGTGGTGTCCTGTACCAGTTCGTGCGCGGAAGGCGCCGCCACGGCGTTAGCCATCAACGGCAGGGCCGCGAGTAGTACCAAAAGGCCACGTCGCAAGGTAGAGATCATTCAAAAGCTCCTCATTTGGCGTCTTTGCTAACGGTATTGAGCAGGAATTTACCGATCAGGTCCTCGAGCACCAGCGACGACTGGGTGTCGTGGATGACACCACCATCCTTGAGCAAGCCTTCTTCGCCGCCCACGCTGATACCGATGTATTTTTCGCCCAACAGGCCAGCCGTCAGGATAGATGCAGTGGAGTCGTTCGGCAGGTTATCTACGCGCTTTTCCAGCTGCATCGTCACTCGACCGGTGAAACTGTCGCGGTCCAGATCGATCGCCGTGACCTTGCCGATGGTCACACCGGCCATGGTCACTTTAGCTCTGACCGTCAAACCGGCGATATTGTCGAAATACGCATAAAGTTTATAAGTATCGGTGGTTGCGCTCGGGGACAGGCCACTGACCCGCAACGCCAGCAACAGCAAAGCCAGGATGCCAGCCAGCAAGAAAAGGCCGACACCGATTTCCAGGGTGCGGTTTTGCATCAGAAATCTCCAAACATCAAGGCGGTCAGAATAAAGTCCAGGCCGAGTACAGCCAACGAGGCATACACAACGGTCTTGGTAGTGGCACGACTGATCCCCTCGGATGTGGGCTCGCAGTCATAGCCTTGGAATACGGCGATCCAGGTCACGACAAAAGCGAAGACAACGCTTTTGATAATGCCGTTCAGCACATCGTCGGCAAAGGTCACGCTGTTTTGCATGTTCGACCAGTAGGAACCTTCATAGACACCCAGCCAGTCGACGGCCACCCACGAACCACCCCAGATACCCACCACGCTGAAAATCATCGCCAGCACCGGCAGGGAAATGAAGCCGGCCCAAAGGCGCGGGGCAATGATGTATTTGAGCGGGTCGACACCAATCATTTCCAGACTGGACAACTGCTCGGTGGACTTCATGTTACCGATTTCAGCCGTCAGGGCCGAACCGGCGCGCCCGGCGAACAACAACGCCGTGACCACTGGGCCCAATTCACGCAGCAACGTCAGCGCAACCATCTGCCCCACCGCCTGCTCCGAACCATAGCTGGACAGGATGTTGAACCCCTGCAGCGCCAGCACCATGCCGATGAACACCCCGGAGACCACGATGATCACCAGGGACATCACGCCCACCGAATGCAGCTGCCTGATCAGCAGGCCAAAACCGCCACCGATGCCACCGCGGCCGAGCAAGGCATGGAACAGGAAGATCGCCGAACGGCCGAACACCGCCATGACGTCGATGCCGCCGTGACCGAAACGACGCACGCGTTCTAATAGTGAAATCTTGCGCATCAACGCTTCCCCAGAAGATCTGCGCGGTAGTCCGTCGCTGGAAAGTGGTACGCGACCGGACCGTCGGGATCGCCGGTCATGAATTGACGAATTCGAGGCTCCTGCGAATTCATCAGCTCCTCGGGAGTGCCCTGCCCCAACACTTGCCCGTCGCCCACCACATAAATGTAATCGGCGATGCTGGCCGTCTCCGCCAGATCGTGGGAAACCACGATACTGGTGATGCCCAGCGCATCGTTGAGCAAACGGATCAGGCGCACCAACACGCCCATGGCGATAGGGTCCTGGCCGACGAAGGGTTCGTCATACATGAGAATCTGCGGATCCAGGGCAATCGCCCGAGCCAGCGCGACACGGCGCTTCATGCCGCCGGACAGCTCGTCAGGCATCAAGTCAATGGCGCCACGCAGGCCCACGGCCTGTAATTTGAGCAGGACAATGTCCCGGATCATTTCTTCCGGAAGCTCGGTATGAACGCGCAGCGGAAAGGCGACGTTCTCGAACACGTCGAGGTCGGTAAACAGTGCGCCGCTCTGAAACAGCACGCCCATGTGCTTGCGTGCGTCGAACAAATCGCTGCGCGACAGCTTCGGCAGGTTTTGACCGTTGACCCAGACTTCGCCCTTGGTGGGACGCAGCTGTGCACCCATCAAACGCAGCAATGTGGTCTTGCCACACCCGGAAGGCCCCATGATGCCGGTGACCTTGCCGCGTGGAATACGGATATCGACGTTATTGAAAATGCTGCGCGCACCGCGCTTGAAGGTCAGTCCCTTCAGCTCGACCGCGTAGGCGTTATCGGCACTCATCTAAACTCCTTGCGATGCAGCCTCTCACTCGGACGCCTGACTTTCTGGCGAAAGCACATGCCTCCCGGGCAGGCCGAACTGGCGGCGAACTATATCACTGCAATTGCCAAGCGCCCAAGCGCCAAGCCAGGCCATGTTCAGCAACATGACAGGCAAAAAGCTTCATTAGGAGGGTTATCGGTAACAGGGAATGACAAAGCGCGACGAACTTGCGTGAGGGTTTCGATCATTACCGCTATAATCGCCGCCTTTTCATCAGGCTATACGATTTCTGACATGAGCCAATCCAGCGACCTGATTCAATCAGCACAACGCACCATCCGCCTCGAACTGGAAGCCGTACAAGGCTTGCTGCCCCATATCGACGCAGATTTCGTACGCGCTTGCGAGATGATTCTGGCCAGCAAAGGCCGCGTGGTCGTGGTCGGCATGGGCAAATCAGGGCACATCGGCAACAAGATCGCGGCCACCCTGGCCAGCACCGGCACCACGGCGTTCTTCGTGCACCCAGCCGAAGCCAGTCACGGCGACATGGGCATGATCACCCGCGATGACATCATCCTGGCCCTGTCGAACTCCGGCTCCACCAACGAAATCGTCACCCTGCTGCCGCTGATCAAGCGCCTGGGCATCAAACTGATCAGCGTGACCGGCAACCCCGATTCACCGCTGGCCAAGGCTGCCGAGGTCAACCTCAACGTGCATGTCGAGCATGAAGCCTGTCCGCTGAACCTGGCACCGACGTCGTCGACCACCGCGGCGCTGGTCATGGGCGACGCCCTGGCCGTTGCGCTACTCGAAGCCCGCGGTTTCACCGCTGAAGACTTCGCGTTTTCCCACCCCGGTGGCGCGCTGGGCCGACGCCTGCTATTGAAAGTGGAAAACGTCATGCACGCCGGGCAAGAGCTGCCGCAAGTCCAGCGCGGCACGCTACTCAAAGACGCTTTGATGGAAATGACCCGCAAAGGCCTGGGCATGACGGTGATCCTCGAAGCCGACGGCAAACTCGCAGGGATCTTCACCGACGGCGATTTGCGCCGCACCCTGGACCGCAGCATCGACATCCATAGCGCGACGATCGACCAGGTCATGACCGCCCACGGCAAGACCGCCCGCGCCGAGATGCTCGCGGCCGAGGCCCTGAAAATCATGGAAGACCATAAAATCAACGCGCTGGTCGTGGTCGATAGCGAAGACCGCCCAGTCGGCGCCTTGAACATGCACGACTTGCTGCGTGCGGGAGTAATGTAATGAGCACGGACCTGCTGCAACGCGGCAAACAGATCAAACTGGCGGTATTCGACGTCGACGGCGTCCTGACCGACGGGCGTCTTTATTTCCTCGAAGACGGCAGCGAATTCAAGACATTCAACACACTCGACGGCCAGGGCATCAAGATGTTGATGGCAGCGGGCGTGCAGACGGCTATCATCAGCGGCCGCAAGACCCCGGTGGTCGAGCGACGGGCGAAGAACCTCGGTATCCCCCACCTTTATCAGGGCCGCGAAGATAAACTGGTGGTGCTCGACGAGCTACTCGCCCAGCTCAACCTAAACTATGAGCAAGTCGCCTACCTCGGCGACGACCTGCCAGACCTGCCGGTGATTCGCCGCGTTGGCCTGGGCATGGCGGTGGCCAATGCCGCCAGCTTCGTGCGTGAACACGCCCACGGCATCACCCAGGCCCGTGGTGGCGAGGGTGCCGCTCGCGAATTCTGCGAATTGATCCTGCGCGCCCAGGGCCGCCTCGATGCGGCCAACGCCGCGTACCTGTGAGCCAACTATGCTGAGCAAGAAATTTCGCAACATCCTGGTGTTCGGTTGCATCGCAGCGATTTTTGCCGCGGTCGGCTACTGGAACATCAGCCCGGAACGCTTCCTCGATAAGCCAGTGGCTACGGTCGATGAAAGCGAGATCGATTACTACGCGATCAACGCGCACAGCGTGCAGTACCTGCCGGATGGCAAACTGCAATACGAAATGACGTCCGACAAGGTTGAACACCTGAAAGCGACAGAAGTGACGCTGTTGACGAACCCGGACCTGAACCTGTTTCGCGGCACCCAGTTCCCCTGGCACGTCCAGAGCGAACACGGCGAAGTCAACCCGGACGGCACTCAGGTCGAACTGATCGACTCGGTGCGCATCACGCGTTTCGACGAGAAAAACCGCAAGACCCTGATTACTTCCACCCGCATGACCGTGTTCCCGCAACAGCAATATGCGCAGACCGAGCAACCCGTTAGAATCGACGGCGCTGGCGGTGTATCGACTGGCAAGGGAATGAAAGCGTATTTGAAAGAAAGCAGGATACACCTGCTATCGAACGTAAGAGGACAGTATGAGGCTCGTTAAAACTCTCCCTATTTTGCTCGGTCTGGGCGCAGCACTGGGAAGCGTGAGCGCCTGGGCTCTGCCGAACGATCAACAGCAGCCTATCCGCATCCAGGCCGACGACGCCCAACTGGACGACAAGAACGGTATTGCCACCTATAAAGGTGACGTGATCATCACCCAGGGCTCGATGATCGTTAAAGGCAATACTGTGACCATGACCCGCACCCCTGCGGGCGACATCGACGTGGTGACTTCGGTGGGCAACCTCGCCTATTTCGAACAACTGCAAACGGCGGGCGACACCAAGCCGGTCCAGGGTTGGGGCGTCACTATCCAGTACCACGCTTCGCAAGACCGCGTCGTGCTGATCGATAAGGCAAAAGTTGTCGACAAGGACGGTAACGTCACCCAAGGCGAGAAAATCGTCTACGACACCAACAAAAAGCTTGCCAGCGCCGGTCGTGCCACAGGCACCAACGTGACCGAGTCGCGTCCGCGCATCGACATGGTGATCCAGCCGAAAAAGAAAACCGAAGAGCAAAAGGCCCCTTAATGGCAACTCTGAAAGCTCAGCATCTGGCCAAGAGCTACAAGAGCCGTCAGGTCGTGCGCGACGTCAGCCTGTCCATCGACAGCGGTCAGATCGTCGGCCTGCTTGGCCCTAACGGCGCCGGTAAAACCACCTGCTTCTACATGATTGTCGGCCTGGTTCAGGCCGATCAGGGCCGCGTCCTGATCGATGATCTGGACGTCAGCCACCAGCCGATGCACGGTCGCGCGAAGGCCGGTATCGGCTATCTTCCGCAAGAAGCATCGATCTTCCGCAAACTCTCGGTCGCCGATAACATCATGGCAATCCTCGAGACCCGCAAGGAACTCGACAAGGCCGGTCGTCGAAAGGAACTGGAAAGCCTGCTGCAGGAATTTCACATCACCCACATCCGCGACAACCTCGGCATGAGCCTCTCCGGTGGCGAACGCCGTCGTGTGGAAATCGCCCGCGCACTGGCAACCAACCCGAAATTCATCCTCCTCGACGAACCGTTCGCCGGCGTGGACCCGATTTCGGTGGGCGACATCAAACAGATCATCTACCACCTCAAGGCCAAGGGCATTGGCGTGCTGATCACTGACCACAACGTCCGTGAAACCCTGGATATCTGCGAAACGGCCTACATCGTCAACGATGGCCAACTGATCGCCGAAGGTGATTCGGCTACCATCCTGGCCAACGACCTCGTGAAAGAAGTCTATCTGGGCCATGAGTTCCGCCTGTAAGCACTGAGGTGTCTGGCTGGTTGCCCGAGCGCTTGTCTCGATAAAAAATCAATACTTTTTTATTGTTACAGCGCTCTAGGCAAACGCTACGGTTTCGGGCATATAATTTGCTTATGTTTGGCGCTTCGGCGCCCTGTAGTGGATGGCGCATGTGCGCCGGCGAATAAGGTGTTTAGCCCCTGCCATGAAACCATCGCTAGTCTTGAGAATGGGCCAGCAGCTGACGATGACACCGCAGCTGCAACAGGCCATCCGCCTGCTCCAATTGTCGACCCTGGACCTGCAACAGGAAATCCAGGAGGCCCTGGAGTCCAATCCGATGCTCGAACGCCAGGAAGAAGGCGACGACTTCGATAACGCCGACCCCTTGGCCGACAAAGCCGAACAGCAACCTAACGCCGACGTCTCAGAACCCTCTTATCAGGAAACCGCCCCGACGGTGGACAACCTCGAGGAAGGTGACTGGAACGAGCGCATTCCCAACGAACTGCCCGTCGACACCGCATGGGAAGATGTCTACCAGACCAGCGCTAGCAGCCTGCCGAGCAACGATGACGACGAGTGGGATTTCACTACCCGTACATCCGCCGGTGAAAGCCTGCAAAGCCATCTGTTGTGGCAACTGAACCTGGCGCCGATGTCCGACACCGATCGCCTGATCGCCGTGACCCTGATCGATTGCATCAACAATCAGGGCTACCTGGACGAAACTCTCGAGGAAATCCTCGAAGCCTTCGATCCGGAACTCGACATCGAGCTGGACGAAATCGAAGCCGTCCTGCACCGCATCCAGCAATTTGAACCGGCCGGCATCGGCGCGCGCAACCTGGGTGAATGCCTGCTGCTGCAATTGCGCCAACTGCCTGCCAAGACACCTTGGCTGGCCGAGGCCAAGCGCCTGGTCACCGATTACATTGACCTGCTCGGCAGCCGCGACTACAGCCAGTTGATGCGCCGCATGAAGCTCAAGGAAGACGAACTGCGCCAGGTGATCGAGCTGGTTCAGAGCCTCAACCCGCGCCCTGGCTCGCAGATCGAGTCCAGTGAAGCCGAGTACGTCGTACCCGACGTGATCGTGCGCAAAGACAATGAGCGCTGGCTGGTCGAGCTGAATCAGGAGTCGGTGCCACGGCTGCGGGTCAACGCCCAATACGCCGGTTTCGTGCGCCGCGCCGACACCAGCGCCGACAACACCTTCATGCGCAATCAGTTGCAAGAGGCCCGCTGGTTCATCAAGAGCCTGCAAAGCCGTAACGAAACCCTGATGAAAGTTGCCACCCAGATCGTCGAGCATCAGCGCGGTTTTCTGGAATATGGCGACGAAGCGATGAAACCGCTGGTCCTGCATGACATCGCCGAAGCGGTGGGCATGCACGAATCGACGATTTCGCGGGTGACCACGCAAAAATTCATGCATACCCCTCGGGGCATATATGAGTTGAAATACTTTTTCTCTAGCCACGTCAGCACCTCCGAAGGCGGCGAATGCTCGTCCACGGCAATCCGCGCGATCATCAAAAAACTGGTTGCTGCGGAAAATCAGAAAAAGCCGTTGAGTGACAGCAAGATCGCTGGTTTACTGGAGGCACAAGGCATTCAGGTGGCTCGCCGCACCGTCGCCAAGTACCGCGAATCCCTCGGGATCGCGCCTTCGAGCGAACGCAAGCGGTTGATGTAGAGCCACGCCACAGCGTTCCAGTGGTAGATCATCTGGTCTACCGCTTTATGCACTGGCAACGAAGGAGAAGCTGTATGCAAGTCAACATCAGTGGACACCAACTGGAAGTGACCGAACCTCTTCGCACCTACATCGGCGAAAAACTCGAACGGTTAGAGAGGCATTTCGACAAGATCACCAACGTGCAGGTCACGATGACGGTCGAAAAGCTGAAGCAGAAAATCGAAGCCACGCTGCATATTCCCGGCAATGAAGTGGTCGCAAACGCGGAGCATACCGATATGTACGCGGCGATCGACGCATTGACCGACAAGCTGGATAAACAACTCAAAAAGCATAAGGAAAAGACCCAAAGCCTCCTCCAGGGCGCGACCGGTCGTTAACACTCCCAACCCATGATCCGACTTGAAAGCATCCTGACCCCCGGCCGTTCCATCGTGAACGTGCCGGGCGGCAGCAAAAAGAAAGCCCTCGAGCAAATTGCCAACCTGATCGCCCGGGAAGTGCCGGATCTGGAGATGCAAGTTGTCTTCGAGGCTTTGATTGCCCGTGAAAAACTCGGTTCGACCGGTTTTGGCAACGGCATCGCCATTCCTCACTGCCGTCTCAAAGGCTGTAACTCGCCCATCAGTGCCTTGATGCACCTGGACGCCCCCATCGATTTCGACGCCATCGACGGTGCTCCGGTTGACCTGCTGTTCGTTCTGCTGGTCCCGGAAGCCGCTACCGATGCGCACCTTGAATTGCTCCGCCAGATCGCCAGCATGCTCGATCGCAAGGAAGTCCGTGATCGCCTGCGTAGCGCCGTGAGCAATGAAGCCTTGTATCAGGTTGTCCTGGACGAGCAAAACGGGCACTAATCATGCGCTTGATCATCGTCAGTGGCCGTTCCGGCTCAGGTAAAAGTACCGCGCTCGATGTTCTCGAGGACAACGGCTATTACTGCATCGACAACCTGCCCGCCGGGTTGTTGCCGGAACTGGCCGAGCGCGCGCTGATCCACACCGAACTGGCGCAGCCGCTGGTGGCCGTTTCCATCGACGCGCGCAACCTGCCCAGCCACTTGAGCCGGTTTCCGGAACTGCTCGAAGAAGTTCGCAGCCGGCATATCCAGTGCGATGTCCTGTACCTGGACGCCGACGAAGAAACCTTGCTGAAGCGCTTTTCGGAAACTCGTCGTCGCCACCCGCTGAGCAGCGCCAACCGCTCACTGGCAGAAGCGATCAACGATGAAACCAGCCTGCTCGGGCCGATTGCCGACCTCGCCGATCTCAAGGTCAATACCACCAACCTGAACCTGTATCAGCTGCGCGATACCATCAAGTTGCGCCTGCTGAACCAGCCGGAACCCGGTACTGCGTTTTTGGTGGAGTCTTTCGGATTCAAGCGCGGCATGCCGGTGGACGCCGATCTGGTGTTCGACGTGCGCTGCCTGCCGAACCCCTATTGGAAGCCGGAGCTACGCGATCAGTCCGGGCTTGATCTGCCGGTTGCCGAGTACCTGGCGGCCCAGCCGGACGTCGAGGAGATGTTCCAGGACATCTCCACGTACCTGCTCAAATGGCTGCCCCGCTTTGCCGCCAGCAACCGTGCTTATGTCACCATTGCCATTGGCTGCACCGGCGGGCATCACCGCTCCGTCTACCTGACCGAACGTCTGGGCCAGGTCCTGCAAAAATCCCTGAAGAACGTCCAGGTTCGCCACCGCGACCTCAGCTAAAGGATTCACATCGCGATGCCTGCTCTGGAAATCGAAATCATCAACAAGCTGGGCCTACATGCCCGTGCTTCCGCCAAGTTCGTCGGCGTGGCCGGTCAGTTCAAGGATTGCACGATCAGGGTAGGACGCACGCCGGAATCCACGGTCGACGGCAAAAGCATCATGGCCATGATGATGCTGGCTGCAGGCAAAGGGACCAAAATCCATCTGAGCACGGAAGGCCAGCAGGAACAGGAAGCGCTGGACGCGCTGGTCGCGCTGATCAACAACTTCTTCGACGAAGGCGAGTAACGCTCGCCTAGGCGAGCGCCGTATCCATCACCATCATCAGACAAAACCCGATCAGCAGCCCAAGGCTGGCAAGCTTGTCGTGACCATTGCGGCGCGACTCGGGGATGACTTCATGCGTGACCACCAGCAGCATGGCCCCAGCCGCCAGCGCCAGCCCCAACGGCAAGAGCAACTCGGCAAGGCTCACCAGCCAGGCGCACAACAGCGCAAAGACCGGTTCGACCAACCCTGATGCCGCGCCGATCAGGAACGCCTTGACCCGCGACATCCCTGCCCCGGCCAACACCAACGCAATCACCAATCCTTCCGGCACATCCTGCAAGGCAATGCCCATCGCCAGGCTATCAGCGTCGGGCATGCCGCCACCCGCCGAGACACCGACCGCCATGCCTTCGGGGATGTTGTGAGCAATGATGGCAAACACGAACAACCAGATCCGTGGAGGAATGACCGGCCGCTCCAAGGTGCCGACGAGCATTTCCGGCGAAGCGCCGGAGACCTTCCGATCCACCAGATACAACCCGAACGCGCCAAGCATGATGCCGAAACTGATCAGCCCGCTGGCCGCCCAGGGTGTCAGCCCCAGGCTTTCAGCGGCGGCAATGCCTGGAACGATCAGCGAAAATGCCGTCGCGGCGAGCATCACCCCGGCGCCGAAACCGAGCAGCGTATCGCTGACCGCCTGGGGCATGCGTCGAATCACCAGCACCGGCACCGCGCCGAGGGCCGTGCCCAAGGCGCAAATCGCCCCGCCTTGCAACGCACGCAGCAGTTTCGGCTCAAGATCCAGCCACGCCAGGCCTTGGACGACCAATAAGCTCATGCCCGCCAGCAGTAACAGCGATCCAAACGCGTAACGAAACATCCGCCCACTTCCGATCGCCAGTGTTTCAGTGCCCATAGTCCGCCCAGGATTGTTTTTACAGAAGACTTAAACCAGTGCAGCCCGATAGCGCGCAGCGACTTCGGGCCAATTGACCACGTTGTAAAACGCGCTGATGTATTCCGGCCGGCGGTTTTGATACTGCAGGTAATAGGCATGCTCCCAGACATCAAGCCCCAGAATCGGCGTATTGCCATTCATCAGGGGGCTGTCCTGGTTGCCGCTGCTTTCAACCACCAGTGTCTTTTGCGGCGTCACACTCAGCCAGGCCCAGCCACTGCCGAAACGGGTCAGCGCGGCTTTGGTGAAGGTTTCCTTGAAACGGTCCAGGCCGCCCAACTGGTCCTCGATGGCCTTGGCCAACTCGCCGTCCGGCTGCCCGCCACCGTTGGGCGCCATCACTTCCCAGAACAACGAGTGGTTGGCATGACCACCACCCTGATTGATCACCGCCGCACGGAGTTTTTCCGGCAGTTGCTGGACAGCTGCCACCAGTTTTTCCACCGGCCACTCGGCGAATTCGGTGCCTTCGACGGCAGCGTTGAGGTTATTGATGTAAGTCTGGTGATGCTTGGTGTAGTGGATTTCCATGGTCTGCGCATCGATGTGCGGTTCCAGGGCATCGTAGGCGTACGGCAAGGCAGGCAAGCTAAAAGCCATTTCAGTGGACTCCATGGTGTAGAGGCGCAGGGGGCGACGCGGCATCGATGTGCAGTAAACGATGAGTGCGTGGGTATTCGCCGTGCTCGCTGATGAAATTCAGCAGTTCGACGTAGGTTTTGCTGCTCTGACGCAGCGCGGCTTCACGCAATGCAGGCGCCAGTCGCGGGTCCTGCATGGTCTTCAATAACCGCTGGTGGATGGCACACAGGTATTCGGCGCTCTCCTCCGGCTGGTTCAGACGCAAATGCAGGTCCGCCAGGTTGTGGTGGGAAATGACGCAAGCCGCCACCGCTTCGCCGGCATCCGCCCAGCGCTCGAACAACACTTGGGCCAGGGCCAATGCTTGTAAATAAGCCTCGCGGGCATCGACGTATTCGCCCAGCATGAAACAGCGGTTTGCCCTTTCGATCGTGCGTTTCCAATGCTCCATGGTGAACCTCCAAAGCGGTTGCGGTGATTACACGCCGCCTGCGGTGAGCTTTTCCGGATTGAGCAACACTTCCAGTTGGCTGCGCGACAGATCGGTGTGCTCCAGAGCGACATCGATCACCGGCCGCCCCTGCTGATAAGCCTTCTTGGCGATCTCCGCAGCTTTTTGGTAACCAATGATCGGGTTGAGTGCGGTGACCAGAATCGGGTTGCGCGAGAGCGCTTCCTTGAGCCTGGCTTCGTTGACCTTGAAGCTGGCGATAGCCTTTTCACCCAAGAGGTGGCTGGCGTTGGCGAGCAATTCGATGCTGCTCAGCAGGTTCTGGGCGATGATCGGCAGCATCACGTTCAGCTCGAAATTGCCCGACTGGCCGGCGATGGTGATGACTGTGTCATTGCCGATCACTTGCGCGGCGACCATCGCGGTGGCTTCCGGGATCACCGGATTGACCTTGCCAGGCATGATCGAAGAACCGGGCTGCAGGGCTTCAAGTTCAATTTCGCCGAGGCCGGCCAGTGGACCAGAGTTCATCCAACGCAGGTCATTGGCGATTTTCATCAGCGAAACAGCGGTGGTTTTCAACTGCCCGGAGACCGCAACGGCGGTGTCCTGAGAGCCGATCAGTGCAAACAAATCGGTGCCCTGCGTGAATTGCACCTGAGTCAACCTGGTCAGTTGCTGGCTGAAAATCCCGGCGAATTCAGGATGCGCATTGATACCGGTGCCCACCGCCGTGCCGCCCTGAGCCAGGGATTGCAGGCTCGGCAACAGATCCTGCAGATGGCCGATGTTGGCCTTGAGTTGTTGCGCCCAACCGTTGAGCACCTGACTCATGCGCACCGGCATCGCATCCATCAAGTGAGTGCGACCGGTTTTGACGTGCTGGTGAACCTCTTCGGCCTTGTGCTCGATCACCTGTACCAGACGCACCAGCGCCGGCAGCAGTTGCTCATGCAACGCGAGTGCTGCACTGACGTGGATGGTGGTCGGGATGATGTCGTTGCTGCTCTGCCCGCAGTTGACGTGATCGTTGGGGTTCACCGGCTCGCCGAGCAGACGACTGGCGAGGGTGGCGATCACTTCGTTGGCGTTCATGTTGGAACTGGTGCCGGAACCGGTCTGGAAGATATCCACCGGGAAATGCTGCATGAAGTCGCCCTGAAGCAAGCCCAGTGAAGCATCGACGATGGCGGCGCCCTGGGATTCGCTGATTTGCTTGAGTTCGACGTTGGCGCGGGCGGCGGCGGCCTTGGCCAGGATTAGCGCGCGAATGAATTGCACCGGCATCGGTTTGCCGCTGATCGGGAAGTTGTCCACCGCACGCTGGGTCTGTGCGCCGTAGAGGGCGTCCACCGGGACCTGAAGCTCGCCCATGCTGTCGCGCTCAATACGAGTCTTGTTCATCAGAAAATCCTTGCACCAGTTCTATGAGAGGAATCGAGGGCTGCAACTCGCAGGTCGCCAGTTGCCAGGTGTAGCTTTGCCAGCACTTGAGGCGGCACTTGCACAGAGTGAGGCGTTCGAGTTCGCGCAGCGGGCGCCACGCCTGGTCCAGGCAATACGTTCGCCAATGCCACGGCAGCGCGACATCGGCGGCGGTGTCGAGCAGCAAACGGAAAGAGGTTTCGGCGATGGTCCAGGGGGAAGTCACGGTGCAACACGCCAGATACTGGCCTTCGGCCAGGTAGTGCTCGATCAGGCGAGGCTCGTCAGGGTCCATCCCGCAACGGATCTGGCGACTCATCCAGCGCCAGCTTTCGAGGTAAGGCTGCTCGTGCAAGGCAGAACTCATGATCCGGGCTCATTCGGTAATGAGATTTATTATTATATGATAATGAGAACCAAAACAAGAGACCAAGTACGCTCCCTTGTAGGAGCCAGCTTGCTGGCGATCGCGATCTGGCATTCAGCATCGCTGTCGACTGATTGACCGCAATCGCCAGCATGCCGGCTCCTACAGGTGTGTTGTACAGGCATAAAAAAGGCGCGCCACCCGTTGGGTGGCGCGCCTTTTGTGTAACGGTCAGAGGGTCAGCTACCCGCCACCGTCATCCGCTCAATCAACACCGAACCGGTGCGAATGTTGCTGCGCAATTCCAGGTCATTACCCACCGCAACGATCTGCTTGAACATGTCGCGCATGTTGCCGGCGATGGTCACTTCCTGGACCGCAAACTGGATTTCGCCGTTCTCGACCCAGTAACCCGCCGCGCCACGGGAGTAATCGCCCGTGACCATATTCAGGCCCTGGCCCATCAGCTCGGTGACCAGCAAGCCACGCCCCATACGGCGGAGCAAGGCCGCTTGATCTTCATCGCCATGGGTGACGAACAGGTTGTGTACGCCGCCGGCGTTGGCCGTGCTCGGCATGCCGAGTTTGCGACCGGAATAGGTGCCGAGGATGTAGGACACCAGCTCACCTTTTTCGACGAACGGTTTGGCGTAGGTCGCCAGACCATCGCCATCGAACGCCGAACTGCCCATGGCGCGCATCAAGTGCGGGCGTTCATCGATGGTCAGCCATTCCGGGAACAGCTTCTGACCGAGCGTGCCTTCAAGGAACGACGATTTGCGATACAGATTGCCGCCGGAAATCGCCGAGAGGAAACTGCCGAACAAGCCACCCGCCAGCTCAGCGGAAAACAGCACCGGCACTTCACAGGTCGGCACCGGACGCGCGCCCAGACGGCTCGCCGCCCGTTGCGCAGCACGCTGGCCAATGCTCGCCGGGTCGGCCAGCAAGCTGCCCTGGCGACTCACGTCGTACCAGTAATCGCGCTGCATCTGGCCATCGGCTTCGGCGATCATGACGCAGCTCAGGCTGTGACGAGTCGATGCATAACCGCCGATAAAACCGTGGCTGTTGCCGTAGACGCGGCAGCCCTGATGCGTGCTGAGGGTGGTGCCATCGGCATTCTTGATCCGACTGTCAGCGGCAAATGCCGCGGCCTCACAGCTCAGGGCCATCTCGATGGCTTGCTCCGGCGTGATGTCCCATTGGTGGAACAAGTCGAAATCCTGCAGATCCTTGGCCATCAGCGCGGCGTCCGCCAGGCCCGACGCTTCGTCTTCGGAGGTGTGCTTGGCGATGGCCAGCGCCGCAGCGACGGTTTCACGAATCGCTTCAGGACCGCTGGCCGAGGTGCTGGCCGAGCCCTTGCGCTGTCCGACGTACAAGGTGATGCCAAAGCCCTGATCGCGGTTGAATTCGACGGTTTCGACCTCGCGCTGACGCACCGATGTGGACAGGCCCTGCTCCAGGGACACCGCCACCTCACAGGCACTGGCGCCCTGGTGCTTGGCTTCAGCGATGATCTGCTCGACTTGTTCTTGCAGTGCCGGCAACGCTTGTGGGCCGACGCTTTCAACTGCACTCATGCTGTTCTCCACTCAAATTCTGCTTTCGGCTAGGGCCTTCGAGCGACCGGGCCGGACAAGCGGCCCCCGACTGGTTATCATGGCGGCGTTTCTTTGCGGACGGCCACCATGGTTGATTCTTACGACGACTCCCTCGATACGGGAGAAAAAAGCAAATCCCAGGTTAAACGCGAGCTGCACGCTCTGGTTGACCTCGGCGAGCGCCTTACAACGCTCAAGCCTGACTTGCTGGCAAAACTGCCATTGACCGACGCTATGCGCCGGGCTCTGGCCGATGCGCCCAAGCACACCGCGAATATCGCGCGTAAACGGCACCTCATGTTCATCGGCAAACTGATGCGCGATCAGGACACTGACGCCATTCTGACTTTGCTCGATCAACTCGATGCCTCCACCCGGCAGTACAACGAACGTTTCCATGGCCTTGAACGCTGGCGCGATCGCTTGATCGCGGGCGACGATGCAGTCCTGGAGAAGTTCGTGCTCGACTACCCGGAGGCTGATCGTCAGCAGTTGCGCTCCCTGATCCGTCAGGCCCAGCACGAACTGGCGACCAACAAGCCACCGGCATCGAGCCGTAAAATTTTCAAGTACATCCGTGAGCTGGACGAGACTCAACGCGGTCTGCGTTAAGTCCCGAATCGGGTGAGTTGCCTCGCAACTCACCCGAAGCTCCATCCCTTACGATCCTGTGCCACCCACAGTGATCGCATCGATTTTCAGCGTTGGCTGGCCGACACCCACCGGCACCGACTGCCCATCCTTGCCGCACGTCCCCACACCACTGTCCAGCGCCAGATCGTTACCGACCATCGAGACCTTGCTCATGGCTTCCGGGCCGTTGCCGATCAACGTCGCGCCTTTGACCGGGGCGGTAATCTTGCCGTCTTCGATCAAATACGCTTCGCTGGTGGAGAACACGAATTTGCCGCTGGTGATGTCCACCTGCCCGCCGCCGAGGTTGGCGCAGTAGATGCCGCGCTTCACCGAGGCGATGATTTCCGCCGGATCGCTTTCGCCGGCCAGCATGTAAGTGTTGGTCATGCGTGGCATCGGCAGGTGCGCGTAGGATTCGCGACGACCGTTGCCGGTGCGGGCCACGCCCATCAGGCGCGCGTTGAGCTTGTCCTGCATGTAGCCCTTGAGTACGCCGTTTTCGATCAGCGTGGTGCATTCCGTCGGCGTGCCTTCATCGTCGACACTCAGCGAACCGCGACGGCCAGCCAGCGTGCCGTCATCGACGATGGTGCAGAGCTTGGACGCAACCATCTCGCCCATGCGACCGCTGTAAGCCGAGCTGCCCTTGCGGTTGAAATCGCCTTCCAGACCGTGGCCGACCGCTTCGTGCAGCAGTACCCCGGACCAGCCCGAACCCAATACCACCGGCAACGTACCGGCCGGCGCCGGAATCGCTTCAAGGTTGACCAGCGCCTGACGCAGCGCCTCACGGGCGTAGCCCATGGCACGGTCTTCGGCGAGGAAATACCGGTAATCGGTCCGACCGCCACCGCCATGACCACCGCGCTCGCGGCGACCGTTCTGCTCGACGATCACGCTGACATTGAAACGCACCAGCGGCCGCACGTCCGCCGCCAGGCTGCCGTCGGTCGAAGCGACAAGAATGCGTTCCCAAACGCCGGCCATGCTCACGGTCACTTGCTGGATACGCGGGTCGAGGGCGCGAGTGGCGACGTCGATACGCTTGAGCAATTCGACCTTCTCGGCACGGCTCAGCACTTCCAGCGGGTTATCCGGCCCGTACAGCTGGGCGACATCCTGAGTGGTGAACGCCTGCACCGTGCCGTTCTGCCCGGCGCGGGAGATCGAACGCGCCGCGCGGGCCGCAGCGCCGAGGGCTTCGAGGGTGATGGCATTGCTGTAGGCAAAACCGGTTTTCTCACCCGATTGCGCGCGCACGCCAACGCCCTGGTCAAGGTTGAAACTGCCTTCCTTGACGATGCCGTCTTCCAGCGCCCAGGACTCGGAAATCTGCCCCTGGAAATACAGGTCGGCGGCATCGATACCCGGGCCGGCCAAATCGCCGAGCACACCTTGCAGGCTCTCGATCGTTACGCCGCCGGGCGCCAGGAGGTGTTCACTGACTGAGGACAACAACTCGCTCATATGCTTTACGCCTTAAATTCATCGTTCTGAGGCAGGTCGCCGGGCGCCCTGCGAGAAAAAGCGCCGGTGACTGGACACCGGCATCCGCGCCCTGATGGACGCCTGTTCGCTGCTATCGCGTTCGGCCAGCAGCACGGCCTCGCCTTGATCCTGTTGCGCCAGCACACGCCCCCATGGATCGACAATCGCGGCATGGCCATACGTTTCTCGCGGCCCCGGATGCGTTCCACCCTGGGCAGCCGCGAGCACATAACACTGGGTCTCGATGGCCCGCGCACGAATCAGCACATCCCAATGCGCCGCGCCGGTCACCGCGGTAAAGGCTGACGGCGCGGTAATCAACTGCGCACCGGCAGCGCGCAATTCGCTGTACAGCTCCGGGAAGCGCAGGTCGTAGCACACTGTCAGGCCGACTCGACCGACAGGCGTGTCCGCGACCACCACGCCACTGCCATAAGCATAGTCATCAGACTCCCGGTAACGCCCGCGATTGTCCGCCACGTCCACGTCGAACAAGTGCAGTTTGTCGTAGCGTGCCACCGTCTCGCCCTGGTCATTGACCAGCAGTGAGCAGGCATGCACTTTCGCCGTCGGCTGATCCAGCGGCGGCAACGGCAATGTGCCGGCCACTATCCATAACTTGAGGTCGCGGGCGGTCTGTTTCAACCATGGCAGGATCGGACCTTCGCCCAACGCCTCGGCGCGACCGATGTCGGCGATGTCGCGTCGGCCCATGGCGGCGAAGTTTTCCGGCAGTACGGCCAGTGTCGCGCCACCGTTTGCCGCCTGCTCAAGCAGGCGCCGGGCCTGGGCCAGATTGTCCAGCACGTCGCTCTGGCTGACCATTTGAATCACCGCTACAGACATGGCGCGCTCCTGAATAGACAGGCGTCCATGCTACTCCATAGGCTTGGAACGTGGGTTCGGAAAAAGCGTGTCAAAAAGGTTTGTCGAAAGTGATTTTCGGCTCTTTCCACGGACCTTTAACGGTGTACTTCACGCTGGCAAAACGTGCCACGCGGTCACCGATCAGCTTGTCGATCAGGAACAATGCCCCGCCGATGGCCGGTGCGCCGACGATCAGCGCGGCAATCGGCAGGTTGTTGGTGACCGGCAAGGTCACCAGCAGTTTCGCATCGACCTGATCACCCACCAGATCCAGCGTGCCATTGAGCTCGATGTTGCTCGACGGGCCGGTCATCAGGATCGGCTCGCGGGTCACGTAAACCCCATTGGTCGCGACCAACAGGCCTTTGACCCGGTCGTAACTCAAGCCTTTGCCAAACAGATCGGAGAAATCCAGCCGCAAGCGCCGGCCGATGGAGTTGAAGTTGAGCAGGCCAAACACCCGCAACGCCTGAGCGCCACCCTCGACTTCAACGAACTGGCCTTTATTCAACGACGCATCCAGCGTCCCGGAAAAACGCTTGGTGGCCAGCCAGGCCGGGGAGCCGGGCCAGCGGCCGTCGACGTCCATATGAAACTCTTCGCTAGTGACACTCGGCGCAAAGCCCCAGCCTTTCAACACGTCAGCAAGGTTCTTGCCGCTGATTCGGCCCTTGTACCAACTGGAGGAGGAACCGGGCACACCTTCCCAGCCGCCACTGCCCTGCAACGAAATGCCCTTGAGCCCCAAATCCAAGGCATTGAGCGCAATGCCCTTGGCGGTCGGACGCACTTTCAGCGACCAGCCCCCCACCAGATCCTGCCCCTGGAACAGTTGATTGATGGTGATATCCAGTGCCGGGATCGTGGTCGGGTCCACAGAGGCCAAAGGATCCAGCGAATTTTCATCAGCCAGAACCGTCGGATCCGGTGCCGGCAAACGCACGTATTGCAGATTGATCGCAATCGGCGCGGCTTTCGCATCGGGGATAACGGCGGTGCCCTTGACCTGCTGGCTGTCTAGCTGCAAGGCCCAT
The DNA here is from genome assembly GCF_045447035.1 of Pseudomonas sp. O230. Classification (NCBI taxonomy): domain Bacteria; kingdom Pseudomonadati; phylum Pseudomonadota; class Gammaproteobacteria; order Pseudomonadales; family Pseudomonadaceae; genus Pseudomonas; species Pseudomonas sp. O230. Next base: position 40,202 of record NZ_JBJGXN010000012.1, on the reverse strand, counting down.
GCGGTCGGCTTGCGGTTCAACTGCAGCGAGGCCTGATCCAGCGTGGTACCGATGCCGCTGAGCTTGCCAACCTTGAAATCCGCACTGCTGAGCAACTGCTTGGCGCTGCCGCCCGGATCCTGACCGGCATACTTGTCGACCAGATCCTTCCAAGGGCCGACATCCAGCTCCGACAGCACCCCGCGCACCCGCAGGCCTTTGGCCCCGGGTAACACGGCTTCGCCGCCTCCGAGGAACAGTTCGCCGCGACCGTCGGCAAAGTTGCCCGGCGGTGCTGCAAACGTGAAGCTCGCCAATTCGCCGTACTTGACCCAGTAACGCCGTTCCTGCCCTTGCAGGGTCATGCGGAACATCGTGTCGCGCCCGACGTCGGCCGTCATGCCGAACGGTGCCGGCAAGTCGACAGCCACGCCTTTGAGGCTGGAATTGACCATCAATTGGCTGTCTGCGCCATCCAGGTTCAGTTGCAGCTGATAGGGGATCAGGCCGGACACCGGCAGCGGCTGCGTGACGCTCAGCCAATCGGTCAGTTTCTTGACCTCGACCTGGCCGGAAGCGGTGACGCGCGTCTTGATATTGCCCGGACCGCCATCGGCGAAAATTTGTGCGCTGACCGGTTTGTCAAAGGCCCGCGCCGTGATGTTCTGGCCGCTCAAACCTTTGGCGCTGTCGAAACGGAAATCGCCTTTGAGCTGAGTCAGCTCCAGCGGTGGCTCGGCCAACTTCAAACGCGCCTTGGCGGTCTTGAAGTCGACGAGAATCTTCGGCTGCTCGCCTTTGTCCAGCGGAATATCCAGTTTCAATTTGCCTTGCAGATCGCCCTCGCCTTCCCATCCAGCGAAGGTCGCGGCGGTGCCGATCGGCGCTTCCTGCAGGATCGTCACGCCATCGCCCAACCCGCCGGCGAACGCGCCGTCGAGGAACAGGTGGGTGGTTTGCCCGGCAGGCACGTGGGGAATATTGACGTAGATATCGCTGACCTGCGTGTTAAGCAACTGGCCTTTGCTGGCCAGAATCCGCACGCCACTGTCTTCGATGAACACGTCGCCAGAGACCTTGCTCACATGCGGCCAACCGGGCTGGAACGCCAGCTCGGCATCGTGCACCTTGAAGAACAGGCTGATGCTGCGGGCGGTGTCAGCGGCGCCATGGTTCAGCGAGCCTTGATACTGGAAGAAGCCCTGGTCCACCGCGCCTTTCAGAATCGCCGTACGCAACCATTCGTCGAGTGCAGGGCTGAGCACTTCCGGCAGATACTTGGCGGTGTACTTGCCATCGCCCTCCACCAGGCCGACCCGCAGGTCCATGTAGTCTTCCTGGCTGTGATCGAAATGCAGGCGGATCAGGAAATCGCCGGCGATCTTGCCCTCCTCGCCCAGCACCTTCAGGTACGGCGCGATCAAGGTGAATCCTTCTTTGTCGAGCTTCCAGGTCAGCCGGGCGTTGGCCTGAATGTATTGCCATGGCTTGGCGAAAATCGGGTCCAGGTGCAGGGAAAAATCCTTGCTGTCCATGCGCAACTCGCCATGGCCGAGGTCACCACTGATGCTGCCGCTGACATTCCGCGCTGCCGGGGCGCCGTGATAGGCGTCGAAGCCGACCTGGTCGAGGTTCGCGGCGAAGCTGACCTTGCTGTCGTCGGTGACGTTGGGCCGGAAGTCCATCAGCACGTTGCGTAAGCTACCGGTCACTTTGAGCCGCTCGACGGCGGTGGCAACACCTTCGGGCAATGGTCCCAGGGCATTCAGCAGCGGGGTCAGCGGGGTGAGGTCGAGACGGTCGGCTTGCAGATGCCAGAGCTCTTCGGCCTTGTCGGTGGCCAGGCTCTGTTTGAGTTGCAGGTGCGATTCCCAACGGGTTTCGCCAAAGTTCATCGCCAACGAATCCAGGGTCACCAGGAGGCCTTCGGAGCCGCGCTGGAAGTAGCCGTTCAGTGCCAGATTGTTGATCTGGATCGGCTTGCGCTCGGCGTAAGCGCCCTTGACCTGCGGCGCGTTGAAGCGGATGGCGGCGCTTTGCAGAGCACCTTTATCCCAGTTGACCCAGAGTTCGCCGCCGGCCTTGAACTCGGAGAAGTTCCACTGTCGGGTCACGCGTTCGGGCAGCCATTTCGACCAGTCGCTCTGCGGCAGGCTCAGGTACGCATCTGCGGCACCGTCCTGCCACTGGCTGGCGCGAATGCGGGTGCGCACACTCATGGCGACCGGCTGGCCATCGGGCAGGGTCAGCCGCGCGTCGAGTCGCTGCCGGGAAACGCCGGTTCTCAGATTCAGGCCAACGTAAGTCAAGGTCAGCGGCGGGTGATCCAGGGGTTGCAAGGTCACCTGACTGTCGAGCACCGACAACTGCTGGACCATCTGCATGCGATTGAGCAGTTGTTCCGGGTCCAGCGGCTGATCCTGCTGCACCGGCAACCCTTCCAGCGCCCAACGACCGTCCTCGCCTTCCTTGAGGCTGATCTTCAGACCGTTGAGCTCCAGATGAGCGATGCGCACTTCGCGGGCCAGCAGGCTGGCCCAGAGGTCCGGCACCGCGCGTACCTGATCCAGACGCAGGGCATTGGCGCCCTCGCCGACCATCACGTCGTGAGCCAGCAAAATGGGTGCGAAGCCGCTCCAGTTACCTTCCAGCTCACCGATATGCAGCGGCATGCCGAGGGCTGCGCTGGCTTTGGTTTCGACTTCGGCGCGGTACTCGGCCACCAGCGGCGTCAGCTCGCGACCGAGACTGACGTAAAGCGCCATCAGCACCAAAGCCAACGCGCACAGGCCCAGACCCCAGCGGGTCAGTGCGGCCAAAATGCGTGTCAGACGGTCCATGTCAGTTGGCTCCCATGGCAAAAATACTGCAAAAAGCTGAGGCCAGCTGTTCTAGTCGGGTGCAAATACAGCGATTCAGAGCAGCACCACGTCGTATTGTTCCTGGGAATACATGGTTTCCACCTGGAACCGAATGGTGCGTCCGATAAAACCTTCCAGCTCGGCGACGTTGCCCGATTCCTCATCAAGCAAACGGTCGACGACTTTCTGATTCGCCAATACACGATAGCCTTCCGCTTGATAGGCGCGAGCCTCGCGGAGGATTTCGCGGAAAATTTCGTAGCAAACCGTTTCCGGCGTCTTCAGCTTGCCGCGCCCCTGGCAACTGCTGCACGGTTCACACAGCACTTGTTCGAGACTTTCACGGGTGCGCTTGCGGGTCATCTGCACCAGGCCCAACTCGGTGATGCCGATAATGTTGGTCTTGGCGTGGTCGCGCTCCAGTTGCTTCTCCAGCGTGCGCAGCACCTGACGTTGGTGCTCTTCGTCTTCCATGTCGATGAAGTCGATGATGATGATCCCGCCCAGGTTGCGCAGACGCAGCTGGCGAGCGATGGCGGTCGCGGCTTCGAGGTTGGTCTTGAAGATGGTTTCTTCGAGATTGCGATGACCGACGAACGCCCCGGTGTTGACGTCGATGGTGCTCATGGCTTCCGCCGGGTCCACCACCAGATAACCGCCAGACTTCAGCGGCACTTTGCGTTCAAGGGCTTTCTGGATTTCGTCTTCGACGCCGTACAGGTCGAAGATCGGCCGCTCGCCCGGATAATGCTCCAGGCGATCCGCGATTTCCGGCATCAGTTCGGCAACGAACTGCGTGGTTTTCTGAAAGGTTTCCCGGGAGTCGATGCGGATCTTCTCGATCTTCGGGCTGACCAGGTCGCGCAAGGTGCGCAGTGCCAGGCCAAGGTCTTCGTAGATTACGCTTGGTGCGCTGATGGTTTTGATCTGCTCGTTGATCTGGTCCCAGAGCCGGCGCAGGTAACGGATGTCCATGAGGATTTCATCGGCCCCGGCGCCTTCGGCGGCAGTACGCAGGATGAAGCCACCGGCTTCCTTGATGCCTTCTTTGGCCACGCAATCGGTGACCACTTGCTTGAGGCGCTCGCGCTCGGCTTCGTCTTCGATTTTCAGCGAAATGCCGACATGCGCGGTACGCGGCATGTACACCAGATAACGCGAAGGAATCGACAGTTGTGTGGTCAGGCGTGCGCCTTTGGAGCCGATCGGGTCCTTGGTGACTTGGACTACCAGGCTTTGGCCTTCATGGACCAGCGCGCTGATGCTTTCGACCGCAGGCCCTTCGCGCAGGGAAATTTCCGAGGCATGAATGAACGCGGCGCGGTCCAGGCCGATGTCGACGAAGGCCGCCTGCATGCCCGGCAACACCCGCACGACTTTACCTTTGTAGATGTTGCCGACGATCCCGCGCTTTTGCGTGCGTTCGACGTGGACCTCTTGCAGGACACCGTTTTCAACCACCGCCACGCGCGATTCCATCGGCGTGATGTTGATCAGGATCTCTTCACTCATGGCAGGGTCTCGTTCAGGCATGTTCACGATAATGGCCGCATCTTGTCAGTACGACGCTCAGCGCGCGTTAAGGGTTTGCCAACAGGGTATGCCGAAATGGCCAAGCAGCTCAGCGGTTTCGCACAGCGGCAGTCCGACCACCGCCGAGTAGCTGCCAGTGAGACCGGCGACAAACACCGCGCCCAGTCCTTGAATGCCATAGCCGCCGGCCTTGTCCTGCGGTTCGCCGCTGGCCCAGTAGGCCGCCGCTTCATCGCGGCCGATGGGGCGAAAACGCACCAGGCTGCGTACAACACGCGATTCGCAACGCTCACCGTCAAGCATGGCAATGGCAGTCAGCACTTCATGCTCTTGCCCTGCCAACATCATAAGCATGGCGCACGCGTCGGCTTCGTCCACCGGTTTGCCAAGAATTTTCCCGTTGAGCACCACGGCGGTATCGGCGCCCAGCACGCAAAATGCTGCGTCGGACACGACCGTGCCGCGTCCGGCTTCAGCCTTGCCGCGCGCGAGGCGCTCGACATAGGCCGACGGCGATTCATTATTCAAAGGGGTTTCGTCGATGTCCGCGCTGATGGCGGAGAACGGCACGCCGATCTGCGTGAGCAGTTCACGCCGACGCGGCGAGCCTGAGGCGAGGAATAGTTGTTTCATCAAGACATCTCCCTTGTCGTGGTGTGGGCAAATGCCTGACCGAATCAGTTGATTTTGTAACGTCGACGCAGACCGCGCAAACCGAAGCTGATCCACGGCCAGAGCAATGCGCTGACCAGTGCCGGCAAGACCAGCGCCAGCGTTGGTTGACGGTTGCCGGTCAGGGCGCTGAGCCACAGTTGAACGAGCTGCGCGAGGCCGAAGATCACCAGGATCACCAGACTCTGTTGCCACATCGGGAACATCCGCAGCCGCTGCTGCAGCGACAGCACCAGGAATGTGATGAGCGTCAGGATCAGCGCGTTCTGGCCCAGCAACGTGCCGTAGAGCACATCTTCAGCCAGGCCCAGGCACCACGCAGTGACCATGCCGACTTTCTGCGGCAAGGCCAACGCCCAGAACGCAAGCAGCAAGGCGAGCCATAGCGGGCGGAGGATTTCCATGAATTGCGGCAGCGGCGAAACGCTGAGCAACATGCCGATGGCGAATGTCAGCCAGACCATCCAGTCGTTTCGGGATGCGGTAGCACCGACCATTATTCTCTTCCCCCAGTGGTAGCCGGTGCAGAGACAGGCGGTTTGGCAGCAGGCTTCACGACAGCGGGTTGCGTCGCCGGTGGTTTGGCGGCGGGTACAGTCGCGGGCGGCTTGGCGGCGGCTGGGTGTGCGGCCGCTGGTTTAGCCGGGGTTGTGGCAGCAGGTTTGGCCGGGGTCGCAGCGGCAGGTGCCGTCGCTGGAACGGCGGGGGCAGCAGCGGCAGGCGCGATCACGGCAGCAGGTTTCGGCACGGTGGCTGGAATGATTGGACCGCCGCCTTGCGCATCGAGGTTTTCCTGGGCCTGGGCGGCATCGTTTGCACGCTCTTCCGGCGTACGGGTATCGCTGAACACCAGCAACAGGTAACGGCTACGGTTCAAGGCAGCGGTCGGCACGGCGCGGACAATGGCAAACGGCTGGCCGGAATCGTGAATCACTTCCTTGACCGTCGCCACTGGGTAACCTGCCGGGAATCGCTGGCCGAGACCGGAGCTGACCAGCAAATCGCCTTCCTTGATATCCGCCGTGTCGGCCACGTGACGCAGTTCCAGACGCTCCGGGTTGCCGGTGCCGCTGGCAATCGCCCGCAGACCGTTACGGTTCACTTGCACCGGGATGCTGTGGGTAGTGTCGGTGAGCAACAGTACACGGGAGGTATACGGCATCAACTCGACCACTTGGCCCATCAGGCCGCGGGCATCGAGCACCGGCTGACCGAGGACCACACCGTCGCGCTCACCTTTATTGATGATGATGCGATGAGTGAAGGGGTTTGGGTCCATGCCGATCAACTCGGCCACTTCGACCTTCTCGTTGACCAGCGCAGAGGAATTGAGCAACTCGCGCAGCCGAACGTTCTGCTCGGTGAGGGCGGCAAGCTTTTGCATGCGACCCTGCAGCAGCAGGTTTTCGGTCTTGAGTTTTTCGTTTTCGGCGACCAGCTCGGTACGGCTGCCAAATTGGCTGGCCACGCCTTGCCATAGCCGCTGCGGCAGGTCGGTGATCCAGTAAGACTGCATCAGCACCAGCGACATCTGGCTACGCACTGGCTTGAGCAGTGTGAAGCGGGCATCGACCACCATCAGCGCGACCGATAGCACGACCAGCACCAACAAGCGCACGCCCAGTGAAGGCCCTTTGGTGAAAAGCGGTTTAATAAGCCGCTCCTCCCAGGCAAATGTTTTGTTTATTCATACGGCAGACCGGCCTGGATACAGACTGACAGAAGGTAAACGCAAACAGGCAGCACTGCAAAGTGCCGCCTGCGCGCTCAACAGCATAGAAGCGATCCGGCGACTTATTCGCTGGAAAGCAGGTCCATGGTGTGTTTATCCATCATTTCCAATGCACGGCCACCGCCGCGAGCAACACAGGTCAGCGGGTCTTCGGCAACGATCACCGGCAGACCGGTTTCCTGGGCCAGCAACTTGTCGAGGTCACGCAGCAAGGCGCCACCACCGGTCAGTACCAGGCCACGCTCGGCGATATCGGAAGCCAGCTCCGGAGGCGATTGCTCCAGTGCACTTTTCACTGCCTGAACGATGGTGGCCAGGGACTCTTGCAGAGCTTCCAGCACTTCATTGGAGTTCAGGGTGAATGCGCGTGGAACGCCTTCGGCCAGGTTGCGGCCACGAACGTCGACTTCGCGAACTTCGCCGCCAGGGTAGGCGGTACCGATTTCCTGTTTGATGCGCTCGGCGGTGGATTCGCCGATCAGGCTGCCGTAATTGCGACGCACGTAGGTGATGATCGCTTCGTCGAAGCGGTCGCCGCCAACCCGCACGGATTCGGCGTAAACCACACCGTTCAGGGAGATCAGCGCGATTTCAGTGGTACCACCACCGATATCGACGACCATCGAACCGCGTGCTTCTTCAACCGGCAGGCCGGCACCGATCGCAGCAGCCATTGGCTCTTCGATCAGGAACACTTCACGTGCACCGGCACCAAGGGCCGATTCACGGATGGCACGACGCTCAACCTGAGTGGATTTGCACGGAACGCAGATCAGCACACGAGGGCTAGGCTGCAGGAAGCTGTTTTCGTGAACCTTGTTGATGAAGTACTGCAGCATCTTTTCGCAGACGCTGAAGTCGGCAATGACGCCATCCTTCATCGGACGAATGGCCGCAATGTTGCCCGGCGTACGACCGAGCATGCGCTTGGCCTCGGTGCCGACAGCAACGACACTTTTCTGGTTACCGTGTGTCCGAATAGCCACAACCGATGGCTCATTCAGGACGATTCCGCGCTCGCGCACGTAAATAAGGGTGTTGGCAGTGCCCAGGTCAATGGAAAGATCGCTGGAAAACATGCCACGCAGTTTCTTGAACATGGGAAAGGGACCCTAGGCAACGCGTGGGTAAAAAAGTGCGGCAAACTCTAACAACGACAGGGATTTTGGGCAAGGCGCCAATATGTTAAATTGGCCGCTTTTCTGTGCACCAACCCCCACAATCGCGGCCTTATGACCGTAGAAATGCGGTAGTGTTCCGACAATCTAACACACGGATAGCCTCCGTTCTGTTTTCCTTCCACTGGAGAATCCCATGGCGCTTGAACGCTCCGACGTGGAAAAAATCGCTCATCTGGCCTGCCTTGGCCTTAATGATGCCGATCTTCCACACATCACTTCGGCCCTTAACAGCATTCTCGGGCTGGTCGACGAAATGCAGGCGGTCAATACCGACGGTATCGAGCCGCTCGCCCACCCACTGGAAGCCAGCCAGCGCCTGCGTGCAGACGTCGTGACCGAGACCAATCATCGCGAGGCCTATCAGTCCATCGCACCAGCGGTCGAAAACGGCCTGTACCTGGTTCCGAAAGTCATCGACTAAAGGGAAAGAGCCTGCAATGCATCAATTGACTCTGGCCGAGATCGCCCGCGGTCTCGCCGATAAAAAATTTTCTTCCGAAGAGTTGACCAAAGTCCTGCTGGCGCGCATCGCCCAGCTCGATCCTCAGCTCAACAGCTTCATCAGCCTCACCGAAGACCTGGCGCTCCAGCAGGCGAAAGCCGCTGACGCACGCCGGGCCAATGGTGAGAGCGGCGCCCTGCTCGGCGCGCCGATCGCCCACAAAGACCTGTTCTGCACCCAAGGCATCCGCACCAGCTGCGGCTCGAAGATGCTCGACAACTTCAAGGCACCGTACGACGCCACCGTGGTCGCCAAACTGGCCGCTGCCGGCGCGGTGACGCTGGGCAAGACCAACATGGACGAATTCGCCATGGGGTCGGCCAACGAGTCGAGCTACTATGGCGCGGTGAAAAACCCGTGGAACCTGGAACACGTGCCGGGCGGTTCGTCTGGTGGTTCGGCTGCGGCCGTGGCGGCTCGTCTGCTACCGGCGGCCACCGCCACCGATACCGGCGGTTCGATTCGCCAGCCCGCAGCGTTCACCAACCTGACCGGTCTGAAACCGACGTACGGTCGCGTTTCGCGCTGGGGCATGATCGCTTATGCGTCCAGCCTCGATCAGGGCGGCCCACTGGCGCGCACGGCCGAAGACTGCGCGATCCTGTTGCAAGGCATGGCCGGTTTCGACAGCAATGACTCCACCAGCATCGACGAGCCCGTGCCGGATTACAGCGCCAGCCTCAACGACTCGCTGAAAGGCCTGCGCATCGGCGTGCCGAAGGAATACTTCAGCGCTGGTCTCGACCCGCGTATCGCCGAGCTGATCCACAACAGCGTCACGGAGCTGGAAAAGCTCGGTGCCGTGATCAAGGAAATCAGCCTGCCGAACATGCAGCACGCGATTCCTGCGTACTACGTGATCGCTCCGGCAGAAGCCTCTTCCAACCTGTCGCGTTTCGACGGCGTGCGTTTCGGCCACCGCTGCGCCGATCCGAAGAACCTGGAAGACCTGTACAAACGTTCCCGTGGCGAAGGTTTTGGCCCGGAAGTGCAGCGCCGGATCATGGTCGGTGCCTACGCGCTGTCGGCCGGTTACTACGACGCCTACTACCTGAAGGCGCAGAAGATCCGTCGTTTGGTGAAGAACGACTTCATGGCCGCTTTCACTGAAGTCGACATCATCCTCGGCCCAACCACGCCGAACCCGGCCTGGAAGATTGGTGCCAACAAAAACGATCCGATCGCCGAGTACCTGGAAGATATCTACACCATCACCGCCAACCTCGCGGGTCTGCCGGGCTTGTCCATGCCAGCCGGTTTTGTCGACGGTCTGCCGGTCGGCGTGCAATTGCTCGCCCCGTATTTCCAGGAAGGTCGCCTGTTGAACGTGGCCCATCAGTATCAGTTGAACACTGACTGGCACACCCGCACCCCAACCGGCTTCTGAGGAGAAACACATGCAATGGGAAGTCGTGATCGGGCTGGAGATTCATACCCAGCTCACCACCCGGTCGAAAATCTTTTCCGGTAGCTCCACCACGTTCGGTTCCGAGCCGAACACCCAGGCCAGCCTCGTAGACCTGGGCATGCCCGGCGTACTGCCGGTGCTGAACCAGGAAGCGGTGCGCATGGCGGTGATGTTCGGTCTCGCTATCGATGCCGAAATCGGCCAGCACAACGTGTTCGCCCGTAAAAACTATTTCTACCCGGACCTGCCCAAGGGCTACCAGATCAGCCAGATGGAATTGCCGATCGTTGGCAAGGGCCACCTGGACATCGCCATGGAAGACGGCACGATCAAACGTGTCGGCGTGACCCGTGCGCACCTGGAAGAAGACGCCGGTAAAAGTCTGCACGAGGAGTTCAACGGTGCCACCGGCATCGACCTGAACCGTGCCGGCACGCCGCTGCTGGAAATCGTTTCCGAGCCGGACATGCGCAGCGCCAAGGAAGCCGTGGCCTACGTCAAGACTGTCCACGCGCTGGTGCGTTACCTGGGCATCTGCGACGGCAACATGGCCGAAGGCTCTCTGCGTTGCGACTGCAACGTGTCGATCCGTCCGAAAGGCCAGGTTGAATTCGGCACCCGCTGCGAGATCAAGAACGTCAACTCGTTCCGCTTCATCGAGAAGGCGATCAACAGCGAAGTGCAGCGTCAGATCGAGCTGATCGAAGACGGCGGCAAGGTGATCCAGCAAACGCGCCTGTACGATCCGAACAAGGACGAAACCCGTCCGATGCGCAGCAAAGAGGAAGCCAACGACTACCGTTACTTCCCCGATCCGGACCTGCTGCCGGTGGTGATCGAGGACTCGTTCCTCAATGACGTGCGCGCCACCCTGCCAGAATTGCCACCGCAGAAACGCGAGCGTTTCCAGGCGCAGTTCGGTCTGTCGGTCTACGACGCCAGCGTCCTGGCCACCAGCCGCGAGCAAGCCGATTACTTCGAGAAAGTCGCGAGCATCGGCGGCGACGCCAAACTGGCGGCCAACTGGGTCATGGTTGAACTGGGCAGCCTGTTGAACAAACAAGGCCTGGACATCGAGCAGTCACCGGTTTCGGCCGAGCAACTGGGCGGCATGTTGCTGCGCATCACCGACAACACCATCTCCGGCAAAATCGCCAAGGTGGTGTTTGAAGCGATGGCCAACGGCGAAGGCAGCGCGGACGAGATCATCGACAAGCGCGGCCTCAAGCAAGTGACCGACAGCGGCGCCATCTCGGCGGTGCTGGACGAAATGCTTGCGGCCAACGCCGAGCAGGTCGAGCAATACCGCGCGGCAGACGAAGCCAAACGCGGCAAGATGTTCGGCTTCTTCGTCGGCCAGGCCATGAAAGCCTCCAAAGGCAAGGCCAACCCGCAACAGGTCAACGAACTGCTGAAAAGCAAGCTCGAAGGCTGATTGCCATGGAGCCAGTTCTCAAGCCTGGCTCTAACCCCTGTGGGAGCGGGCTTGCTCGCGAAAGCGTCGTATCAGTCGATACATATGTCGACTGGCACAGCGCTTTCGCGAGCAAGCCCGTTCCCACATTTGTTTTGTGGATTCCTTTTATGAAGCGTCTACTCGGCGCCTGCGCCCTGCTCTCTTTGCTCGCCGGTTGCGCCAGCAATGAAATGATCGACCCTCACGGCTACGACCAGACCGGCATGGCCTCCTATTACGGCGCCAAGCACCACGGCAAACGGACCGCCAGTGGCGAGCCGTTCAACCAGAACGCCCTGACCGCCGCCCATCGCCAGTTACCCTTTGGCACACGGGTGAAGGTCACCAATTTGAACAACGATAAATCCTGCGTGGTGCGCATCAACGATCGCGGCCCGCATACCCGTGGGCGCCTGATCGACCTGTCCCGTGAAGCCGCCTCGCGGCTGGGCATGGTCAGCAGCGGCACCGCGCGGGTTCGCGTACAAGCCCTCGACGATTGATGGAGCCCCGACCATTTACGGACTAGCCGACATCCCCCTGCTCAGCCTGATTGAGCTGATCAGCGGCCTGTTGCTGCTGATCGCCGGTGCCGAGCTGATGGTGCGCGCCGCCGTACGCCTGGCCGCGCGACTGCATGTGCGACCGCTGATCATCGGCCTGACCATCGTCGCCCTCGGCAGCAGCGCTCCGCAAATGGCCGTCAGCCTGCAAGCCACGCTGGCGCAGAACGCCGACATCGCCGTCGGCAGCGTGATCGGCAGCAGCATCTTCAACATTCTCGTCACCCTCGGGCTCTCGGCACTGATCATCCCGTTGCGGGTCTCGCGGCAACTGGTGCGCCTGGACATTCCGCTGATGATCGGCGCCAGCCTGCTGGTGTTCGTTCTGGCGTGGAATGAAGAACTGACTCGGGCCGATGGCGTGATGCTGCTGATGGCGCTGGCGCTGTATCTGGGCTTGTTGCTGCGCCAGTCGCGGCATTCGGCGCGCCCACAATCGCCACTCCACGAAGGCCCGCAAGTGCCGTGGACCAGCAGCCTGCTGCTGATCGTCGCCGGCCTGGCGATGCTGATCTACGCCGGGCATTTGCTGTTGGGTGCAGCAGTGTCGGTCGCCACGGACCTGGGGCTGTCGGAACGGATCATCGGCCTGACCATCGTCGCCGTCAGTACCTCGTTACCGGAACTGGCGACGTCGTTGATCGCGGCATTGCGGGGTCAGCGCGACATCGCCGTCGGCAACGTGATCGGCAGCAACCTGTTCAATCTCTTGGGCGTGCTGGGCGTTACCGCACTGATCGCGCCGTCGCCGTTGTCGGTCTCGCCCAACGCGCTGGATTTCGACTTGCCGGTGATGCTCGGCGTCGCGGCGCTGTGCCTGCCGGTGTTTTATTCCGGCTACCGGGTGACCCGCGCCGAAGGTCTGCTGTTTTTGGGTTTGTACCTGGCTTACGGTCTGCACGTGGTGTCGTTCACCACCGGCATGCCGCTGGCCGGCAAACTTGAACACCTGATGCTGTTTTTCGTCCTGCCGGCGCTGGTGGCGTTTTTGCTGTTCACGTCGCTGCGCGCCTGGCGTCGCCAACACCACAAGAAGGAATTGCCATGACCGACAATAAAAAACCCGGCGTTGAAGTCCGCCGCCAAGTGATGGGCGATGCTTTCGTCGATCGCGCCTTGGGCAATGCCACCGAGTTCACCCAGCCGCTGCAGGATTTCGTCAACGAACACGCCTGGGGCAGCGTGTGGAATCGCGAAGGGTTGCCGCTGAAAACCCGCAGCCTGATCACCCTTGCCGCGCTGACCGCGCTGAAGTGCCCGCAGGAATTGAAAGGTCACGTGCGCGGCGCGCTGAACAACGGGTGCACGGTGGAAGAGATTCGCGAGGCACTGCTGCATTGCGCGGTGTATGCGGGCGTGCCGGCGGCGATCGATGCGTTTCGGGCGGCGCAGGAAGTGATTGATACCTATCAGAAGCCCGAGTAACAGTCTGGCTTTTGCAGTGACATTGAAATCGCTATCGCGGGCCAGCCCGCTCCCACAGGGGATCTTCTTTGCTGCACTAATTGTGTGAACACTGAAGATCACTGTGGGAGCGGGCTTGCCCGCGATGAGGCCCTTAGGATCACTGCAAATCGTAAAGCTAGATCCACCCACCCCACTGCAACAAAAAGATCCCGATGTTGGTGGTCACCGCCGCCATCAACGTGGTGATCACAATAATCGCCGCCGCCAGTTCATGATTACCGTTGGCCTGACGCGCCATGACAAAACTGGCCGCAGCAGTAGGGCTGCCGAAGTACAGGAACAGAATCCCCAGCTCCGCGCCGCGAAAGCCCCAGAGCCACGCACCCAGCGTCGCCAGCACCGGCAGGCCGATCATCTTCACCAGGCTGGAACTGAGCGCCATGTTGCCGCTTTTGCGCATCGCCGCCAGCGACAGCGTGCCGCCGATGCAGATCAATGCCAACGGCAACGTGGTTTGCGCCAGATACTGACCGGACGTCTCCAGCCAGCCCGGCAAACCGATCTTGAAATACGCAAACGGCGCCGCCGCAAACACGCTGATGATCAACGGGTTGATCATCACGCTTTTGCAGATACTCCACGGGTCGGACTTGATCACCGGGCTGTACACCGCCAGCACAATGGTCGAGAGCGTGTTGTAAAACAGGATCACCAGTGCCGCGAGAATCGCCCCGAGGGAAATCCCGTAATCGCCGTACATGCTCGCTGCCAGTGCGAGGCCGATCACCCCGTTGTTGCCGCGAAACGCACCCTGGGTGTAGATCCCGCGGTCTTCACGCGGACACTTCCAGATCGCCCAACCCCAGGCGATGGCGAAGCACACCAGCGTCGCCATCGAGAAATAGATCAGCAGCGCCGGTTGCAGTGCGGCGTGCAGGTCCGCATGAAGGATGCCCAGAAACAGCAACGCCGGCATGGTGACGTTGAACACCAGAGCCGACGCGGTGTGGATGAAATTGTCGTTGATCCAGTCGATGCGTTTGAGCAGCACACCCAGAAACAGCATGGCAAACACCGGCGCGGTGATGTTCAGGGTTTCGAGGAAGATAGCCAGCATGCCGGGGGTCACCTTGGGTGGGCGTCGTTAGGGGGCTTATGATAAGCCACCCAGTCCTTTGGCGTCTGGTAGACCTCCTTCGCGAGCAAGCCCGCTCCCACATTGGCTTGTCGGGGTACACAAATTTTGCGTTCGACACCGGTCAATGTGGGAGCGGGCTTGCTCGCGAAGCAGGCGACTCGGTATTACGTGATCGGCGCCGGGTTGAACAACGTGATGTCGTTATGCAGCCTGTGCCGCTCGGCCCACGTCTGTTTCTTGCCGCTGGCCACGTCCAGATAGTAGTGAAACAACTCCCAGCCGAGATCTTCGATGGAAGCGCGCCCGGTCGCGATCCGCCCGGCATCGATGTCGATCAGGTCCGGCCAGCGCTGCGCCAGTTCGGTCCGGGTCGACACCTTCACCACCGGCGCCATCGCCAAACCATACGGCGTACCGCGCCCGGTGGTGAACACGTGCAAGTTCATCCCGGCCGCCAACTGCAGCGTCCCACAGACAAAATCACTGGCCGGAGTCGCGCAAAAAATCAGCCCTTTGCGCTTGAACCGCTCGCCAGGGCCCAGCACGCCGTTGATCGCGCTGCTGCCGGATTTGACGATCGAGCCCAAGGACTTCTCGACAATGTTCGACAGCCCGCCCTTCTTGTTGCCTGGCGTGGTGTTGGCGCTGCGATCCGCTTCGCCCTTGGCCAGGTAACGGTCGTACCAGTCCATTTCCCGTACCAGTTCCTGAGCGACTTCCTCGGTTTCGGCACGAGAGGTCAACAGGTAAATCGCGTCGCGCACTTCGGTGACTTCGGAAAACATTACCGTCGCACCGGCGCGCAGCAACAGGTCAGAGGCGTAACCCAGCGCCGGGTTGGCGGTGATACCGGAGAACGCATCGCTGCCGCCGCACTGCATGCCGAGGATCAGCTCGGACGCCGGCACGGTTTCCCGGCGACGTTGATCGAGCTTCTTCAAACGAGTCTCGGCCAGCGCCATGATCTGCTCGATCATCTCGCTGAAACCGTGACTCGAATCCTGCAAGCGGTACAACCACGGCTCGCTCAAATCCACCGAGCTGTCGTTGTCGTGCATCACCTGCCCGGCCTGCAATTTCTCGCAGCCCAGACTGATCACCAGCGCTTCGCCGCCCAGGTTCGGGTTGCGCGCCAGGTTGCGCACGGTGCGAATCGGGATGTACGCGTCGGTGGCGGTGATCGCCACGCCGCAGCCGTAGCTGTGGGTCAGCGCGATCACGTCATCGACGTGCGGATAAAGCGGTAGCAACTCATCCTTGATGCGCTTGACTGCATGATCCAGAACGCCAGTGACGCACTGCACCGTGGTGGTGATCCCGAGAATGTTGCGCGTGCCGACGGTGCCGTCTGCGTTGCGATACCCCTCGAACGTGTAGCCGTCCAGCGGTGCCTGCGCGGCCGGCACTTCGGTGGACAGTGGCAAGCTGTCCAGCGGTGGCGCGGTGGGCATGCGCAGTTGATCTTCCTTGACCCAACTGCCCCGTGGAATCGGCTGCAACGCGTAGCCAATGGTCTGGCCGTAACGAATCACCTGACCGCCCTCGGGAATGTCCTCGAGGGTGACCTTGTGGCTCTGCGGCACGAAGTCCACGGTAACCAGGCCATCGGGGAACTCGGTGCCGGCCGGAACGCCCTGATCGTTGACCACGATCACGACGTTGTCCCGCTCGTGCAGGCGGATGTAGCGCGGCGAATCGGAATGTTCAATCAACTGCATGACGCCGCTCCTCAGGAATGCGCTTGTGACAATTTGTTGTGTGTTTCAGGGCCGTTGACCGGCGGCTCTTTGAGCACCACACGCTTGATCGGGCCAACAATCACCAGGTAGCTGAACACTGCGACCAGTGCGTTGCAACCAACAAACACCAGCGCCCATTTGAACGAACCGGTGGAGCTGATGATGTAGCCAATCACGATCGGCGTGGTAATCGACGCGATGTTGCCGAAGGTGTTGAACAGGCCACCGCTGAGCCCGGCGATCTGTTTCGGCGAGGTGTCCGACACCACAGCCCAACCCAACGCCCCCACGCCTTTGCCGAAGAAAGCCAGGGCCATGAAGCCGACGACCATCCACTCAACATCCACATAGTTGCAGGCCACGATGCTGCTGGAGACCAGCAAACCGGCGATGATCGGCGCCTTGCGGGCGAAGGTCAGGGAATGGCCCTTGCGCAGCAGGTAATCGGAAATCACCCCGCCGAGCACACCACCGATGAAGCCGCAGATCGCCGGCAACGAGGCGATGAAACCGGCCTTGAGGATGGTCATGCCGCGTTCTTGCACCAGGTACACCGGGAACCAGGTCAGGAAGAAGTAGGTGATGCCGTTGATGCAGTACTGGCCGAGGTACACGCCGAGCATCATGCGGTTGGTCAGCAACTGGCGGATGTAGTCCCACTTCGGACCGTCGACCTTCTTGCCTTTGCCTTTGTCCTGATCCATATCGACCATGCCGCCGTTGTCGGCGATGTGCTTGAACTCCGCGTCGTTGATCATCGGGTGCTGGCGCGGGCTATAGATCACCTTCAGCCAAATGCCCGAGAAAATGACGCCGATCACGCCCATCACAATGAACACGTGCTGCCAGCCGAAGCTGTAGACAATCCAACCCATCAGCGGCGCGAACAACACGGTGGCGAAGTATTGCGCCGAGTTGAAGATCGCCGAAGCGGTGCCGCGTTCAGCGGTCGGGAACCAGGCCGCGACGATGCGCGCGTTACCGGGGAAAGACGGCGCTTCGGCCAGGCCCACCAGGAAGCGCAACATGAACAGCGCAACCACTGCCGTGGACATGCCGAACTCGCCGACATAGCCCTGCAGCACAGTGAACAGCGACCAGGTGAAGATGCTCAGCGCATAGATTTTTTTCGAGCCGAAACGGTCGAGCAGCCAGCCACCGGGAATTTGCCCGGCCACGTAGGCCCAACCGAATGCAGAGAAGATATAACCGAGGGTGACCGCGTCGATGCCGAGGTCTTTTTGCAGGCTGGAGCCGGCGATGGCGATAGTCGCCCGGTCCGCGTAGTTGATCGTGGTCACCAGAAACAGCATGAGCAGGATCAAATAGCGGACGTGAGTCGGCTTCTGAGTCGATTGCATGTAGATGTACTCCCACTGATTATTTTTATGCGGGTCATAACGATGTTTTGTAGGCGCTGACTTCCTGTGGGAGCCGGGCTTGCCCGAGATGCAGGCACCGCGCAGTGTCAGTCACTTCGCGGTGATGCTATCGCTGGCAAGCCAGCTCCCACAGGTACGGCGGTGAATCAGGAGCCGATGTAGGAGGTTTTCACCACGGTGTAGAACTCTTGCGCATAGCGACCCTGCTCGCGCGATCCATAGGATGAGCCTTTACGGCCACCAAACGGAACGTGGTAATCCACGCCAGCCGTCGGCAGGTTGACCATCACCATCCCGGCCTGGGAGTGGCGCTTGAAGTGGTTGGCGTACTTCAGCGATGTGGTGGCGATGCCCGCCGACAGACCGAATTCGGTGTCGTTGGCCATGGCCAGTGCCGCGTCGTAATCCGCCACGCGAACGATGTTGGCCACCGGGCCGAAGATCTCTTCGCGGCTGATGCGCATCGCCGCTTCGCTGTCGGCAAACAGCGTCGGCGCGAGGTAGTAGCCTTCGGTGTCGCAAGTCACCAGACCGCCGCCGCTGACCAGACGTGCACCTTCGGACTGGCCGATGTCGATGTACTTCATGTCCTGTTCAAGCTGAGCTTGCGAAACCACCGGACCGATGTCGGTGCCGGTTTTCAGCGCGTGGCCGACCTTGATCGACTTCATGCGCTCGGCCATGGCTTCGACGAATTTGTCGTGAATCCCGGCAGTGACGATGAAGCGGCTCGAAGCGGTGCAACGCTGGCCGGTGGAGTAGAACGCGCTCTGTACCGACAGCTCGACCGCTTGCTTGAGGTCGGCGTCGTCGAGAATGATCTGCGGGTTCTTGCCACCCATTTCCAACTGAACCTTGGCCTGACGCGAGACGCAGCTGACCGCGATCTGACGACCGACACCGACGGAACCGGTAAAGCTGATGCCATCGACTTTCGGGCTCTGCACCAGCGCATCGCCAACTACACGACCGCTGCCCATCACCAGGTTGAACACGCCAGCCGGGAAGCGCGCGCGGGAGATGATTTCGGCCAGCGCCCAGGCGCAACCCGGGACCAGATCCGCCGGTTTCAGCACCACGCAGTTGCCATAGGCAAGGGCCGGGGCGATTTTCCACGCAGGGATGGCAATCGGGAAGTTCCACGGGGTGATCAGGCCAACCACACCCAAGGCTTCGCGCGTCACTTCGACGTTGACGCCCGGACGTACCGACGGCAAGTAGTCGCCGGACAGACGCAGGGTTTCACCGGCGAAGAACTTGAAGATGTTACCGGCGCGAGTCACTTCGCCGATGGCTTCAGGCAGGGTCTTGCCTTCTTCACGGGCCAGCAAGGTGCCGAGCTCTTCGCGGCGAGCGAGGATTTCAGTACCGACTTTATCCAGCGAGTCGTGACGCGCCTGAATGCCCGAAGTGGACCAGGCCGGGAACGCGGCGCGAGCGGCGTCGATGGCGGCGTGGACCTGGGCCAGATCAGCCTTGGCGTATTCACCGATGGTGTCGGTCAGTTCGGACGGGTTGATGTTGGCGCAGTAATCACTGCCCACAACCCACTCACCGTTGATGTAGTTATCAAAACGCTTTGCATTTGCCATTTAGAAATCTCCTCACGCAAAAGGCCGCTGATTGCTCAGCGGCCTTGTTTAATCGGGTGTGTTACTGCGCACCTTGCTTGTCGATCAGCGCGGCGAGCATTTCGTACTCTTCGCCGGTCAGTTCGGTCAGCGGCGCACGCACAGGACCTGCGTCATAGCCGGCAATTTTCGCACCCGCCTTGACGATGCTCACCGCGTAACCGGCTTTGCGGTTACGGATGTCCAGGTACGGCAGGAAGAAGTCGTCGATGATCTTGCCGACGGTGACGTGATCTTCGCGGGCGATGGCGTGGTAGAAATCCATCGCGGTTTTCGGGATGAAGTTGAACACCGCCGAGGAGTAAACCGGCACGCCCAACGCCTTGTAAGCAGCGGCGTAGACTTCGGCGGTCGGCAAACCGCCCAGGTAGCTGAAGCGATCGCCGAGGCGACGACGGATCGACACCATCAACTCGATATCGCCCAGGCCATCCTTGTAGCCGATCAGGTTCGGGCAGCGCTCGGCCAGGCGTTCCAGCAGCGGCGCGGTCAGGCGGCAGACGTTACGGTTGTAAACCACCACGCCGATCTTCACCGATTTGCATACCGCTTCAACGTGGGCGGCAACGCCGTCCTGACTGGCTTCGGTCAGGTAGTGCGGCAGCAGCAACAGGCCTTTGGCGCCCAGACGCTCGGCTTCCTGTGCGTATTCGATGGCTTGACGGGTCGAACCGCCAACGCCAGCCAGGATTGGCACGCTGGTTTCGCAGGTGTCGACGGCGGTCTTGATGATTTCCGAATATTCGCTGGCCGCCAGAGAGAAGAACTCACCGGTGCCGCCTGCGGCGAACAGAGCCGAGGCGCCGTATGGGGCCAGCCATTCGAGACGCTTGATGTAGCCCGCGCGATTGAAGTCGCCCTGAGCATTGAAATCGGTAACCGGGAAAGACAACAGACCGGAAGAGAGGATGGACTTCAGTTCTTGTGGATTCATTATTCGAACACCCTGGGTAGCAACGTTTGTTTGTGTGAGAAAACCGTTCAGCCTGCGCCGAAGTTGTATGTCATCGTACAACTTAAAAAACAACCGTCAACTGCATTTCATCGCCAGGACGTAAATTTCATTTGGGGAATGAGGTGGAAGGCAGGTGTTCAGGCAGGAAAATGCTGCCGCAGAGCCTGTTTGGCAGCGGTGGTATGTTGTCGGAGGAGAGGCGACGTATTGAAGTTTTGCGAGAGGGCGGTCGGCCCCTTCGCGAGCAGGCTCGCTCCCACATTGGATTTGCGTACGAACACGATCAAATGTGGGAGCGAGCCTGCTCGCGAAGGCGACCTGTCAGGAAATAAAGATCTTAACCGGGGAAAACCTACCCCCGCTGCGCCTCAGCCTCTTCATGCGCATGGCGCAACCGCTCGCGGCTGTTCGTCAGGTGCAAGCGCATCGCCGCTCGCGCAGCATCGGAATCCTGGCGTGCGATCGCATCGTAGATTTCTTCGTGCTCACGGCTCAGGCGACCCATGTAGTGCTGCTGGTCGTCATGGGCCAGGCGCGCCGAGTTCAGACGCGTACGCGGAATGATGCTGGTGCCCAGGTGGGTCATGATGTCGGTGAAATAGCGGTTGCCGGTCGACAGTGCGATCTGCAGGTGAAACTGGAAGTCAGAGGCCACGGCATCGCTGGCGTGGGACGCGCTTTCGTTCAAGGCGTCCAGCGCGGCGCGCATCAGGGCCAACTGTTCGGCGCTGCGGCGTTGTGCGGCGAGACCGGCAGATTCCACTTCGAGGCTGATGCGCAGCTCCAGAATCGCCAGCACATCACGTAGCGTCACCACCGTCGCCGGGTCGATACGGAAACCACTCGGGCTTGGGGTATCAAGCACAAAGGTGCCGATGCCGTGGCGGGTTTCCACCTGCCCGGCTGCCTGCAAACGGGAAATCGCCTCGCGCACCACAGTGCGGCTGACGCCATGGGCATCCATGATCGCCGACTCGGTGGGCAATTTGTCGCCGCGTTTGAGGTGACCGTCGCGGATCTGCTCGGAGAGCACCGTCACCAATTCCTGTGCGAGGCTGCGGCGCTTGCGAGGGAGGCGTGGGGCGTCGATCGGGTTTTCCATGGTGAACGTCTGTCTCGAAAAGTTCGGCTGAAACCGCATCATAGCGCATGCGAGTTGTACGATCACCACCGCCCCTGTAGGAGCAAGCTTGCTCGCGATAGCCCTGACGCGGTTTCCCTGAAGAACCGCGTTATCGTTCATCGCCGGCAAGCCGGCTCCTACAAGGGGCGGTGGTGCTCAGGCGGTCACGGTTTGGTCCACCAGATGGCCGTTATCGATGCGCACATGCCGTGGGTGGAAACGTTTCAGGCTGCTGCGATGCCCGACGCTGACGATGCTCAGCCCCGGAATTTCATCGATCAACGCCTGATACAGCGTCGCTTCATCCTCTTCATCCATCGCCGAAGTCGCTTCGTCCATGTACAGCCATTGCGGCGCATAAAGCAGCGCGCGAGCGAAGGCCAGACGTTGCTGTTCACCCGGTGAGAGCATGCGCTGCCAGTGATTCGCTTCATCCAGGCGCGAAACCAGGTGCGGCAAACGGCAGGTTTCCAACACATGAACGTAGCGTTCGTCCGGATAGGTCTCGCCAGGCTGTGGATAACTCAACGCCTCGCGCAACGTGCCAATTGGCAGGTAAGGCTTTTGCGGCAGGAACAGATAACGCGCCGCCGGCAGACGAATGCTGCCGTGGCCCGCTGGCCACAAATGCCCCATCGCTCGCAGCAACGTGGACTTGCCGCTGCCGGAACGGCCGCTGAGCATCACGCGCTCGCCCTCCTCTACCGTCATGTCGGCATTGGTCAGCAGATGCCGACCGTCCGCCAGATCGAGGCCAAGGTTGTGCACCTTCAACGCATCACCTTGATTTTGCACGTCGATCGCCGGCGCACGCTCTTCATTGTCGGTCATGGCCTGGCGGAAACTTAGCAAACGATCGCAGGTGGCACGCCACGACGCGAGGTTCTGGTAAGCGCTGATAAACCAGCTGAAACTCTCCTGCACGTTGCCGAACGCCGAACTGATTTGCATCAGCTCACCGAGTTCGATCTTGCCCGCGAAGTAACGCGGTGCGGCGACCATGAACGGAAAGATGATGGCAGCCTGTTGATAACCTGACGTGAAGAACGTCAGACGCTTGGACACCTTCATGATGTCCCAGAAGTTGTGCCAAACCAGTCCGAAGCGGCTGCTCAAGCGACGGTTTTCATTGGGCTCGCCGTTGTACAGCGCGATGCTTTCGGCATTCTCGCGAACCCGGACCATGGAGAAACGCAGGTCGGCTTCGAAGCGTTGTTGGTTGTTGTTGAGGCCGATCAAGCGCCGACCGATCAAGTGGGTCAGCCAGCTGCCGATCACGGCATACACCAGCACACACCAGAACATGTAGCCGGGAATGGTAAAACCGAGCACTTCGATACTGCCCGACACGCCCCACAGAATGATCGAGAACGACACCAGGCTGACAATGTTGCGCAGCAAACCGATGCCCAGTTCCAGGGTATTGGAGGTGAAATTATTGAGGTCTTCGGAGATCCGCTGGTCCGGGTTATCGGTGTAACCGCCCTGCTCCAGCTGGTAGTAATTCTTGTTGCCGAGCCAGCGGGCGAAATGCTTTTCGGTGAGCCAGGCACGCCAGCGAATGGTCAGCATCTGCGTCAGGTATTGCCGATACACGGCACCGATAATCGCCACCGCCGCAATCGCGCAGAAATACAGGATCAGCCGCCAGAACGCCGCCTCGTCCTTTTGCTGCAACGCGTTGTAGAAATCCTTGTACCAGGTGTTGAACCACACCGAGATCCCGACGCTGACCAGCGACAATGCAATCACCGCGATCAGCAGCGTCCAGGCTTTGACCTTCTCTTCGCTGCGCCAGTAAGGCGTGATCATCGCCCAGACTTTGCGAAAAAACTGCCCGCGCACCGCGTCGTTGACCGCGGAATATTCAGCGTTCTGATTCATGGAAAAGGCTCGATAAAGAAAAGAACACACACGAACCGATCATAGATGATCGGCTCGGTTTGTCGCGAGGCGCGCCGGCATTCGTTCAGCGCAGGTTCAGCGGCGAACGGGACGCTTTTGCAGTTTGCGCTGCAGCGTGCGCCGGTGCATGCCCAGGGCGCGGGCGGTGGCGGAGATGTTGCCTTCGTGTTCGGTCAACACGCGCTGAATGTGCTCCCACTGCAGGCGGTCCACCGACATCGGGTTTTCCGGCACCAAGGTGTCGAGGTCGGCGTGCTCGGAGAGCAGCGCGGCCAGTACGTCGTCGGCATCCGCCGGTTTGCACAGGTAGTTGCAGGCACCGCGCTTGATCGCCTCGACGGCGGTGGCAATGCTCGAGTAACCGGTGAGGATGACCACGCGCATGTCCGGATCGAGTTCGAGCAGTTTAGGCAACAACACCAGGCCTGAATCGCCGTCCATTTTCAGATCCAGCGCGGCGTAATGCGGGATATCGGCCTGGGCGATGGTCAGGCCTTCTTCGGCGGAGCCGGCGGTGCTGACGCGAAAACCACGGCGAGCCATGGCGCGCGCCATCACGCGGGTAAACGTGGCGTCGTCATCTACCAGCAGCAAATGCGGCAGTTCTTCGCCTTCGACTTGGATCTCTTCACTCATGTTCGTCTCCTCGGGCGACACGGGGCAGGCGCAGCTCGGTGAGCGTGCCGCCTTCCTCATGACTGTAGAGTTTCACTGAGCCGCCGGCGCGTGTCACGCTGGCCTTGCTCAAAAACAGGCCCAGGCCGAAACCTTTGCCCTTGGTGGTAAAAAACGGTTTGCCGATCTGTTCGGCAATGGCCAACGGCACACCGGCGCCGTGGTCGCGAATGCTGATGGTCAAGTCCTCGGCATTCCAGTCCAGCGTCACTTGCAGCCCTTCGGGGCACGCATCGGCGGCGTTGTTGAGCAAATTCAGCAGCGCCTGGGTCAGGTCCGGCGGTGGCGCCATGCGCGGCACGGTGCCCTGGCCCAGGCGCTGGAAGCGGTAACTGGCCTCCGGACGCATCAGGTGCCAGCGGTTCAGCGCTTCGTCGAGCCAGTCGGTGACGTCCTGCATTTCCACCGCCAAACGGCGATTGGCTTCCGCCGCCCGAACCAGCTGCTGCAAGGTCTCTTTGCAGAGTTTGACCTGATCCTGCAGCACGCTGAGGTCGTCCTGCAACATCGGGTCGTGGTGGTCCTGACGCATTTCCTTGAGCAGCACGCTCATGGTCGCCAGCGGCGTGCCCAGTTCATGGGCGGCACCGGCGGCCTCGGTCGCGACGGCCAGCAATTGCTGGTCACGCAGGCCTTCTTCGCGACGGATAGCGCGCAGCTCTTCCTGCCGGCGCAGCTCTTCGGCCATGCGCGCGGCAAAGAAGGTGATCACCGCCGCCGCGAGGGCAAAGCTCAGCCACATCCCGTAGACCTGCAGGTTTTCCCGGGCAATCGGGAAGGTTTGCAACGGATAGAAACCCGCCAGGAGCAAGGTGTACATCGTCAGCGCGATGCCCGACAGAATCACCGAATAACGCCACGGCAGCGTTACGGCGGCGATGGTCAGCGGCACCAGGTAATAAGAGACGAAGGGGTTGGTCGAACCGCCGGAGAAATACAGCAAGGCACTGTGGATAAACAGGTCGCAGGCCAGTTGCACGGCGTATTCGAGCTCGGTGACCGGCCATGAGGTGCGCAGGCGAATCGCCGTGAACGCGCACAGCAACATCGAGCAACCGAGGGTCGCAGCCAGTTGAAACCAGGGCAGCGGCAGCAAATCTAGCCAGTAGGCCAGGCCCACCGAACCGGCCTGGGCGGCCAGCACCAAGGTGCGGATGAACGTCAGCCGCCAGAGATTCTGGCGGGTTGCAGAAGTGATTTGAACGGGGGCGAGCATGAGCTCTCCTGATGAGCGCTCCAGGCGGATCGCACGGAGTATAACCAAGCACGGGGGCCGACAGGCAAAAGTGCGGCAAACGGCCACATGGCAGAAAACAACCGCGCCCCCTGTCGGAGCTGGCTTGCCAGCGATAGACGTCAACGATAACGCGTGCATTCAGGATAAGCGCGGCGCCTATGACCCCTTCGCTGGCAAGCCAGCTCCTACAGATCGATGGGCCACCAATGATCTGTATAGAAGTTGTAACTGGGCGAACCGGATCATTAACGCTAGAGTCTGATGGTTTCACGCAGGCTCGGACCTAACCCCTGCGCATCGTCCAAGGAGTTTTCATGCACACTTTCCGCCGCAGCGCCGCCCTTCTCGCCCTCAGCGTTGGTACCGTCGCCAGCCTCCCGGCCCTGGCCGCCGACGAGCTGCATTACAACCAGATTTCCCTGCGCGCCGAAGTCAGTCAGGAAGTCGCCCGCGACCTGATGATCGTGACCCTCTACACCGAAGAACAAAACACCGACCCGGCCAAACTCGCGGCCGACGTCAGCACCACCATGAACAAGGCGCTGGCCCAGGCCAAGCAAGTCAAAGACATCACCCTGCGCCAGGGCAGCCGCAACAGCTACCCGATCTACGACACCAAGGGCCAGAAAATCACCGGCTGGCGTGAACGCGCCGAGCTGCGCCTGGAAAGCTCGGACTTCGCCGCGCTATCGAAACTGACCGGCGAATTGCTGACCGACCTGAAAATGGGCGGCATGGACTTCGCCATCGCCACGCCAACCCGCAAGGCCAGCGAAGACGCGCTGCTGAAAGACGCCGTGACCGCCTTCAAGTCCCGCGCGCAACTGGCCACCGATGCGTTGGGTGGCAAGGGTTACAAAATCGTCAACCTGAACCTCAACAGCAACGGCTACCCACAACCGTACATGCGCGGGCCGATGATGATGAAAGCCGAGAGCATGGATGCCGCGCCGGTGACCCCGGAAGTCGAGGCCGGCACCAGTCAGGTCAGCATGACGGCGGATGGGTCGATTGAAGTGTTGATGCAGTGATTCGATAACCCATATAAAAAACGGCGATCACCGAAGTGATCGCCGTTTTTTATGGCCCGGGAAAAGTCGGCGGTGGGACTGCCTGACGGCTGGGAGTGGTTCATAGATCCTGTAGGAGCCGGCTTGCTGGCGAAAAACTCAGGATTTTGCGGTGCTATTCAGGACGCCATCGCCGGCACGCCAGCTCCTACATTTTTAGCGGTGTACATCAAAGCTGCCAATCCCGACAAACAGCCTGAATATACCGAGATAGAGGGGTCGACCTCAAAAACAGATATTTCCGCCCGCCCCGCCTACGACGCTACTCTGAGGAGAACACCACCGCCCAACTCCCGGGGACTCCATGGAAAGAACCACCGTCAAACCACTCCTGCTCGCGCTGGCCCTCGCCACCACCGCCCCATTCGCCCAAGCCGCCACCACCCTGGTCTACTGCTCCGAAGCCAGCCCCGCCGGTTTCGACCCCAGCCAATACACCAGCGGCACCGACTTCGACGCCTCGGCCGAAACCGTCTTCAACCGTCTCACCCAATTCAAACGCGGCGGCACAGAAGTCGAACCCGGTCTGGCCACACGTTGGGAGGTCTCGACTGACGGCCTCACCTACACCTTCCACCTGCGCGACGGCGTGAAATTTCACACCACCGACTATTTCACTCCGACCCGGGATTTCAACGCCGACGACGTGCTGTTCACCTTCCAGCGCCTGCTCGACCCGGAAAACGCCTTCCGCAAAGCCTATCCCGCCGAATCACCCTATTTCACCGACATGGACCTGAACAAAACGATCAAGAGCGTCGACAAAATCGACGAGCACACCGTGCGCTTCAGCCTGAACAACATCGACGCCGCCTTCATCCAGAACCTGGCGATGAGTTTCGCTTCGGTGCAATCCGCCGAGTACGGTGCGCAACTGTTAAAGGAAGGCAAGGCAGCCGACATCAACCAGAAACCCGTCGGCACCGGCCCGTTCGTGTTCAAGCGTTATCAGAAGGACTCGCAGATCCGCTACGTCGCCAACAAGGCGTACTGGAAACCCGAGGACGTGAAAATCGACAACTTGGTGTTCTCGATCACTCCGGACGCCGCCGTGCGCTTGCAGAAGCTCAAGACCGGCGAATGCCAGGTCAGCGGTTACCCGCGCCCGGCCGACATCGAGGTGATGGAGAAAGACCCGAACCTGCGCGTGCTCAAGCAGGCCGGGTTCAACCTCGGCTTCCTGGCCTACAACGTGACGCACCCGCCGCTGGACCAGCTCAAGGTGCGTCAGGCCCTGGACATGGCGATCGACAAACCGGCGATCATCAAGGCCGTCTACCAGAGTGCCGGGCAACTGGCGCAAAACGCGCTGCCACCGGCGCAATGGTCGTATGACCCGAGCATCAAGGACGCGCCCCACGATCCGACAAAAGCCAGGGCGCTACTGAAAGAAGCAGGGGTTGCACCCGGTACCACCATTAATTTGTGGGCCATGACTGTGCAACGCGCCTCCAACCCCAATGCGCGGATGTCGGCGCAGATGATCCAGCAGGATTGGGAGAAGGTCGGCATCAAGGCCAACATCGTCAGCTATGAATGGGGCGAGTACATCAAACGCGCCAAAAACGGTGAACATGACGCGATGATTTACGGCTGGACCGGCGACAACGGCGACCCGGACAACTGGCTCGGCGTGCTCTACAGCTGCGCGGCCGTGAAGGGCAGCAACTATGCCAAGTGGTGCGACCCGGCTTACGACAAACTCGTCCAGCAGGCCAAGGTGTCCACGGACAAACAGCAGCGGGTCAAACTGTATCAACAGGCCCAACAAATCCTTAAGCAACAAGTACCTATCACGCCGATCGCCAACTCGACGGTGTTCCAGCCACTGCGCAAGGAAGTCACCGACTTCAAGATCAGCCCGTTCGGCCTCACGCCCTTCTATGGTGTGGGTATAAATAAGTAACACCACGCTCCAACCGGGTGCGCCGCGCGCCCCGGTTGCCCCTCGCCGGTGCGCAGTTTGCACTGAAAAAAACCTGCGCAAACGGTCAAATGCGCGTGAATTTATACATATGCGACATTAAGGTACGTTCTTGCCACTGTTTAACGCCTGTGGTCGTTCAGGATCTTGCATTGGGTATGGCCCCTGCATAAGTATCCGCAGGCGCGGCTCACGAGGTCGTCCTCTAATTCCAAAAATGACAACAAATCATGAGGCCAACATGCTTAAACACGCGGTCATTCCGTTTTTAGTCGGCGCCAGCTTGTTAGCTGCCGCACCTTTCGCCCAAGCGGCGACTAACCTGGTGTTTTGCTCCGAAGGGAGCCCGGCCGGTTTTGATCCTGGTCAGTACACCACCGGAACCGACTTCGACGCCTCTGCAGAAACCATGTTCAACCGTCTGACCCAGTTCGAGCGCGGCGGCACCGCCGTAATTCCTGGTCTGGCGACCAAGTGGGACATCACCGACGATGGCCTGACTTACACCTTCCACCTGCGTGAAGGCGTCAAGTTCCACACCACCCCGTACTTCAAGCCGACTCGCGAGTTCAACGCCGACGACGTGCTGTTCACCTTTAATCGCATGATTAACAAGGATGATCCGTTCCGTAAGGCGTACCCGACCGAATTCCCGTACTTCACCGACATGGGGATGGACACCAACATCACCAAGATCGATAAAGTCGACGACCACACCGTCAAGTTCACTTTGAAAGAAGTGGATGCCGCGTTCATCCAGAACATGGCCATGAGCTTCGCCTCGGTGCAGTCCGCCGAGTACGCCGCTCAACTGCTGAAAGAAGGCAAAGCCGCCGACATCAACCAGAAGCCGGTCGGCACTGGCCCGTTCGTGTTCAAGAGCTACCAGAAAGACTCCAACATCCGCTACACCGGGAACAAGGACTACTGGAAGCCTGAAGACGTCAAGATCGACAACCTGATCTTCGCCATCACCACCGACCCGTCGGTACGTATTCAGAAGCTGAAAAAGGGCGAGTGCCAGATCACTCTGTTCCCACGCCCGGCTGACCTGAAGGCGCTGCAAGAAGACAAGACCTTGAAGGTGCCTAACCAGGCTGGGTTCAACCTGGGTTACATCGCCTACAACGTGATGGACAAAATCAAGGGCAGCACCGAGCCGAACCCGATGGCCCAGCTGAAAGTGCGTCAGGCACTGGACATGGCCGTCAACAAGCAGCAGATCATTGACTCGGTTTACCAGGGTGCAGGTCAACTGGCGGTCAACGCCATGCCGCCGACCCAGTGGTCTTACGACACCACCATCAAGGATGCGCCGTACAACCCTGAGAAAGCCAAAGAGCTGCTCAAGGAAGCGGGCGTCAAGGAAGGCACCGAGATCAACCTGTGGGCGATGCCAGTGCAGCGTCCGTACAACCCGAACGCCAAGCTGATGGCTGAAATGCTGCAGTCGGACTGGGCCAAGGTCGGTATCAAGGCCAAGATCGTGACCTACGAGTGGGGCGAGTACATCAAGCGTTCCAAAGGCGGCGAAAACGGCGCGATGCTGATTGGCTGGAGCGGCGACAACGGTGACCCGGACAACTGGCTCAACGTGCTGTTCGGCTGCGACTCGCTGGAAGGCAACAACTTCTCCAAGTGGTGCGACAAGAAGTTCGACGGCATCGTCAAAGAAGCCAAGCGCACGACCGATCAAGGCAAGCGCACCGAACTGTACAAGCAGGCGCAACACGTCCTCAAAGACGCTGTTCCGATGACACCTATCGCTCACTCGACGGTGTTCCAACCCATGCGCAACGAAGTGCAGGATTTCAAGATCAGCCCGTTCGGCTTGAACTCCTTCTACGGCGTTAGCGTCAGCAAATAAGATTTGGCAACGGCGACGTTTTTGACGTCGCCGTTGCTTTTTTCTGCCGAGAAGTTAGGAAAAAGCCTACATCCATTTCCGCCGAGTATTACGACGGCGGCGTCGGACGCGTTGAACTTTCCTACGAGTCTTTAGGACTTTACGCATTTACTGCCAGACCCACGGCTCATACCGTCGGGATCTGACCAGTGCATGCGTGGGTTCTCGGTTTTGCTGCACGTCATGGCTTGAGATCAATGATGCCTCCACGTCCCCGGACGGGAGCGGCTCATTGAAAATACTTAGAAAGAGAAAAAGGGAGCGTCATGCGCCATACCTTGGTTTTATCCGCATTGCTGGGCACCGGCTTGCTGGCCGCCACTTCCATCAGCCAGGCCGCCAACAACAGCCTGGTGTTCTGCTCCGAAGGCAGCCCGGCGGGCTTCGACACCGCGCAGTACACGACCGCGACCGATAACGACGCCGCCGAGCCGTTGTACAACCGATTGGCAGAATTCGAAAAAGGCGCCACCAACGTCGTACCAGGCCTGGCAACAAGCTGGGATATTTCCGAGGACGGCCTCAAGTACACCTTTCACCTGCGCGAAGGGGTGAAATTTCATACGACCAAGTACTTCACGCCGAGCCGTGATTTCAACGCTGACGACGTGCTGTTCACCTTCAACCGCATGCTCGATCCGCAGCAACCTTTCCGTAAGGCCTATCCCACCGAATTCCCGTACTTCAACGGGATGAGCCTGAACAAGAACATCGCCAAGGTCGAAAAGAACGGGCCGCTGACCGTGGTCATGACGCTCAACAGCGTGGACGCCGCGTTCATCCAGAACATCGCCATGAGCTTCGCCGCTATCCTGTCCGCCGAGTACGCCGACAAGCTGCTGGCCGAAGGCAAACCGAGCGACATCAACCAGAAGCCGATCGGCACCGGGCCGTTCGTGTTCAAGAGCTACCAGAAAGACTCCAACATCCGTTACAGCGGCAACAAGCAGTACTGGGACCCGAGCCGGGTCAAGCTCGACAACCTGATTTTCGCCATCAACACCGACGCGTCGGTGCGGGTGCAGAAGCTCAAGGCCAACGAGTGCCAGATCACCCTGCACCCGCGTCCTGCCGATGTCGAAGCGCTGAAGAACGACACAAAACTCAAGCTCATCGAGAAGCCTGGCTTCAACCTCGGTTACATCGCCTACAACGTGCGCCACAAACCATTCGACCAGCTCGAAGTGCGCCAGGCGCTGGACATGGCGGTGAACAAGCAAGGCATTCTCAATGCCGTTTACCAAGGCGCCGGGCAACTCGCGCAAAACGCCATGCCACCGACCCAATGGTCTTACGACGACACCATCAAGGACGCCGCCTACAACCCGGAAAAAGCCAAGGAACTGCTCAAGGCTGCCGGCGTGAAGGAAGGCACCGAAATTACCCTGTGGGCGATGCCGGTTCAGCGTCCCTACAACCCCAACGCCAAATTGATGGCCGAGATGCTCCAGGCCGACTGGGCGAAGATCGGCCTCAAAGTGAAGATCGTCAGCTACGAATGGGGCGAGTACATCAAGCGCACCAAGAATGGCGAGCACGACGTCAGCCTGATTGGCTGGACCGGTGACAACGGGGACCCGGACAACTGGCTCGGCACGCTTTACAGCTGCGACGCCATTGGCGGCAACAACTACTCCCAATGGTGTGATCCGGCTTACGACAAGCTGATCAAGCAGGCCAAGGTCGTCACCGACCGTGACCAGCGCACCGTGCTCTACAAACAGGCTCAGCAGTTGCTCAAGCAGCAAGTGCCGATCACGCCTGTCGCCCACTCGACGGTCAACCAGCCGTTGAGCGCCAAAGTCGAAGGATTCAAGGTGAGTCCTTTCGGCCGCAACGTGTTCTCGGGCGTCAGTATCGACCAATAACCGATTAGCCAAAAACGCTGGGGGCGGATTCCGCCCTCACGCAAGCGTATTGCCGTTATTTGCCGATCAGGCCGAAAGCAAACGTTTGCGAAGCCTTGTATGCGTTTCAAAACCAATAGCCGGATCACAAAAAAAGACCGGCATAAAAAAAAAGAAAGAAAGGAGCTTCACCCATGAAACTGAGCAGCACCGCGTTATTGGCCCTGGCCATCAGCAGCGTTACCGCCACGGCCTACGCAGAATCCCAGAGCCAGGCTTTCACACCGGTTACCGTGAAAGAGAAGAGCGCCCAAAGCGAAGCGACGGGCTTTGTCGAAGGTCAATCGATCACCGGCACTACCCGTAACTGGTATGCCAACGAACAACTGAAACGTGGCGACAAATTTTCCTACAACAAGAATGGTGTATTGACCCCGACTGATCGTCGTATCAACTGGGTTCAGGGCACCATCATCAAGTACAACTCAGGCTTCACCGAGGGGACCGTCGGTTTCAGCACTGAAGTAGCGGCCTACAATGCCATCGCCCTTGATCGCGATAAAGAAGACCTGGCCTCCCGCTTCGGTGGTGCGCCGGGTGATCGTGCGAAGCCTGGCTACAACCGTACGCTGACCAAAGAAGGCGGCGACGCCGTGGGCCAGTGGAGCAAACTGGGGCTGGCCAACGTCAAGGCCCGCGTCTCCAACACCACGCTGACCGCCGGCCGTCAGAACTTCAGCAGCCCGCAGGTAGACGTCATTGGCAACCGTGCTTTGCCTTCGAGCTTCGAGGGTGTGTCGATTCACAGCGAAGAACTGGAAAACCTGGCCTTCGACCTGGCCACCTTTGATCGCAACTCCCCGCGTACCGAACAAAGCCAGCGTAAGTTCCGCACCGAATACGCGGACGGCATCATTGAAAGCGATCACGTCAATACGGCTGGCCTCACTTACACACCTTTCGCCAGCCTGACCACCAGCCTCTGGGCGACACAAGCCGAAGACATCTGGAACCAGTACTACTTTGGCGCCACTCACGTACTGGGCGACAGCTCGGTCCTGAGCCTGACCACCGGCCTGAACTACTACAAAACCGTCGACGAAGGCAAAAAGTTGATGGGTGACATCGACAACGACACCTACTCCCTGTCATTCGGCCTGACTCACCAGGCCCACAGCCTGACCTTCTCGTACCAGGAAGTGGCCGGTAACGAGTACTTCGACTACCTGCACGAAACCAACGGCATCTACCTGGCCAACTCCCTGCTGTCGGACTTCAACGGTCCGAACGAGAAGTCCTTCCAGATCGCCTACGGTCTGAACATGGCCGAATACGGCGTGCCTGGCCTGAAGTTCAACATCTACCAGGCTCGCGGCTGGGGCATCGACGGTACTCATTACACCGGCACCGCCTACGACGTTAAGAACATGGACGGCGAACACCATTACGAGTACGGCATCGGTGCTTCCTACGCACTGCAAAGCGGCCCGCTCAAGGCCACCACTGTTCGCGCGACCTACACCACGCACCGTGCCAGCGAAAACCAGTCTGACGGCAACATCAACGAGTTCCGTCTCGTGACCACCATCCCGTTCAACATTCTGTAATGCACCTGCCGAATGGCTGATTCAGTGATGAATCGGCCGTTCGGCTTTTGTCCTTCAACCGA
This sequence comes from Pseudomonas sp. O230, assembly GCF_045447035.1. Lineage (NCBI taxonomy): Bacteria > Pseudomonadati > Pseudomonadota > Gammaproteobacteria > Pseudomonadales > Pseudomonadaceae > Pseudomonas > Pseudomonas sp. O230. Next base: position 6,707 of record NZ_JBJGXN010000012.1, on the reverse strand, counting down.
TTGCAGAGGGTTCTTGATGAAAATGCTTCCCCTACGTGCGGCCATCGCTGCCGCGTTGCTGAGTGTTGCCGTTGGCGTCTCGGCCAAACCCCTGGTAGTTTGCACCGAAGCCAGTCCGGAAGGCTTCGACATGGTTCAGTACACGACTGCAGTCACAGCCGATGCGGTGGCCGAAACCATCTTCAACCGCCTGGCCGACTTCAAGCCCGGCACCACGGAAGTGATTCCGGCGCTGGCCGACTCCTGGGACATCAGCGAGGACGGTCTGACCTACACGTTCCACCTGCGCAAAGGCGTCAAGTTCCACACCACCGAATACTTCAAGCCGACCCGCGACATGAACGCCGACGACGTGGTCTGGAGCTTCCAGCGTCAACTGGACCCAAACCACCCCTGGCACAAACTGTCGAGCGTGGGCTTCCCGTACTTTGAAAGCATGGGCTTCAAGGAACTGCTGAAAAGTGTCGAGAAGATCGACGACAACACCGTCACCTTCACCCTGACCCGCCGCGAAGCGCCATTCCTGGCCGACATCGCCATGGCCTTCTCCTCGATCTACCCCGCCGAGTACGCTGACCAGTTGCTCAAGGCGAACAAGACCGGCGATCTGAACAACAAACCGGTCGGCACCGGCCCGTTCATTTTCCAGCGTTACGCCAAGGACGCTCAGGTTCGCTTCAAGGCCAACCCGGACTACTTCCGTGGCAAGCCGCCGGCGGACTCGTTGATCCTGGCCATCGCCACCGACAACAACGTGCGCCTGCAAAAGCTCAAGGCCAACGAGTGCCAGATCGCGCTGTATCCGAAGCCGGATGACATCCCGAGCATCAAGAAAGACACCAACCTGAAAGTTGACGAGCTGAACGCGATGACCGTTTCGTACATCGCGATGAACACCACGCATAAGTACATGAGTGATGTGCGGGTGCGCAAAGCCATCGACATCGCCTTCGACAAAGAGGCTTATGTCAACGCGCTGTTTGGTAAAGGCAATGCGACCGTGGCGGTCAACCCGTTCCCGGACACGCTGCTGGGCTACAACCACAGCCTGAAAAACCCGGCCCGTGACCTGGACAAGGCCCGCGCCCTGCTCAAGGAAGCCGGCGTACCGGAAGGCACCACCCTCACCCTGTTCACCCGCAACGGTGGCGGCCCGACCAACCCGAACCCGATGCTCGGCGCGCAGATGATGCAGGCTGACCTGGCCAAAGTCGGGATCAAGATCGACATCCGCGTGATGGAATGGGGCGAAATGCTCAAACGCGCGAAAAACGGCGAGCACGATATGGTTTCCGCCGGATGGGCGGGCGATAACGGCGACCCGGATAACTTCCTGACGCCTATGCTCAGTTGCGAAGCCGCGAAGAACGGCGAAAACTACGCGCGCTGGTGCAATGACAAGTTCCAGGCGCTGATCGACCAGGCTCGCGAAAAAACCGATCCGGCCGAGCGGGCAGCGCTGTACGAACAGGCTCAGGTTATTTTTAACCAGGACCAGCCATGGATCAGCATGGCGCACACTAGAATGTTCACCGCCATGCGCAACAACGTAGAGGGCTATCACATTAGCCCGCTCACCACTAATAACTTCGCCACCACCCAGGTGAAGTAGATAAGAAAACTCCCGGTGTCCCTGACTCCAGGGACACCAGGCACGCCTAACCGGCTGATGAGGTACACCACACGATGTTTAGTTTTATTGCCCGCCGATTGGGGTTATTGATCCCCACGTTCTTCGGCATCACCTTGCTGACTTTCGCGTTGATTCGCATGATTCCTGGCGACCCCGTGGAAGTAATGATGGGCGAACGACGAGTCGACCCCGAAATGCATGCTCAGGCAATGGAACGCCTAGGTCTGAACAAACCGCTGTATGCCCAATACCTGGATTACATCGGCAAACTGGCCCACGGCGATCTCGGAGAATCCCTGCGAACCCGTGAAAGCGTGTGGAGCGAGTTCAGCTCTCTATTCCCCGCGACCCTGGAACTGTCCATGGCCGCCCTGTTGTTCGCCGGCATCCTGGGCCTCCTGGCCGGGGTGATCGCGGCACTCAAGCGAGGATCCCTGTTCGACCATGGGGTGATGGGCATCTCCCTGGCGGGATATTCGATGCCGATCTTCTGGTGGGGCCTGATCCTGATCATGTTCTTCTCGGTGTCCCTGGGCTGGACCCCGGTGTCCGGGCGGATCGACCTGCTCTATGACATCGAACCGCGCACCGGCTTCATGCTGATCGACACGCTGCTGGCCGATGACGTCGGCGCGTTCTTCGACGCCCTGCATCACCTGATCCTGCCGGCCATCGTGCTCGGCACCATCCCGCTGGCGGTGATTGCGCGGATGACCCGTTCGTCGATGCTCGAAGTGTTGCGTGAAGACTACATCCGTACCGCCCGCGCCAAAGGCCTGTCGCCGTCGCGTGTGGTGTTCGTGCATGGCCTGCGCAACGCGCTGATTCCGGTACTGACCGTGGTCGGCCTGCAAGTCGGCACATTGCTGGCCGGTGCGGTCCTGACCGAAACCATCTTCTCCTGGCCCGGCATCGGCAAATGGCTGATCGAAGCCATTGGCGCGCGGGATTATCCCGTGGTGCAAAACGGCATTCTGTTAATCGCCTGCCTGGTGATTCTGGTGAATTTCATCGTGGACATCCTCTACGGCTTCGCCAACCCACGCATCCGTCACCAGCGCTGAGATCATGACCATGACCACTCCAATTCCAGCGGTAGCAGTCGATCAAAGCCTGCTGTACCCGTCTCCGTACAAAGAATTCTGGCAAGCGTTTTCCAAGAACAAAGGCGCCGTCGCCGGCCTGATGTTCATGTTGCTGGTGATCTTCTGCGCGCTCTTCGCGCCGTGGGTCGCGCCGCATAACCCGAGCGAGCAATACCGTGACTTCCTGCTGACCCCGCCAGCCTGGCTGGAAGGTGGGCAGATCCAGTTCCTGCTCGGCACCGATGAACTGGGTCGCGACCTGCTGTCGCGCCTGATCCAGGGTTCGCGCCTGTCGTTGCTGATCGGTTTGTCGTCGGTGGTGATGTCGCTGATCCCGGGCATCCTGCTCGGTCTGTTCGCCGGGTTCTTCCCGCGCCTGCTCGGCCCGACCATCATGCGTCTGATGGACATCATGCTGGCCCTGCCGTCCCTGCTGCTGGCCGTGGCGATTGTCGCCATCCTCGGCCCTGGCCTGATCAACACCGTGATCGCGATCGCCGTGGTGTCCCTGCCGTCCTACGTTCGTCTGACCCGCGCTGCGGTGATGGGCGAGCTGAACCGCGACTACGTGACCGCCGCGCGCCTGGCCGGTGCCACGCTGCCGCGCCTGATGTTCATCACCGTGCTGCCCAACTGCATGGCGCCGCTGATCGTTCAGGCCACCCTGAGTTTCTCCTCGGCGATTCTCGATGCCGCAGCCCTGGGTTTCCTCGGCCTTGGCGTACAACCGCCAACCCCTGAGTGGGGCACCATGCTGGCTTCGGCTCGCGACTACATCGAACGCGCCTGGTGGGTGGTAAGCCTGCCTGGTCTGACCATTTTGCTCAGCGTGCTGGCAATCAACTTGATGGGCGACGGCCTGCGCGATGCGCTGGACCCGAAACTCAAGAACGCCGCCTGAGGAGATTCAAATGTCACTGTTAGAAATCAAGAATCTCAACGTTCGCTTCGGCGACAAGAACGCCGTTCCGGTGGTCGACGGGCTCGACATCTCCGTGGACAAGGGCGAAGTGCTGGCCATTGTTGGCGAGTCGGGGTCGGGTAAATCCGTGACCATGATGGCGCTGATGGGCCTGATCGAACATCCGGGGATCGTCACTGCCGACGCCCTGAATTTCGATGGCAAGAACATGCTCAAGCTCAGCAACCGTCAACGTCGGCAAATCGTCGGCAAAGACCTGGCCATGGTTTTCCAGGACCCGATGACCGCGCTGAACCCGAGCTACACCGTCGGTTTCCAGATCGAAGAAGTGCTGCGCCTGCACCTGAAAATGTCCGGCAAGCAAGCCCGCGCCCGCGCCATCGAACTGCTGGAAAAAGTCGAAATCCCCGGCGCCGCCAGCCGTATGGACGCCTACCCGCATCAACTGTCGGGCGGTATGAGCCAGCGTGTCGCGATCGCCATGGCGATTGCCGGCGAGCCGAAACTGCTGATCGCCGACGAACCGACCACCGCACTGGACGTGACGATTCAGGCGCAGATCATGGACCTGCTGCTGGCGTTGCAGAAAGAGCAGAACATGGGCCTGGTGCTGATCACCCACGACCTCGCGGTCGTGGCCGAAACCGCCCAGCGTGTGTGCGTGATGTACGCCGGCCAGGCGGTCGAAGTCGGTCAGGTGCCGCAGCTGTTCGACATTCCGGCACACCCGTACAGCGAAGCGCTGCTCAAGGCGATTCCGGAACACAGCCTCGGCGCCACGCGTCTGTCGACCCTGCCGGGCATCGTTCCCGGTCGTTATGACCGTCCGCAAGGCTGCCTGTTGTCGCCGCGCTGCCCCTACGTGCAAGACAGCTGCCGCGCGCAACGTCCGACCCTCGACCCGAAAAGCAACAGCCTCGCCCGCTGCTTCTACCCGCTGAACCAGGAGGTGGCGTAATGGCCGTCGTACTTACCGCCCGCGACCTCACCCGTCACTACGAAGTGTCCCGTGGCCTGTTCAATGGCCATGCGACCGTCCGCGCCCTGAACGGTGTGTCGTTCGAACTGGAAGCCGGCAAGACCCTCGCCGTCGTCGGCGAATCGGGTTGCGGCAAATCCACCCTGGCCCGCGCCCTGACGCTGATCGAAGAGCCGTCTTCCGGCTCCTTGAAAATCGCCGGGCAGGAAGTCGCCGGTGCCGACAAGGCGCAACGCAAGCAACTGCGCAAAGACGTGCAAATGGTGTTCCAGAGCCCGTACGCCTCGTTGAACCCTCGGCAGAAAGTCGGTGATCAACTCGCCGAACCGCTGCTGATCAACACCAGCCTGAGCGCCTCGGAACGTCGCGAGAAAGTGCAGGCGATGATGAAGCAGGTGGGTTTGCGCCCCGAGCATTACCAGCGTTATCCGCACATGTTCTCCGGCGGTCAGCGCCAGCGGATCGCCCTCGCCCGCGCAATGATGCTGCAACCAAAAGTGCTGGTGGCGGACGAACCCACCTCGGCACTCGACGTGTCGATCCAGGCCCAGGTGCTGAACCTGTTCATGGATTTGCAGCAAGAGTTCAACACCGCCTACGTGTTCATCTCCCACAACCTGGCCGTGGTGCAACACGTTGCCGATGACGTGATGGTGATGTACCTCGGTCGCCCGGTGGAAATGGGACCGAAGAACGACATCTACGCCCGTCCGCTGCACCCGTACACCCAGGCGTTGCTGTCGGCCACCCCGACCATTCACCCGGACCCGAACAAGCCGAAAATCAAGATCGTCGGCGAGCTGCCCAACCCGCTGAACCCGCCGTCGGGCTGCGCTTTCCACAAGCGCTGCCCGTACGCGACCGAGCGCTGCAGCACCGAAGAGCCGGCCTTGCGCCTGCTTGACAGCCGTCAGGTGGCTTGCCACTACGCCGAGCAGTTCCTCGACGGGGCGGCATAAAAATGTGGGAGCGGGCTTGCTCGCGAAGAGGCCGTGTCAGTCGACATTGCTGTTGAATGACACACCACTTTCGCGAGCAAGCCCGCTCCCACAGGGATTGCGGTGCTAATACTTAGTTGACCAAACCCCTTCTCCTGGATGGCGCATCAGTCCGGTAGAAGGGGTTTTCTTTTGTCTGCGAATTACGATTGGCCATCGCCTTCCTCGTCATCGTCGGTCTCAGGCTCCTCGGTGGTAGAGTCGTCATCATCGGCGCTGCCACCCTGCCCTTTATCACCGCCCTCCGATTCGGATTTGGCGATCATCATGCCTTTGTGCACCACTTGCCCGCTCGAAGCCTGTTCACCATGTGCCGGGCAATCGGCCCACGCCGCCGACATGCCCACTGACAGCATTACCAAAACCTTCAGCAACACCACAACGCGTTGAAAAATGCTCATAGCCGATTCCATCCTTTTTGAGATGCAGCATGGGTGCCTGACGGCGCATGACCCGATTGCCGTGGCGCTGAATGAAATCTAGTTCCGATCGGCCGGGTTCTCTATACAGCGAGCCCGCGATAGGATTATAAATTCCGCTAACAGGAAGATCAGTTTGGAATAGCAAACATAACAAAATGTTATTTAGACGTGAAACTTTCGCAGAATCAACTTCACCTCAAAGCTTAAATACAATAAAAACCCTAACCAAGAGAAACGCTCTTGGTAAGTACCGCAACCCTGACAATATGCATAGTTTCCACAGATAAAATCAGCGATATAAAAAACGACCACCTCAATAAATCTGACTCAATCAAACAAACTGAAATCAGTCGGAAAACAAAAAAAACATCCAATAGGAAACTTGGCAAACGAGCCACAAATATGTAGTATATCGAGCTATACCACAGGATTCGCCCAACAGGAGTTATGTGTGGCCCATACTATAAATATAGCAGAATTCAAAAAAGGCTTTTCTTGCGGAAGTGACCTAGTCGAAAGCTACTGCAGACTAATAGCTATAGAGCTAAAGAGCTATAGAGCTAAAGAGCTAAAGAGCTATAGAGCTAAAGAGCTATAGAGCTATAGAGCTAAAGAGCTAAAGAGCTAAAGAGCTAAAGAGCTAAAGAGCTAAAGAGCTAAAGAGCTAA
>NZ_JBJGXN010000011.1:0-349902 GCF_045447035.1 Pseudomonas sp. O230 | reverse complement strand
CTAATTACGCTTTTCTTGCAGAAGGTGTCTTTTTAGCGATTAAACGTGGAATTCGACGAGCTACAGGCGGTAGCCGCAACACTAGAAGCAGTGCACCTAGAGAGGCATAGACCGCCCACTCCTTCAGATCAGCGCGAACGATCCACAACATATGCAGCAAACCAAGACCGAGAACCCCATAAACCAGTCGATGCAGCTTCTTCCAGCGAACGCCCAACCGCCGCTGACTGTAACGATTAGAGGTTATCGCCAACGCCAGCAAACAAAGGAACCCAAGCACACCGACAATAATGTACGGCCGCTTACGCAACTCAACACCCAGCTGCGACCAATCAAAGCCGAGAATGAACGCTATATAGCCACTCAGATGGAGCACCACGTAAGCGAAGCACCACAAACCCAGTTGCCGTCGAACAGCAATCCACCCCGCCCAACCGGTGAGTTTCTGCAACGGCGTCATACTCAAAGTAATAAGCAACAACACAAGTGTCCCCAACCCCAACCGATCAACCAGCACCTTGCCCGGGTCTGGCCCCAGTACTTCCGCCCAAGCCTGATACAGCCAAACCAGAGGCCACACCGCCGCAGCAATGAAGACACCAACACGCCAGAACGGATATCGCATCAGTAGTTCTTCCGCAGATCGAGCCCTGTATATAGAGAAGCAACTTCGTCCGAGTAGCCGTTGAACATTTGCGTGTCGCGGACATTGGGCTTGAACAGACCGCTCGGCAAACGTCGCTCTCGAGCCTGCGTCCAGCGAGGATGATCGACTGCCGGGTTCACGTTGGCATAGAAGCCGTACTCGTCCGCCGCAATGCTTTGCCAAGTGGTTTTCGGCTGCTCACTGACCAGACTGATCCGCACGATGGACTTGACACTCTTGAAGCCATACTTCCACGGCACCACCAAACGCAGAGGCGCGCCGTTCTGGTTAGGCAGCTCACGCCCGTACATGCCGACTGCCAGAATCGCCAAGGGATTCATCGCCTCATCCAGACGCAGCCCCTCTACATAAGGCCAGTCGATCAGGGCAAAACCAGAACGCTGACCGGGCATGGTCTTCGGATCCTGCAGTGTTTCGAAGCGAATAAACTTTGCCTTGGAGGTTGGTTCAATGACATTGAGCAACGCAGAGATGGGAAATCCGATCCAGGGAATAACCATCGACCAGGCCTCCACACAACGAAGTCGGTAGATACGTTCCTCAAGCTGATAAGGCTTCATGAAATCCTCCAGCGCGTATCGCCCCGGCTTACCCACCTCCCCGTCCACCACCACGCTCCACGGTTCGGTTTTCAACGAACCAGCGTTGGCGGCCGGATCCCCCTTATCAGTGCCGAACTCATAGAAGTTGTTGTAGTGGGTCGCATCCTTGAATGGCGTGATCGCTTCATCCTTGACGGTCGCCCCCCCCCACTGGGTAGAAGGGAGTTTCTGGGCAAACCAGGACGGCGCGTTGCCCGCCTCGACATCCGCGTATTGCGCGGCATCTTCAGCATTGGCCCAGCGCGGCAAGCTGCTCACAGCCAAACCGGCAACGGCGGCGCCCAATACATTGCGACGAGATAGATAGAGGGATTCAGGCGTGACATCCGATTCATGGCAGTCGGACGCTTTGGGGACTTTGATCAGCATGGCAACTCCGCAGCATTGGAGGACAGATGCACCAATAGACTGCGGAGTATGAGGGAAATTACGAGCTTTTGTGCCGACGAAGACGTAACAGATATTGAACCGGGCCAGACGCTGCATAGGCGAGGAAAACCAGCAGCAGGATGCGCGGCGGATCACTGAACACGACGGCAAACACCAACACTACAGCGAGAATCGCCACGAAAGGTACGCGCCCTTTCAGGTCCAGCTCCTTGAAGCTGTTGTACTTGATGTTACTGACCATCAGCATGCCGGCGGCTGCGACCATCAGCGCCACCAGGAAAGACATCTTGGACCCCTGAATACCGTAATCGCTGAACGCCCAGACAATACCCGCAACCACACCCGCCGCAGCCGGACTGGCCAGACCGATGAAGTAGCGTTTGTCGGCGGTGCCCACTTGGGTGTTGAAGCGCGCCAGGCGCAGCGCAGCGCCAGCGACATAAATGAAGGCGACCATCCAGCCAACCTTGCCCATATCGCCCAACGCCCAGCCAAATGCCAGCAGTGCCGGCGCGACACCGAAGGCGACCATATCGGACAACGAGTCGTACTCGGCACCGAAGGCACTCTGGGTGTTGGTCATTCGGGCAACGCGGCCATCGAGACCGTCCAGCACCATGGCAACGAAAATGGCGATCGCGGCGAACGCAAAATACTTGCTCGCGCCAATCGTATCACCGGCACTCAAGGCGCTCTGAGCGCTCATCGAGTTGATGATGGAGTAAAACCCTGCGAACAGGTTCGCAGTCGTGAATAGGTTCGGCAGAAGATAGATACCACGATGCCGGACTTTACGACCTTCAGCGTCATGCCCTTCTTCGATGTGCTCATCGATGGGCAGCAGGCTTTCGGCGTCAGAAGCCTGGTTTGGCTCTTCGGGACGTTCGCTCATGGACATTACCTTGCAACGGGGTGGAAAGTTTCGACAGGTGTCTGGGACGACGGTTCGACCGCAAACGATGCAGCTTTATACCAGAACCGGCCTCCCAAACGAAAAAACGCGGCCTAGGCCGCGTTTTCCGTACAAGTGCGCGACTTAGTTTTTGGCTTTGTCGACGATCTTGTTGGCACCGATCCACGGCATCATGGAGCGAAGTTGCTCGCCGATGATTTCGATACCGTGAGCGGCGTTGTTACGACGCTTGGCGGTCATCGAAGGATAGCCGGTTGCGCCTTCGCTGATAAACATCTTGGCGTATTCGCCGTCCTGAATACGTTTCAGGGCGTTGCGCATGGCCTGACGGGATTCGGCGTTGATCACTTCCGGACCAGTCACGTACTCGCCGTATTCAGCGTTGTTGGAGATCGAGTAGTTCATGTTGGCGATACCGCCTTCGTACATGAGGTCAACGATCAGCTTCAGTTCGTGCAGGCACTCGAAGTAGGCCATTTCCGGCGCGTAGCCAGCTTCAACCAGGGTTTCGAAACCGGCCTTGACCAGTTCAACGGTACCGCCGCACAGAACGGCTTGCTCGCCGAACAGGTCGGTTTCGGTCTCGTCCTTGAAAGTGGTTTCGATGATACCGGTACGACCACCGCCAACGCCGGCAGCGTAGGACAGCGCAACGTTTTTGGCGTTGCCGGAAGCATCCTGATAGATAGCGATCAGGTCAGGGATACCGCCGCCTTTGACGAACTCGGAACGCACGGTGTGACCCGGTGCTTTCGGCGCGATCATGATCACGTCGAGGTCAGCGCGCGGAACTACCTGGTTGTAGTGGATCGCGAAGCCGTGGGAGAAGGCCAGGGTGGCGCCTTTCTTGATGTTCGGCTCGATTTCATTTTTGTACAGGGCAGACTGGAACTCGTCCGGAGTCAGGATCATGACCAGGTCGGCAGCGGCAACAGCGGAAGCAACGTCAGTCACTTTCAGGCCGTGAGCTTCGGCCTTGGCAACAGTGGCCGAACCTTTACGCAGGCCGACGGTAACGTCAACGCCGGAGTCTTTCAGGTTGCACGCTTGAGCGTGGCCCTGGGAACCGTAACCGATGATGGCAACTTTCTTGCCCTGGATGATCGACAGGTCGCAGTCTTTTTCGTAATAAACTTTCATGAAATTCCCCTATATATCCAGGCCGTTCAGGCCGTTCGCTAATTTGGTTTAGATGCTGAGTACTTTGTCGCCGCGAGCAATACCGGTTACGCCGCTGCGGACGGTTTCCAGGATCGATGCGGTGCCTATGGACTGAATGAAACTGTCGAGCTTGTCGCTGGTACCGGTCAATTGAACGGTATACACGCTGGCGCTGACATCGACGATCTGCCCACGGTAAATATCGGTGGTGCGTTTGATCTCGGCGCGCTGGGCGCCGGTGGCCTTGACCTTGACCAGCATCAGTTCGCGCTCGATGTGAGCACTCTCCGACAGGTCGACCAGTTTGACCACTTCGATCAGCTTGTTCAGGTTCTTGGTGATCTGCTCGATCACTTCATCATGACCAACAGTGGTCAACGTCAGACGCGACAGAGTCGGGTCTTCGGTCGGCGCCACGGTCAGGCTTTCGATGTTGTAGTTGCGCTGCGAGAACAGGCCGACTACGCGAGACAGAGCGCCAGGTTCGTTTTCCAGAAGCAAGGAAATAATGTGCCGCATGATTAAGTACGCTCCGTCTTGCTCAGCCACATATCGCGCATGGAGCCGTCTTTGATCTGCATCGGGTAGACGTGCTCGCTGGTGTCGACCGAAACATCGATGATCACCAGACGATCCTTCATGGCGAACGCCTCTTCCATCTTCGTCTTCAAATCTTTCGATTCGGTGATGCGCACGCCGACGTGACCATAGGCCTCCGCCAACTTGACGAAATCAGGCAGTGATTCCATGTAAGAGTGCGAGTGACGGCTGCCGTAACTCATGTCTTGCCACTGGCGAACCATACCCAGAACACCGTTGTTCAGGATGACGATTTTGACCGGCAAGCCATATTGCAGGCAGGTGGACAGTTCCTGAATGTTCATCTGGATACTACCCTCGCCCGTTACGCAGGCGACGTCGGCATCCGGAAAGCTCAACTTGATGCCCATGGCCGCCGGAAAACCGAAGCCCATGGTGCCCAGGCCACCGGAGTTGATCCAGCGGTTTGGCTTGTTGAACTTGTAGTACTGCGCCGCAAACATTTGGTGCTGACCCACGTCAGAGGCAACAAAGGCATCGCCCTTGGTCACCTCGCACAGGGTTTCGATCACGGTCTGCGGCTTGATGACGCTGCCATCACCCTTGTCGTAAGGGAACAGGCCGCGATCACCGCGCCATTCATCAACCTGCTTCCACCAGCTGGCAACGGACTCCTTGTTCGGGGTCTCGCCGATTTCCTTGAGGATCGCGACCATTTCGGTCAGGACGCTTTCCACCGGACCAACGATAGGCACGTCGGCCTTGATGGTCTTGGAGATCGAAGCCGGGTCGATGTCGATGTGAATGATCTTGGCGTTCGGGCAGAACTTCGCCGGGCCGTTGATCACACGGTCATCGAAGCGCGCGCCGACTGCGAGGATCACGTCAGCATGGTGCATCGCCAGGTTGGCGGTGTAGCTGCCGTGCATGCCGAGCATGCCGATGAACTGACGGTCAGTGCCAGGGTAGGCACCCAGGCCCATCAGGGTATTGGTCACTGGCAGGTTGAGCATCTTCGCCAATTCGGTCAGCGGCGCGGAGCCACCACCGAGAATCACACCGCCGCCGGCGTACATCACAGGGCGCTTGGCCGCGAGGAGCATTTCGGCTGCCTTGCGGATTTGTCCGGAGTGACCGCGAACGGCCGGGCTGTAGGAACGCAGCTTGGCTTTTTTCGGGAAGATGTATTCGAACTTCTCGGCCGGGTTGGTCATGTCTTTCGGGATATCGACAACGACTGGACCAGGACGACCGGATTGCGCCAGGTAGAACGCTTTCTTCATGACTTCCGGGATTTCCGAGGCGTGCTTGATCATGAAGCTGTGCTTCACGATCGGCCGGGAGATACCGATCATGTCGGTTTCCTGGAACGCATCGGTGCCAACCATGGTGCTAGGCACCTGACCGGAAATGACCACCATCGGAATGGAGTCCATGTAGGCCGTGGCAATACCGGTGATGGCATTGGTTGCGCCCGGGCCGGAAGTCACCAGTACCACACCGGCTTTACCGGTGGCACGAGCGTAGCCGTCAGCCATATGGGTCGCAGCCTGTTCGTGACGAACCAGGATGTGGGTCACTTCCGGTTCTTTGAACAGGGCATCGTAGACATGAAGAAGAGCACCACCCGGGTACCCGTAGATATACTTGACGCCTTCGTCACGCAAAAAGCGGACGAGCATCTCACCGCCAGATAAAAGCTCCACGTTGTTCACCTCTAAAACGCCAGAATACCGTCCACACAAAAGGGGACGGGTCTTAATAGGTTTACTTCTCGGCAGAGCATGAGCGACGGTGGTCGCCGACTACGTCAGCACTGACTGAGCAAGTATTGGGATCGTCCCAAGTGTTGCGGGCCTTTCCCACCCAGCGCGAGGTAACGCGTTGCGGGTGTAACAGGTCGGCGCGGATGTGCGCCTCATGATCTACCGAGTGGGTCTGCTTCTGGCAGTCCCTCTACAGCGGACTTTGGATTCTTCTGTTTCGTCCCCCGCAAGTCAAGTCGTCAATGTGCTTTATTGAAGTAAGCACATGAGAAAGCAAGAAAAAACCGCTAAACAGCAACTGTGTTAGCTTCAATTGCGCAACCCAATACAAGGAAATGGCATGCGAACGTTTTTCCTGACAGCCAGCCTGCTGATTGGCATCAGCCCTTTGTGCATGGCCGCTCAGATTTACACATGGGTCGATGAACAAGGCGTTACCCACTTCGATGCGCAACCGCCCCAGGGCCGGGAAGCCACGACTTTGGTCACGCCCTCCTCCTCTGCGAGCAAACCGCCTTCGCTGCCACGCAATAACGCCATTGGCGATCAACAGGCCATCGATAAGACAGTCAAAAAACAGGTCGCCGAGCAACAAGCCCAGCTAAAGGTATTCTGCGACCAGGCCCGAACGAACCTGGCTCAACTGCAGAACAATCCGCGGATACGGGAGGACGTCGACGGTGAGATGCGCCGCCTGACCGACGAGCAACGTCAGGAGCGCATCAGCGAAGCACAGCGACAGATCGCCGAGAACTGCCAGTAACCATCCTGTAAGGGTCAGCGGGAGGCGGTGATCAGCAGATCAAACTCTTTGAGCAGCACCTGCAGCTGCCGATCCTTGCCCTGAACCTTGCGGGCAGCGAAGACCATTTCGGCCATCTCCTGAATGCCCGAGGCATTGGGCAGCGGCAAATCCTGCTCGAGGATCGCTTTCATGCGCGGCAGGAAGATCCATTGCAGCCACTGCTCAAAATCCAGCGTATCGACCGAGAACGGCTCGACACTGGACAGCGCTTCAACCGATGGCGAGACATCGTCCCACCACCCCTGAACCCGCAGTTCGCGCTCGATCAACAGCAACTGCTCGGCAATTTTCGGAAAGCGTGCGTCCATCACAGCGAAACCTTGGCCTTCTGACGGGCCAGTGTAGCGCCAGCGGAATCGCCCTGTTTCTCACGTGCCTGAGCGATCAATTCCCACAAACTGGCCTGAAGTGCCGGACGTCCATTGGCGAAGGTCAGACCCCGACGAGCGAACTGTTCGGCCTGTGCCGCATCGCCTTGAGCCATGCGGACTTGAGCCAGACGATAGAGCACTTGCGGCTCGCGCGGCGCAACACGCTGGGCACGCTCCAGACTGGAAGAGGCACCGTTGAGGTCACCGCCAGCCTGTTGCTGCTGAGCAGTGGTCAGCAGCGCCAACACCGGACCGTCCAGTTGTTCATCGGCTGATAGACCACCGGCGCTCGACGAAGGAATCCCGCTCGGCGTCGACGGCATGCTGTAGCTGCCCTGATTGATCGGTGCCGACTGAACCGGCGAGGTGTCGATCGGACCCGGGGTAATCGGGCCAGGCGTAATCGGCGAAGTGCTGATCGGTGCCGATGCAACTGCACCGCCACCCGGCACCATCACGACGACGCCGGTATCACCTTGCGGAATCGCCTGGGTCTGAGATTGCACTGGACGTTTAACCGTCGTCTGACGATAACCGCCATTTGCCGAAATTCGCTCGCTGTTGGAAACGGCGCTGCCGGAATCCACAACCGGGATCGAACCGCGCTGTACGCTGGAGCAACCGCTGAGCAAAGCCACGGCGGTAATCGCTGGAATCAACCACTTGTTCACTTGAAACCCTCTTTGCTTAATTCATCCAGCCCTTGACCCAATCCATCACCGTTTCGCCGGAAGCAGGGCTGTCGCCACCGCAAGCGGCGCCGGGAGGCGGTTCGCTGCCGCGAATATACGGCATCTGCACCGCGCCTGGGCAGTTGGCATCAGAGCCTTGCCCGGTACGCGAATCGACCCACGCCTGAACGATGTTGTCCGGCTGCGGCATGTCCAGCGGCAACGGATCGGCCTTGCGCATGAAACTGGTCCAGACCTGCAACGCACCGGTAGCACCGGTGAACGGAGTCTTGCCGTTGTCGTCGCGCCCCAACCAGACCACCGCCAGCAAATCCTGACTGAAACCGGCGAACCAGCTGTCTCGCGAATCGTTACTGGTACCGGTCTTGCCTGCCAGGGTCAGGGTCTTCGGCAGCACGTTGTAAACCGAACTGCCGGTGCCTTCGCGCATGACCCGTTGCATGGCGCTCTGGATCAGATAAATAGAAGCCGGGTCGAAACGCTGCTGAATCTGGAACGGATAACGCTTGAGCGGTTCGCCTTCGGCCGTCAGTACGCTGCGAATCCCGCGCATCGGCGTATTGAATCCACCGTTGGCGAGAGTCTGGTACATGGTCGCCACTTCGATCGGGGTCATGCCGCCAGCGCCCAGCAGCATCGACGGGAATGCCGGAAACTCACGACTCACACCCAGGCGAGCCACCGTCTTCAAGACATTCGGCACGCCCACCGCCAACCCGAGACGCGCGGTCGACAAGTTGTAGGAATGTGCCAGGCCTTGATAAAGGAAAACCGTGCCATGGGAGCGGCGATCATAGTTCTGCGGTTTCCAGACCTGACCGTCCGCGCCTTTGACCGAGAAGGATTCGTCCGACAGCCAACTGGTCAACGTGTACTGGCTTGGCTTCTCCAGGGCTGTCAGATAAACCGCCGGTTTGATCAACGAACCGATCGGCCGGACAGCATCCAGCGCCCGGTTGAAACCGGCGAAGCTCGCCTGGCGACTGCCGATCATGGCCTGGACCTCGCCGGTTTCCGGGTTGGTCACGACCATCGCCGCTTCAACGTCATCGGAACCTTTGCGCCCGGACAAGCGCTTGAACGTATCGTTGACCGACGCTTCCGCTTTCATCTGCAAGATAGGATCGAAACTGGTAAAGATCCGCAGACCTTCTTCGGTCAAGTCTTCGTCGCGATAGTCTTCGCGCAGCTGACGCTTGACCAGATCGATAAACCCCGGGAACGAACTGTCGGCCAGTTTGCCGCGCGTCGTCACGCCCAAAGGCATTTTCTTCGCCGCAGCGACCTGCTCGGCGGAGGCAACGCCTTGCTGCTCAAGCACGTCGAGCACCAGGTTGCGCCGTTCGAGCGCCCGCTCAGGATTGCGACGCGGGTTGTAATAGGACGGTCCCTTGACCATGCCCACCAGCATCGCGACTTGATGCAGCTTCAGTTCGGACAACGGCTGCCCGAAGAAAAACTGGCTGGCGAGGCCGAAACCGTGCACCGCGCGCTGGCCATCCTGACCGACGAACACTTCATTGAGGTACGCCTCAAGAATTTCCGGTTTGTCGTAATGCAGCTCTAGCAGCATCGCCATCATGGCTTCGGTGAGTTTGCGGGTCAGGCTGCGTTCGCTGGTCAGGTAGAAGTTCTTGACCAACTGCTGCGTCAGGGTACTGCCGCCCTGAGTCATCTTGCCGCCAGAGGTGTTGACCCAGATGGCGCGGGCAATCGACTTCGGCGACACCCCCCAATGGCTGTAGAAGTCCCGGTCTTCCACGGCGACCAGGGTTTCCAGCAGATACGGCGGCACCTGATCGATCTTGATCAGAATGCGGTCTTCGAGATTCTTCGGATAAATCCCGCCGATCAGCAGCGGCTCCAGCCGTACCACGGACAGCTTCGAACCGTTGGTCGCCGAGAGTTCGGCCACGTAGTCGCCGGAGAATCGCACGCGCACCGGCTGCGCTTTCTCCAGGCCTTCATAGAACTGGAAACCACGGGTATTCAAGTCGACGGTGTTGCCGTTGACCGCCGCGGCGCCGGGACCGTTGCTCACGCTTTCGCGGCGATAGCCCAAGGCGTCGAGCTCGGTGAGAAAATCTTCCTTGCTCAGCTTCTGGCCGGTGAACAGCTCCAGCGGGCGCGCATACACCTTGGCCGGGATGGTCCAGCGCTTGCCGGAGAACTTTTCCTGGACAATAGCGTCGAGGTAAACCGCGAATCCGGCGAGCACCACGAGGCCGACCAGACTGAGTTTAAGGGCCCAGCCCAGCCAGGGGCTCAGGCCCCTGGAAGGTGGTTTTTTGGGGGTACGAGGGGATCGAGTACGAGTCATGGCGCCGGATTATACGCACTTTATTCATACTCAACAGGAGCCCGCCGAGGTTTGCGTCGGGCGGACTTGCGGCCATAATGACGGCCGTGAATTTTCCCAGACTCTGAAGGAACACCTGTGAGCCAGTCCCTGATTGCCGCCCTGCAAAACCCGGCCCTTTACCCGCATCCGGTAGACGGGTTCCAGCTCATCGAAACCCACATCTCCTGGGTAATTCTCACAGGCCCCTTTGCTTATAAAGTGAAGAAACCGGTCAATTTCGGCTTCCTCGACTTCACCAGCCTCGATGCTCGCGAGCATTTCTGCGGCGAAGAGCTGCGCCTGAACCAGCGTCTGACCAATGATCTGTACCTCGAAGTGTTGCCGATTACCGGCAGCGCCGAAGCACCACAACTGGGTGGCGACGGTCCGGTCGTCGACTACGCGCTGAAAATGCGTCAGTTCCCACAGAGCCAACTGCTCAGCACGCTGCAGGCCAACGGCGAATTGACCACCGCGCACATCGACGAGATGGCCGCACAGATTGCGCAATTCCACCTCACCGCGCCAAAAGTGCCCGCCGAACACGAAGCCGGCACCCCGGACAGCGTCATGGCGCCGGTGCGGCAGAACTTCGAACAGATCCGCCCGTTCCTCAGCGACAAGGCGGACCTGTTGCAACTCGATGCCTTGCAAGCCTGGGCCGAAAGCAGCTTCGAACGCCTCAAGCCCCTGTTTACCCAGCGTAAGGCCGAGGGCTTCATCCGTGAGTGCCACGGTGACATCCACCTGGGTAATGCCACCGTGATCGACGGCAAGGTCGTGATCTTCGACTGCATCGAATTCAATGAGCCGTTCCGCTTTACCGACGTCTATGCCGACATCGGCTTCCTCGCAATGGACCTTGAAGACCGCGGCCTGAAAAGCCTGGCCCGTCGCTTCATCAGCCAATACCTGGAGTTGACCGGCGACTACCAGGGCCTGGAACTGTTGAACTTCTATAAAGCCTATCGCGCGCTGGTTCGCGCCAAGGTCAGCCTGTTCAGCATGCCGGCCGAGGCCGACCCGGTGCAGCGCGCCACTACCCTGCGCCAGTACCGCAACTATGCGAATCTGGCGGAAAGCTACAGCACCATTCCTTCGCGCTTCATGGCCATCACCCACGGCGTTTCCGCCGTTGGCAAAAGCCACGTGGCCATGCGTCTGGTGGAAGCGCTGGGCGCGATTCGCCTGCGTTCCGATGTCGAGCGCAAACGCCTGTTCGGCGAACAAACCGTTGCCAACGATCCGCAGGCCGGCATTTATAGTGCCGACGCCAGCGCCGCGACATACACCCGCCTGCATGAAATCGCCGCAGTCATCCTGCGTGCCGGTTTCCCGGTGGTGGTCGACGCCACTTACCTCAAGCGCGACCAGCGCGACGGCGCGGCGAAAATAGCCGAAGCCACTGGCGCGCCGTTCCTGATTCTTGATTGCAACGCACCACAAGCCGTAATCGAAAACTGGCTGGCGCTGCGTCAGGCAGACAAAAAGGATCCTTCCGACGCCAACCTGGCCGTTATCGCCGCTCAGCAAGCCAGTCGTGAAGCCCTGACACCCGAAGAGATTCTGTGCAGCAAGCGTGTGCAGACCAATGAAAGCGGGACCCTCGACACCGTCGTTGCGCAAATTCGGCAACGCCTGCCGGGCCTGTAAAAAAGTATTTCAGCCGTGAAGCCTTCGCCGGCTTCACGGCTGTCAAATAGTGGCACTATACTGGCGTCATAAAACCAACAGGTGATGTGACATGAGCCAGCCGAAACTTCTCGACACCCCGCTTTATGCCTTGCTGCACAAAGACGACATCACAGGTTTCAACAACGAACGTCCATCCAGCGGACCTATCGACATGGTCGGTGGTGACTTCCGAGGCCTGGACCTGCGCGAACTGAATGCCGATGGCATCAACTTCACCGATGCTTATTTCCGCTCCGCCGATTTGCGCGGCATCGATTTCAGCAACTCAAACCTGGAAGGCGCGAGCCTGGCCCACGCGCAGATCTCCGGCGCCTACTTTCCGCCAGAGCTGAGTGCCGACGAAATTCTGATGTCGATGAATTTCGGAACACGCCTGCGTTATCGCACCCGTTAAAACCGACGTTGACTGACAGGTCCAGCGCCCCCGCCTTGCGCTGGACTGTGGGCACTTTTTGCCCGTAATCCCGACCTACTCCCCTTCTTTTCTGGCCGAACTCGCGGACTTTTCCGACGTTCATCTCGCATGCCTCTTAGAAGCATTTGCTCCGAAACCGACCAAACAATCACGCTTTTCCTACTGATGGCTACACTCCTCAGAAGCTTGCCCACGCACCGTTCGGCCGTCGCAAGGAGGCTTGATGAATGATGAACTGCAGCACCTGAAAAATCTTGGCAAGACATCGGCGCAGTGGCTGCATGCCGTGGGCATCCACAGCGCTTCGGACTTGCGTCGCCTGGGAGCGGTGGATGCTTATCGGGCCGTGCGCACACGCGGCTTTCGGGCATCCAAGGTGTTGTTGTATGCAATCGAAGGCGCGCTGATGGATGTGCACTGGAACGACATCCCCGCCGAGCGCAAGGAAGCCCTGAATAAACAGCTGGAAGCGATCTCGTCACGCCACAAAAATTGAACGGGCACCGCCGCCATGTATTTGCTTGGGGAACAACCGGCTTATGCCGATGCACTGATCAACCGACTGCAAAACATTCCCGCCCGATTGCTGGAGCGTTTGTCGCCTTGTGGCCCGGCCTTGCAGTTTTCCGCCGTGGAGGACCTGACGCCCCTGTTGCCGGGCGATCAACTGTTTGTGCTGAAGAGTGGGCTGCTGCATGGGTGTGTCGACGAGCGCCCCCTGTTTTATCTGCATGAGGGCGATCTGGTCGGTTTGCGCCAGGACATGGACTTGCCACGCTGTCGCTTGTGCAGTGACAGCCCGCTGGCACTGACGCCTTACTTGCGTTCCGAAGTTTTTCAGCACATCTATGCCGACCCGGAGCGCTCGGAACTGTTCCTGCAATACCTGGCCGGCCAGACGGCGCTGCTAGCCGACGCGGTTGCGCGCCTGAAACAACCCGAGTTCCGCACCACCAATGGCTTTCAACGGGTGGCGCAGGGCGACGTGCTGATCCATCAGGGCGATGAGGCCGATCACGTGTTTGTCATCATCGAAGGCCACGCGGAAGCCTTCGTCGACGGATATAAAGTCGGCGACGTGCCCCGCGACGAGATTTTCGGTGCCATGGCGGTGTTCACCGGCGAGAAGCGCAATGCCAGCGTGATCGCCAGCGAACCGAGCACCGTCATGCTGATCCCGAAGGAGCAGTTTCTCAGCCTCACTCAAAGCAATCCGAAGATCGCCCACAGCCTGATCGAGAGTATGGCCCGACGCATTGACCTGCTGAACAAGCAGATCACGCAATTGAGCTCACCAAAAAAACAGACTGAAGCCCGATGATTACGGGGCTCTTCGCCAACCGACTGACAATTCCCAAGGAAATTAAAAATCAGCAGTTGACTTGATAATGAGAATCGCTATGATTAGCACAACTGGTCGCGAGACTGGTCGATATTTGAAAAGCCCTTGGTTCGGACTCTCAGATATCTCCTCATCAGGCTAATCACGGTTATTTGACCCGGCTCTTGCCGGGTCTTTTTTTGCCGGTGAAAAAGTCCCTGGCTTACCGGCCGAACTGCTTGCGCATCTCTGCACAGTAATCCGGTGCCGGCGTGGCAGGCGTGTACCAGACGTAATCGGCCATCGCCACTGTGACTTCGCCGCCCTGCTGCGCCAGCATTAAAACCATGGGTGCTTCGGGCGCGCCCAGATCAAGCACATGGATCGGCACGC
Source organism: Pseudomonas sp. O230 (assembly GCF_045447035.1). Taxonomy (NCBI): domain Bacteria; kingdom Pseudomonadati; phylum Pseudomonadota; class Gammaproteobacteria; order Pseudomonadales; family Pseudomonadaceae; genus Pseudomonas; species Pseudomonas sp. O230. The sequence continues at coordinate 335,830 of NZ_JBJGXN010000011.1, read as the reverse complement.
CGACATCCTTTCGCGCGTGGTAAGCGCCGGCAAACAGCAATGAAGGGGTGGGTGCCGCCAACAATCGCTCGGCCATGCGCCGGTCACGTTGTTGCTGGACGGCGAGCATCGCCGGCATTTGCGATTGGGGTAGCAGTCCGCAATGGGAATCGCTGATCTGTGCCAGCAACTCATCCTTGACCGGGGTGGCATTGGAGCGAGTACCGCTCAACGTGGGTGGCCGGGCGTAAAAAGCACGCACTTCGACCGTGTCCAGATTGGCGGCCAGCAACGGATACGGTTGGGTCAGGGCGAAACGGACGATCGGCCCATACAGATTCCAGTCCCAACCTTGTTGCCACGCCAACGCACCGGGCAAATCGGCGGGCGGCGTCGAGGCGTGGCGAAGGTCTTCGACGCGCAGCTGTTGATCCGGCGTGAGCATTTCCAGCAGCAGGCTGCCTTGCGGACGCTGCTCTCCCAGCGCCTGCAGCAACCAGCGTTGCAGTTCATGGTGATCGCGATTGTCATGCTGCTCCCCAACGATCAATCGCGACGGCTTGGCCAGACGCGCCAGCAGTTCCTGCGCCGTCAGCGTCTGACCGCTGTGCAGGTCACGAATCTCGCCGACGACCGGCGGCGTTGAAACATGTTGGCAGGCACTCAACATCAGTACTGCCAGAATCACCATCAAACGCATGCTCACCCCCTCAATGAATGACTCAGCGGGCGATGATCAGAGGATGCCCGCGCTCCGGATGCTGTTGCACCAGCACCTCCAGCCCGAATACTGCCTTGAGCGGCTCAGGACGCAACACCTGCTCAGGGGTGTCGAGCGCCACCGGGCGCCCGCCTTCGAGCAGTAACAGGCGATCACAATAGCGTGCCGCCAGGTTCAGATCATGCAGGATCACCAACACGGACGCGCCGCGATCGGCGAACTCGCGCACCGCTTGCAACGTGGTGTGTTGATGCAGCGGATCAAGCATCGAAGTCGGCTCGTCGAGCAGCAGCGTTTGCCCCGCCGCGCCCGGCCAGAGTTGCGCCAGCACTCGCGCCAGATGCACGCGCTGACGTTCGCCGCCGGACAAGGCCAGATAGCTGCGACCCATCAGATGCCCGGCATCGGCGGCCTGTAACGCGGCAGCGATGATTTCGTCGTCGCGGATCCGGCCGGTCTGGTGCGGCAAGCGCCCCATACCGACGACCTCCTCGACGCGAAACGCGAAGTCCAGGGTCGAAACTTGCGGCAATACCGCCAGACGCTGGGCTCGCTGGGCACCTGTCCAGTCATGCAACTCGCGTTCATCCAGCCATACGCTGCCATGATTCGCCGGTAACTCTCCGCACAAAGCACCCAGCAACGTGCTTTTGCCAGCACCGTTAGGCCCCAGCACACCGAGGACCTCCCCCGGATTGAGCTCCAGCGTGATGTCGCTCAGGATGACCTTGCGCCCGCGAAGAATTTGCAGATTTTGCGTTCGCAACATCAGGCACGCCCTCGGAGCAGTAGATAGAGGAAGAACGGTGCGCCGATGAGCGCGGTGACAATCCCGATCGGCAGTTCGGCCGGTGCCAGCGCCAGTCGCGCCACCAGATCAGCGAACAACAGGAGACTGGCGCCCGCCAGCACCGAGGCCGGCAATAACACCCGATGATCGGGACCGGCCAGCAGACGCACCAGATGCGGCACCACCAATCCGACAAACCCGATCATCCCCGCCGCCGCCACCGCCGCCCCGACTCCCAGCGCGGTGCAGAACACCAATTCGCGCTTGAGCCTTTCGACGTCGACCCCTAAGTGACCGGCCTCCGACTCTCCCAGCAGCAACGCATTCAAGGCCTTGGCTCGACGCGGCAACCACAGCGCCACGCCGACACTGATCAGCAGCAATGGCCAGAGTCGCGAATAGCTGGCGCCATTGAGACTGCCCAGGTTCCAGAAGGTCAGCGTGCGCAGGGTCGCGTCGTCCGCCAGATAGGTGAACAGTCCCACTGCCGAACCTGCAAGCGCCGTCAATGCGATACCCGCCAGGAGCATGGTTGCGACATTGGTTTGTCCGTTACGTCGGCCCAGTCGATACACCAGTGCGGTCACGCCGAGGCCACCCAGAAATGCGCACAGCGAAAGCAGATAAGGCCCGAAGGATTCTGGCAAACCGCCCAACAGGGAACCGCCAACAATCGCAATCGCCGCGCCTAATGCCGCGCCGCTGGAAACACCCACCAGGCCCGGATCAGCCAGTGGGTTGCGAAACAACCCCTGCATCGCCACGCCCGACAACGCCAGCACGCCACCGACCGCCAATCCCAGCAAGGTACGCGGCAGGCGAATCTGCCCGAGGATCAGCTCGGCCTGCTCCAGTCCGTCAGGCGCGATGGGCAGGCCAACCATGCGCAACGCCGCGCGCAAGGTATCGAGCAAGGGCAGGCTCACTGGTCCGAGCGCCAACGACAGCCAGATCGCCAGCAAACACAGAACACTCAGCCCCATGAATAAAGCACGGGGCTTTACCAGGACGGTCATTGGGCGCCAGTACCGGGATAAAAGCTGTCACTGATCTTTTTCAACGCCTCGGGCAACCGTGGGCCGAGCCCACCCACCAGCAGCGTCGGATCCAGTTCCATGACGCGCTCGTCCTTGGCGGCGCGGGTTGACGACAGAATCGGATTTTCCTTGAACAGCGCCGCGCGCGCCGTCTCGCCGGTCAGTGCGCGGTCGGCAAACACCAGCACCTCTGGGTCCAGGCTGATCAAGGATTCGTTGGAAAAAGGTTTGTAACCGGTGTGTGTCGCCAGGTTGTGCCCTCCGGCCTTTTGGATCAGCCAATCTGCGGCGGTATCTTTGCCAGCAATGAGCGGCTTGCCGCCCGCGTGACCGAGCAGCACCAGCACACCCGGCGAGGGTTGCGTCAGCTGCGCTTTGGTCACCCGAACCTTTTGCTGATCGAGTTGCTGTTGATAGGCCTGAAACAGTTGAGCAGCCTTGTCCTCGGCGCCAAGCAACTTGCCCAAATGCTGCAAGTTGGCCTGCAACGTCGGCAGATCCGGTTGGGCCGAGAACAGTTCGACTTGCACCCCCGCCGTGCGAATTTGCGAAATCACCGGCGGCGGTCCCATTTCTTCGGTGCCGACCAGGATCTGCGGGCGTAAGCTCAAGACGCCTTCCGCCGACAGCTGCCGTTGATAGCCGATACTCGGCAACGCCTTGAGCGATTCCGGGTGTTGGCTGGTGGTGTCGACGCCGACCAGTTTCGATTCGCCGCCCAGTGCGCTGACCCACTCCGCCAAAGCCCCACCGGCGCTCACCCAGCGTTGTGGCAACTCGGCCGCTGCGGCGTGATGACTGACGAGGAGTCCGGCACAGAGCGCAGCAACGCGGTTAATCAGGCGCATAAACAGCTTCCTTGAAAGGTTTTCCCAGGCATCGAGATGACAGGCCAAGTATCCTCGGCATCCGGCACCTGCCCCCGACGGGCGAAGCGGCCATTTGATAATTGTTTGCATTTGAACGTCAAGCTCGGACATCTCCAGTCACGAGCCGCTGCACTTGAGGATAGACATGAAGTTTCTTTGCGCAGGCGTTGAGCTGGCCGAATCCAGCAGCCGCGGTTTCGAGGTCGACGGCGAAAAGCTCTTCGCCGTGCGCCGCGAAGGCCAGGTCTACGTCTACCTGAACCGTTGCCCGCACCGTGGCGTCGGTCTGGAATGGACACCCGACCGGTTTCTCGACCCCAGCAACAGCCTGATCCAGTGCGCCACCCATGGCGCACTGTTCTTGATCGAAGACGGCGAGTGCGTCGCCGGCCCATGCGCCGGGCAATCCCTGACCGCGATTGAAAGTCGCGAAGACGAGCAAGGGGTCTGGGTCAGCCTTTAACCGTTGAGCAACACCTCCAGACGCCGCTCGACAAGCATTTCTTCATGGCTCAACCGCACGCCGTAAGCCAACACTTCGACCCCGCACGCCACCGCTTCTCGCAAAGCGGCCGCGTAGGCCGAATCGATTTCCTGCGCAGGACGCACGGCATCGATGCCGCTGAGGTTCACGCAGTACAATTGCACCGCACGAATGCCGTCCCGCGCCAGATGCGCCAATTCGCGCAGATGCTTGGCACCGCGCTGGGTTACCGCATCGGGAAACGCCGCGACTGATGAGCCATCGAAGCCCAATGTGACACTTTTGACTTCCACATACGCCGGCCCGTCCGGGTAATCGAGACGGAAGTCGATGCGGCTGCTCTCCTGACCGTAGGCCACTTCGCGCTTCAGTTCGGTGAAGCCGTTGAGCTCTGTAATCACGCCAGCCCGCAGCGCCTCTTCGATCAAACCGTTGGCTCGCCCGGTGTTCACACAGAACAGGCGTCCTTGAGGGGTTTCGCCGATTTCCCAGGTGCCGGGCAACTTGCGCTTGGGGTCATTGGAGCGACTGAACCAAACCTGCCCGCCCTCCACCTGACAATTGAGCATCGAGCCGGTGTTGGGGCAGTGAATGGTCAGTAACTCGCCATGAACGGTTTCGATATCGGCGAGAAAACGCTTGTAACGTCGGATCAAGCGACCTTCTTCGAGGGGAGGATTGAAACGCATCAGCCTTGCCAGCTCTTCAAGCCGCGAGCGATGCGTTCGACCGCTTCCTGCAAACGCGGCAGGCTTTGGGTGTAGGCAAACCGCACGTGATGGCCAGCCTGATAACGCCCGAAGTCGAGGCCCGGCGTAATTGCCACATGTTCGGTTTCAAGGAAATGCCGACAGAACGCGAAGGCATCACCGCCGAACTTGCTGATATCGGCATACAAATAGAATGCGCCCTCGGGTTCAACGGCAATGCCGAAACCCAACTCTCGCAGGGCGGGCAGCAGAAAATCCCGGCGCCGACCAAACTCGGCGCGACGCTCCTCAAGAATGGCGATGGTCGCAGGCTCGAAACAGGCCAGTGCGGCATGTTGGGCCATGCTCGGCGCGCTGATGTAGAGATTCTGTGCGAGCTTTTCCAGTTCGCCGACCGCCGCTTCCGGCGCCACCAGCCAACCGAGTCGCCAGCCGGTCATGCCGAAATACTTTGAAAAACTATTCAACACGAAGGCGCTGTCATCGACTTCCAGCACGCTGGCGGCATCGGTGCCGTAGGTCAGGCCGTGGTAGATCTCGTCCACCACCAGATGGCCATGCCGTGCCTTGATCGCGGTCGACAGGCCCGCCAACTCGTCGCGGGTCAGAATGGTCCCGGTCGGGTTGGCCGGCGATGCCACCAGCGCGCCGACGCTGTCGTGATCCCAATGACGTTCAACCAGGTCCGGTGTCAGTTGATACCGTACCTCCGGACCGACGGGGACAAGCTGCGCCGCACCTTCCACCAGCCGCAGGAAATGCCGGTTGCACGGGTAACCCGGGTCCGCCAGCAGCCAGTGTTTGCCCGGATCCACCAGCAAGGCGCTGGCCAGCAGCAATGCGCCGGAACCGCCGGGGGTGATGAGGATTCGCTGCGGATCAATGTTCAAACCGTAACGCTGCTGATAGAAGCTGGAAATGGCCTCACGCAGTTCGGGAATGCCACGGGCAGCGGTGTAACGGGTTTTTCCCGCCGTCAGTGCGGCTTGGCCGGCCTGGATGATCGGCTCGGCGGTGGTGAAGTCCGGTTCGCCGATTTCCAGATGGATCACATCGTGGCCGGCAGCTTGCAGCTCATTGGCCCGCGCCAGCAGCGCCATGACATGGAACGGTTCGATTGCGCGACTGCGGGCACTGTAGGACTGAGCCATTAGCCTTCCTTCAACGAGGGAAAAAAACCGATTCTACCCAAGCGCAGGAACGAGCGAGAACCTAAAGCGGTCAGACGCGGTAAGACCCTGGCCACAAACGACTCATGCGAGTACGCAAGGTTTGACTAAAATCATTAATTGATCAGGCCTCCAGCACCACCAGATAAGGCTTTGCAATCATTTGCAAGCCCTTCGGGCCACTACCTCGACATCCGGGAGTAGCGCGGCCCGATTTGATCTGGTAAGTTCGCCCGCTTGCAGCCGCAGGGCCGGCAGGTGTCGGTGATGGAGCAATCCTGCGCAGATGGATTACAAGAGTAGAGGCGGTCCATTTCATGCCCACCCAAGCAAAGCAGCAAAATCAGTCGATCAGCGGCTTCGAACCCTACAAAGAAGTTAAGGGCGAGGAGTACATGGGCAAACCCATGCGCGCTCACTTCACCAAGATCCTGAATAAGTGGAAACAGGACTTGATGCAGGAAGTCGACCGCACGGTTGATCACATGAAAGACGAAGCGGCCAACTTCCCTGACCCGGCAGATCGTGCCAGCCAGGAAGAAGAATTCAGCCTTGAATTGCGCGCCCGTGATCGTGAGCGCAAGTTGATCAAGAAAATCGACAAGACGCTGCAATTGATCGAAGACGAAGAATATGGCTGGTGCGAGTCCTGCGGCGTCGAGATCGGCGTCAAGCGACTGGAAGCCCGCCCTACCGCCGACATGTGCGTTGACTGCAAGACCCTGGCGGAAATCAAGGAAAAGCAAGTCGGCAAGTAATCTCGACTTGAACGAAGAACGGAGCGTGCGAACGCTCCGTTTTTGTTTCTGATATTTGCCCCGACAGCAAAACTGTGGGAGCGAGCCTGCTCGCGAAGAGGCCTTCAGCTTCATACCCCGCTTTCGCGAGCAGGCTCGCTCCCACAAGGTCTGGCGCAAGCCTGGAAAAGTAACATCGCCTATATGACTGCCACCTCCTACATCGGACGCTTCGCCCCCACGCCCAGTGGCCACCTGCATTTCGGTTCGCTGGTTGCCGCGCTGGCCTCGTACCTTGACGCGCGCTCGGTGGGCGGGCGCTGGTTGATGCGCATGGAAGACCTCGATCCGCCACGGGAAGAACCCGGCGCCCAAGCGGCCATCCTCAAGGCACTGGAAAGCTACGGCTTCGAGTGGGACGGCGAAATGGTCCGACAAAGCGACCGGCACGACGCCTACGCCGAAGTACTCAATCGCCTGTTCAATCACGGCCTGGCCTACGCCTGCACCTGTTCGCGCAAACAGCTTGAGCCCTATCACGGCATTTATCCGGGCTTGTGTCGCAATGCTGGCCATGGCACTGAAGACGCCGCGATTCGCCTGCGTGTGCCCGAGCTGGAATACCACTTCATCGACCGCGTGCAGGGCGAATATCGCCAGCACCTGGGGCGGGATGTCGGCGATTTCGTGATCCGCCGTCGCGACGGGCTCTACGCCTATCAACTGGCAGTGGTGCTCGATGACGCCTGGCAAGGCATCACCGACATCGTCCGTGGCGCCGACCTGCTCGACTCCACGCCACGTCAGCTCTATCTACAGGAACTGCTGGGTTTCTCGCAGCCGCGCTATCTGCACATCCCACTGATTACCCAGCCTGACGGCAACAAGCTCGGCAAGTCCTATCGTTCGCCGCCGCTGACCGAAGATCAGGCCACGCCTTTATTACTGCGTGCATTGCGCGCGCTCGGGCAGAATCCGGGCACCGAACTGGCGTACGCCACCCCACGTGAAGTGCTGAACTGGGGCATCGCACACTGGGATGCGCTGAAGATCCCGCGCACACTCACCTTGCCCGAAGCGCAACTACAGTGATCAGACTTGCAGTGGCGCGCCCATCCGTTACCATCGCCGCACGTTTTCGGGCACGCGCCTAAAAAAGAGAGGCCGGGATGTACATCTATCGCTTGGTCCTGCTCCTGGTAGTGGGGATTTACCTGTTCTCCCCGGCCATCATGGATTGGTGGATCGACGCCACTGGCGCCTGGTATCGCCCTTATCTGCTCTGGCTGATTCTGATCGTCGTGACCTTCATCCTGCAGAGCCAAAAAGATGCCGATGAGCTTTAGCCTGACCCAGATGATCCTGATCAGCGCCGCGTACCTGGCGGTGCTGTTCGGCGTGGCCTGGATCAGCGAACGGGGCATGATCCCCCGGGCGATCATTCGCCACCCACTGACGTACACCCTGTCGCTGGGTGTTTACGCCAGTGCCTGGGCGTTTTACGGCACGGTGGGCCTGGCCTATCAGTACGGCTACGGTTTTCTCTCCAGCTACCTCGGGGTTTCCGGGGCATTTCTGCTGGCGCCGGTGTTGCTGTATCCGATCCTGAAAATTACGCGCACCTATCAGCTGTCGTCACTGGCGGACCTGTTCGCGTTCCGTTTCCGCAGCACCTGGGCCGGCGCACTGACCACGATTTTCATGCTGATTGGCGTGCTGCCATTGCTGGCATTGCAGATTCAAGCCGTGGCGGACTCCATCGGCATCCTCACCCGCGAGCCGGTGCAGCATCGCGTGGCCCTGAGCTTCTGCGCGCTGATTACGCTGTTCACGATTTTCTTTGGCTCACGCCACATCGCCACCCGTGAGAAACACGAAGGGTTGGTGTTCGCGATTGCATTCGAGTCGGTGATCAAGCTGATCGCGATTGGCGGCGTTGGTTTGTATGCGCTGTACGGCGTGTTCGACGGCCCGCAACAGCTTGAGCTTTGGTTGCTGCAAAACCAGACCGCCCTCGCCGCGTTGCACACACCGCTGCAAGAAGGCCCGTGGCGCACGCTGTTGCTGGTGTTCTTCGCCTCGGCGATTGTGATGCCGCACATGTACCACATGACGTTTACCGAAAACCTCAACCCGCGCTCGCTGGTCAGTGCGAGCTGGGGCTTGCCGCTGTTCCTGCTGTTGATGAGTCTGGCGGTGCCGCTGATTCTCTGGGCCGGACTGAAACTGGGCGCCACGACCAATCCTGAATACTTCACGCTGGGCATCGGCATCGCCGCCAACAGCAAAGCCCTGGCGCTACTGGCGTATATCGGCGGGTTATCCGCAGCCAGCGGCCTGATCATCGTCACCACCCTCGCACTGTCCGGGATGGCGCTGAACCACCTGGTGCTGCCGCTTTATCAGCCACCGGCCGAAGGCAACATCTACCGCTGGCTGAAGTGGACGCGTCGGGCGCTGATCGTCGCGATCATCATGGCCGGTTACGGCTTCTATCTGCTGCTGGGCGCGGAGCAGGATCTGGCCAACCTCGGCATCGTCGCGTTTGTCGCGACGCTGCAATTCCTGCCCGGCGTACTGTCTGTCCTGTATTGGCCGACCGCCAATCGTCGCGGCTTCATCGCCGGTTTGCTGGCCGGGATTCTGGTGTGGCTGGTGACCATGCTGTTGCCGCTGGTCGGCAATCTGCAAGGCTTCTACATCCCGCTGCTGAACATGATCTACGTGCTGGACGACACCAGTTGGCACATGGCGGCAATCGCCTCGCTGGCCGCCAACGTGCTGATGTTCACCCTGATTTCGCTGTTCACCAACGCCAGTCCCGAGGAGGCCAGCGCTGCCGAAGCCTGCGCCGTGGACAACGTGCGTCGCCCGCAACGCCGCGAACTGCACGCGGCCTCGCCCCAAGAGTTTGCCACGCAACTGGCCAAACCCTTGGGCGCCAAGGCTGCGCAAAAGGAAGTCGAACAAGCGCTGCGCGATCTTTATCTGCCGTTTGACGAGCGCCGGCCTTACGCCTTGCGCCGCTTGCGTGACCGGATCGAGGCCAACCTCTCGGGCCTGATGGGGCCGAGCGTCGCCCAGGACATGGTTGAGACCTTCCTGCCCTATAAGGCCGGCGGCGAAAACTACGTCACCGAGGACATCCACTTCATCGAAAGCCGACTCGAGGACTACCACTCGCGCCTCACCGGCCTCGCCGCTGAACTCGATGCCCTGCGCCGCTATCACCGCCAGACCCTGCAAGAATTGCCGATGGGCGTTTGTTCGCTGGCCAAGGATCAGGAAATCCTCATGTGGAACAAAGCCATGGAGGAGCTGACCGGCATTGCCGCGCAGCGCGTGGTCGGTTCGCGCCTGAGCACCATCGCCGATCCGTGGAAGGAGCTGCTGCAAGGCTTCATCAATCTGCCGGACGAGCATTTGCACAAGCAACACCTGGCCCTCGATGGCCAGACCCGCTGGCTGAACCTGCACAAAGCAGCGATCGACGAACCGCTCGCGCCGGGCAACAGTGGCTTGGTATTGCTGGTGGAAGACCTGACCGAAACGCAAATGCTCGAAGACAAACTGGTGCACTCCGAGCGTCTGGCGAGCATTGGCCGCCTCGCTGCAGGCGTGGCCCATGAAATCGGCAACCCGATCACCGGCATCGCCTGTCTGGCGCAGAACCTGCGCGAAGAACGCGAAGACGATGGCGAGCTGAAGGAAATCAGCGGGCAGATTCTGGAGCAGACCAAACGCGTATCGCGCATCGTGCAGTCGCTGATGAGTTTCGCCCACGCCGGCAGTCATCAGCACAGCGACGAGCCCGTCTGTCTGGCCGAAGTGGCGCAGGATGCCATCGGTTTGCTGGCCCTGAACCGACGCAATTTCGAAGTGCAGTTCTACAACCTGTGCGACCCCGATCACTGGGTCGAAGGCGATCCGCAGCGACTCGCCCAAGTGTTGATCAACCTGCTCTCAAACGCCCGTGACGCCTCGCCTCCCGGCAGTGCGGTACGGGTCAAAAGTGAAGCCGGCGAACACACGGTCGATCTGATCGTGGAGGACGAAGGCAGCGGTATTCCGAAGAACATCATGGACCGATTGTTCGAACCTTTCTTCACCACCAAGGATCCTGGCGAAGGCACCGGTCTGGGCCTTGCACTGGTCTATTCCATCGTTGAAGAGCATTATGGACAAATCACCATCGACAGCCCGGCTGATGTTCAAAGCCAACGCGGCACCCGTATCCGGGTGACCTTGCCGCGTCATGTCGAAGCGACGTCCGCTGTGAACTGAGACCGTCGAGAGTATCGAATCAATGCCGCACATTTTGATCGTCGAAGACGAAACAATTATCCGCTCCGCCTTGCGCCGCCTGCTGGAACGCAACCAGTACCAGGTCAGCGAAGCCGGTTCAGTGCAGGAAGCACAAGAACGCTTCACCATTCCCACGTTCGACCTGATCGTCAGCGACTTGCGCTTGCCTGGCGCGCCGGGCACCGAGTTAATCAAACTCGGCCAAGGCACTCCGGTGCTGATCATGACCAGCTACGCCAGCCTGCGTTCGGCGGTCGACTCGATGAAGATGGGCGCGGTGGATTACATCGCCAAGCCTTTCGACCATGACGAAATGCTTCAGGCTGTCGCGCGCATCCTGCGTGACCGGCAATCGGTGCAGGCCAGCGGTGAACCTGCCGTCGGCAAAGCCGCCAATGGTGCGACGAAACCGGGTGTCGACAACAGCAACGGCGAAATCGGCATCATCGGTTCGTGCCCACCGATGCAGGACCTGTACAGCAAGATCCGCAAAGTCGCGCCGACCGATTCCAATGTCTTGATCCAGGGCGAGTCCGGCACCGGCAAGGAACTGGTGGCGCGCGCGCTGCACAACCTCTCAAGACGTGCCAAGGCACCGATGATTTCGGTGAACTGCGCAGCCATTCCGGAAAGCCTGATCGAGTCCGAACTGTTCGGCCACGAAAAAGGCGCGTTCACCGGCGCCAGCGCCGGGCGTGCCGGCCTCGTGGAAGCGGCCGATGGCGGCACCTTGTTCCTCGACGAAATCGGCGAACTGCCGCTGGAAGCGCAGGCTCGCTTGCTGCGCGTGTTGCAGGAAGGCGAAATTCGCCGGGTCGGTTCGGTGCAGTCGCAGAAAGTCGATGTGCGCTTGATCGCGGCAACTCACCGCGACCTCAAGAGCCTGGCCAAGATCGGCCAGTTCCGTGAAGACTTGTACTACCGCCTCCACGTGATTGCCCTGAAACTGCCGGCCCTGCGCGAGCGCGGTGCCGACGTCAACGAAATCGCCAATGCCTTCCTCGCACGCCAGAGCGCGCGGGTCAACCGCACTGATCTGAAGTTCGCCGCGGACGCCGAGCAGGCGATTCGTCATTACTCCTGGCCGGGCAACGTGCGTGAGCTGGAAAACGCGGTCGAACGCGCAGTCATCCTGTGCGAGAGCCCGGAAATTTCCGCCGAGCTGCTGGGCATCGACATCGAGCTGAGCGACCTGGAAGACGACGATTTCATCGGCCTGCCTCCGCAACAGGGCAACGGCGCCGGCAACAACAATCATGAGCCGACCGAAGACCTGTCTCTGGAAGATTACTTCCAGCACTTCGTTCTCGAGCATCAGGACCACATGACCGAAACCGAGCTGGCACGCAAACTCGGCGTCAGTCGTAAATGCCTGTGGGAACGCCGTCAGCGCCTGGGGATTCCGCGGCGCAAGACCGGGGTGGCCAGCGAGAGCTGAGCGGGTAACACATGACTGTGTGAAAAAACTGTTACCTCAGTTTTTTCACGTAACAGAAACCGGGGCTTACGGTAACGAAGCCCCGGTTTTTTTGGGCCTCTAAAAAGCCGATCAAGTGACGTAACCCCTTGTTTTGCTGGGCATCGCAAAAGTTGGCACGCACCCTGCTATATGTTTGGTACAAGAACAATAACAAGCAATGTACAAGACAATAAAAATAAGACGAATCGACTCACGCACAATAAAAACAAGACGGCATGAGGCGCAGCTAACTGATTCTTTTGGAGAGGCGTTGTATTTGGGGCTAGCCCCACGACCAGGCCGAGAACAACAAAAACTGTCTTGAGACAGAGCCTGAACTGGTTGGATCGCAAGATCACTACAGCACAGCGACCAAAGCAATCCGTTTGCTCTTGGCTCCCGATTGGGAGGGTCATGAAGGAAAACTTCATGACGCGGGCACTCAACAAAAACAAGAAGCCCGAAACCAATAACAAAAATAGAACATGCAACTACTTCTTGGGGAGCTTCGGCTCCCCTTGTAGTTTCTGGCGTTTACCCCCGTGCCAGACATGCCCTTCAAGCGCTTGCGCAGCTTCCTACACCATCCCCTGACTAAATGCTAGAATCCCCGCCCATCATGCGGTCATTCTTCGTTATGGCCGAACATTCCTTCAAACAGTGCATCCCATGCTGAAGAAGTTGTTCCAGTCATTCCGTTCTCCCAAGCGTCATACGCAACACATCCGCAGCACGCCTGAAGTGCTTAACAGCGGCCAACATTCGCTGCAAAAGGCGCAATTCAGCCGTTACGCGGTGAATATCGTCGAACGCCTGCAGAACGCCGGTTACCAGGCTTACCTGGTCGGCGGTTGTGTGCGTGACATGATGCTCGGCATCACACCGAAAGATTTTGACGTCGCCACCAGTGCCACCCCTGAACAGGTGCGCGCCGAGTTCCGGAATGCGCGGATCATCGGCCGCCGCTTCAAACTGGTGCATATCCACTTTGGCCGCGAAATCATTGAAGTCGCGACCTTCCGCGCCAATCACCCGCAAAACGATGAAGAGGAAGACAGCAACCAGTCTTCCCGCAACGAGAGCGGACGCATCTTGCGCGATAACGTCTACGGCACCCTGGAAGAAGACGCGCAACGCCGCGACTTCACCATCAACGCCCTGTATTACGACCCGGTCAGCGAGCGCATTCTCGACTACGCCAACGGCGTACACGACATCCGCAACCACCTGATCCGCCTGATCGGCGATCCGAAACAACGCTACCAGGAAGACCCGGTGCGGATGCTGCGTGCCGTGCGTTTCGCCGCCAAGCTGAATTTCGGTATCGAAAAACACAGCGCTCTGCCGATCCGCGATCTGGCGCCGATGCTGCGTGAGATCCCCTCGGCCCGCCTGTTCGAAGAAGTGCTCAAGCTGTTCCTCTCCGGCCACGCCGCGGACACCTTCGAGATGCTGGTCGACTTGCAGCTGTTCGATCCGCTGTTCCCGGCCAGTGCCGAGGCGCTGGAATACAACCCGACTTACACCCACACCCTGATCAGCGAAGCGCTGATCAACACCGACCTGCGCATCAAGCAGAACAAACCGGTGACCCCGGCGTTCCTGTTTGCGGCCCTGCTCTGGCCTGCCCTGCCCGCCCGCGTGTTGCGCTTGCAGGAACGTGGCATGCCACCGATTCCGGCGATGCAGGAAGCGGCGCACGAGCTGATTGCCGAACAGTGCCAGCGGATCGCGATTCCAAAACGTTTCACCATGCCGATCCGCGAGATCTGGGACATGCAGGAACGTCTGCCGCGCCGCAGCGGCAAACGTGCCGACCTGTTGCTGGACAACCCGCGGTTCCGCGCCGGTTACGACTTCCTGCTGTTGCGTGAAAGCGCCGGTGAGCAGACCGATGGCCTGGGCGAATGGTGGACGGATTATCAGGACGCTAACGATAGCGAACGTCGTGACATGATCCGCGACCTCAGCGGCAAGGACGAAGGCGCCAGCGGTGCGCCGCGCAAACGTCGCCGCAGCGGCGGTGCCAAGCGCAAACGCGCGGCTGGCGCACCGAGCGCTACGGGCGAGTAAGCATGGAACGCATCTACATCGGCATGGGCAGCAATCTGGCTGACCCCGCCGAACAATTGCGCAGCGCCATCGATGCGCTGGCGCAGTTGCCGCAAAGCAAACTGGTCGGGGTTTCGGCGTTTTATCAAAGCGACTCGCTGCTGCCGGGCCAACCGCGTTACACCAACGCGGTCGCCGCCCTCGACAGCATGCTTGCGCCGCTGGCGCTGCTTGATGCGCTGCAAGCCATCGAGAACGGACAGGGCCGCGAGCGTCTCGAACGCTGGGGGCCACGCACACTGGATCTTGACATCGTGCTGTTCGGTGATCGGCTGATCGACGAACCTCGCCTCAAGGTGCCTCACTACCATATGCAGGAACGCGCGTTCGTTCTGTATCCGCTGGCCGAGTTGGCGCCGGAGGATTTGCGCTTGGCGGATGGCCGTGCCTTGGCCGAACTGCTCGCGGCCTGCCCGTTTGTCGGGCTCGAACGCCTCCCGCCGAATTAACGCCGCCCCCCCTGTAGGAGCAAGCTTGCTCGCGATGCAGACGACGCGGTCGTTCTGCAACACCGCATCGATGCCATCGCGAGCAGGTTTTTGTGTCGGGCACACGTTCTGCGGCTGCTGAATCGCATCAGTTACCCCGGTAACACCCCACGCGTAACAATGCGGTAACACACGCAATTGACTTCCCGAGTTCTCCTCACGACTATAGGCGTCCCGCTGCCACCAACACGGCGTTAAAGGGCGCAATCCAGGCCTTAAAAGCACGACAACAGACCGTGCGCCTGTATTTAACGAAGAATCACGCGCGTTACTCGCAGTAGTTTCCACAGCGCCTGAATGAGGAACTTTTCATGCCAGCCATCACCCTGACCACTCTGCAAGGTCTCAAGCAAAAAGGTGAAAAAATCACCATGCTGACCTGCTATGACGCAACCTTCGCCCACGCCTGCAATGAGGCTGGCGTCGAAGTGCTGCTGGTGGGCGACTCCCTCGGCATGGTTCTGCAAGGTCACGACAGCACCTTGCCGGTGACCACTGCCGAGATGGCTTACCACGTCGCCGCCGTCAAACGCGGTAACACCGACGCGCTGATCCTCGCCGACCTGCCTTTCATGGCCTACGCCACTCTCGAACAAACCATGACCAACAGCGCCCTGCTGATGCAGGCCGGTGCGCACATGGTCAAGGTCGAAGGTGCATTGTGGCTCGCGGATTCGATCCGTCTGCTGGCCGAGCGCGGCATCCCGGTGTGCGCGCACATGGGCCTGACGCCACAATCGGTGAACATTCTGGGCGGTTACAAAGTCCAGGGCCGTAGCGAAAACCAGGCCCGGCAGATGCGCGCCGACGCCATCGCCCTGGAACAGGCCGGTGCCGCCATGCTGCTGCTCGAATGCGTACCGAGCGAACTGGCCCAGGAAATTACCCAGGCGGTGGGGATTCCGGTAATCGGTATCGGCGCCGGCAGCAGCACCGACGGCCAGGTCCTGGTACTGCACGACATGCTCGGCCTGTCGATCACTGGCCGAGTGCCAAAATTCGTGAAGAACTTCATGAACGGCCAAACCAGTATTCAAGCGGCCCTGAGCGCTTACGTTACTGAAGTCAAAGCGGCGACTTTCCCTGGTATCGAACACGGATTCTCTGCATGAACACCGTAAAAACCGTACGCGAACTGCGGGCCGCCGTGGCCCGCGCCCGCGGTGAAGGCAAGCGCATTGCCTTCGTACCGACCATGGGCAACCTGCACAGCGGCCATATTGCGCTGATCACCAAAGCCAGCCAGCGCGCAGATTTCGTCGTTGCGAGCATTTTCGTCAACCCGTTGCAATTCGGCGCCGGCGAAGACCTCGACAAGTACCCGCGCACCCTGGCAGCGGACCAGGAACAACTGTTCCAGGCCGGTTGCCACTTGCTGTTCGCGCCGACCGTTGAAGAAATGTACCCCGACGGCATGACCGGCCAGACCCGCGTCAGCGTTCCGCAACTGTCAGAAGGCCTGTGCGGCGCCAGCCGTCCGGGGCACTTCGAAGGTGTGGCGACGGTGGTCAGCAAACTGTTCAACATGGTCCAGCCGGACCTGGCGATCTTTGGCCAGAAAGACTTCCAGCAACTGGCCGTGATTCGCGCGCTGGTGCATGACCTGAACATGCCGATCCAGATCATCGGCGAGCCGACGGTGCGTGCGGCCGATGGGCTGGCGCTGTCATCGCGCAATGGGTTTCTCAGTGAAGAACAGCGGGCCGTGGCGCCGGTTGTATATCGCACGCTGTCGTCGATTGCCGAAGCCATTAAACAAGGTGAACGCGATTATCCTGCGTTGATCGACGCACAGACCAAGCAGCTTGAGGCAGCGGGTTTGCGCACCGATTACCTGGAAATCCGCCATGCGCTGACGTTGCGTCCGGCGACTGCGCAAGATCGCGACCTGGTGATTCTGGTCGCGGCGTTCCTCGGCACCACGCGGTTGATCGACAACCTGCACCTGAGTCTCGACGCCACCGCATAAAACACCACAACTCCCTTTCAGGAGCCGGCTTGCTGGCGATGGCATCACTGCGGTGCATCTGCCAGACCGAGGTGATGCCATCGCCAGCAAGCCGGCCCCTACAGAGGGCTGCTCCCGCCCCCCTGTATTGCTGCCCACATTGCCTTCGGGCAAACTGCCCGCCGTTCGATTCCGACCTGGGAAACACTCATGCACGCCATCATGCTCAAGGCCAAGCTGCATCGCGCCGAAGTCACCCACGCAGTACTCGATTACGAAGGTTCTTGCGCCATCGACGGCGAATGGCTGGACTTGTCCGGCATCCGTGAATACGAACAGATCCAGATCTACAACGTCGACAACGGCGAACGCTTCACCACCTACGCGATTCGTGGCGAAGAAGGCTCGCGCATGATCTCGGTCAACGGCGCCGCCGCCCACAAGGCCAAGGTCGGCGACCGCGTGATCATCTGTGCTTACGCTCACTACAGCGAAGCCGAACTGCTCAACTTCAAGCCGCGCATGCTCTACATGGCGCCGGGTAACGAGTTGAGCCACACCAGCAATGCCATTCCGGTTCAGGTCGCCTGACCGAATCTTCTCTTCCGTTTGTCGGACCGTTCCCTGCTTCATGTACAAAAAAGTACCGGGAACGGGTCAGACAAAGTCAAGACAGATCGCAGCGCGAGGTTTACTGTATTCGCCCTGTGCCATGAAATCGTGTCGACGCAGTTGACCGGACGCCCACCCGCAGCGCTCCGGGATTTTTAGTGTTCAAAAGGCCGTTCAAGTAAAAAGGAAACCCGCAGCGATGGCGTACTACCGCACTCCTCAAGACGTGACCGCTCTGCCCGCCTGGCAGGCGCTGAATGACCACCGCCAAGCCATGCAGGATTTCAGCATGCGCGAAGCCTTCAATGCCGATCCGCAGCGCTTTACCCAATTCACCCTCAGCAGCTGCGGCCTGTTTCTCGACTACTCGAAGAACCTGATCAACGCCGAGACCCGCAACCTGCTGGTGGGCCTGGCCAACGAAGTCGACCTTCAGGGCGCGATCAAGGCGCTGTTCGAAGGCGAAATCGTCAACTCTTCCGAAGGGCGTCCGGCCCTGCACACCGCGTTGCGCCGTCCAGTGGGCGAAAAACTGTCGGTCAACGGCGTCAACGTGATGCCGGAAGTACACAAGGTGTTGAACCAGATCACCGACCTCGTGGGCCGCATCCACGACGGTCTGTGGCGCGGCTATTCCGAAAAGCCGATCACAGACGTGGTGAACATCGGCATCGGTGGCTCGTTCCTCGGCCCGGAGCTGGTGTCCGAAGCGCTGCTGTCCTACGCCCAGAAAGGCGTGCGCTGCCACTACCTGGCGAACATCGATGGCAGTGAGTTCCACGAACTGACCATGAAGCTGCGCGCCGAGACCACGCTGTTCATCGTCTCGTCGAAATCCTTCAATACCCTCGAAACCCTGAAAAACGCCCAGGCCGCTCGCGCCTGGTACCTGGCTCAGGGCGGTTCGGAAGCCGAGCTGTATCGTCACTTCATCGCGGTCTCAAGCAACAACGCCGCCGCCGTGGCGTTCGGTATCCGCGAAGAAAACATCTTCCCGATGTGGGACTGGGTTGGCGGCCGTTACTCGCTGTGGTCGGCCATCGGCTTGCCGATTGCCCTGGCCATCGGCATGTCCAACTTCAAGGAACTGCTGTCCGGTGCCTACACCATGGACCAGCATTTCCAGAGCGCACCGTTCGAGCAGAACATGCCGGTGCTGCTGGCCTTGCTCGGTGTCTGGTACGGCAACTTCTGGGGCGCGCAAAGCCACGCGATCCTGCCGTACGACCACTACCTGCGCAACATCACCAAGCACTTGCAACAGCTGGACATGGAATCCAATGGCAAGAGCGTGCGCCAGGACGGCACGCCGGTGTCCACCGACACCGGTCCGGTAATCTGGGGCGGCGTGGGTTGCAACGGTCAGCACGCGTATCACCAGTTGCTGCACCAGGGCACCCAACTGATTCCGGCCGACTTCATTGTGCCGATCGTCAGCTTCAACCCGGTGTCCGATCACCACCAGTGGCTGTACGCCAACTGCCTGTCGCAAAGCCAGGCACTGATGCTCGGCAAGACCCGCGCCGAGGCCGAAGCCGAGCTGCGTGACAAGGGCATGGCCGAAGCCGAGGTGCAGAAACTTGCGCCGCACAAGGTGATCCCGGGCAACCGCCCGAGCAACACCCTGGTGGTCGAACGCATCAGCCCGCGTCGTCTCGGCGCACTGGTGGCGATGTACGAACACAAAGTCTTCGTGCAAAGCGTGGTCTGGGGCATCAACGCCTTCGATCAGTGGGGCGTGGAACTGGGTAAAGAGTTGGGCAAAGGCGTCTACAACCGCCTGGTCGGCAGCGAAGAAACCCCGGCTGATGACGCCTCCACCCAAGGCCTGATCAACTACTTCCGCGGTCGTCACCGCGGTTAAGTCACTCAAGACCCGATCCCTGTGGGAGCGAGCTTGCTCGCGATAGCGGTTAGTCATTCAACATTGATGTTGACTGATACGACGCCATCGCGAGCAAGCTCGCTCCCACATTGGTTCTATGTACACCTTGAACTCGATATTCTCAGGGCGCATCTTTAGATCTTGTCGTGCAAACAAGAATAAGGAACCGTCATGTTCGATATCAGCACGTTCCCCAAAGCCGATGCCGTCCGCCGGGCCGCGCAACTCAGTCAAGACGACTACAAGCGCCTGTATCGCCAATCCATCGAACACCCCACCGAATTCTGGGCCGCGCAGGCTTCACGCTTTCTCGACTGGAGCAAACCCTGGGACATCGTCCAGCGCTATAACCTGAAAACCGGTGAAGCTAGCTGGTTTACGGGTGGAAAGTTGAATGTCAGTTACAACTGCATCGACCGCCACCTGGAACAGCGCGGCGACCAGATTGCAATCATTTGGGAAGGCGACGACCCCGCCGAGTCCGCCCAGATCACTTACAAAAAACTGCATCACAACGTCTGCCGACTGGCCAACGTGCTCAAAAGCCGTGGCGTGAAGAAAGGCGATCGCGTGTGCATTTACATGCCGATGATCCCCGAAGCCGCCTACGCCATGCTCGCCTGCACGCGAATCGGTGCGGTGCATTCGGTGGTGTTTGGCGGGTTCTCCCCGGATTCGGTGCGCGACCGCATTCTCGACGCCGACTGCCGCACCGTGATCACCGCTGATGAAGGCGTGCGCGGCGGTAAATTCGTCCCGCTCAAACAGAAAGTCGACCAGGCGCTGCAAAGTTGCCCGAACGTCAGCACCGTGATCGTGGTCGAGCGCACTCAGGGCGATGTCGACTGGGTCGAAGGCCGCGATCTGTGGTATCACCAGGCCCTGCGCGACGTCAGCGACGATTGCCCGCCGGAACCCATGGATGCCGAAGACCCGCTGTTCATCCTCTACACCTCCGGCAGCACCGGCAAACCCAAAGGTGTGTTGCACACCACCGGCGGTTATTTGCTGCAAGCGGCGATGACCTTCAAATACGTGCTCGACTACCGCGACAACGAAGTCTTCTGGTGCACCGCCGATGTCGGCTGGGTCACCGGCCACAGTTACATCGTCTACGGCCCGTTGGCCAACGGCGCGACCACACTGATCTTTGAGGGCGTGCCGAGCTACCCGAGCAGCTCGCGCTTCTGGCAGGTGATCGACAAACACAACGTGAACATTTTCTACACCGCCCCCACCGCCCTGCGCTCGCTGATGCGTGAAGGCGCCGAACCGCTGAAGGAAACGTCCCGCGCGAGCCTCAGATTACTCGGCAGCGTCGGTGAGCCGATCAACCCGGAAGCGTGGGACTGGTACTTCAATGTTGTGGGCGAGCAGCGTTGCCCGATCGTTGATACCTGGTGGCAGACCGAAACCGGCGGCATCATGCTCAGCCCGCTGGTCAGCGCGCAGCGGATCAAACCCGGCTGTGCCACGCAACCGATGTTCGGAGTGCAACCGGTGTTGCTCGACGAAACGGGCAAGGAGATCAAAGGCGCCGGCAGCGGTGTGCTGGCGATCAAATCCAGTTGGCCAGCGCAGATCCGCAGCGTCTACGGCGACCCGCAACGGATGGTCGACACCTATTTCAAACCCTACCCCGGCTACTATTTCACCGGCGACGGCGCGCGGCGTGACGAGGATGGCGATTACTGGATCACCGGGCGCATCGACGACGTGATCAACGTTTCCGGCCACCGCATCGGCACCGCCGAAGTGGAAAGCGCGCTGGTGCTGCACGACAGCATCGCCGAAGCGGCGGTGGTCGGTTACCCTCACGACGTCAAAGGCCAGGGCATCTATGCCTTTGTCACGCCCATGAACGGCACCGAGCCCAATGACGAACTGAAGAAAGAACTGCTGGCCCACGTCAGCAAGGAAATCGGCAGTTTCGCCAAACCGGACCTGATCCAGTGGGCCCCGGCCTTGCCGAAAACCCGTTCGGGCAAGATCATGCGGCGGATTCTGCGCAAGATCGCCTGCAATGAGCTGGACAGTCTGGGCGACACGTCGACCCTGGCCGATCCGAGCGTGGTTCAGGACCTGGTCGATAAACGCCTGAACCAATAACGCACTGCCCTCTGTATGAGCCGGCTTGCTGGCAATGGCGACTGACACACCGCAATCGCCAGCAAGCTGGCTCCTACAGGGGAATGTGCGATGCCCCCCCTTTTTTTCCAACGAGTCGCCATGGAATTCATCCGCAGCCGCATCGAAACCCAGGTCATGAGCCTCACCGGTCTGTCCCTCGGTCAGCTCGACCTGGAAAACCCCAAGGGTGATCCCGGCCTGTTCGGCCCCGACTCGGTCAGTTGGCAAGTCCACGGCGACTTCAGCAGCATGCTCATCGGTGGCATCAGCGCGCTGATGCTGCAAGCCCTGCACCCCTTGGCGCTGGCCGGGGTCTGGGACCATTCGAATTTTCGCGAGGACATGCTCGGTCGCCTGCGCCGCACCGGGCAGTTCATTTCCGGCACCACCTTCGGCTCGCGCAAAGATGCCGACTGGCTGATCGAGAAAGTTCGCACCATTCACCTGCAAGTGACCGGCACCGCGCCGGATGGCCGGCCTTACGCCGCCAGCGATCCCGATCTGTTGACCTGGGTGCACGTGGCCGAGGTCAGCAACTTCCTCGCTGCGCATTTGCGTTATCGCAATCCGCACCTGTCTGCGGCCGATCAGGACCGTTACTACCACGAAATTGCTCTGGTCGCCGAACGACTCGGTGCTCGTGATGTGCCCCGTTCGCGACAGGAAATGGCCGAATACCTTAAGCGCATTCGCCCGCACCTGCTGTGCGACGAGCGCAGTCGCGAGGTGTTGCGACTGCTGTTGAACGCACCCTCCCCGAGCCGTTTGGCCAAGCCGTTCGGCAGTTTGATGATGCAGGCCGGTATCGACCTGCTGCCGGATTGGGCCAGCGACATGCTGGGCGTCCGCCAGAGTTCGCTGCAACGCAAACTGATCCGCGCCAGCGTCAACCGCAGCGCGCCGATGCTGCGCTGGGCAGTGCGTAATGGCTCGGTGCATCGGGCGAAACGGCGGATGGGGTTGCTCACTTGACTCATATTTGTAGGAGCTGCGGTGCGACGATTCGACTTGCCGGCGATGAACGATAACGCGGTTCGTCAGGATGAACCGTATTGCGCCCATCGCCAGCAAGCTGGCTCCTACAGGTGCCACGCAAGCTGTTAAACTCCCGCGCCAAATTCCCTCCTGCAAGGCGCCCAGCATGTCTTCCTTGAATCAGGCGCTGCGCGCCGCCCTCGAACATCGCCAGGACCTGCTTGCCGAACTGCATCAGCAAGGCACCGATTGCTATCGCCTGTTCCATGGCAGCCAGGAAGGCGCGGGCGGCTTGACCATCGACCGCTACGGCCCGCAGTTGCTGGTGCAGAGTTTTCACCAGTCATTGGAGCGCGACGCCCTGCTGCAAGTGCATGAGGCGGTTAACCAACATCTGGGCCTCGAGACCCTGCTGGTCTACAACGACCGCTCCCGGGGCAACTCGCGCATCGACCGTGAAGACACGGTCTACCACGCCGACGAAGCCGCCCTGCAAGACCTGATCGGTCACGAATGGGGCCTCAATTACCGGGTTCGCGGCCGCCATGCCGGCCAGGATCCGTTGCTGTTCCTCGACTTGCGCAACACTCGCGGCTGGGTCAAGGAACACAGCCAGCACAAAAGCGTACTCAACCTGTTTGCCTATACCTGCGGCGTCGGCCTGAGCGCTGCGGCCGGTGGCGCGAGCGAGGTGTGCAACCTGGACTTCGCCGAGGGCAATCTGGCGGTCGGCCGCGAAAACGGTCTGCTCAATCCGCAGTTGCCGACGATGCAGTTCATCCAGTCCGATTATTTCCCGGCGATCCGCCAACTCGCCGGCCTGCCCATCAGTCAGCGTCGCGGGCAGAAACTGCCGAGCTATCAACGCCTGGAGCAACGTCAATACGACCTGGTGTTGCTGGATCCACCGGCCTGGGCCAAGAGCGCCTTCGGCACCGTCGACCTGCTGCGCGACTACCAGAGCCTGCTCAAACCCGCGCTGCTGACCACCGCTGACAATGGCGTGCTGATCTGCTGCAACAACCTGGCAAAAGTCAGCATGGATGACTGGCGCGAACAGATTTTGCGCTGCGCGGAGAAAGCCGGCCGCCCGGTACGCGAGTGGACCGTGATGAAACCGGGCGGCGATTTCCCGTCCATGGATCAACAGCCGCCGCTGAAAACCCTGATCCTGCAGCTCTGATTCACGCCAGATAAATCTGAAAAATCCTGGGCTGAGCGATTACTTCGGAACCGGATTCGCGTGCCATACTCCAAGGCACTCCGATTCAGACAGATGAAGCCGCACATGCCCAAAGGATTGATCCGCGCTATCGGCGCCTTGTTGACCGCTCTGGCCCTCTACAGCCTGCTGGGGTTTCTGATTTTGCCGGGTATCGCATTGCGGGTGGCCAACCAGCAACTGGCCAACTACGCCACGATGCCCGCCACGATTCAGCGAATCGAACTCAACCCGTTCAGCCTTGAAGTCACCCTGTGGGGCCTGATCATCGGCGAACCGGGCAAGGAGCAGGTCGGCTTCGAACGCCTCTACGCCAACCTGCAGATCGACAGCCTCTGGACCAAAGCGCTGCACCTGTCCGATATCGAACTGGACAAACCCAAGACCGAAATCCTCTTCGGCAAGGACGGCAAACTCAATCTGCTCGGTCTGTTCAAAATCCCCGCCAGCGAACCGACCCCGGCCGACCCGAACGCCAAACCGTTTCCGCTACGCATAGAGCGGATCAAACTGGCTGACGGTGCCGTGCACTTCAAGGATGAACGTCCCAGCGAAGCCATCGAATTCCTCTACGACAAACTCGATTTCGAGCTGAACAACCTCAGCACCCTGCCCGAAGACAGCGCCGACATGACCCTTGTGGCCATCGGCCCGAACGGTGGGCAGATCGACTGGACCGGCAATTTCAGCCTGATCCCGATCGCCTCCGAAGGTAAGCTGAAAGTCACCGACGGCCAGATGAAAGCCTTTTGGCCCTATGTGCGCGACGCGCTGCCGCTGGTGCTGGAAAACGGCGTGCTGAACCTGAGCACCGACTACAAACTCAACCTGTCCAAGGAAACCGAACTGCTGCTGAGCAACGTCGCGGTCAGCGTCGCGCCCTTCGCCATCAATGCACCGGACGGCCGACCGCTGGCGAAACTCGCTCGACTGGACATCACCGACACCACCGTGGACCTGGCCAAGCAGCAAGTGGTGGTCGGCAAGATTCGCAGCCAGAAACTGGAAACCTGGGCAGCACTTGAAGCCGACGGGCAACTCGACTGGCAGAAGCTGTTTGCTGGCCAACCGTCCAAGGCTGCCGCCAAAGCCAAAGCCGAACCCGTCAGCACGCCAGCGGCAGCCGACTCGCCGAAAGCCCCTGTCGCGCCGAGCAAGCCTTGGCAGGTGTTGCTCAAAGACGTGCAACTGCGCGATTACCAGGTGCACCTGGCTGACCGCAAAGCGCAACCCGCGGTGACGCTTGATCTGACGCCGCTAAACCTGGACCTGCAAAATTTCGACAGCCTCAATGGCTCGCCATTTACCCTCAAGCTCGATACCGGCGTGGGCAAGCAAGGCAAGATCACCGCCGAGGGCGAGGTCAACCTGGCCCCGGTCAGCGCCAGACTGAACGTGAAGACCAAGGACATCGACCTGCGGGTCGCCCAGTCCTACATCAACCCGTTCATTCGCCTCGAACTGCGCAGCGGCATGCTCGGCAGCGACCTGGCGGTCAACCTGAAAAGCACCGAGCCGTTGGCGCTCAGCGTGACAGGACGTGCGCAGATCGATCAGTTGCACACCCTCGACACCCTGAAAACCCGCGACTTTCTCAAGTGGCAACAGGTGGTGGTCGAAGGCCTGAATTATCAGCACGGCGACAGCCTGTCGATCGACAAGGTCAACCTGTTCCAGCCCTATGTGCGCTTCATGATCAACGATGACCGCACCACCAACGTCGATGACCTGCTGATCCCGCAGCCGCCCGATTCCGGCGCAAAAACTGCAGCGGCCAAACCCGCCAGCAAGGACAAACCGCTGGGCATCCACATCGGCGGTATTGCCATCAATGACGGCTCAGCCAACTTCGCCGACTTCAGCCTGACCCCGAACTTCGCTACCGCCGTGCAACAACTCAACGGCCAGATCGGCACCATCGACAGCCGTCAGGCGAAACCGGCGACCGTCGACATCAAGGGCAAGGTCGATCGCTACGCACCGGTGACCATCAAAGGCTCGGTCAACCCGTTCGACCCGATGGCCAGCCTCGACATCGCCACCAGTTTCAAACGGGTGGAACTGACCACACTGACGCCCTACTCCGGCAAGTTCGCCGGTTACCGTATCCGCAAGGGCCGACTCAATCTCGACCTGCATTACCTGATCACCAAAGGCCAGCTCAAGGCTGAAAACAAAGTGGTGGTCGAACAATTGCAGCTCGGTGAAAAGGTCGACAGCCCGGATGCTGTCAGCCTGCCGTTGAAACTGGCGATTGCCCTGCTCAAGGACGTCGACGGCAAGATTTCCATCGAGCTGCCAGTCACAGGCGACCTCAACAATCCACAGTTCAGCGTCATGCCGATTGTCTGGCAGACCCTGCGTAACCTGATCGTCAAGGCCGCCGCCGCGCCATTCAAGATGATCGGCGGACTGATCAGTGGCGGTGGTTCGGAAGATCTGGGCACGGTGTCGTTCGCACCGGGTTCCAGCGACCTGAGCAAGGACGCCGAGGGTTCGTTGGTCAAACTGTCCAATGCGCTCAAGGAACGCCCGGCCCTGCGCCTGGAAATCGAAGGCACCGCCGCCGCCAGCAGTGATGGCCCGCTGATCGCCGAGCAACGCCTGGAACGGGAATACCAGTACAACTACTACAAGATGCTCCAGCGTCGCGGCGACAAAGTGCCGGCACAGGCTTCGTTGCTTCAAGTACCGGACGGCGAGAAAGGCCCGCTGCTGGAAGGCATCTACCGCATCCGCCTGAAAACCCAGCCACCCGTCGAATGGAAGGATCTGGGCAAGGAAGAACGCACCGCAAAAATGCGTGCGGACGTGATCAAGTTCTGGAGTACCAGCGACGTGCTGTTACGCCAACTGGGCCAGGATCGCGCCAGCAGCATCAAGGATTATCTGGTCGACAAGGCTCAGTTGGCCGATGACCGCGTGTACTTCATCGATGCCAGCCTCGGCGAAGCCGAAAGTGACGGCCGGGTAGTGACGCCATTGCACCTGGATGCCGAGTGATGATCAGGCGATTGCTGATCAGCCTGACACTGGCCATGGCAGCCAGTCATGCCTCGGCCGCCGAAACCCTGCGCTGTGGCAGTCAATTGATCAGCGTGGGGGACAGGTCCAGCGAAGTGCTGCAGAAATGCGGAGAGCCGGTCAGTCGTGATCTGTTGGGCTACAAGCGCAGCGCCAACCGGCGGGAAGAATTCCAGGTCGAGGAATGGACCTACGGGCCCAACGGCGGGATGTACCAGTACCTGCGGTTTGAAGGTAATCGCCTTAGGCAGATCACCAGCAAACGCGGTAACTGACACACACGCCCTC
Organism: Pseudomonas sp. O230; assembly: GCF_045447035.1. NCBI lineage: Bacteria > Pseudomonadati > Pseudomonadota > Gammaproteobacteria > Pseudomonadales > Pseudomonadaceae > Pseudomonas > Pseudomonas sp. O230. Next base: position 308,886 of record NZ_JBJGXN010000011.1, on the reverse strand, counting down.
CTACCGTTTGGTTTTGCAGTGCCCACAATAGAACAGGCCCCAAACACGAATGTCCGGGGCCTGTAATGGCCACATCCTTATGGCCGTCGCATGAACTCTCAAGTAGCGGCAGACGTATGACTCGGCTCGTCTACCGCGCCTTCTCCCGTTCAGGCGAGAAGTCTTGCCTTACTCGGCTTTCAGGCCGTCAGCGGAGACCGCTTTGACGCCTTTGATTTTCTTGGTGATCGCCACAGCGGTGGCTTTCTGTGCGTCAGTCACCGCGACGGTGGACGACAGGGATACAACACCTTTGTTGGTTTCGACTTTGATATCGGTACCAGGAATGCCTTTTTCGGTTACCAGGTCACTTTTGACTTTGGTGGTGATCCAGGTATCGGAGGTAGCTTCCTTGGCCTTGGTCACTTCACCGGCTGCCAAGGTCATTGGCGCTTGAGTGGCTTGGGTTTGAGCGAATGCAGCGTTGGCCATGGTCAGGGTCAGCGCGGTAGCAGCAGCGGCAGCGATAGCGAACTTCTTCATACGAGTAACTCCTGTTTTTCATAAAGTCTGCTGCGTGTCTTGTCAGCAGGGTTACTGGGTATATTGCGAACGCTGTGCCAACTCCGAGACAGGCAATAATTCGTTATAAATCAATAACTTAAAAAACACACCGACTTTCGTAATCATGCAAATTGCATGACTTCGACATTCTCTACATGCAAGTTGCAGGTTTTAACGTGGGCCTAAGGCCATGAAATTTCGGGATTTTCCGGTTCACCTTTGGATTAACAAAAAAAATGCCCCGTTTTTTCTAAACGGGGCATATTTCAAACGATGTAGAACAGGCTTTTAGTTGGCAACACAGCCGCCTGGGGCATAATCGGCAGCGACCTTGGTCGTGCAAGACCAGCCGGTTGTCGGGTCGCGGGTCAGCGTAATGGTCTTGCTAAGAACTGGCGCTGGGGCATTAAGAATCGTGCAACCGATAGTGCCTTTGCCGTCAGAGGCAGTGCCCGAAGCAGAGATCGTGCAATTGGTGGTCGTTGCAGTGCCGCCAACTTTGGTCAAATCCGGGTTGACCCCCTGATTCAGCACATCTTCAAAATTCACCTTTAAAGCAGAAATCTCAGCCAGCCCGGCCGTGACCTTGGCTCGTGCCTGATACTTCGAATAAGCCGGCAACGCAAACGTCGCCAGAATCCCGATGATCGCCACCACGATCAACAGTTCGATAAGCGTAAAACCTTTCTGAGTATTCATAGACAAGCTCCATGCATGAGTCGAAATCTCATGATCTGAATTAACCGCAGCACAGCCCATGCCAAGCCCGCCGCCCCCTGTTAGCGGGGCGCGGGAACGACGCGACGGCTATTCCCGTCCCCAGGATCCGCACTAACTGACACTTTTTGTCACCAGAACAGCGCTGGTTTGGCTCCACCGGTTGACTAGGCTATAAGTCATGAACTGTCTGCGTCCGGTATCCCCATGAATGACATCGCCCTTAGCGGTCTGGCCAAGCAATTGGTTCTGGCCGAACTGCTCACTGACAAAAGCGCGCAACAGGCGTATCAACAGGCCCAACGCCAAAAAATCTCCCTGGTCAGTTATCTGGTGCAGAACAAACTGGTGAAAAGCAGCCAGGTCGCCGAGATCGCCTCCGAGCATTTCGGCATGGCGCTGCTCGACCTCAACTGCCTGGACAAGGACACCCAACCCAAGGGCCTGGTCAGCGAAAAACTGATTCGCCAGCACCATGCCCTGCCCCTCTGGCGCCGGGGCAACAAGTTGTTCGTCGGGGTTTCCGACCCGACCAATCACCAGGCCATCAACGACATCCAGTTCAGCACCGGGCTGAACACCGAAGCCATCCTGGTGGAGGACGACAAGCTCAGCAACGCCATCGAAAAGTTCTTCGACAGCCATGCCAGCGGCCTCGAAGACATGGCCGACGTCGACCTTGATGGCGTGGACATCGAGTCGATCGATGACTCCCATCAGGACGCCATCGCCGGACAGGATGCCGACGACGCGCCGGTGGTGCGCTTCGTCCACAAGATGCTGCTCGACGCGATCAGGAGCGGTTCTTCCGACCTGCATTTCGAGCCCTACGAAAAAACCTACCGCGTACGGATGCGCACCGACGGCATACTGCGTGAAGTCGCCAAGCCGCCGGTTCAACTGGCCAACCGCATCGCCGCCCGCCTGAAAGTCATGGCCAGCCTCGACATCTCCGAACGGCGCAAACCGCAGGACGGGCGGATCAAGATGCGCCTGTCCAAGAGCAAGTCCATCGACTTCCGGGTCAATACCCTGCCGACCCTGTGGGGCGAGAAAGTGGTGATCCGGATCCTTGATCCATCGAGCGCGCAAATGGGCATCGACGCCCTCGGTTACGAGCCTGAGCAAAAAGACCTGTACATGGCCGCGCTGAAGCAGCCGCAGGGGATGATCCTGGTGACCGGCCCTACCGGTTCGGGCAAGACTGTGTCGCTTTACACCGGGCTGAACATTCTCAACACCGTGGACATCAACATTTCCACCGCCGAAGACCCGGTGGAGATCAACATGGAAGGCATCAACCAGGTCAACGTCAATGCCAAGCAGGGACTGGGTTTTGCCCAGGCGCTGCGCTCGTTCCTGCGCCAGGACCCGGACGTGATCATGGTCGGCGAGATCCGCGACCTGGAAACCGCCGAAATTGCGATCAAGGCCGCCCAGACCGGTCACCTGGTGCTGTCGACCCTGCACACCAACAGCGCAGCGGAAACCCTGACCCGCCTGCACAACATGGGCATTCAGGGGTTCAACATCGCGACGTCGGTCAGCCTGATCATCGCCCAGCGCCTGGCGCGCAAACTGTGCAGCCATTGCAAGAAACCCATCGATATTCCCCGCGAGGCATTGATCAAGGAAGGCTTCCCCGAGGAACGCATTGGCACGTTCACGATCTATGAGCCGGTCGGTTGCGATCAGTGCAACGGCGGCTACAAGGGGCGCGTGGGGATTTATGAAGTGGTGAAAAACACACCGGATCTGCAACGGCTGATCATGGCCGAAGGCAACTCGTTGGAAATCGACATCCAGATGCGCAAGGACGGCTTCAACGACCTGCGTACCTCCGGGCTGATCAAGGCCATGCAAGGCATCACCAGCCTTGAAGAAATCAACCGGGTCACCAAGGACTGAACATGGCGGTCAAAGCAGCGAAAATCAGTGTGTATGCCTGGGAAGGCACCGACAAGAAAGGCACGAAGATGACCGGCGAGCTCAGCGGTCAGAACCCGGCCTTGATCAAGGCGCAACTGCGCAAGCAAGGCATCAACCCCGGCAAGGTGCGCAAGAAGTCCGCCTCGATATTCAGCTTCGGCAACCGTATCAAGGCGCAAGACATTGCCCTGTTCACCCGGCAGATGGCGACGATGATGAAAGCCGGCGTGCCGCTGTTGCAGTCGTTCGACATCATTGGCGAAGGCTTCGATAACCCGGCCATGCGCAAACTGGTGGACGAGGTGAAACAGGAAGTCGCGGCGGGTAACAGCTTCGCTGCGGCCCTGCGCAAAAAACCGCAATATTTTGATGAGCTCTACTGCAACCTGGTGGATGCCGGCGAACAGGCCGGTGCCCTCGACACCCTGTTGGAGCGGGTCGCGACCTACAAGGAAAAGAGCGAAAGCCTCAAGGCCAAAATCAAGAAAGCCATGACCTATCCGCTGGCCGTGGTGTTCGTCGCGATCATCGTCACCGGCATTCTGCTGGTCAAGGTGGTGCCGCAATTCGAGTCGGTATTCAAAGGATTAGGTGCGCAATTGCCGGCCTTCACGGTGATGGTCATCGGCCTGTCGCAGTTCATGCAGGACTGGTGGTGGCTGATACTTGGCGTGTTGATCGCGGCGATCTTCGGTGTGCGCCACGCCTTCAAGACATCGCAAGGCTTTCGCGACCGGACCGACATCTGGCTGCTGAAGCTGCCATTGATTGGCACCTTGATGTACAAGTCCGCCGTGGCCCGTTACGCCCGTACGCTGTCGACCACCTTTGCCGCTGGCGTGCCGCTGGTCGAGGCGCTGGAATCGGTGGCGGGCGCGACCGGCAACATCGTGTTCAAGCGAGCGGTGCTGCGCATCAAGCAGGATGTGTCGACGGGGATGCAGCTGAACTTCTCCATGCGCACCTCCGGAATCTTTCCGAACATGGCGATTCAGATGGCGGCCATTGGTGAAGAGTCCGGCGCGCTGGACGACATGCTCGACAAGGTTGCCAGTTTCTACGAGGCAGAAGTCGACAACATGGTCGACAACCTCACCAGCCTTATGGAACCGTTCATCATGGTGGTGCTGGGTGTTATCGTCGGCGGTCTGGTCATTGCGATGTACCTGCCCATCTTCCAACTCGGCAATGCGATCTGACATGCCCTTGAACGAAATCCTGACCTTGTACCCGCTGGCGTTTGTCCTCCTTGCACTGGTGGTCGGCTTGCTGGTCGGCAGCTTTCTCAACGTGGTGATCTGGCGCCTGCCGAAAATGCTCGCACGCGAATGGCGATTGCAGGCCTACGACATCCTGGGCCTGCCGGTCGAAACGCCGCAGCCGACCTACAACCTGATGCTGCCTCACTCCCAGTGCCCGCACTGTGGGCACCGGATCCGCGCCTGGGAAAACATTCCGCTGCTCAGTTATGCGTTTTTAGGTGGACGATGCTCAAGCTGCGCAACGCCCATCAGCAAACGTTACCCATTGACCGAACTGGCCTGCGGCCTGCTGTCCGCGTTCATCGCCTGGCATTTCGGTTTCGGATGGCAAGCCGTGATGGCGCTGGTGGTGAGCTGGGGCCTGTTGGCCATGAGCCTGATCGACGCCGAGCATCAACTGTTACCGGATGTGCTGGTGCTGCCGTTGCTGTGGCTGGGGCTGATCATCAACAGCTTCGAATTGTTCGTGCCGTTGCACGAGGCGCTGTGGGGCGCAATTGCTGGCTTCATGGCGCTGTGGTCGGTGTTCTGGCTGTTCAAGCTGATCACCGGCAAGGACGGCATCGGACACGGCGATTTCAAGCTGTTGGCCATGCTGGGCGCCTGGGGCGGCTGGCAGATTTTGCCGCTGACCATTCTGTTGTCGTCCCTGGTGGGCGCGATTATCGGCGTGATTGTGCTGCGCCTGCGCAACGCAAAAACCTCGACCCCGATCCCCTTCGGCCCCTATCTGGCGATTGCCGGCTGGATTGCATTGCTCTGGGGTGGTCAAATAACCGACTTCTATTGGCAGTTTGTCGGTTTGAAATGAATACCCCTGTGGATAAACCCTGGATTCTCGGTCTGACCGGCGGCATCGGCAGCGGCAAAAGTGCGGCCGCCCAGCACTTTATCGACCTGGGCGTACACGTGGTCGATGCCGATCATGCGGCGCGCTGGGTGGTGGAGCCGGGGCGCCCGGCACTGGCCCGGATAGCCGAACATTTCGGTCCTGGCGTGCTGCAAGCCGACGGTCAACTGGATCGCGCGGCGTTGCGCAAACTGATCTTTGAAGTACCTGAGCAACGCCTCTGGCTCGAGGCGCTTTTGCATCCGCTGATCGCCAGGGAAATCGCCGACCACCTGGGCAAGGCACAATCGCCTTACGCGATTCTGGTGTCGCCGTTGCTGATCGAATCTGGCCAGTACGCCATGACCCAACGGGTCCTGGTGATCGATGCGCCCGAACAGTTACAGATCGAACGCACCCTGCAGCGTGACCAGACCAGCGAACAACAGGTCCAGGCGATCCTCAAGGCGCAATCCAGTCGCCAGGATCGCGTGAGCCATGCCGACGATGTGGTGGTCAACGACCGCGACCTCGCCTGGCTGCACAGCGAGGTCGAACGCCTGCATCACTTTTACCTTAAATTGCGTGGAGGCCAGTCATGAGCCAAACCCCAACCGTCGAATGCCCAACCTGCGGCGCCCCTGTCGAATGGACCCCCGAGAGCACATTCCGACCGTTCTGTTCGGACCGCTGCAAACTGATCGACCTGGGCGCCTGGGCGTCGGAAGAACACAAGATTCCGGTGAGCCCGGATGCCGAAGACGAGCTGTTCAGCGAAGACTTCGAACCACGCCACTGAGGCCGCGGGTCAGGGCCGCATGAAGCCGTAGTCCTGACCGTCATCGAGGTTCTCGGCAAGAAACTGCAACTCATCCGCCAGATCCTCGACACTGCGTACCGCCTTGCTCTGCTGCACCACTGCACTGAGCAAGGCGCGCAGGCTCAACCCCGGATCAAACCCGACTTCCTGCGCTGCATCCAGACTGTGGCGCAACTCCTGCCTTGCCCATTCGTAGACACTCATTTCGATGCTCCTGAAGGTTTTGCGGAGCATGGATTCGTCGACGTTATTTGGATTTGATGTGGATCAAGATTTCGGGTCGTCGTCCTTCCAGGGTGCCGAAAGGTAGCGTGTGCGGTTGAAGGTCTCCAGCCATTCCGGGCTGAACACCACCAGTGCGCTGACGACCATGCCGTTGATGAACGCTTCGGGAAAGATGATCAGCCACAGGTAACCGACGAAATCCTCCAGCCAATAGGGCATGACGAAAAGCTCGTTGAACCACAGCAGCCACAGCGCCAGCAGCAGGCACAACAAGGCCGATAGCGCCGCGGCGAAGAAACCGGAAACGAAGATGTAAACGAAGGGATTACGCGGTTGTGCACGCTCGACCAGGATGGCGCAGCATTCGGTGACCAGCACGGGCAACAGAATAAACAACGCACCGTTGACCCCGACGGCGGCGAGGTCCTGGCGTCCGAGCAGGACCAGGCCTGTTTGCGCGACCAGGCCGCCGACGATTGCCAACGGCCAGTCCAGGAGCAGGGTCACGGCGGTCATGCCGATGAAGTGATAGGACACGCCGGTGTCGAAATCCCGCCGTACCAGCCACAGCATGAACAGCGCGAACACGGTGCCGAACAACAGATGCTGGCGGCGGCTGTCGCTGAACAGCTCGACCCACGGGGCACGGGCGACGGCCCAGATCAGTGCCGGGATGTAGATCAGCCATCCGACGGCGAGGGTTTCGGGGGACAGTAGTTCGGCGCCGATCATGGCTGGGCTTGCTCCTTTTTCTTTGCCAGGAGAGGACAGGTTGTCAGTCTACACCGCCGTTTGTGCGCCCTACGATGGGGGGGCTTATCCGGCGATTGTTACGTTTCCTGCAAAGCTGAATCAGCCCCCGGCCCCTTTATCACTCCGAGCCAAGGACTAAACTTCAAAGCATCAAAACCAACACCGAGCAAACAAAAATGAAAACCCTGACCGCCCTGCTTTTGACCCTCCTCGCCACCTCCGCCATGGCCGCCACCAACGAGCCAGCCGCCACCCCCTACAACCCGGCGCAACCGCTGGACATCGCCAAGGTGGTTTCCATCACCGACACCGCAACCTCGTGCGACGTCGTGCCGGCAACCATGGTTTACATCGATCATCAAGGCCAGACCCATCGCGTGACCTACTCAGTCATGGGCAATTGCACGAGCAGCCTGTAACACCGGGTAACCCGCGACTCACACGATCAGCCGTTTCGCCTGCAACGCCAAATCATGCAGACCGGCCAAACGGGCCATGATCCGTTCAACCACCTCGACCCGGGCCACCGCACCGCTTTGCAATTCACCCATCGAGTGCAAAGCCACTCCAGCCTTTTCCAGCCCCAGACGAGTGGAACCGGATAGCTGCTGAAGCCCTTGGCGCGCCTGCTCCGCCGACTGTTCCAGCCCCGTGGCGATTTGCCGGATCTGCGCACTGGAATCCGCCGCCTGACGCGAGAGATTGCGCACCTCATCGGCGACCACCGCAAACCCTCGGCCATGACTACCCGCCCTCGCCGCCTCGATGGCCGCGTTGAGCGCCAGCAGATTGGTCTGACGGGCGATGTCCTGGATGCTGCCGACAATCGCGCCGATGCGCATCGACTGACTGCCGAGCTCATCGAACACCTGATCCAGACGCTGCATGTAGAGGTTCAGATCCTCCAGCACAGCGGCCGAAGACTGCATGCTCTGCGCACTCGCCTTGACCCGGTCGCCGGCCGCGCGCGCCAGTTGATTGGCAAAGCGCATGTCTTCCTCGGTTTGCAGCACCGATTCGGTCAATTGCTCCAGTTTGGCCTGCAGGCCGATGGTGTACGGCGGTTGTTCTTTTTCAAGGGTCATAGCAGCGTCCAGGTGTAACTGAGGATCAGGCGGTTTTCGTCGATATCGCTGCGGTAGTTGGAACGGGCCATCACGTTGCGCACCCGAATCCCGAGGCCTTTGAGGCTGCCACTTTGCAGCACGTAACCGAGGTCGAGATCCCGCTCGCGGTCCTTGCCCTCGAAGCCCTTCCCGGTGTCGACGTTATTACCGGAGATGTAACGCACGGTGCTGGTCAGCCCAGGTACACCGAGCGCGGCGAAGTCGTAGTCGTAACGCGCCTGCCACGAGCGTTCGTCGGTATAGGCGAACTCGTAGGTCGGCACCTCGTTGCCCAGCGGCGAGACGTTGGCGAAGACGCGTGGGAATGCGCTGTCACCGAACATCCCCTGATAACCGACATAAAACGTATGGCCTCCGCGCTTGGCCGACAGCAGCGAGAAGAACGCCTGGTTATCGATGTTACCCAGCAGCTTCTTGCCGTCTTCGCGCGAATCGTAGTAGCCGAGGTTGGCGCCCAGGGTCCAGTCGCCTAGCGGCTGACTGTGCTTGAGACCAAGAAAGCGCTGGTTGTAGATATCTTCCAGTTGCCCGAACCAGGCGCTGACCGAGCTGCGTTTATCGTTGAAGGCGTAATCGGCGCCGGCAAAGTTGAAGCCATCACTGCTGACCTGGCGCTGCGGCACGTGGCCGAGCATGGCCTGCATTTTTTCGTCGCCCGCCTCGTTGCGCAGGCTGGTCGTATTCAAGTGGCCACCCTGCAAGGTCAGGCCATTGATCTCATTGGAACTGATGCTTGCGCCCTGATAACTGGGCGGCAGCAGGCGTATATCACTGAAAGCGAGCACCGGCAGATTGGGTTGCAACTCACCTACTTTCAGCTCGGTTTTTGAGTAACGCATCTTCAGCGCAGCTTCGAGACGGCTGTAATCATTCGCCGCGCGCCCGTCATCTTTAACGGGTAGCAAACCGGTATTGACCCGATCCGGGCTGCTGTCGAGCTTGAGGCCGAGCAGGCCGATCACATCCACCCCGAATCCGACAGGCCCTTGGGTGTAACCGGATTTGACGTTGAGGATGAAGCCCTGCGCCCACTCTTCGGCCTTCGACTGTTTGTTCGCCCCGACGATGTCGGAGAAGTCCCGACTGAAGTAGTAATTGCGTGCTTGCAAGGTGGCCGTGGTGTCTTCGATAAAGCCGCCCTCGGCCGCCATCGCCCCGGCGGAGAAACCCGAGACGACCGCCATGGACAACACGGAACCGGTTGTTGGGAAAATCTGTTTCATCGTTTGTTCTCTTATTTTTATTGATCGACAGTTGGAAGAGCTTCAGCCGCCGCGCTGTCGCGACGGGCGTTTAACAACACATGGGTGACCATGCCGAAAATCAGTCCCCAAAAAGCCGCGGACAAACCCAACAACGACATGCCCGAGGCGGTGGTGAGAAAGGTCACCAGCGCGGCTTCGCGATCACTCGGCACCGCCATTGCACCAGCCAGCGCCCCGGCAATCGCGGCGAACAGCGCCAGCCCGGCCAACGCCGCAATCAGCTCTTTGGGGAACGCCGAAAACAACGAAACCAGGGTGGCGCCGAAGATGCCCAGCAGCAGGTAACACAGCCCACCGACCACCCCGGCCACGTAGCGCTTGCCGGGATTTTCATGGGCCTCGCGACCGGTACAAATGGCCGCGGTGATCGCGGCCAGATTCAGCCCGTGGCAACCGAACGGTGCCAACAGCGCCGTGCCCAACGCGCTGCTGGCGATGATCGGGCCCGACGGCGTCGTGTAACCGCTGGCCCGCAGCACCGCCATGCCGGGCACGAACTGACCGGTCAGCGCCACCATCACCAACGGCAATGCGATGTTCAGCGTCGCGCTCAGGCTGAACTCGGGCGTGATCCACACCGGCGTGGCCAAGCCGATCACCAACGCTTCGCTGTGCAAATCGCCGGCGAGAAACGCCATCGAGCAGCCCACCAGCAGCACCATCAACACCGCATAACGCGGCATCAGCCGTTTGCAGATCAGGTACGTGGCAAACATCGCCAGCACCAGCCACGGTTTGCCCTGCAACGAGACAAACAACCCGGTGCCGAAACTGAACAGAATCCCCGCCAGCATCGCCGCCGCAATCGCCGCCGGCAGTTTGCCGATGATCCGGTCAAACGCCCCCGACACCCCGACCAGGAAAATGATCAGGCTGCTGACGAGGTAAGCGCCCACCGCCTCCGGCATCGAGATCCCCGGCAACAGCGCCACCAGCAGCGCCGAGCCCGGCGCCGACCACGCGATGATCACCGGCACGCGGTAGCGCAGGCTCAAACCGATACCGAGCACCGCGCTGCCGATGGAAATCGCCCAGACCCACGACGACAGCACTTCCCGCGACAGCTGTGCGGTTTCGGCCGCCTGGAAAATAATCACCAACGGGCCGGCGTAGGAAATCACCGTGGCGATAAATCCGGCGACGGCCGCCGACAGGGAAAAATCCCGGACGAACGCTTTCACGAAGCTTCGCCAACAGACCCGTCTGGCGAACCGTGGCGCAGGCCCGACAGCGCTTGCCTGTGACTGCGCTGACTGCTGATGGCGAACACGGTCATGGCAATCGCGGCCACCGCGCCGGGCAAGGCGAATGCCATGAAGTTCAGTTGCAACGGCAGGCTGATCCCGAGCAAGGCACCGCCCAGCAGCGGCCCGACAATCGCGCCGTTGCGCCCGATGCCCGAGGCCCAGCCCAGGCCGGTGGAGCGAATGGTCATGGAGTAGAACTGCGCGGCGCAGGCGTACAGCAGAATCTGCGAACCGATGGTGGTGGCGCCGGCAATGGCGATCAGCAGGTACAGCAGCGGCATCGGGCTGTTGAAACCGAGCAAGGTGATCGACACGGCGGCCACGGCGAAGAACACCGCCAACACCCGCGGCAGGTTCAGTTTGTCACCCAGCACGCCACCACCGACCGCGCCAAAAATCGCGCCGAAGTTAAGCACCAGCAGGAACGACAGGCTCGAACCCAGGCTGTAACCGGCGTTGGCCATCAGTTTCGGCAGCCACGAACTCAAGGCGTAGACCATCAGCAAGCAGCAGAAAAACGCCAGCCACAACATCAGCGTGCGCAGTGCCCGGCCCTCGCGAAACAGTTGCAGCACGGGGGTGCCGGTGCCCTTCACTTCGCTCATGTGCAGTTGATCGCCGGACTGCGCGACGTACGCCGGATCGACCCGCTGAAGAATGGCGCGCGCCTCTTCATTGCGCCCCTGACGCAGCATGAAACCCACCGACTCGGGCAGGAAATACATGATCAGCGGCAACATCACCAACGGCAGCACCGCGACGTAAAACACCGATTGCCAGCCGAAACTCGGGATCAGCACGATGCCCAGCCCCGCCGAGAGCATGCCGCCCACGGAGTAGCCGCTGAACATGATCGCCACCAGCGTGCTGCGGATTTTCTTCGGCGCGTACTCGTTCATCAGCGCCACGACGTTAGGCATCACCCCGCCGATGCCCAGGCCGGCGATGAATCGGCACAAGCCGAACTCGGTGGGGTTGCGGGCAAAACCATTGAGCACGGTAAAACCGCTGAAGAGCATCACGCAGATCGTGATGGCTTTCTTGCGGCCGATTTTGTCCGAGAGCGGGCCGAAAAACAGCGCGCCGAACATCATTCCAAACAACGCGTAACTACCCAGCGCGCCGGCCTGCAAGGGACTGAGCCCCCACTCTTTCATCAGCATCGGCAACACCACCCCGTAGATCACCAAATCGTAACCGTCGAAAATGATGATCAGGGCACACCAGAACAGCACCATCCAGTGGAAGCGGTTGAATCGTGCGTTGTCGATAACCTCATGTACGTCAATCTTGCGCATGGCATTTATCTCTTGTTGTTGTTTTTTTCAGAGCGTCGGTAAAGCGGCTAACGTCCCGTAAAGCCGAGGGTAAAGTTGCCAGGCGCGGGGCAATATCCGCTTTGCGCAGATCGCTATCCGTTTTGTGCAGGACCCTGAATCGGGCGCGGAAGGGAGGGATGTCGCGGCAGGCTTTTGCTCCTGCGCGACAAACAGTCTTTCTGGCGATCACCTTTGGACGCCAAGCCGGGGTCTATGGATGACCCCGACTACTTACACCTGCTGACCGTTGCGGCCGAACAAGCCAACGCAAACCTTACTAACGCCCCGATCACGGCCGGGCCTTCTCCAGTGCCTCACGCAGTTGCGCCGCCGTGGCGTATTCGTGCTCACCGACCACTTGACCGTCCTTGAGCTTCAGCCACAGGACTTTATCCATGGCCCCGGGGTAGCGCGGCGCCACGCGCCCCTCACGGTCGAGCATCACGCGATAGGAATAATCGCGCATGGCCGGCACAGCGAACATCTTCGCGATCAGCCGAGGCATGCGCTGGATATCCGCGACAAATACCGTGTGCCGGGCCTCCAGATAGCCCTTGGGCTGGCCCTGCAGTGCGGCGTCGACCAGTTTCGCGGCGTCCATGCTGCGCGCCACCAGCAGCGTCTGAGTCTGGTTGTCGAGCGTGAACGCCTGATCGAACTGATCCAGCAAGGTCCACGGCGCCAGCCGCTCTCCCACCTCCAGCGCCTGAGCCCAAAGAGGCAGAAGACTGAGCAATAACACGGGCCATAATTTCACGACATTCCCCTTCGTTGAGGCGCTTGAGCGCAATGAATCCAGTCTACACCGCCTGAATTGCACACCCAGTTGCCGCAACAACGATCACAGAAACATCGTTGGTACCCGACCGCCGATGACGCCTGCCGGGCCCTTACGCCTTTGTTTCAACGCAAAGCTTTCAGCTTGTCGCATTTGAACGCTAAGCTTGGGCCTATGGATGACTCAGATTATCTGCGCCTGCTGACCATTGCGGCCGAGCAAGCCAACGCGTTCCTTTCCAATGCCCGCAAATGGGAGCGTGAGCGTTGGGTGTGCCAGCGCCTGCTGCAAGGGCTGAACATTCCCTACCGCACCGACGAATTCGCCCCCGCCGGGGAACCGCCGGACGTGCTGTTTCGCGAGGCGAATTTCGAAGTGTTTTTCGTGCTCGACGAAGGCCGGCGCCTCAATGATGAGTGGCGCGATGAACTGCAGCGGCGACGCAGTGCGTTTTCGCTGAGCTCGCTGGTGCGCCGCGAAGCCAAGCCCAAGCGCATTCCGGCCAATGAGTTCCTGCTGAGACTGGCGCCGACCCTGCGCAAAAAAGCGCACAACTACAAAGAACGCGGCATGGACCTGGGCGAACTGGACATCATCGCGTTCGCCAGCCTCAAGCGCGAAGTACTGGACCTCAACAGCCATTTCCCACCGCCCACCGAATACTTGCGTCAGGGCTGGCGGTCGTTGTCGCTGGTGGGGCCGACCTTTGCCCGTGTGTTGTTTGCGCACCCCGACGCACCGGATTTCCTGCGCAGCAACCTCGGTCGCAGCATCGTCTTCGATGTCGGGATCAGCCTGTGAGTCCGCTGCAGGAACTGATCGCTGAAGTCCCGCAAACCGGCCGCGTCCGCTGGATCGGCGTGCGCCCGCAGCCACATGTGCCGATGATCGAGCTGGAGGCCGTGGAAGCGCGGCTCGAGGCCGGTTTGACCGGTGATCGCGCCCGTCCCGGCGTGCGCAATGCGCGGCAAGTGACGCTGATTCAGTGGGAGCATCTGGCGGTGATCAACTCGCTGATGGGCCGGCCGGAAGATAATCCGGTGTTACCTAATGATTTGCGGCGCAACCTCGTTATCAGTGGGATCAACCTGTTCAGCCTCAAGGGTCGCCGCTTCAAAATCGGCCAGGCGATTTTCGAAACCACCGGTTGGTGTCAGCCCTGCGCACGCCTGCAACACAACCTCGGCCCCGGCACTTTTCAGGCCGTTCGCGGACATGGCGGAATCACCGCCCGAGTGTTACAAAGTGGAATCATTCGCCTGGACGACAGGGTGAGCGTCGAGCCGATTCCGGCCAGCGGCTATGCTCCGTTCAACGTGGGGTAAAAACCCCTGTAGCTTCTAAACACTCAGCAACGTCTACCCCTGACGAGGCCCGATATGACCAGCCGCCTGAACCCCGACGACCAGAAGCATGTCGAAGAGTACCTGCACCTGTCCCAGCACCGAGTCGAGCGCCGGCCTTTCCGGCCGTGGATGCTCCTGGTGGTGGTACTGGCAGTGACCATTGGCCTGGGCCTGTTGAGCCGATTTATCAGTTACCTGACGCTATGAGCTGCATCGCGCTCGCTCGGTTGACTGCACCGATTTCTTTTAGCCTTGCGAGATATCCCCATGACTCATCGTATTGTCATCGTTGGCGGCGGCGCCGGCGGTCTGGAGTTGGCTACCCGTCTGGGTAAGACTCTGGGCAAGCGCGGCACGGCCAGTGTGATGCTGGTCGACGCGAACCTGACCCACATCTGGAAACCGCTGTTGCATGAAGTGGCGGCCGGGTCGCTGAACTCTTCCGAAGACGAACTCAATTATGTTGCCCAGGCCAAATGGAACCACTTCGAGTTCCAGCTGGGGCGCATGAGCGGGCTCGATCGCGCGGCGAAAAAAATCCAGTTGGCCGCCACCTACGACGAAGCCGGCATTGAACTGGTGCCGGCCCGCGAAGTGGGTTACGACTCACTGGTAATCGCGGTCGGCAGCACCACCAACGACTTCGGTACCCAAGGTGCGGCGCAGCACTGCCTGTTCCTCGACACCCGCAAACAGGCTGAGCGCTTCCACCAGCAACTGCTCAACCATTATTTGCGCGCGCACGCCGGGCAGACGGATGTGGTGCAGCAGATCAGCGTGGCGATCGTCGGCGCCGGTGCCACGGGTGTCGAGCTGGCCGCCGAGCTGCACAACGCCGCGCATGAGCTGGCAGCTTACGGTCTGGACCGAATCAAACCGGAGAACATGCACATCACCCTCATCGAAGCCGGCCCGCGGGTGCTGCCAGCCTTGCCGGAACGGATCGGCGGGCCTGTGCATAAAACCCTGGAGAAACTCGGGGTCAATGTCATGACCAATGCGGCGGTCAGTGAAGTGACCGCCGACAGCCTGATCACCGCCGATGGCAAAGTGATCAATGCGAGCCTGAAAGTCTGGGCCGCCGGGATTCGTGCACCGGGTTTCCTCAAGGACATCGACGGCCTGGAAACCAACCGCATCAACCAGTTGCAAGTGCTGCCGACCCTGCAAACCAGCCGCGACGAGAACATCTTCGCCTTCGGTGACTGCGCGGCCTGCCCGCAACCGGGCACCGATCGCAATGTTCCACCGCGTGCCCAGGCTGCGCATCAGCAGGCATCGTTGCTGGCCAAATCGCTGAAGCTGCGGATCGAAGGCAAGCCGTTGCCTGTGTACAAGTACACCGACTACGGTTCGCTGATCTCGCTGTCGCGTTTTTCGGCTGTGGGTAACTTGATGGGCAACCTGACCGGCAGCGTGATGCTTGAGGGTTGGTTGGCGCGGATGTTTTATGTGTCGCTGTACCGCATGCACCAGATGGCGCTATATGGCGCGTTCCGCACGGCGATGTTGATGCTGGGCAGCAAGATCGGACGCGGTACCGAACCGCGCCTGAAACTTCACTGACACCGCCTTCTGTAGGAGCAAGCTTGCTCGCGATGCAGGCGACGCGGTTATTCAGATACACCGCGCCGATGCCATCGCGAGCAAGCTTGCTCCTACATCAGTTTTTCGCCACTCAAAAGCTCTGTGTCTCACTGTATCTCCCCCCGCGATTTCGCCCCTTCGCTTACAAACTCCCCCCTTGCGCGACACAGTAGCGATACACCCAGCCCGTTAAATGGCCACATCCGAGCAAGGCACCCCGCCAGCTTCGGTTAACGCCGCACTTACGTGGCAACCTTTATCGAGTGGTTGTGTCGTGCAACCCAGGAGATTTGAAATGTCCCGTACCACCAAGAACACTATCGGTTTGCTCGGCGCTGTCCTCGCTGGCGGCATGATGTTGACCGGCTCCGTTTTCGCTTCGCAGCCTCTGACCCAGGGCTACCTGCTGGCCTCCGCCGAACAGGTAGTGAAAACCCCTGAAGGCAAATGTGGCGAAGGCAAGTGTGGCGATGCGTCGATGGCAAAAACCGACACTGATGGCGACGGCAAGGTGTCCCGCGCTGAATTCCTGAAAGTCGCGCCGAAGTCCAACTTCGACAAGATCGACACCAACCATGACGGCTTCATCGACGAACAAGAAGCGTTCGATAACGTGAAAGCCAACTACGAAGCCAACGGCAAAAAAATGCCAAAAGGCCTGTTCGAACACCTGAAAGATCAAGACGGCGCCTAAGTATCCAGGCACCAAGCCGCGCCTCTTCATCGAGAGACGCGGCTTTTTTTAGTCCGTTTTTTTACACGCGAAAGCGCTGCACCAGGCCTTGCAATACATTGGCCAGCTTTGACAGCTCATGGCTGGAGGCGCTGGTCTGGTCGGCGCCTGTGGCGGAGCGCACCGACAAATCGCGGATGTTCACCAGATTGCGATCCACTTCCCGGGCCACTTGAGCCTGTTCTTCAGCGGCACTGGCGATCACCAGATTGCGCTCGTGAATCTCATGAACCGAGGCGGTGATGGTCTGCAACGCATCACCCGCCCGCTCAGCCAGCACCCGCGTGCTGGCGGCACGGGAAGCGCTGGCATTCATCGAGTCCAGCGCCAGGCTCGAACCGCTGCGCATGCCCTGAACCATTTGTTCGATTTCCTGGGTCGATTGCTGCGTGCGATGTGCCAGTGCACGCACTTCATCAGCCACCACCGCGAAGCCGCGCCCGCTTTCACCCGCGCGCGCCGCTTCAATCGCAGCGTTGAGCGCCAGCAAATTGGTTTGCTCGGCAATGGCCCGAATCACATCCAGCACCTTGCCGATGTCCTGGGATTGGTTGGCCAGCGACTGCACCAACTCCCCGGTGTGCTGCACATCACTGGCCAAGGCGCTGATGGCACTCGCGGTTTCGCTGACCCGCTCCTGCCCCAGCTGCGCCGACTCACTGGACTGGCGAGTGGCATCGGACGTCGACACTGCGTTGCGCGCGACTTCTTCGACGGCGCTGGTCATTTCGTTGACTGCCGTGGCGGCTTGCTCAATCTCTTTGTTCTGCTGCTGCAGGC
Organism: Pseudomonas sp. O230; assembly: GCF_045447035.1. Taxonomy (NCBI): domain Bacteria; kingdom Pseudomonadati; phylum Pseudomonadota; class Gammaproteobacteria; order Pseudomonadales; family Pseudomonadaceae; genus Pseudomonas; species Pseudomonas sp. O230. The sequence goes on along the minus strand of NZ_JBJGXN010000011.1, from coordinate 291,626 downwards.
CCTGGGTGCTGTCGAGGGTGACGGCGTTCAACTCATCCGCCGCCGTGGCCAGTTGCGTTGCCGAGCCACTGATGGCTTGCAGGGTTTCACGCAGGTTCTGCTGCATGGTCGCCAGCGCCTTGAGCAAACGACTCACTTCGTCATTGCCATGGGTCGCAATAGGCCGGGTCAAATCGCCCTGGGCCACGCTTTCCGCTGCCGACAGGGCCTCGTTCAGTGGATGGACGATGCTGCGAGTCAGCAACAGCGCCTGGCCGACAGTTGCCAACGCCGCGAGCGCGATGAACAGGCTGACGATGGATCGCGAAGTTTCGTAATGTGCTGCGGATTTCTGGCTTTCCACGGCGACCTGTTTGGCGAACAGGTCTGCCAGGTCATTGAGCTGCTTACCGGAACCATCGACCACGGTTTTCATGTCGATCAACAGCAGTTTGGTCAGCTCGTCACGGCGACCTTGCTCGGCCAGGGTGAACGACTGGGCAATGCCGGTGCGATAGGCGGCGAAGGTGGTTTTGAACTGGTCATACAAGGCCTGACCTTCAGCGGTGTCGACCAGCTTGTCGTAAGCCGCAATCTTCTCGCTCAGTTCCTTGTCGCGCGTGTCCATCTGGCCACGGTAGGTTGTAATGTTCTTTGGGTCTTGATCCAGGGCCATGCGCAAGGAAATGGTGCGGATGCGCAGCATGAGTTCGCGGATCTCGTCGCCTCCGCGAATGCTCGGCAGCCACTGCTTCTCCACCGCCACTTCACTCTCACGAATGCTCGACATTTGTCCCAGGGAAAAGATTCCGAGCAACGCCACCAGTACGGCGATCAAGGCAAAACCCAGCGCAGCACGAGGGGCAATATTCAGCTGACGAAGAAACATAACGAGCGCCTTTCTTATTGCTGGCTTGAATGGGAGGCGGCGTCTGCGCCCCGACAGCTCGTTATCGGCAAGTTGTACGATGACTTGAAGTGATTCACTTTGTCGAAGGCAAAAAAAATCCCCGTATCTTTCGATACGAGGATTTTTAATATGGTCGGGGTAAGGGGATTCGAACTCCTGACATCCTGCTCCCAAAGCAGGCGCGCTACCGGACTGCGCTATACCCCGGAAAAAAAGGCGACCTTTACAAGTCGCCTTCTTCGATCAGTGCTTTTGGCCTCTGATCTTAAGATCTGATCCCAGCGTTAACTGGTTTCAAAAATGGTGGGTCGTGTGGGATTCGAACCTACGACCAATTGGTTAAAAGCCAACTGCTCTACCAACTGAGCTAACGACCCAAAAATGGTCGGGGTAAGGGGATTCGAACTCCTGACATCCTGCTCCCAAAGCAGGCGCGCTACCGGACTGCGCTATACCCCGGTTTGAAATTGGCTCCGTGACCAGGACTCGAACCTGGGACCCAATGATTAACAGTCATTTGCTCTACCGACTGAGCTATCACGGAACTACATATTTCAATTTACAACTGTGAAGCTTTCTTCACCTCTTCGACCCGTTCGCATCGCTGCGTTCGTGTGTCTGAGGCGCGCTATTCTACAATCTTAAGCACCTCTGTCAACCCCTTAAATTGCATTCAAGTTAATGATTTGCAACTTATTTCAGATTCCTGCTTGGGGAGCAGAAACCCTTCCGGGTGACTTACTGCGGGGCGCACTTTACAAGCCTTTTCCTTTCAGTTCAACAACCTGACGAAAAAAAGGCCTCGCAATGCGAGGCCTCTTCACTTTTACTGCCGACGTGGATCAGGCAAAGACGATTTCGTCGTTTTCCACCACACCCTTGGCGGTATCGCCGGGCATGAAACGACCCGACAAAATCAGCTGTGCCAGCGGGTTTTCGATCCAGCGCTGGATCGCTCGTTTCAGCGGCCGTGCGCCGTATACCGGGTCGTAGCCGACCGCGATCAGCTTGTCCATGGCCTCAGGGCTGAGTTCCAGTTTCAGTTCGCGCTCAGTCAAACGGCTGCGCAGACGACTCAACTGAATCTCGGTAATGCCCGCGATCTGATCCCGCGCCAATGGCTCGAAGATCACCACTTCGTCGACCCGGTTGATGAACTCCGGACGGAAGTGCGTGGAAATCGCATCCATCACCGCCGCACGTTGCGCTTCACGATCACCGACCAATTCCTGGATCTGCACCGACCCCAGGTTAGAGGTCATGACGATCACCGTGTTTTTGAAATCCACCGTGCGACCATGACTGTCAGTCAGTCGGCCATCTTCGAGCACTTGCAGCAAGATGTTGAAGACGTCCGGGTGGGCCTTCTCGACCTCATCCAGCAAGATCACCGAATAAGGCTTGCGGCGCACCGCCTCGGTCAGGTAACCGCCCTCTTCATAGCCTACGTAGCCTGGTGGCGCACCGATCAACCGGGCCACGGAATGTTTCTCCATGAACTCGGACATATCGATGCGAATCATCGCCTCTTCAGTATCAAAGAGGAATTCGGCCAACGCCTTGCACAGCTCGGTTTTACCGACACCGGTCGGGCCGAGGAACATGAACGAACCGCTCGGACGATTCGGGTCGGACAACCCGGCCCGCGAACGACGCACCGCGTTGGAAACCGCGATCACCGCTTCGTCCTGACCAATCACACGCTGGTGCAACAGGCTTTCCATCTTCATCAACTTGTCGCGCTCGCCCTCGAGCATTTTCGACACCGGAATACCGGTCCACTTCGACACGACTTCGGCGATTTCTTCCTCGGTCACCTTGCTGCGCAGCAACTGGTTTTCGCTTTTGCCATGCTGGTCGACCATTTGCAGACTGCGCTCCAGGTCCGGGATCACCCCGTACTGCAACTCGGCCATGCGATTCAGGTCGCCTTTACGGCGCGCGGCTTCCAGTTCCTGACGGGACTGTTCGATTTTCTGCTGGATCTGCGCAGAGCCCTGGACTTCGGCTTTTTCCGAGTTCCAGATTTCTTCGAGGTCCGAATACTCACGCTCAAGACGAACGATTTCTTCCTGGAGTTTTTCCAGGCGTTTGATCGCCGCTTCGTCGCTCTCTTTCTTCAGCGCCTGGGATTCCACCTTCAGCTGAATCAGGCGACGCTCCAGACGGTCCAGCACTTCCGGCTTGGAGTCGATCTCCATGCGAATGCGGCTGGCGGCTTCGTCGATCAGGTCGATGGCCTTGTCCGGCAACTGCCGATCGGTAATGTAGCGATGGCTGAGCTTGGCCGCAGCGATGATCGCGCCGTCGGTGATCGCCACTTTGTGGTGAACTTCATAACGCTCTTTCAGGCCACGCAGAATGGCGATGGTGTCTTCTTCGCTCGGCTCGTCCACCAATACTTTCTGGAAGCGCCGCTCAAGAGCCGCGTCCTTCTCTATATATTGGCGATATTCGTTGAGCGTGGTTGCGCCGACGCAATGCAACTCGCCACGGGCCAACGCAGGTTTGAGCATGTTGCCCGCATCCATCGAGCCTTCGCCTTTACCGGCACCGACCATGGTGTGCAGTTCGTCGATGAACAGAATGATCTGCCCCTCCTGCTTCGACAATTCGTTGAGCAGGGATTTCAGGCGCTCTTCGAACTCGCCACGGTACTTGGCACCGGCAATCAGCGCGCCCATGTCGAGGGACAGCAGGCGTTTGCCTTTCAGGCCATCCGGCACTTCGCCGTTGATGATCCGCTGAGCGAGGCCTTCGGCAATGGCGGTTTTACCCACGCCAGGCTCACCGATCAGCACCGGGTTGTTTTTGGTGCGGCGTTGCAGCACCTGAATGGTTCGGCGAATTTCGTCGTCACGGCCGATCACCGGATCGAGCTTGCCCTCTTCGGCGCGCTTGGTCAGGTCGACGGTGTATTTATCCAGCGCCTGACGCGACTCTTCATGGTTGGCGTCATTGACCGCTTCGCCGCCACGCAGGTTGTTGATCGCGTTTTCCAGGGCTTTTTTGCTGACTCCCTGACCGAGCAACAATTTGCCGAGCTTGCTGTTCTCGTCCATGGCGGCGAGCAGCACCAGCTCACTGGAAATGAACTGATCACCCTTCTGCTGCGCCAGACGATCCGCCTGGTTGAGCAGACGCGCCAAGTCCTGCGACATGTTGACGTCGCCAGTCGGGTTCTGGATTTTTGGCAGCTGGTCGAGCTCTTTGGTCAGCTCTTTACGCAGGCTGTTGACGTCAAAACCGACCTGCATCAGCAGGGGCTTGATCGAACCACCCTGCTGCTCAAGCATGGCTTGCATCAAGTGCGCCGGTTCAATGCCGGAATGGTCAAGACCGACGGCCAGCGATTGGGCGTCGGAGAGTGCTAACTGCAATTTGCTGGTTAAACGATCGATACGCATGGGTCACCTTCCTTTTGAGCAGGCCGGACCTATAAAACATCCTGAATGAAGAAACCTGCCGGATACCGTTATAGATGCGGTCGATTCTGGGAGTTTCAAGCGTCGTACAGTTGATGTAGATCAGCGAAGTCTAGCGTTCGAGCCAGATCAGGGAGGCAAACCGACCGGTGCGAGGACTACGGCGGTAAGAAAAGAAGCGTGGATCGGTCACGGTACAGAAACCGCCACCATAAACAGCGGTAACGCCGCGAACAGCCAGACGCAAGCGCGCCAGCTCGTAGATATCGGCCATGAACTTGCCGGCATTTGCACTTGGCACAAAGGCTTTGTCGGCTTCAGGCAGTTGCTCGATGAAAGTTTCGCGCACTTCCGGGCCAACTTCAAAGGCTTGCGGGCCAATCGCAGGGCCGAGCCAGACCAGCACGTCTTCCGGTGGCAAGGCCAGCGCGTCGAGCGTCGCTTCGAGCACACCCGCCGCCAACCCGCGCCAACCGGCATGAGCCGCCGCGACGCGAGTGCCGGCACGGTCGCAAAACAGCACCGGAAGGCAATCGGCCGTCATCGCCGCACACGCGATACCGGGCGTTGCCGTCCAGCTGGCGTCGGCGGTGGCCACAAGGCTTGGTTCCGCGAGGGCCACGGTGATGCCGTGAACCTGCTTTAACCAGGCCGGCTGAATAGAAAAGTGATCGGTGAGACAACGGCGGTTTTCGGCAACAGCTTCGGGGCTGTCGTCGACGTGATCGCCTAGATTGAGGCTGTCGAACGGCGCCAGACTGACGCCGCCCGCACGGGTGGTCACGCAGGCTTTCACCCCGGCAGGCGCAGGCCAGTCGGGAATCAGCCAGTCACTCATCCGATGAATGCCTCGCGGTCTTGCTTGAGCAGGGTCAGCAACCAGACAAAGTCGTCCGGCAGTGGCGATTCCCAGCTCATGCGCTTACCGGTGGTCGGGTGATCCAGCTCGAGGAACCGCGCATGCAGCGCCTGACGCGGAAAAGCCTTCAACGATTCGACCATGGTCACACTGGCTGCCGGCGGAATACGGAAACGACCGCCGTAGGCTGGATCTCCGACCAACGGGTAATTGATGTGGGCCATGTGCACGCGAATCTGGTGCGTACGACCGGTTTCCAGCTTCACCCGCACGTGAGTGTGGGAGCGGAAACGCTCGAGCACGCGGTAATGGCTGACGGCTTGCTTGCCACCTTCCATCACGGCCATGCGCTGGCGTTGCTGGCCGTGACGACCGATCGGCGCGTTGATCTTGCCGCCCGCCGTCACCACACCGATCACGATGCACTCATAGATGCGGCTGACGCTGCGGCTCTGCAACTGTGTAACCAGCTGCGTCTGCGCTTGAATGGTCTTGGCCACCACCATCAGACCGGTGGTGTCCTTGTCCAGGCGATGCACGATACCGGCGCGGGGCACATTGATAATGTCCGGCACGTGGTGCAGCAACGCGTTGAGCAAGGTGCCATCAGCGTGACCGGCAGCCGGATGCACCACCAGGCCCGCAGGCTTGTTGATCACCAGGATGTCGTCATCTTCATAGACGATGTCCAGCTCGATGTCCTGAGCGATCCATTCGCCCTGAGCTTCCTGCTCGGCAGTCAACTCAAGAATGGCGCCACCGTGAACGATGTCTCGCGGGCGGATAACCGCCCCATCCACAGTCAGGCGGCCGTCTTTGATCCAGGCGGAAAGGCGCGAGCGCGAGTGCTCAGCGAATAATTGTGCGGCGACTTGATCGAGGCGTTGGCCGCCCAATTCGGACGGCACCTCTGCGCGAAGTTCAATTTTATCGGACATGCTCAGACTAGGCGTCGGCACAGCCTTTGGTTTCGGCTGCGCGCTTGTGGTTAAATACGGCGTCTTTTGCCCCGAGGCTATTCAACGGGGCGCTCATCATAACAGGACGGCCCCGCCCAAGACAGCGGCCGTCATAGGGACGCAAGCCGCCATGCAAGTGAAACACCTGCTGCTGATCGCCATCCTCGCATTGACCGCTGCTTGCTCATCGAAGGAAGTCGTAGACGAAAACCTTAGCGAAGTCGAGCTGTACCAGCAGGCTCAGACCGACCTGGACAACAATAGCTACACCGCCGCCACAGCCAAGCTGAAGGCGCTGGAGTCGCGTTATCCGTTCGGTCGCTACGCCGATCAGGCTCAACTCGATCTCATCTACGCCAACTACAAGAACACCGAGCCTGAGGCTGCGAAGTCTGCTGCCGAGCGCTTCATTCGTTTGCACCCTCAGCATCCGAACGTGGATTACGCCTATTACCTCAAGGGCCTGACGTCGTTCGACCAGGACGTCGGCCTGCTCTCGCGTTTTCTGCCGCTGGACATGACCAAGCGTGACCCGGGCGCTGCCCGCGACTCCTACAACGAGTTCGCCCAGCTGACCAGCCGGTTCCCGAACAGCCGCTACTCGCCGGACGCCAAGCAGCGCATGATTTATCTGCGCAACCTGCTGGCGGCCTACGAAATTCACGTTGCCGACTACTACCTGACCCGTCAGGCCTATGTCGCCGCCGCGAACCGTGGTCGCTATGTGGTGGAAAACTTCCAGGAAACCCCATCGGTCGGCGACGGCCTGGCAGTGATGACCGAAGCCTACCAGCGTCTGCACCTGGACGACCTCGCGGCCACCAGCCTCGAAACCCTGAAGCTCAACTACCCGAACCATCCAACCCTGGTGGACGGTCAGTTCGAGCCATCGGTCGCCGAAGCCGACAACCGTTCGTGGTTGAGCAAGGCCACTCTCGGCCTTATCGAATCCCGTCCACCGTTGCCACCGGGTGAAACCCGCGCCAACCAGGACGTGCAGAAGCAGTTCCAGGACGCCAAGGACGCGATCCCGAACGATCTCAAGCCTAAAGATGAAAATGGCGACGTGATCGAAGAAGAGGAACACGAAGCGGAAGGCAACAACAGCGACCGCTCGTGGTTCAGCTACATGACCTTCGGCGTGTTTGACTGATACGACCGGTGGTACAAGAAGGAGCCTTTCGAGGCTCCTTTTTTTATGGCCGGATCTTATTGCAGCGCTAATAGGCTGTGCGCCTGTCATGTCCTTGGCTAAACTGCTGAATCACTCGTCATAAAGCAGCTCACCATGCTTCGTTTACTGTTCTGGATCGCCCTGATTGCCGCCGCAGTATGGTTCTGGCGCAAGTTCAAGGGCCAGGCTTCTGCGCCCAGGTCCTCTGCCGAGCTGGAGGCAGCACCCATGGTCCGTTGCGCCCATTGCGGCGTACACCTGCCCCGCGACCGCGCCCTGGGCCTTCAACAACAGTGGTATTGCAGCCAGGCTCACCTTGAGCAAGGCCCGGGCTCCAGTGATCGCTGAAGCGTCCAGCTCCAGCAGCAAACAGGCCCAGCGACTGCTGCGCCTTTATCACCTCTACCGTCTAAGTGTTGGCATCACCCTGGTGCTGCTGATCTCCAGCAACCTGGACAACCAGTTGCTGACATTCGCCAATGACAACCTGTTGCGCAGTGGCAGCTGGTTGTACCTGGTGCTGAACATTTTGCTGGTGGTCTTCTTCGAGAACACCCACCGCCCGGCGCAACTGTTCAGTCTGGCGCTGATTGATGTGTTGCTGCTATGTGGCCTGTTCTACGCTGCCGGCGGTGTCGCCAGCGCCATCGGCAACCTGCTGATCGTTTCGGTGGCCATCAGCAACGCCTTGTTGCGAAGTCGCATCGGCCTGCTGATCGCCGCCGTCGGCGCGCTGGGTATCGTCGGGCTGAGCTTTCTCCTGAGCTTCAACCATTCCGCAAGCCCCAACGATTACCTGCAAGCCGGCACCCTCGGCGCGCTGTGTTTCGCCGCGGCGTTGCTGGTGCAAGGCTTGATCCAACGCCTGGAAGTCAGCGAAACCCTCGCCGAACAGCGGGCCAGTGAAGTGGTGGGCCTGGAAGCTCTCAATGCGTTGATCCTGCAGCGCATGCGCACCGGCATCCTGGTGCTCGACGGCCAGCGGCGGGTGCAATTGGCCAACCACAGCGCGCGGGCATTACTGGGCCGAGACAATCTCGAAGGCCAACGGATCGACGACTGCTCGCCCATTCTGGTCGAACGCCTGCAACTGTGGCTGAACAATCCGACGCTGCGCCCCCCCAGCCTGAAAATCGCCAACAGCGGCCTGGAACTGCAACCGAGCTTCATTGCCCTGGCCCAAAGTCCGCACCACCAAACCCTGGTCTTCCTTGAAGACCTCGCACAAATCGCCCAGCAGGCCCAACAACTGAAGCTTGCCGCCCTCGGTCGCCTGACGGCCGGTATTGCCCACGAAATTCGCAATCCGTTGGGTGCCATTAGTCACGCCGCTCAGCTATTGCAGGAATCAGAGGAACTGAACGGCGCGGATCGACGTCTGACCCAGATTGTTCAAGACCACTCTCAGCGAATGAATCGGGTTATCGAAAACGTCCTGCAACTGTCCCGCCGTCAGCAAACCGTGCCGCAACGACTCGATCTGAAGCCGTGGTTGCAACAGTTCGTTGCGCAAAGTCGCGAAGGAGCGCTCGACCGTCAGCAGATTCACCTGCGCATCGGTTCCGGCGACGTCAAAACCCTGATGGACCCGGACCAGCTCACCCAGATTCTCGACAATTTGTTGCGCAACGCCTGGCGCCATAGTGCTCAGGCCCACGACCAGGCGCAGGTCTGGCTGGATTTGTTCGTCGACCCCGACAGCCAGTTGCCGATCATCGAGGTGCGGGACGATGGTCCCGGCGTGGCCCCGGATCAGCAGGTGCATTTGTTCGAACCGTTCTACACCACCAGCGCCCAAGGCACAGGCCTGGGGCTGTATCTGTCCCGTGAACTGTGCGAAAGCAATCAGGCCCGCCTAGACTTCAAGCCACGCCACGATGGCGGCTGCTTTCGCATCACCTTTGCTCACGGACGGAAACAAAGTTGAACATCAGCCCACGGCAAAAAGTCCTGATCGTCGACGACGAGCCGGATATCCGCGAACTCCTGGAAATTACCCTGGGACGGATGAAACTCGACACCTTCAGCGCCCGCAACCTTGGCGAAGCCCAGGCGTTGTTGAAGCGCGAGACGTTCGATCTGTGCCTGACCGACATGCGCCTGCCGGACGGCACCGGTCTTGAACTGGTGCAACATATTCAGCAACGCTACCCAAACCTGCCGGTGGCGATGATTACCGCATACGGCAATCTCGAAACGGCGATCAACGCCCTCAAGGCCGGCGCCTTCGACTTCCTCACCAAACCGGTAGACCTCACGCTACTGCGCGAACTGGTCACCAGCGCCCTGCGCATGCCTGCACCGGGCGGAGCCATCGATCGACGGTTGCTGGGCGATTCGTTGCCCATGCGCAGCTTGCGTAAACAAATCGACAAACTGGCCCGCAGTCAGGCACCGGTCTACATCAGCGGCGAATCCGGTAGCGGCAAGGAACTGGTCGCCCGACTGATCCACGAACAAGGTCCGCGCGCCAACCAGCCGTTTGTCCCGGTCAATTGCGGGGCGATACCGTCGGAACTGATGGAGAGCGAGTTTTTCGGCCATCGCAAAGGCAGCTTCAGCGGCGCTATCGAAGACAAGCCCGGGCTGTTCCAGGCCGCCCAGGGCGGCACGCTGTTCCTCGACGAAGTGGCAGATTTGCCGCTGGCGATGCAGGTCAAACTGCTGCGGGCGATTCAGGAAAAAGCCGTTCGCAGCGTTGGCGGTCAACAGGAAACCGTGGTCGATGTGCGCATCCTCTGCGCCACCCACAAAGACCTCGACGCCGAAGTCGCCGCCGAACGCTTTCGCCAGGATTTGTACTACCGGCTAAATGTGATCGAACTGCGGGTTCCGCCGTTACGCGAACGCCGCGACGACATCGAGTCCTTGGCCAGCCATGTGCTCAAGCGTCTGGCGGCTGGTAGTGGCCAACCCGCCACGAAACTCCACCCAAAAGCGCTTGAAGCGCTGAAAAGCTATCGCTTTCCGGGCAATGTGCGGGAATTGGAGAACATGCTCGAACGCGCGCACACCCTGTGCGACAACAAGCAGATCGAAGCCAGCGACCTGCGATTGGCCGAAGGCAATTGCAGCGCCGACAGCGGTGTGCCGGACCTGACGCAGATCGATAATCTGGAAGACTATCTGGACAATGTCGAACGCAAACTCCTCCTCCAGGCCCTGGAGGAGACTCGCTGGAACCGCACGGCGGCGGCTCAACGATTGAATTTGTCGTTTCGGTCGATGCGTTACAGGTTGAAGAAATTTGGTTTGGATTGAGGGCCCCATCTCGAGCAAGCTTGTTCCGGGCGGCGTTCCGACGATAGCGTCCTGACAAACACAATTACTTAACGGTCAGATCCGCCCGGCCGGCGCATACGGCGCCGGATCAATGATCGGCGCCCTGCCCAGCATCACATCCGCAAACAACTGACACGACGCCGGCGCCAGCACCAACCCGTTACGGTAATGCCCGCAGTTGAGCCACAACCCATCGAAACCCGGCACCCGTCCGATGTAGGGAATGCCCTCCGGTGAGCCCGGTCGCAGTCCCGCCCAATGCCCGACCACTTCGGCCTCCGCCAGCGCTGGAATCAATTCCACCGCAGACGCTTTCAGGCTTTCAAGTGCAGCGCCGGTCGGCGTCTTGTCGAAGCCTTCATGTTCCAGCGTGCTGCCAATCAGAATGTGTCCATCCCGACGGGGAATCGCATACCGCCCCTTGGCCAGCACCATGCTCGGCAGGAAGTCCGCCGCGCACTTGTAAAGAATCATCTGCCCTTTCACGGGCTCAACCGGCAACGCCAGGCCCAGGCTTTTGAGCAAATCACCGCTCCAGGCGCCAGCCGTCAGCACCACCTGATCACCGTGGATCGCGCCCGACGAAGTCTGCACGCCAACGACTTTTTCGCCGTCACGAACGAAACCGCTGACTTCGCACTGTTCATGAATCGTCACATTCGGCAGCGCCAGCAAGGCCGCCTTGAGGGATTTCACCAGCCGCGGATTGCGCACGTTGGCCACGTCGGCCATATAGATTGCGCGGGTAAAACCGGCACCCAGGACCGGCACCGCATCGTGCGCCGCCGAGATATCCACAGCCCGCAGCGGACGGTTTTCCCGCTCGGCCCAGGCCAGCGCCTCGGCTTCATCATCCAGGTCCAGCCAATACAGGCCGGTGGTGTGCACTTCGGGATCAATCCCGGTCGCGGCAAACAGGCGCTCGCCCAGCTGTGGATAAAAGTCTTGAGACCAATGGGCCAGCGCGGTGACCGCCGGACTGTAGCGCCATGGATAGAGCGGCGAAACGATGCCGCCACCGGCCCAGGACGATTCCTGACCGACATTCGAACGGTCCAGCAGCACAACGCTCTGTACCTGCGACGCGAGATTGAACGCCGTCAGCAGACCAATCACACCGCCGCCGACTATCACCACTTGCTGTTGCATGGTCATGTTCCGATCCAACCGTTAAATAGACAGGAGGCGCAAAAGGCGCCCGAAAAAAAATCAGCGACCCCAGCAATCTTTGGTGGTCAGTCCGGCCGTCGCATTGACCATGCTTCTGACACCGGTGTTGGTGATGGTGAAATCGCCACACTTGTCAGTCGCCATGCTGCCGGCCTTGCGGGTAGCGGTCAGCAGGAAGGTCTGGTCGGTCAGGGTCGGGGTAATGGTGTAGTAGTCGTTGCCGGCGCTCAGGCCGACTGCACCGGTGTAGACATTACTCTTCGAGTAAAACCGTTCGAGAATCTGCGCCTGCTCGGAGAGCAGACCGGCCACTTCAGCCCGGCGGCCCTTTTTCACATATTCGGTGAGGCTCGGGTAGCCAATGGTGATGACGATCCCGATGATCGCAATCACGATCATGATTTCGATCAGGGTAAAACCTCGGTTGGATCTGCGCATGCCTCAACTCTCACTTACTGAATTTGTCGCCACATGATGCGACGGCTGCCACCGCCGCCTTTTTCGGTCAGTTTGGTCACCGTTGCACCGGTATCGGTCACGACCTTGCCTAGTCCGCCGTTGGTAACGGCGCTCAAGAATGGCATCCCGCTAGTGAAAATCACCCCGCCGGATATCGCGTCCGCGCTGTCGACCACCCCATCGCCATTGGTATCGAGCACCGCGTAGTTGAGCATCTTACCGCTGAACGCATCCAGTTCGACCAGTTTGCCAGTACCGAAACTGGCACAAGGGTCTGTGGTGTCCACGTTAGCGGTGGTAAATACAATCCGTCCCAGCACCAGCGTCGCCTGGTTGATCACCCGCTCACCGGTCAATACGCTGTTGTAGACCAGTGGCAAGTACCAGCCCTTCTCCGCCGGATACGTCACTTCGTTCTGGCTGGTGGTGATGAACTGCCCCGTGCTTGCCGAGAACACGCCCGTCACCGACTGGATCTGCAAACTGGACGTGGTGATCTGCCCGGAACCACCGTCAGCATCCCATACCGCATAGAACGCCTGCAGATCCTTGCTGGTCTTGTCGACGGTCTCGTTAAACTTTCCGGTGCCGAAAAACACCACTTTACCGCCCAGTGGATTGTCTGCCAGCAATGGCTGCGCGGTGATTGGCTGTGTGCCTCCACCCGCCGTTGTGAATAACGGCTTGCCGGAAAACGCCACGCCCCAGGTATCGGTGGTGGCGCCGCTCAGATCAAACTTCCATAACCGTCCTTTCAGGTCGCCACCATAGGCAGCCTGCACCACATTCTGCGAATTAACCTTGAGCTCCACCGAAGACAGGCCGTTGGTGGTTTCCGTGCTGTCGATGACGATTTTCTTGATCAACGACCCATCGCGAATATCCACCACGTACAACGCCGCCACTCCCGAATTGCTGCCGTAGCCATTGGAGATGAATGCCGCCCAACGCCCATCCGCCAAGCGTGCCACTTCCGGACGGGCGTAGGCATAACCCAGATCATTGAAAACGTTCGCCGTGTTTGCAGTGGCGGGTGCACTGATTTCCCACAACGCCTTGGTCACGTTACCGGCAGAAGCGTCAAACAGCTGCAAGGCGTAGAACGTCTTGCCCCCCGCCCCTGTTCCGCCGAGCGCCAGGGTTTTCCAGGCACTGTTGAGTTGTGCATCGAATACGCCGACCTGACCGTCGACCAGAAACTTGTGGCTGACGCCGTTGATGTAGGCGGTATCGGCGATATAACGCAACGATGGCAGCACACTGGACGGCATGTAGGCGTAGCGCCTGGCGCCGTTACCGGAGTTGATGACGCTGACAAAACCGTCGTTGGCGTTGACCACCAGGCTGGTGTTCATGTTGCTGGATTTGGTGGCCAGATAAGTGCTGTAGCTGGTGTCGCTCACCAGATCTGACGCGGTTTTTTCCGTTGGCGAGGCCAGCACCAAAGGCGAGTTGATGATGTCACCGAGCAACACGCTGCGCACTTTCAACCCGGTCTTGTTGGTGCCCTTGCTCCACTCCACGAGGTCGCTGCCCGTGATGCCGGTGGGCAGGCCCTGATTCAACACCGTCTGCTGTGCCGGGGCGAAATTGGTGAAGGCCAGCGTTACGGGAGCATTGTTCACGTTGTTCCACGACTGGTAGATCGGCGCCGTGGCGCCGGGCACGATGGCCGTGTCAGTCGTCCACTGCACCGTGGAGGTATTGACCGAGCCGTTGGAGGTGAACCCGAAGGATTTGATGGTGCCGCGCCAATCCTTGGGGTCGTAGCTGGTCTGGTAGTAAGCGGAACCGACCCCGACAATTGCGCTGCTGGTAGTGCCGCCCCCGCCGGAACCGGCTTTCGACGTGATGTCGCCGAGCGCTGATGACAAGGCGCTATTGAGGCCGGCGCTGTCCGTCGCCTGGTAGTACTTGCCCTGACCGTATCTGGCGGCGTCCGACAACATCTGATTGGCGGCAGTGAAGCCTACGGTGTAGGTGTTCATGTTCTGCGTAGGGAAATCTGTGGCGTTCCAGTTCTTGCCCGCGGCGTCGGTACCGGTGGTGCGCATGTCGATGTCGAAGGCGAACTTGGCGATGTCATCCAGGTACAACGTATCCCCCTCACCATCACCGGTGAGGTTGTCGCCATCGTTCGCGCTGTTGCCGTCCCAGTTCGGCAAACGGCTGCCACCGAGCGGGTCATTCGGGAAGGTCCGGTCGAACGTAGGCAGGCCATCGGTGATCACCACGCCGTAATTTTTCTGGCAGCGATACTGGATCGGGCTGGTGTAAGTGGTGGGCGTCGAGTTGTAGAACGGCGCCAGGCCGCGCATGTACCGAGTGATCTCATAATAGGTTTCCGCCAACGGGGTATTGGCGATGGCACTCAAACCGTTGATCGAAGAGATCAAGGCGTTGTAGTTGGTGTCCGCCTGGGCCTGGGTAACGCTGCCACTGACGGGAGACAGATCACTGATCGAGCGGGCGATAAACCCACCGGGGCCGGAGTTGCTGCTGGTCGGCGGGTTGAATGTCGCCAGGCCTATTCTCAATGAGCGATTGCTGGTAACCAGATTGGTAGAAACATCCTGCGCAACGCTGATGCGGTAATCATTAGGGATCGCACCGGTCCCCGTGGTGAAATCCCTGTTCGAACCGGCGGCTAGTGTTACCAGATAAGACAAATAGTTAGCCGTATAACGCGTGTTTTCATTGCCCACGGGGTCGGGGAGCTTCAGGCATATCGATGACAGCCCCAAGAAGCCCCGATAAAAACCGTACCAGTTGCCGCTGGTGGAGCAACCGCCGCGATTGAGGCTCGACAAGGCGATGTTGGTATCGTCCATGTCCAGATTTTGACCACTCAGACACGAGCTGTTCGAGCTGCAATTGGCAATTTGCGGGCGACTGACCGTCGGATCGAAACCCGACGCCCAGATGATGTTGTTCATGCTCCCGGAATCATCGATCAGCAGCATCACGTTTGGCGGAACTGCCGCAGCGCTCAGCAGGGGCGAATCCGAAGGCGTGAACGCGTACGCGGGGGCTGACAGGTACAGACCCAATGCAGCGCCGGTCAGCAACCGCCAGATCCCTGAGCACCTATTGGAACTTGGCATAAATGCTCTCCACCACACTGCGCACGTTATTGCCCACGATGGCCACTGCCGTGACCCGATATAGCGTCGCAGAGGTGTTGCTCGGCACATTCACGGCATTCAACGTGGTGCCGATGTTCTGTACCCCGTAGAAACCGTTGGCGGCCGCGATCCAGGTGACACCCGAGGAGGAATTGAGACCGGCAGCCGTAATGGTCGATGACTCGGCGGGCGGTAAACATTGATTGCCGCTGCAAACCGGCAATGTATAGGTATCGAGCTGAACCGCACTTTCGCCGACACGCAACGCGGCTTCGGCGATCTGGAATGACTGATTGCGCAGGGTCACGCTGCTGGCCATTTTTTCCTGCAGGGTCGCGTTCTGCATCGATGAAATGCCAATCAGCGTCAGCAACAGAAGGAACACCAGGCTGACCAGCAGCGCCATGCCGCGCTGGGCGTGAGGGGCTGCGGGAGAAAAATTCATCGGCCTTCCCCTCATGGCAAGCGGTTGCGCAAAGCGGCAACCACGTTGAAGGTTTGATCGCGCACGCGACTGTTCGGATCCCTCAGCGTCAGCGTCAGGCGCACGCTACGGATTCGCGCAGGATCGGACGGGTTGGGGCTGTAACTGGAAGCGGCCGTATCGGTGGCCGACGCAGCGAGGCCGAAACTCACGTCGAATTTGCTGACATTGTCGACGAGCACAGCCTGAGTCGGCGTCCCGATGCCACTGCCCATCGTCAATTGGCCATTCTTGAGGCTGTAGATCAGTCGTCGAATCGGAAACGCCAATTGTCCTGTCGCAGGGTCCTGCTTATTGGAGTAAACCGTCGCAGTGTTTCGGCAATCCGAAACCACCGTCCAGGTCGGCGTACCGCCACCCGCTCCGACATCGGCGGTCACCAGGGTCAGTTTGAGGGTGGCATTGTCCCAACTGATCGGTGCTACCTGGCTGGCAGTGAAACTCGCCCCGGCGCTTGCATCAGTTATCGTTCCCAGGCAACCAAACATTCCCACCATGCGGATTTCCTGAATCAGCTTGCTCAGCACGAAACGCGCGTCTTCCTGCATGTTGGCCGCCGCGTTTTGGCTGACATAAGTGTTTTTGGCTGCGATGAAAATCTGCGCCACGCCGAGCACCACGACCAGGCTCAATGCCAACGCGATCAACATTTCGATCAGGCCAAAACCTCTGTTGAGCCGGTTCATGGCGTCGCCACCGGATCGACGGCGGCGCGACTGGTCAGCACAAAGCTGCGACGGGAATTGGCGGTGTTAGCGGCCCGCGAGTCGTCCCAGGTGATAGTGATGGTGTAAACCCGCTGATTGAGGGTGACGCTGCCCGTAGCGGAGGCGCCGAGAATACTGACGATATTGGAGGTGAAGTCGTAGAGGTCCTGATCCCGGGCAACGCTGAGGTTGCCTGACGTCGGTGGCGTGACGGTGTAATCAGCGCCGGAGTTGGCGCGGATGCGGTCCATCATGTCGTAGGCGATAAAGCTCGCCTGGCTGGTCATCCGCGAACTGTCGGTGTACTTCAACGCATTGAGCTGAAACGCCGCGGCCCCCAACAGACCCACGCTCAAAATCAACAACGCCACGAGCACCTCGATCAGCGTCATGCCCTCCTGTGCACGCTTGCTCCATCCCTTCATCCGCAACTTCCACCCAATAGAATTCGTCCGTTCAAACACACATTCAGCGTCCTGCTTTGCGCCCCCAGTACGTAGCTGATCACCACCGCCGTGGATGGTGCCGACAGGCCGCCCAGATTGTTGAAATCGAGGGTGGTCACTCCTGAGGTTAGCGTCAGAGTCGCGCCGCTGCTCATCGCCGGAACAACCCGCAATACATTGGCCGCAGTGCCAGTACTGTCATAGACCGCCAATTCCCCGGTCCAGGCGCTGCCGCCCGCCGTCGGCCGCACCCGGGTGGTGGTGCCGCGGTCGATGGCTTCAAGCCTGGCGAAATTCAACGCGCGCTGCAGGTCGCCGATCTCCGTGTCGGCCTTGGTGCCTTGCACCGAACGGGTGAACGCTGGTACTGCCAGGGTGATCAGAATCAGAAAGACCGCAAGCGCGACCAGCAACTCGATCAGCGTGAAACCTTTTGTACGATGATCCATCGATGCCCTCCGTTGCCGTCGGCTATACCTACTGTTACACGCTAGAACATTCGACCGGCAGATGTCGGTTGTTTTGCCATTACTCGCGCAAGGATTGCGCGGGCCAGCGCATTCCAGGGAGGGTGATGTCATGCGTCAGCAGGGTTTCAGTCTGATTGAACTGCTCATGGGACTGACGATTGTCGGGATTGTTCTGCATCTGGTCAGTCCGGCGTTTGCAGCGCTGACTGAATCGAACCATCGAGAGGTGGCAGCGGAGTCGCTCGTCAGCGGCATTCGCAGCGCCAGAAGCGAGGCGATCACGCGAAACCAGACCGTCGTCATTCACGGGATAAACGACGATTGGGGCCAAGGCTGGCGAATGATTCTGGATTTAAATGGCAAGGGGCATGAGGACAGCAGCAATCCGCTGCTGGTTGAGCGCCGGAGTGACGCTCGGGTGCCAGTGATCGGTAATCGACCGGTCAGGAGATTCGTACGATTTAGCGGTCTGGGAGAGCCGTTGTTGCCCAGCGGTGCCTTTCAAGCAGGAACATTACATATTTGCATCGCCCGAGAGCCGGTGAGTCAGCACCAGATAGTGCTGGCCCGGACCGGCCTCGTCAGCCTGCGCAGTAAAAAGACCGAGCAGACGCTGTGCGTCGGAGGAGAGGACTCAGAGCAACGAACGAACCCGTAACTCTTTGGGCATCGAGAACGTGATGTTCTCCTCTCGACCCGCCAGTTCATCGGCACCGGTGGCGCCCCAGGCCTGCAACTGCTGGATCACGCCACGCACCAGTACTTCCGGCGCAGAGGCCCCTGCGGTAATGCCAATGCGCTCGACACCATCGAACCAGCTCTTTTGCAGGTCTTCAGCGCCATCGATCAGATAGGCCGGAGTGGCCATCCGTTCGGCCAGCTCACGCAGGCGGTTGGAGTTGGAGCTGTTCGGGCTGCCGACCACCAACACCACGTCGCATTCGTCGGCCAGCGTCTTGACGGCGTCCTGACGGTTTTGCGTGGCGTAGCAGATGTCGTCCTTGCGCGGACCACCAATCGCCGGAAAACGCGTACGCAGGGCATCGATGACGCGGCTGGTATCGTCCATGGACAGGGTGGTCTGGGTCACGAACGCCAGTTTTTCAGGGTTGTTCACCTGCAGCGCGGCGACGTCTTTCTCGTCCTCGACCAGGTAAATCGCGCCACCATTGCTGCCATCGTACTGGCCCATGGTGCCTTCGACTTCCGGGTGGCCGGCGTGACCGATGAGGATGCATTCACGGCCGTCGCGGCTGTAACGCGCGACTTCGATGTGCACTTTGGTCACCAGCGGGCAGGTGGCGTCGAACACCTTCAGACCACGGCCGGCAGCTTCGGTACGCACAGCCTGGGAAACGCCGTGGGCACTGAAGATCACGATGACGTCGTCCGGCACCTGATCCAGCTCTTCAACGAAGATCGCGCCGCGAGCGCGCAGGTCTTCAACGACGAACTTGTTGTGGACCACTTCGTGGCGCACATAGATCGGCGGCCCGAAGACTTCCAGGGCGCGGTTGACGATTTCGATCGCCCGGTCCACGCCGGCGCAGAAGCCACGGGGGTTGGCGAGTTTGATTTGCATGCTGTGCCTCGTGTCTTGCGCGAAAACAATGAATAACTATTGTGGGAGCGGGCTTGCTCGCGAAAGCGGTCTATCAGTCGACATAAATATTGAATGTGCCGACGCTATCGCGAGCAAGCCCGCTCCCACAATTTTGACCGCATCCGGTCAGTTACAGCGATTTGACTTCGATGATCTCGACGTCAAAGGTCAATGTCTTGCCAGCCAGCGGATGATTGAAGTCGATGGTCACTTGCTCGTCATCGAACTCTTTCACCACACCCGGCAGCTCAGTATTCGCCGCATCGTTGAAGATCACCAGCAAACCCGGTGACAGGTCCATGTCCTTGAACTGCGAACGCGGGATGATCTGCACGTTTTGCGGGTTCGGCTGACCGAAAGCGTTTTCCGGCTGAATTGTCAGCGTACGCTTGTCGCCAGCCTTGAAGCCGAACAGTGCCGCTTCGAAACCTGGCAACAGGTTACCGTCGCCGACCTTGAAGGTCGCCGGGGCTTTGTCGAAGGTGCTGTCGACGGTGTCGCCGTTCTCCAGGCGCAGTGCAAAGTGCAAGGTGACTTCCGTGTTCTGGCGGATGCGTTGCTCAGCCAATACCTGTTCAGTCATGAACGGTTTCTCCGGTTTTCTTACTTTTGAACATATCCAGCGCAAGCATTACAGCACCGACGGAAATCGCACTGTCGGCAAAGTTGAACGCCGGGAAATACCAGCGGTTCTGCCAATGCACCAGAATGAAATCGATCACATGGCCCAGGGCTATGCGGTCGTACAGATTGCCCAGCGCACCACCCAGGACCAGCGCCAATGCGATGGCCAGCCAGGTTTCGTTGCGCCCCAAACGCTTGAGCCACACCACCAGCACCGCACTGACCACCACTGCGATCAGGGCAAACAACCAGCGCTGCCAGCCCGAGCTGTCAGCCAGGAAGCTGAACGCCGCGCCAGTGTTGTAGGCCAGGGTCCAGCTGAAGTAATCGGGGATCACCACGATCTGCTGGTACATCGCAAGCTTGCCTTCGAAGTAGAACTTGCTGGCCTGGTCAATAACCAGGACCAGCAAACTCAACCAGAGCCAGCCCAGCCGTCCGAAACGGCCAATGGCGTTAGGCATAGTGACGAACCTCGCCAGTGCCGCTGATGTTGTCGACGCAACGACCGCAGATTTCCGGATGCTCCGGGTTCACGCCGACGTCTTCACGGCAGTGCCAGCAACGGGCGCACTTGGCGAAGGCCGACTTGACGATTTTCAGTTTCAGGCCGCTGACTTCGGTGACTACCGCATCCGCTGGTGCCTGAACAAAAGGCGCCACGCTGGCGGTCGAGGTGATCAGTACGAAGCGCAGCTCGTTGCTCAACTGGGCCAGGTCGGCGCTCAGCGCGTCGTCGGCGAACAGCGTCACTTCGGCTTGCAGGTTGCCACCGACGGCCTTGGCCGCGCGCTGGATTTCCATTTCCTTGTTCACAGCGACCTTCACCGCCATGATCCGCTCCCAGTAGGCGCGGCCCAGTTCGACGTTGTCCGGCAGTTCGGTCAGGCCTTCGTACCAGGTGTTGAGCATCACCGATTCGTTACGCTCGCCCGGCAGGTATTCCCAAAGTTCGTCGGCGGTGAACGCCAGGATCGGCGCGATCCAGCGCACCAGCGCTTCGGAGATGTGGTACAGCGCGGTTTGCGCCGAACGACGGGCCTTGCTGTTGGCGCCAGTGGTGTACTGACGGTCCTTGATGATGTCGAGGTAGAAACCGCCCAGCTCCTGCACGCAGAAGTTGTGGATCTTGGAGTAGACGTTCCAGAAACGGTATTCGCCGTAGTGCTCTTGCAACTCGCGTTGCAGCAGCAGCGTGCGGTCCACGGCCCAACGGTCCAGCGCGAGCATTTCTTCGGCCGGCAGGATGTCGGTAGCCGGGTTGAAACCGGTCAGGTTGGAGAGCAGGAAGCGCGCGGTGTTACGGATCCGCCGGTAAGCGTCCGCACTGCGTTGCAGGATCTGCTCGGAAACCGCCATTTCACCCGAGTAATCGGTAGAAGCGACCCACAGACGCATGATGTCGGCGCCCAGGGTGTCGTTGACTTTTTGCGGTGCGATCACGTTGCCCAGCGATTTGGACATCTTGCGACCGGACTCATCCACGGTGAAGCCGTGGGTCAACAGCTCGCGGTACGGCGCGTGATTGTCGATGGCGCAACCGGTCAGCAGCGACGAGTGGAACCAGCCGCGGTGTTGGTCCGAACCTTCCAGGTACAGATCGGCACGCGGGCCGGTCTCGTGGCCCATCGGGTGCGAACCGCGCAGGACGTGCCAATGCGTGGTGCCCGAATCGAACCAGACGTCCAGGGTGTCGCTGATCTTGTCGTACAGCGGCGCTTCGTCACCGAGCAGCTCGGCAGCGTCCATCTTGAACCAGGCTTCGATGCCTTCGACTTCGACACGCTTGGCGACTTCTTCCATCAGCTCGGCGGTGCGTGGGTGCAGTTCACCGCTTTCCTTGTTCAGGAAGAACGGGATCGGCACGCCCCAGTTGCGTTGACGGGAGATGCACCAGTCAGGACGGTTGGCGATCATCGAGTGCAGGCGCGCCTGGCCCCAGGTCGGGACGAACTTGGTTTCCTCGATCGCTTTGATTGCGCGCTTGCGCAGGGTGTCGCCGGTCACTGGCTCTTTGTCCATGCCGATGAACCACTGCGCCGTGGCGCGATAGATCAACGGGGTCTTGTGACGCCAGCAGTGCATGTAGCTGTGTTCGATGATCGTGGTGTGCAGCAGCGCACCGACTTCGGTCAGTTTGTCGACGATGGCCGGGTTGGCTTTCCAGATGAACTGGCCGCCGAAGAACTCCAGCGACGGTACGTAAACGCCGTTGCTTTGTACCGGATTGATGATGTCGTCGTTGACCATGCCGTATTTCTTGCAGGTCACGAAGTCGTCCACGCCGTAGGCCGGTGCGGAGTGAACCACGCCGGTGCCGGCGCCAAGTTCCACGTAGTCGGCCAGGTAAACCGGCGACAGACGATCGTAGAACGGGTGACGGAAGTTGATCAGTTCCAGCTCTTTACCGGTGGTGGTCGCGATGACCGAACCTTCCAGGCTGTAACGCGCCAGGCACGACTCCACCAGCTCTTCAGCCAGGACCAGCAGTTTGTCGCCGACGTCGACCAGGGCGTAGTTGAATTCCGGGTGAACGTTCAGCGCCTGGTTGGCCGGGATGGTCCACGGGGTGGTGGTCCAGATCACGATCGACGCAGGTTTGCCCAGCGACGGCAGACCAAAAGCGGCAGCCAGTTTGGCTTCGTCGGCAATCGGGAAGGCCACGTCGATGGTCGAGGACTTTTTGTTCTCGTACTCGACTTCCGCTTCAGCCAGGGCCGAGCCGCAGTCAAAGCACCAGTTCACAGGCTTGAGGCCCTTGAACACGAAACCGCCCTTGACGATTTCGGCCAAGGCGCGGATTTCACCGGCCTCGTTCTTGAAGTCCATGGTCTTGTACGGGTTGGCAAAGTCGCCCAACACGCCCAGACGGATGAATTCGGATTTCTGCCCTTCAATCTGCTCGGTGGCGTAGGCACGGCACAGTTCGCGGGTCTTGTCCGCGCCCAGGTTCTTGCCGTGGGTCACTTCGACTTTGTGCTCGATCGGCAGACCGTGGCAGTCCCAGCCCGGAACATAAGGCGCGTCGAAACCTGACAGGGTTTTCGAGCGGATGATCATGTCCTTGAGGATCTTGTTCAGCGCATGACCGATGTGAATCGTACCGTTGGCGTACGGAGGACCGTCGTGCAGAACGAACTTCGGACGATCCTTGCCAATCTCGCGCAACTTTCCGTACAGGCCAATGCTGTCCCAGCGCTGCAGAATCTGCGGTTCGCGCTGAGGCAGGCCGGCCTTCATTGGGAAGGCGGTGTCCGGAAGGTTTAGCGTGGCTTTATAGTCGGTCATTTAAGGCTCTTCATTAGCGATTGGCGCTAGGTGCGACAGGGCACGGGCGGCGGCGACATCCGCATTGATCGCCGTCTTAAGCGCCTCCAGAGAGGCGAAACGCTGCTCTTCACGCAGCTTGTGGTGGAAAACCACCGTCAAACGCCGGTCATACAGATCGCCGGCAAAATCTAAAAGATGCACTTCGAGGTGGGCTTTGCCATCCCCTTGGACCGTGGGGCGCACGCCGATATTGGCGACGCCGGGCCAGGTCTTGCCGTCGATATCGACGTTGACCAGGTAAACCCCAGTGAGCGGCACGCGACGACGCTTGAGTTGGATGTTGGCGGTTGGAGTACCCAACTGACGCGCCAGCTTCTGGCCGTGCAACACACGCCCGGTAATCTGGAACGGCCGACCGAGCAGGCGCTCGGCCAAGGCAAAATCGGCGGCGGCCAAGGCATTTCGCACTTGTGTGCTGCTGACGCGAATGCCGTCCAGCTCAACGGTTTGCGCCGCTTCGACGGTGAAGCCCTGCCTGACGCCGGCCTGTTGCAGGAAATCGAAATCTCCTACCCGGTCACAGCCGAAGCGGAAGTCGTCACCGACCTCCAAGTGCTGCACACCGAGACCGTCCACCAGGATGGTATCGACGAACTCGTTGGCGCTGAGCTTGCTCAGGCGCTGGTTGAAGGCCAGGCACAAGACCCGATCGACACCTTCGTCAGCCAGCAGCTGCAGCTTGTCGCGCAAGCGCGCCAAGCGCGCCGGCGCAGTCTCCGGGGCGAAAAACTCCCGTGGCTGCGGCTCGAAAATCACCACGCAGCTGGGCACGCCCAACTCGAGCGCACGCTCACGCAGCCTCGCCAGGATAGCCTGGTGGCCACGGTGAACACCGTCAAAGTTGCCAATAGTGGCGACACAGCCCCGATGCTGGGGGCGCAGGTTGTGGAGGCCTCGAACCAGCTGCATAACGCGCTTCTTGCTCATAAAGTGGTCGATTATAACCACACCCGGCGGCCGACGACAGGCAACACCGTAACCCAAAGTGATCGAGCCGACAAAACCGCCGGCCCGCCCGTGTTTATCGAGGCAAAAGCCTCAGCTCAGCGACTTGCGATTGAAGTCGCGCAAACGGAAGCCCATCAATAGCAACATGCCGAAATACGAGACCACGCCCGCGCCCACCAAAGCGCCCAAACGCAGGAACCGCTCAAGCATATGCCCCTGATCCCAGGCCGGCATGAAGTGCATTCCGGCCAGCAATACTGCAGACATCACCAACACCGCGACCACCAGCTTCGCACCGAACTTCGCCCAACCCGGCTGCGGCTGATACATCTGCTGTTTGCGCAGTTGATAGAACAGAAGCCCGGCGTTGAGACAGGCCCCAGCGCTGATCGCGAGAGCCAGGCCCGCGTGGGCCAGCGGCCCGATCAACACCAGGTTGAACAACTGCGTAACCACCAGAGTGAAAATCGCAATTTTCACCGGTGTACGGATGTTTTGTTGCGCATAAAACCCCGGCGCCAGCACTTTGATCACGATAATCCCGAGCAATCCGACTGAATAAGCGATCAGCGCTCGCTGAGTCATGGCCGCATCGAAGGCACTGAACTCGCCGTACTGGAACAGCGAAACCGTCAGCGGCTCGGCCAGAATCCCTAGTGCCAATGAGCACGGCAACACCAACATGAAGCACAGACGCAGGCCCCAATCGAGAATCCGCGAATACTCGACGCGATCCTTGCTGGCGTAGGTCTTGGCCAGGGTCGGCAGCAGGATCGTGCCCAACGCCACACCTAGCACACCGGACGGCAACTCCATCAGACGGTCGGCGTAATACATCCACGACACGGAACCGGCGACCAGGAACGACGCAAAAATGGTGTTGATGATCAGCGAAATCTGGCTTACCGAAACGCCGAGAATCGCCGGCAGCATCTGTTTCATGACCCTCCACACGCCGCTGTCGCGCAGGTTCAGGCGTGGCAGCACCAGCATGCCGATTTTTTTCAGGTGCGGCAGCTGATAGAGCAACTGCGCCAGACCACCCGCCAGCACCGCCCAGCCCAGCGCCATGACCGGCGGATCGAAGTACGGCGTCAGGAACACCGAAAAGATAATCATGCTGACGTTGAGCAAGGTTGGCACGAAGGCCGGTACCGAGAAACGGTTATAGGTGTTGAGGATCGCCCCGGCCAATGAAGACAGGGAGATCAGCAATATATAAGGAAAAGTCACCCGCAACAGGCTGGAGGTCAGCTCGAATTTTTCCGGGGTATCGGCGAAACCAGGCGCAGTCGCCCAGATCACCCATGGTGCCGCGAGCATGCCCAGTGCAGTGACCAGCGCCAGCACCAGCGTCAGCAGACCGCAGACATAGGCAATAAAAGTGCGCGTCGCCTCCTCACCCTTCTGGTTTTTATATTCGGCAAGAATCGGCACGAATGCCTGGGAAAAGGCCCCTTCGGCGAAGATCCGGCGCAGCAGATTGGGCAATTTGAAGGCGATAAAGAAGGCGTCGGTCGCCATCCCCGCACCAAATGTACGCGCAATGAGGGTGTCACGGACGAACCCCAAAATCCGGGAAAGCATCGTGATAGAGCTGACGGCGGCCAACGATTTGAGCAGATTCATTGAAAGAGTTTGTGCCTGTCGATAAACAGCAGGCGAACAACGCGCCCACTTATGCGATACTCCGCGCCGCAGCAGCACAGAGCCAAAGCTCGCGAGTTTACAGGTCAAGCGCCGGAAATAAATATCCCGCCTCTTTATACCTACCACTTAGCGGAACGTCTCAACCGCCCTTGACAAGACATCAACTCATCGGCATGATTCGCGGCCTATTTTGTTTGCTATTTCCTAAAAAGTCTTTCGAGGAGCTCGACGGTGGCCAACACACCTTCCGCCAAAAAACGTGCAAAACAGGCTGAGAAGCGTCGCAGCCACAACGCCAGCCTGCGTTCCATGGTTCGTACCTACATCAAGAATGTAGTTAAGGCCATCGACGCAAAAGACGCTGAAAAAGCTCAAGCAGCTTACGTTCTGGCCGTGCCAGTTATCGACCGTATGGCCGATAAAGGCATCATCCACAAGAACAAGGCAGCTCGTCATAAGAGCCGCCTGAACGGTCACGTCAAGGCTCTGAACCTTGCTGTTGCCGCATAAGCGATAAGCTTGTTGAAAAACCGACCCCAGGGTCGGTTTTTTATTGCCTGCGATTTGGCAAAAACAACAGTTTACTGGGCGTGCGCCCACGGCAGGATCGGGATCGCCGTCACCGCATTCTGCGGGCTGCCTTCGATCAAGCGATCGCTGTAGACCAGGTACACCAGCGTATTGCGCTTCTTGTCGAGAAAGCGCACCACCTGCATCGTCTTGAATACCAGCGATGTGCGCTCCTTGAACACCTCTTCGCCATCCTTCAGTTCGCCCTTGAAGTTGATCGGCCCAACCTGGCGACAAGCAAGAGAGGCTTCAGCGCGATCCTCAGCCAGACCCAAGCCGCCCTTCACACCGCCAGTTTTGGCGCGCGAAAGATAGCAAGTCACGCCTTCGACTTTCGGATCATCAAACGCTTCAACGACGATGCGGTCATTCGGACCGACGAACTTGAACACCGTCGACACCTGGCCAATCTCCTCGGCCGAGGCCAGCAGCGGCATCGCCAACAGCAGCCCCAACAATCCTTTTGTCACGCGCATTCAAATATTCCTTCAGACCAGGATCAGGTTATCGCGATGAACCAGTTCCGGTTCCGCCATGTAACCCAACAGACCGACAATCGCCTCAGACGACTGACCGATGATTTTTTGTGCTTCCAGCGCGCTGTAGTTGGCCAGGCCACGGGCGATCTCACGACCGTCGGGCGCCACGCACACGACCATTTCGCCGCGACGGAAACTGCCCTGAACCAGTTTGACGCCGACCGGCAGCAGGCTTTTGTTGCCTTGGGACAACGCCGCCACCGCACCAGCATCCAACACCAGCGTGCCACGGGTTTGCAGATGCCCGGCCAGCCACTGCTTGCGCGCTGCCAGCATGCCGCGCTCAGGTGACAGCAAGGTGCCAATGCGCTCGCCCGCCTTCAGGCGATCCAGCACACGCTCAAGGCGCCCGCCAACGATGATGGTGTGCGCACCGGAACGCGCGGCCAAACGCGCAGCGCGCAACTTGGTCTGCATCCCGCCGCGACCCAACGCACCGCCGGTACCGCCCGCCACTGCATCCAGCGCCGGATCATCAGCGCGCGCCTCGTAAATCAGCTGGGCGTCAGGGTTGTTGCGCGGATCGGCGTCGAACATGCCGTCGCGATCCGTCAGGATCACCAGCAAATCAGCTTCGACCAGATTGGCCACCAACGCTGCGAGCGTGTCGTTGTCGCCGAAACGGATTTCGTCAGTGACCACGGTGTCGTTTTCATTGATCACCGGGATCACTTTCAACTCGACCAGTGCACGCAAGGTGCTGCGGGCATTCAGGTAGCGCTTGCGATCGGACAGGTCGTCGTGCGTCAGCAGAATCTGCGCGGTGTGCCGGCCATGCTCGGCAAAGCTCGACTCCCAAGCCTGAACCAGCCCCATCTGACCGATGGCGGCAGCCGCCTGCAATTCGTGCATCGCACTGGGTCGTACGGTCCAGCCCAGACGGCTCATGCCCGCCGCCACTGCCCCTGAGGACACCAGCACCAACTCGACGCCCGCCTCATGCAAAGCCACCATCTGCTCGACCCAGACACCCATTGCCGCGCGATCCAGGCCCTTGCCATCCGCCGTCAGCAGAGCGCTGCCGATCTTCACGACCCAACGCTGCGCACCTGTCACCTTGCTCCGCATCATCTTCAACCTTAGCTTGAGGGCAGCGCGACCCAGCGCCGCCCGTAACGTTATTCGTGACTACCGATTTCCAGATACTAAAACGCCGCTCGAGTGAGCGGCGCTTAAGTTTACTGCAACGAATCAGTCGCGCACGTAAATGATTTCCGGACCGTCTTCGTCATCCACGTCTTCTTCGTCCCAATCATCGTCGCCGATGTCATGGACCGACTTCACGCCGCTGCGACGCAGGGCACGCTGGTCATCCAGCGCCTGCAACTGAGCACGCGCTTCGTCTTCGATGCGCTGATCGAGCTCGGCCAGCTCTTCCTTGTAAGCCGGGTCATTCGCCAGGCGATCAGCACGATCTTCCATGTAACGCATGATGTCGTGGCACAGACGTTCGGTGCCCAGCTTGGAGATCGCGGAGATCACGTAAACCGGACCGGTCCACTCCAGACGATCAACGATTTCCTTGACGCGAGCATCGTGCTCTTCTTCAAGGATCTGGTCGCACTTGTTCAGCACCAACCAACGATCACGCTCAGCCAGAGACGGGCTGAACTTGGTCAACTCGCTGACGATCACTTCAGCAGCATCCGGGGCGCTGGTGTCATCCAGCGGCGCCATGTCCACGAGGTGCAACAGCAAACGCGTACGCGACAAATGCTTGAGGAAGCGAATCCCCAGGCCAGCACCGTCGGAAGCACCTTCGATCAGGCCCGGGATGTCCGCGACCACGAAGCTCTTCCAACGATCGACGCTGACCACACCCAGGTTCGGCACCAGCGTGGTGAACGGGTAGTCGGCGACTTTCGGCTTGGCGGCCGATACCGAGCGAATGAAGGTACTTTTGCCAGCATTCGGCAAGCCCAGCAGGCCAACGTCCGCCAACACCTTCATTTCCAGCTTCAGGTCACGCGCCTCACCCGGCTTACCCGGAGTGGTCTGACGCGGAGCGCGGTTGGTACTGGATTTGAAACGGGTGTTACCCAGACCGTGCCAACCACCATGAGCCACCAGCAGCTTCTGACCCGCCCTGGTCAGGTCGCCGATCACTTCCTGAGTGGCGGCGTCGATGACGGTGGTGCCGACCGGAACACGCAACACCAACTCTTCACCTTTCTTGCCGGTGCAATCGGTGCTGCCGCCGTTGGAACCGCGCTCGGCATCGAAATGCCGGGTGTAACGGTAGTCCACCAGGGTGTTGAGGTTTTCATCGGCGATCATGTAGACCGAGCCGCCATCACCACCGTCGCCGCCGTTCGGGCCGCCGTTTTCAATGAATTTCTCGCGACGGAAGCTCATGCAACCGTTGCCGCCGTCACCGGCCTTTACTCGAATCGATACTTCATCAACAAACTTCATAACAAAACGCCTCTCGCCATACGGACGAGCCGAAAAAATCCAGACATAAGACTCTTGCAAAAATGAGCGCAGCGACCTCAATCAACGACCGCAAATCCAGCGCTGGAGCCCATTACAAACAGCTTTGCAAGAGACTCACCCCACAAACGAAAAAGCCCCGTCGCGAGACAGGGCTTTTCCAGCATCTACGTAATTATGCCGCGACGACTACAGTCTTCGGGACAATGCTCACGTAACGGCGATTGAAAGCGCCTTTTACTTCGAACTTGATCACGCCGTCGATTTTAGCGAACAGAGTGTGATCTTTACCCATGCCAACACCGTAACCGGCGTGGAATTGGGTGCCGCGCTGACGCACGATGATGTTGCCCGGAATGATAACCTGGCCGCCATACATCTTCACGCCAAGGCGTTTGGCTTCTGAGTCGCGACCGTTACGGGTACTACCACCAGCTTTTTTGTGTGCCATGAGTCAATTCTCCTAGTGAGGAATTAGGCTGAAATTAAGCCTGAATACCGGTGATTTTGATCTCGGTGTACCACTGGCGGTGGCCCATACGCTTCATGTGGTGCTTACGACGACGGAACTTGATGATGCGGATTTTATCGTGACGACCTTGGGAGATCACTTCAGCCACAACGGTAGCGCCGGCAACAACTGGAGCGCCGATGTTCACGTCATCGCCATTGGCGACCAACAGAACGCGATCAAACGTAACGGATTCGCCAGTAGCGATTTCCAGTTTTTCGATCTTCAGGTATTCACCTGGGGCGACCTTGTATTGCTTGCCACCAGTAACAATTACTGCGTACGACATGGTATTTCTCCGATAATCCTGCTCACCCAGCTCTTTATAAGAAGAGGTATTGGCTGGCATGGCTGCATAGGGCTGGAAGGCCTGTTTGCAATTGCGTAAGGCAGGTGCTGCCCAGGAAGTTCAGGGTGCGCGATTGTACGCAAGCTGCCGGGGCGATGCAAGAGGCCGTCCATCGTGCCTTGACACCCGCCGACGTGGGTCCTAGCATGCCGCGCAACCCTTCTGGAGCAACTGTCGCTGATGCAACCCCAAGCTTTCTACCGCGCGGTGGCGGACGATTTTAGCGCCGTCGACGGCATCATCAAGAAGCAGCTGACTTCCCGAGTGCCGCTGGTTTCGAAAATCGGCGATTACATCACCTCGGCCGGCGGCAAACGCCTGCGTCCTTTATTGGTGCTGCTGTGCGGCAAGGCCCTGGGCCGCGAAGGCGATGACCTGCGCCTGCTGGCCGCGACCATCGAGTTCCTGCATACCGCCACCCTGCTGCACGACGATGTGGTCGACATGTCCGGCATGCGCCGTGGTCGCTCGACGGCCAACGCCATGTGGGGCAACGCGCCCAGCGTGCTGGTGGGCGACTTCCTGTACTCGCGCTCCTTCGAAATGATGGTCGAACTGGGCTCCATGCCGGTGATGAAAATCCTTTCGCAAGCCACGCGCATCATCGCCGAAGGCGAAGTGTTGCAGCTGTCCAAGGTTCGCGACGCGAGTACCACCGAAGAAACCTACATGGAAGTCATCCGCGGTAAAACCGCGATGCTGTTCGAGGCTTCGACCCACAGCGCCGCCGCCCTCTGCGAAGCTACGCCGGAACAGGCCGAAGCCCTGCGCACCTTTGGCGACCACCTGGGCGTCGCCTTCCAACTGGTCGACGACCTGCTGGACTACAAAGGTGACGCAGAGACCCTGGGCAAGAACGTCGGTGACGATCTGGCCGAAGGCAAGCCGACCCTGCCGCTGATCTACACCATGCGCGAAGGCACGCCGGAACAGGCGGCCCTGGTGCGCAAGGCGATCCAGAAAGGTGGCATCGAAGACCTCGAGAGCATCCGCGAGGCCGTTGAAGCTTCCGGCTCCCTTGAGTACACCGCGCAACTGGCCCGCGACTACGTGGCCCGTGCGATCAAATGCCTCGACGCGCTGCCCGCCAGCGAATACCGCGACGCATTGGTGGAATTGAGCGAGTTTGCGGTCGCCCGCACACACTGATCCCCATTGTAGGAACCGGCTTGCTGGCGATTGCATCACCTCGGTGCTCCTGACACACCGAGGCGTATACATCGCCAGCAAGCAGGCGCCTACAGGTCCGCGACCCTCTCCCGCCTAAAACCCTATACAATGTGCGCTTTTTAGCGATCCTGAATCCAAGGAGCTTTAGTGAGCACGTTGCCACCCTGCCCGAAATGCAATTCCGAATACACCTATGAAGACGGCGCGCAGCTGATCTGCCCGGAGTGCGCCCACGAGTGGTCCGCCAGCAGCGATGCGGAAGCGGCGTCCGATGACACTGTAAAAAAGGATTCGGTGGGCAATGTCCTGCAAGACGGCGACACCATTACCGTGATCAAGGACCTCAAGGTCAAAGGCACATCACTGGTGGTCAAGGTCGGCACCAAGGTCAAAAACATCCGTCTGTGCGATGGCGATCACGACATCGACTGCAAGATCGACGGCATCGGCCCGATGAAGCTCAAATCCGAGTTCGTCAGAAAAGTCTGAATTTGCTGTCCTCCATCCCGCGCCCTGCGTGGGATGGTGCTTTACCATCCCCCGCAGCGCCCGGCATTTCCTCGCGATAGCCATGCGCCAGCCGTTTTGACCCTACGCAATCTTTACCCGGAAAAAATCACAAACCGCCAATAGGTCCTTGCTATTTAATGAATAGGAATTATTCTCATTGAAACCAATCAATGGAGATGAGACCCATGACTTATTTGATCGATGCCTGGCTGGACCGCCCACACCCTTACCTCAGGATCCTGCATCGGGAAACCGGGGAAGTCTGTGCGGTGCTTGAAGAAGAAGCCTTGAACGAACTGCAGGATCAAGGTGACTTGGACGTCAACGGCTTGAGCTCCAGCGAGCCGGTGGTGCTCAAGGAACTGGTACGCAATCTGTTTCTGTTCTGCTATGCCCGGGCGTTGCGCCCGACCAGTGAACTTCAGCACAAAATCGAAATATGAAACACATCAAACCTGCAGGAGTCGGCTTGCTGGCGATCCAGCCACCTCGGTGTTTCAGGAACACCCCGGTGATGCAATCGCCAGCAAGCCGCCTCCTACAAGGTAGTCAGGCTTACAGAACGTCGAGCAGCTCGACGTCGAAGACCAGTACGCTGTGCGGCGGAATGCTGCCAACGCCTTGAGCGCCGTATGCCAGTTCGCTCGGCACGTACAGACGCCATTTGCTACCGGCGTTCATCAGTTGCAGCGCTTCGGTCCAGCCAGCGATCACGCCGCCCACCGGAAACTCTGCAGGCTGACCGCGCTCGTAGGAGCTGTCGAACACAGTGCCGTCAATCAGGGTGCCGTGGTAGTGAGTACGCACTTGGTCTTCACGGGTCGGCTTGGCGCCTTCACCGGCGGTCAGCACTTCGAATTGCAGACCGGAAGCCAGGGTGGTGATGCCATCGCGCTTGGCGTTTTCAGCCAGGAACGCCAGGCCTTCGCCAGCAGCCGCTTCAGCTTTGGCAGCAGCTTCGGCTTGCATGATTTCACGGATAACCTTGAAGCTGGCGGACATTTCTTCCTGACCTACACGGCTTTCCTTGCCGGCAAAGGCGTCAGTCAGACCAGCCAGGATCGCGTCCAGGCTAACGCCCGGTGGCGGATTGTCGCGCAGTTGGTCGCCCAGCTGACGGCCAATGCCGTAGCTGACGCGGGTTTCGTCGGTGGACAGATTTACTTCGGACATGACACTGCTCCGCTGTGCGGACGGCCCTGGAACTTGCCGTGCGTGCACAGCGCGTCCCGGAGCGCCCGGAACCAAAAGGGCCAGCAGACTAGCACAGATGTCGTTGCGCTGATGAGAGGTGTCAGCGCTGCCCTGTTGCACGGAAAGCGATCGGCACCTTCAGGCTTTCTCCTGCACTGCCGCCCAGACCGCACATTTCGTCATGAACCGAGGTATGCACAAGGTTGAACGGCAAGCTGGGGCAGGCATGGAGTATTTCGCGTGCATGCTCGACCGAGCGCAGATGAAACATCTGGCCGCGGGCGTCGCTCAAGGGATACGCCGCGCCGTGCATGCGCGCTTCCAACAGGTAGATTCCACCTTCCATGGAGATCAGGTTCAACTCATCGACCTTCCCGGCGATGGCATAGGCATTCAGCTCTTGCAGGTTCATGAACGTACCTCACACAGTGGCGAGCCAACATCCTTACAGGCATAGGCCTCACCGCATCAAAGTACAAGCCATAAACGACGCCGCCCGTCTGTTTCGCAACAGACGGGCGGAGTGCAAAGGTAAAAACGCAGCAATCAGTGCTTGGTCAGCTTATCCAGATACCCCATGGCAAAGGCCGACACCACGAAGGTCATGTGAATGATCACGTACCACTTCAAATGCTCGGGATCGACGTTCTTGGCGTCCATGAAGATCCGCAGCAGGTGGATCGACGAAATTGCCACGATGGACGCCGCGACCTTCATCTTCAACGAAGACGAATCCATGGTGCCCAGCCAGTTGAGCTTTTCTTTGCTGTCGTCGATGTCCAGTTCGGAGACGAAGTTCTCGTAGCCGGAAATCATCACCATCACCAGCAAACCGCCCACCAGTGCCATGTCGATCAGCGACAGCAGCACCAGAATCAGATCCGATTCGGCCATCGAGAACACGTTAGGGATGACGTGGAAAACTTCCTGGAAGAATTTCAGCGCCAGGGCCAGCAGCCCGAGGGACAGTCCGAAGTAGATCGGCGCCAGCAGCCAGCGGGAGGCGTACATTGCGTTTTCGATAAAGCGTTCCATTGAATCTCACACAGTGGGCTTGGAAATGGCCGCGAGTATACCAGTCACCTGTTACACCCAGAAACCGCCCGAAAATCCGCAACCTGCGCGTGTAAGACAAGTTTTTTCTGCTAGTGTCCAAACCATTGACAGTTCAGCGACCTCGGACAGGAAGACGGGAAATGGATGTGCGATTGCCTTTGACGAGTGCCGCAATCGGCTTGGCTCTGCTGATGAGCGGCTGCTCACCCAGCGATGACAAACGCCAGGTCAGCCTCGAGGAAAAGACCGCGCAGCTCGAAAAAAACCTGGATGCCATTCAGGATCCGAAACTCAAGGAGGCCGTGGCCGAACTCGGCGGTTCCCTACTGCTGCTCGAGCGCGCGCAACTCAAACTCGACAGCAAACCCGTGGAAACCGAATACAGCGAAGACGTCCTTGCCGTACTCAAGCACTACCCCACGCCACAAGCCCTGGTCGACACGTACATCAACGGTCTGTTCGTGCTGCACAAGGATTCCAGCTCCGACTACCTGACCGATCTGCAACCGGTATTCCCCTTCAACTTCAACATCCCGGACACGTTTCTTTTCCCCCACGGCCTGGAATGGCAATCAGTGACCCTGAGCAACAAGCGTGTCATCCCGTTCCAACCCGAATGGTCGGAAACCGATCCTGGCATTCAGTTGAGTCCGTCGAGTTCCAACCTGACCAACCCCGACGATCTTACGGTGACCTACCCCTTCATCGACGGTCTGGACGTGGAAAACAAGAATCAGCCGCAGCCCGCCAGCCTGCAGGGCAAAGTAGAAGTGATCGCGCCGCGCAGGCTTTACAGCTTCGACCTGACGAAAAAGGACGTTGGCCAGACCCGCACCAACGACAACCTCAGCGTCACCCTGCTGTCACTGACAAACAACTACGCCGAAATCGAATTCAACAACAGCGCACCGCTGGCGCCCGAGGTCCGCGACACCTCTCTAAACCCGCTAATCGTTCAGGCCAGGGATACCACCGGGCAATTTCTCGTGCGCTCGGGCTCGATCAACGAAACCCCGGCGCAGATTGCCTTCTATCAGAAACAACTGGCGAAGATGCAGCAGCAAAAAGCCTGGAGCGAGGCGCTCGAAAAACAGCTCGATGAAGAACAGCGCGCCTTTGAGAAGCAACAGGGCAAACACTACTCCAAAGTGTATTTCAACGGGCCAATCGAAACCCTGGAAGTCAGTTTGTTGGACTTCTCTGCGGCCACGGTGACGCGCAAGGATCTGAACCTGGCGGTCCGTCGCTTCGATCAGCACACCACCGAAAAAACCGTCCATCCACTGACGTTACCGGTGGTGGTGTACGACGATCAGGCCCCGAACTGGCTCAAAGGGGCAACGCTGGATGAGGAGCAGCTGAAAAAGGGTGTGAGGATTCGTCAGTCGGTCGATGATCCTAGCGCCGCGCGCATCGAGTTCGATCACACCCGCAGTTTCAATGATGAGCTGCTTGGCACCTCCTTCAACCCTGGCGACAGTCCGGTCAGCTTCTTTACCGAAGACAGCAGCGGGAAACGCGATGAGCCGATCGAACTGCCGCCAGAGGCGTACCAGATCGACCCTCTGCGCGGCATCATCACGTATGACTTGAACCTGTTCGCGCAAACACCGGCGTACGCTGTGGGCTCCATGCCGCTGTTCCTGGCAACGGTCGCCAAGCAAACTCTCGACGCCCACTCACTGCCCAAAGGCCTGGAATTGAAAGGCAATGCGCTGGTGGTTGATCTGAAGCTGTTTCCCGCCCAGGACTGGCGCTTTTTCGCCAAGGACGACAGCGGCCATTACCTCAAGGAGATTCTTTCGGTCATTCACGATGCGAGCGCGCAAGGCCCGGCGCTATTCGCCGTGCATTACTTCTATGGCCAGCCCACACGTCTGGAAACCTATCAGCGAACCGACCTCACCACCGTGCAATATGGTTTCGAGGTCAAGCTCGACAAGGCGGATACGTCCAGCCTTGCCCAATAGTCGCCTCAGTGATCGGGGCGAAACTCGAAGCCGCCCAGGTTGCGGCAACGTCCCCCATTGATTTCCCGCAACTGGGCTTGCAGGTGCAGGCACCAGATTTGCGGGTCATCGGCCAGTTCATAGCCGTGCAAGGTCAGACTTTCAACGATGGTGTCGAGGATCGACTCAGCCACGAAGGGGCCATGAAACGGGCCCTGGGCTTTGATGGCTGAGGGTTGTTCGCCGGCCATTCCGGCGGCGAAAAGCAAGGTCCACATGCCCGTATCGCCAGCCAATGGCTTGATGGCGCATTCGATACGGGTCACAAGACCCAAACATTGACGAGTGAGGCAGAGGTTGCGCGACATGACGGCGACCCTCGGTAGATCCGGTGTTCAGCCCCCACGGGAGAGCTGTCTCGATCCAGTGATTACTGTCGATATCCTTGAGCTGAGAATAGAAGAAAAGTCAGGTGCGCACGCCAACTGAGACCAGAAGGCGCCGAATGGTCATTGTGTGAATATTGACGTCAGAGTGATGGCACTTTTTGAGGTTCAACCGGATACCAACGCGGGAGCGAGCCTGCTCGCGAAGAGCGAGTCTCAGCTGACATAAATGTCGACTGAGACACCGCTTTCGCGAGCAGGCTCGCTCCCACAGTGGATCAGGAATGACCCCAGGAGTCGTGTCAGGCCGGCTTGGCCTCCACCAGCGCTTCCTGCGCTGCCTCCTTCTCGGCTTCTTTCAGGTCTTCTTCGCTGATCATTTCCGCAATCACCCGCAAGCGTTCTACCACCCGCGCATTCACGCTGCCTTCAGGAAACTCGCCATTTTCATCAGGCGCACCGGCAGGCTCGCCAACCAACAGGCCCAGCGCTTCGTCAGCCTGGCGTACCGCGTAAACGTGGAATTGCCCCGCACGCACCGCTGCCAGCACCTTCTCGTCGAGCATCAGCGTGGCCACGTTGGCCTGAGGAATGATCGCCCCCTGCTCACCGGTCAGTCCGCGAGCTTCGCAGAGGCGGAAGAAGCCTTCGATCTTCTCGTTGACCCCACCCACCGCCTGCACTTCGCCAAACTGGTTGATCGAGCCGGTGATCGCAAAGCATTGCTTGAGTGGCGTTTTCGACAGCGCCGAGATCAGCGTGCACGCCTCACCCAGTGAAGCACTGTCACCATCGACGTAACCGTAGGACTGCTCCAGGGCGATACTCGCGGAAATCGCCAGCGGGAATTCCTGGGCGTAACGGCTGCCCAGATACCCGGTGAGGATCATCACGCCTTTGGAGTGAATCGGTTGGCCGAGGTTAACTTCACGTTCGATGTCGACAATGCCGCTGCCACCCGGATACACCGTGGCGGAAATCCGCGCGGGCACACCGAATGCCGAATCCCCGACTTCCAGCACCGTCAGCCCGTTGCACTTGCCGACTGCCGCGCCATCAGTGTCGATCAGGATGATCCCGGCCAGCATGTCATCGAGAATCCGTGCCGACACGCGCCCGGTGCGAGTGGCCTTGGCCTTGAGCGCACGCTCGATGTGCCCGGCGTCGGTCATTTCATCTCCGGCCAGGTGACGAATGAAATCCGCCTCGCTGACCAGTTGGAACAGGTCCCCGATCCTCGCCGACAAACGTCCCTGGTGTTCCGCCAGACGCGCACTGTAAGTCGCCAGGCGCGCCACCGCGTCGGCGGTCAGCGGCGCCATGCCTTCTTCGGAGGTACGGGTTTTCAGCAACTGGGCGAACTGCTCCAGGCTCTCGTCGACCATCGGGATGTCTTCGTCGAAGTCGACCAGAACGCGGAACATCTCCTGGAAGTCCGGATCGAGGTCTTGCAGCGTGTAATACAACTGCCGGGCGCCAATGATCACGACTTTGACCTGCAACGGAATGTGTTGCGGGGTCAGGGTAACGGTGGCCAGACGACCCAACTCACCGAGTGGCGATTCCATTTTCAGCTTGCGCGATTGCAGGGCGCGCTTGAGCGCATCCCACACGAACGGCTCGCTGAGCATTTTTTCCGCTTCAAGGATCAGGAAACCGCCGTTGGCGCGGTGCAGTGCGCCCGGTCGCAGTTGACGATAAGTGGTGTAGAGCGCGCCCTGATCGGTGCTGTATTCGATACGGCCGAACAGGTTTTCGTAAGTCGGATGTGGCTCGAACACCACCGGTGCACCACCGCTGGACGAATGACCGACCACCAGGCTCGGCGCGTATTGCTCTTCCAGCATCTTGCGCGCAACCGCATCGACCTTGCTGTCGTCGACCAATTGCTCGACCACGGTTTTCAGCAGGTAAACCTGCATCGCTTGCAGGTAACCGCACACCGCCGCGTTCTCGGCGTATTTTTCCGACAGCGGCGACAGCAACGGCTGCAAGGCCAGGGTGATGGTTTCTTCGTTGAGGTGACGCAGTTGATTGCTCGACTCGCGCTTCCACTGCGGCAGGCTGGCGAGCTCTTCGTTCAGACGCTCTTCCAGACCGGAAATGTCTTCATGGAAACGCTCGCGATCAGCTTCCGGCAACTGGGCGAATTCCGCCTCATCCAGCGCTTTGCCTTCGCTCATCGGAGTAAACGCGATGTTGCTGGCGTCGCGGTACAACGCGACCTCCTTTTCCAGCGCCAGACGCTCAATGATGTCCAGCGCCTTGTCGTAGCGCTGGTTGAAGGCGCGATCGATCGCGCTTTTTTTCTGCTGGTAAGACGGGTGTTCGAATACCGCCGGAAAGGTTGCCAGCAGGTTGTCGATCAACGCGTTGATATCACCGATGAACGCGCCGGCGGTGCCCGAGGGTAACTCCAGGGCGCGCGGCTCGCGGGGCTCATCGAAATTGTTGACGTAGACCCAGTCGGCCGGGGTCTGCAGGCGCTTGCCTTCGGCCTTCAGGTAGCGTTTGACGAACGAAAACCGGCCTGTACCAGGCTCGCCCATGACGAATACGTTGTAACCGGGGCGTGGCATGGCCACACCGAACTGCAAGGCTTCGACCGCACGTTCCTGGCCGAGCACACCACGGAAGGGCTCCAGATCATTGGTGGTAGAGAAGCTGAACTGTTCAGCGGAAAACGGACGAGTCAGCGCTTCGGGCGCTAGACGCAAGCTGGCAGCAACAGGATCAGGCATCGGGCTTCCTTACATCAGGCGGGGCAGATAGCGGCATTCTGGCGCTGCCCATACCTCACTTGCAAGGCGCTCCTTGAGCCAAAGCATAGCTAAACGGTTATCCCCAGGCGGACCGGGTCTAAATCAACGTTTTCAACGAATATTTCACAAAATGTCACGGAACCCTTGGAACATGCCTAAACTCCAAACTGCGCGGCTGGAACAATAACCGGCCCACTGGCGCCAGATCGGGCCAGACCCCTTGTCCATTGGTATGCACATAAAGAGAACAAAGCTATGAAACGGATTCTTCTCGGTACTCTCTTCACCGTTGTATCCCTCAACGCTATGGCACAGGCGCCAGGCGGTCCGGATTGCGGTTGGGGCAA
Organism: Pseudomonas sp. O230; assembly: GCF_045447035.1. Classification (NCBI taxonomy): domain Bacteria; kingdom Pseudomonadati; phylum Pseudomonadota; class Gammaproteobacteria; order Pseudomonadales; family Pseudomonadaceae; genus Pseudomonas; species Pseudomonas sp. O230. The sequence continues at coordinate 252,246 of NZ_JBJGXN010000011.1, read as the reverse complement.
CATGCTGTTCGAAGGTCAGCGTGGCACCCCGGCTCACTTCCTGGCATCCACCACCAACGGCACTTCCGGCAACGCAACATTCGGTATGACTTCCGGTACCAACGGTTGCTCGACTAATGCGTCGCTGACTTATGGCGGCAAATCCTGGCTTGCCATGAATGGCATGATGAACGAACTGTCCGAAGACATGGCTAAAGGTAACGGCGAAGCGCTGACGACTTACGCCGTGGTACTGGGCGTGGCGCCGGAAGACCGTGCGCGCTTCGCTGCCGTGACTCACGAGCACTTCCAGCAGATTTTCAGCAAGGCTGACGTGACCGCTGATGATGTACATACCAACACCCTGGCCGTTTTGAAGGCCGATCCTCGTCTGGCGAAGTACGTAACTCAAGCTTAAGCTCGACCCGCCCGCTCCTTTCGGGGAGCGGGTTTTATTTTTTGGACCTGCCCCTTTTTTTGGGTCTTTATTCTCGAATATCTAAGTTGCCCACTATGCTCAAACGCCTTGCCTGGCTGGCGCTCTGTGTCTGCGCCCCGCTGTCCGCCGCGCCTCACATCGACAATCAACGTTTGCAGCAACTGGCCAACGATCCCTTCTGGATTTCCCTCGGTCATTACGAAACCGCCAAGCTGGGTGGCTGGCGCAGCTATGTCAGCGACAAGAAATTCTTTCTGGCGCCCGACGGCAACGAACACCCCGACCGCGAACTGGCGGCCACCGTGCAGGCGCTGTATGCCCCGGCCAGTGCCGGCGAACAACACGCGCAATGCGTCTACCCGGCGCGTACTCGCTGGCTGAAAGCACAACTCAATCTGACTGATCTGCCGACACTGGACTGCGCCGAGTTCAAGCAATGGTTCAAGGATGTCTCGCCCCACAGCGCCGTAATGATTTTTCCGGCAGCCTATTTGAACAGTCCGTCATCGATGTTCGGCCACACCTTGTTGCGCATCGATCAGGCGGATGTGCAGAGCGACAAGACGTCGCTGCTCAGCTACGCAATCAACTTCGGCGCCTACATCGAAGGCTCGGACAACAGCATCCTCTACGCCTGGAAAGGTTTGATGGGCGGCTATCCGGGCCTGTTTGCGCTGGTGCCGTACCAGGAAAAACTCTCGGAATACCGCAGCCTGGAAAACCGCGACCTGTGGGAGTACCGGCTGAACCTGTCACAGCAAGAAACCGAGCGCATGATCGAGCACGTCTGGGAACTCAAGCAGATCCAGTTCGACTATTTTTTCTTCGACGAAAACTGCTCCTATCGCCTGCTGGAATTGCTGCAAGTGGCGCGTCCGAGCCTGCGCCTGACTGAACAATTCCCGCTGACTGCCATTCCCACCGACACGGTCAAAGCGGTGAAAGAAGCCGGCCTGGTGGAGTCCATTCAGTATCGGCCGTCCCGCGAACGTGAGCTGCTGAGCCGCGCCGAACCGTTGAATCCTGAAGAACAGCAGTGGGTGCTGAAAGTCAGCGCCGACCAGAAACAGTTGCAGGAACCGGCGTTCAAGGCGCAACCGCGCGAGCGTCAGGCGCTGATCATCGACGCGGCTTACCGGCTCGAACGCTACCGCGCCAACGGCCAGGAACGCGACCCGCAACGGGCGCAACGCAGTTTTGAATTGCTGCGGGCGATCAACCAGAACCCGGCGCCGGAGCTGGACATCCCGCAACCCGGCCTGCCCGAGGACGGTCATGAATCGCGCACCTGGCAAGCCGGCATTGGCACCCGAGGCGACAAGGCCTTCGGTGAATATGGCCTGCGCATGGCGTATCACGATCTCAACGACAACTCGGAAAGCTTTCCCCTCGGCGCGCAGATCGAAATCCTGCAGATGAAACTGCGCCAGTACGAAGGCAACCAGTGGCAGTTGCAGCAACTGGATCTGGCGACCATTCGCTCTCTGACCCCGCGCAACGAGCTGCTGCAACCGCTGTCGTGGCAGGTCACCGGCGGCCTTGAGCGGGTGCCGGGCAAACATGACGATGAGACGCTGGTCAGTCACGTCAACGGCGGTGGCGGCGGCACCTGGCAACTGGCCGACGACATGCTCGGTTTTGCCTTGGGCACCGTGCGCGTCGAGCACAACAATGACTTCGCCGGTTTCATCGCCCCGGCGGCGGGTTTCAACAGCGGTGTGCTGTGGAAGAACCCGCTGGGCAATTTCAGCCTGGAGGCCAAGGGGGACTTCTTCACCAATGGCGAAGTGCGCCGTAGCGTGAGTCTGAATCAGCAGTGGGAATTGTCGCGCAACCTCGGCTTGCGCCTGAGCGCCCAGCGCGAGTTCAGCCACCTCGCTTCCCCCGAAAACGAAGTGATGCTTGAGGTGAAGTGGTATCACTACTGACCTGTAGCAGCCGGCTTGCCGGCGATGGCATCACTGCGGTGCAACCTGAATGACCGCATCGATGCCATCGCCGGCAAGCCGGCTCCTACAACGGGTTTTCGCTACCTGACAGATCCATCACACGCCTTTCACAAACGCCTCACGAATCCACTCCTAGACTTCACGTATAGGCCGTTGAACGGCCGGGAGTCCGAGATGTGGCGTTGCGTGGGTGTGGTGGGTGTATTGATGTTGATCATGGGCTGTCAGACGACCCACGAAGATCTGATCGCCAAGGGTTATCCACCGGCCTTCGCCGATGGTTTCGATGACGGCTGCAGCAGTGGCCGACAAGCCGCCGGGGCGATCACCGGTGAGTTTCGCAAGAACGTCCCGCGTTATCTCAAGGACAAGCAATACGCCGAAGGCTGGAGCGATGGCTTCCGGCAGTGCCAGGCCATGCGTGAAAGCGAAGACCGCGAGGACTATCGCAGCCACCATTGGGACGAACGTGAAAAGGCCTGGCAACAACAGAAAGATCAGGGCGCCGCCCGTGCGTTTCGCTCGCCATGAGTCGCTGCCAGACATCCGCCGAAACTAAAAGCCTGTGACCATGGCCCAAACCCTATAACGGGAGAACACCATGAGTCGCGCCTTCGTCAATGAAGACAACGTCGCCGCGCAAGCCGATCAGCCAGTCGAACGGCAGGTCAGCGCGCAGCCCAATTACGTCACACCCGCAGGCCTTGCCCAGTTGCAGGCGAAAGTCGCCGAGCTGCAGCAATTGCACAGCGAACAATCGGCCAAAGGCGAGCAGGCCGACAAGCAGCGCCAGGCCGATCTTGAACGAGACCTGCGCTACTTCAATCAGCGCCTGCAAAGCGCTCAGGTTGTAACCGCCGCCAGCTCAACGCAAAAAGTGCAGATCGGCAGCCGCGTGACCTTCGCCGACGAGCACAGCACCGAGCAAACGGTGCAACTGGTCGGCGAGGATCAGGCCGACGCGTCTGCGGGCCTGATCAACTGGGGCTCACCGCTGGGCCGGGCATTGCTTGGGGCGCAACTCGGCGACGAGGTGCTGTGGCAACGCCCGGCCGGCGATCAGATGATCGAAATCATCCGCATTGAACCGGCTTAAACCACACCCTGGGCGAGCATGGCGTCGGCGACTTTGACGAAACCGGCAATGTTCGCGCCTTTGACGTAGTTGATGCGGCCGTTCTCTTCACCGTAATGCACGCACGCATGGTGGATCGACTGCATGATCCCGTGGAGTTTGCTGTCCACTTCCCCGCCGGTCCACAGCAGGCGCATGGCGTTCTGCGACATCTCCAGCCCGCTCACCGCAACGCCGCCGGCATTGGACGCCTTGCCCGGCGCGAACAAAATCCCCGCGTCGATAAACAGGTCCACGGCTTCCAGCGTGGTGGGCATGTTCGCGCCTTCTGCCACACAGACACAGCCGTTGCGCAGCAGCGTACGCGCGGCCTCGGCATCCAGTTCGTTTTGAGTGGCGCAGGGCAACGCGATGTCGCACACCAGATCCCACGGGCACTGGCCTGCACGGAACTCCAGACCGAAACGGCGGGCCAGTTCGCTGATCCGCCCACGTGTGACGTTTTTCAGCTCCAGCAGCGCCAGCCATTGCTCTTCGGTCAAACCGGCCTCGCAGTAAAGCGTGCCTTCGGAGTCCGAGAGCGAAATCACCTTGCCGCCCAGGTCCATGACCTTGCGCGCCGCGTACTGCGCAACGTTACCGGAACCCGAGATCGCTACGCGCTTGCCTTCGACGGCCTCACCGCTGCGTTTGAGCATTTCCTCGGCGAAGTACACGCAACCGAAACCGGTGGCTTCCGGGCGAATCAGGCTCCCGCCATAGCTCGGACCCTTGCCGGTCAACACGCTGGTGAACTGGTTGCTCAGGCGCTTGTACTGGCCGAACAGGAAACCGATCTCGCGGGCACCGACGCCGATATCACCGGCCGGCACGTCAACGTCCGCACCGATGTGACGGTACAACTCGCTCATGAAGGCCTGGCAAAAACGCATGACTTCCGCGTCGCTTTTGCCTTTCGGGTCGAAGTCCGAGCCCCCCTTGCCGCCGCCCATGGGCAACGAGGTCAGGGAGTTTTTGAAGGTTTGTTCGAAGGCGAGGAATTTCAGCACGCCGAGGTTCACCGAAGGATGGAAACGCAAACCGCCCTTATACGGGCCGATCGCGCTGTTCATCTGCACACGGAACCCGCGATTGACCTGCACCTTGCCCTGATCGTCGACCCAGGAAACGCGAAACACGATCGCCCGCTCCGGTTCGCAGATCCGCTCCAGAATGCCGGAGGTCAGATAATGCGGATTGGCTTCGAGAAACGGCCACAGGCTGCGCAGGACTTCTTCAACAGCCTGGTGGAATTCAGGTTGGTCCGGGTCGCGTTTTTTCAGTCGGGCAAGGAAGGTTTCGACGGATTCGATCATGGAAAAGTCTCGGCAAATTTATTGTCGTTGGAAGAGATTGGGCCGGACTTTAGCAAACAGATTGCGCACCATGACAGCGCAAAATGTCGCAGTTATGAAATTAAATGGTGCATTGGATATAAATTAATCGGTTATCCGGGTGATTTTCGCACCCGAATAGGGATTCCAGGTTTGAGACATGCACTGCCATCGAGACCGCTTTCGCGGGCAAGCCCGCTCCCACAGGGATCTCCAGTGTTCTCAGATCCTGCGATCACCACAGATCCCTGTGGGAGCTGGCTTGCCATCGATGAACACACCTCGGTGTCACAGAAAACAGGCAAAAAAAACGGAGCCCGAAGGCTCCGTTTTTTCATGCAACCCAGCCGAAATCAGGCCAGTTTTTTGTGCCGTACACGATGCGGCTGGGCCGCCGCTTCGCCGAGGCGCTTTTTGCGATCGGCTTCGTATTCGGTGTAGTTGCCTTCGAAGAACACCGCTTGCGAGTCGTCTTCGTACGCCAGGATGTGCGTCGCGACGCGGTCAAGGAACCACCGATCGTGAGAGATCACAATGGCGGCGCCAGGGAAGTCCAGCAGGGCTTCTTCCAGCGAACGCAGGGTTTCAACGTCAAGGTCGTTGGACGGTTCGTCGAGCAGCAGGACGTTACCGCCCTCCTTCAGGGTCAGGGCCAGGTGCAAGCGACCGCGCTCACCACCGGACAGATCCTTGACGAACTTCTGCTGATCGCCGCCCTTGAAGTTGAAGCGACCAACGTAGGTCCGCGACGGAATCTCGTAGTTGCCGATGCGGATCTGGTCCGAACCGTCGGAGATTTGCTGGAACACAGTCTTGCTGCCGTCCAGGTCTTCGCGGCTCTGATCGACGCAGGCCAGTTGCACGGTTTCGCCGACTTCGATGCTGCCCGAGTCCGGTTGTTCCTTGCCCATCAGCATGCGGAACAGCGTGGATTTACCCGCACCGTTACCGCCGATCACGCCAACGATGGCGCCCTTCGGCATGGAGAACGACAGGTTGTCGATCAACACGCGATCGCCATAGCCCTTGGAGACGTTCTTGAACTCGATGACCTTGTCGCCCAGGCGCGGACCGGCCGGGATGTAGATCTCGTTGGTTTCCGAACGCTTCTGGAATTCCAGCGATTGCATTTCTTCGAAGCGTTGCAGACGCGCCTTGGATTTGGACTGGCGGGCCTTGGCGCCTTTGCGCACCCACTCCAGTTCTTCCTTCATGGCTTTTTCGTGGGCCGACTGCTGCTTGGATTCGGCAGCGAGACGATCGGACTTGGCTTCGAGCCAACCCGAATAGTTGCCCTCGTAAGGGATACCGGCGCCGCGGTCGAGTTCGAGGATCCAGCCAGCAACGTTGTCCAGGAAGTAACGGTCGTGCGTGATCGCAACCACGGTACCCGGGAAATCGTGCAGGAAGTGCTCCAGCCAGGCGACGGAATCGGCATCCAGGTGGTTGGTCGGTTCGTCGAGCAGCAGCATGTCCGGGGCGGACAGCAGCAGGCGGCACAGGGCCACACGACGTTTTTCACCGCCGGAAAGGAATTCGACCTTGGCGTCCCAGGCCGGCAGGCGCAGCGCATCGGCGGCGACTTCCAGTTGACGCTCCAGGTTGTGACCGTCGCTGGCTTGCAGGATGGCTTCGAGCTTGGCCTGTTCAGCCGCCAGTTTGTCGAAATCGGCATCCTCATCAGCGTAGGCCGCGTAGACCTCGTCCAGGCGCGCCTGGGCGTTCTTGATCACGCTGACCGCTTCCTCGACCACTTCACGCACGGTCTTGGTCGGGTCCAGGATCGGTTCCTGTGGCAGGTAGCCGATGTTCAGCTCCGGCATCGGACGGGCTTCGCCCTCGAACTCGGTGTCGACGCCGGCCATGATTTTCAGCAGCGTGGATTTACCCGAACCGTTGAGGCCGAGCACGCCGATCTTGGCGCCGGGGAAGAAGGACAGCGAAATGTTTTTCAGGATTTCCCGCTTCGGCGGAACAACTTTGCCCAGCCGATGCATGGTGAAGACGTATTGAGCCATGGAGAACCTTGGGTCAGTGACAGATGAATGATTGGAGCGCAGGCGATGCCCGGCCAGACCGTGCGCGTCGTCCGACTGATAGCTATCAATAAGTGCGCGCTGAAAAAGTCTGATTCTAGGAGCTGGAACGCTCCCGCGTAACCGGCAAAGCTACCTTAATGACAGATGGCAGTCCAGCCGAGCAGGACTGGCACTTTGCCACAACTCAAGGCATGCTAGCCGCCCTCCGGGCGTCCGGCTTATAGTGCACGTCGCGCCAGTCCAGCCAAACCGCAGGATTACAGTTTGTCTAATGTCACTCCGCCCTTGACCACCCGTGCACCGACTGCGGTGACCGGTACCCCCCTGCGCGGAACATTGAAGGGCGCGCTGGCGACACTCGTGCTTTTGTTGCTCGCGTTGCTGTTCTGGCAGTTGCTGGATCAACTGCGCGAAACCCAGAAAAACCAGCGCCAGTACACCATCGACTACACCGCCGATATGGCGGCGCAAGTCAGCCTGAACATGTCGCTCAATGCGCAGATCGCCCTTAACCTGCTACCGATCGTCGAACAGCCGCAAAGCGCCGACGAACAGCAGGAGCTGCTGAGCAAGCTGCAAAAGTCCCTGCCCGAGCTGCGCAGCCTCGCGCTGTTGAGCCCCTCCGGAAAAGTCATCAGCGACAGCGCCGCCGACAGCGAGGACGCCGATTACCTCGTCGAACTGGTACGCCGCAGCCGTGCCCAGGCGCACTATTTCAGCAATGCCGATAACGGTTCGGTGGTGCACCTGCTGCTGCATCAGGCCAGCGGCAGCACCCGGGGTTATTGGGTCCTGCGCCTGACGCCGAGCTTTTTCTCGTCACTGATCAAACCAAGCGAGGCCGGCATCCGCCCGCTGTGGCTGGTGGAAAACCGCGTCAATCATCAGGTCATCAGCCGCGATGATTCACAGCCCTTGGCCAAACCGAGCGAGCTGACCGCGAACGATGTGGCCAATAGCGTGCTGACGGTTCCCCTGACCGGCAGCGATTGGCAAGTGCGCGGGTTATTCGACCGACAACGTGTGATCGAAGAACTGCTGCCGGCGTTTATCGGCAAATGCCTGTTGGGGCTGGCGCTCTCTCTGCTGCCGCTGATCGCCCTGCTGAACATGCGCCGCCGTCAGCGCCAGGTGAGTGAAGGTCGCCGGCGCTATCAGGATATTTTCGAAGGCACCGGCGTCGCGCTTTGTGTACTCGATGTGTCTGGCCTCAAGAGCGTCTTCGAAAAAGCCCAGTTGCACAGCACCGAACAATTGCAAACCTGGCTGGAAGCCCCGGAACAGCGCCAGCAGTTGCTGCAAGAGCTGCGCATCACCGAGGTCAACCAGGTCGCCCTGCAACTGCTCAACGTCAATTCCTGCGAACAAGCCTGGAAGTTGCTGATCGACGGCAATCCGCTGGATGGCACCGCCATCGGCAACCAAGTGCTCGATGCGGTGCTTAATCAGCAGAAACAGTTTGAGCTGGAAATAAAACTGCAAGACGCCAATGGCCGCGATCAGCACCTGTGGCTGGTGCTGCGCTTGCCGGAAAACCAGGACGACTATAAAGCGGTCATCCTGAGCATCAGCGACATCACCAGTCGCAAGCTCGTCGAACTGTCGCTGCTCGAGCGTGAAGGGTTCTGGTCCGATGTGGTGCGCACCGTGCCGGATCATTTGTACGTCCAGGACGTGATCAGCCAGCGCATGATTTTCAGCAACCATCATCTGGGCCAGACACTCGGTTACAACCGCACCGAGCTGCATCAGATGGGCGAGTACTTCTGGGAAATCCTGCTGCACCCCGAAGATGCCGACCACTACCATCGCTCTCGCCAGACCCAGCGGCAAGCGGGCTATACGCAATTGCTGCAATGCCAACTGCGCTTCCGTCACCGCAACGGCAAATGGCGGCGTTTCGATATTCGTGAACAGGCGCTGGCGCGGGACAAACACGACCAGGTCACACGGATCATCGGCGTGGCCAAGGACATCACCGAGCAGATCGAAGCCAGTGAGTCCCTGCGCGACAGCGAGCAGCGCTACCGGATGCTCGCCGAAAGCATCAGCGACGTGATTTTCTCCACCGACAACAAGCTCTCGCTCAACTACGTCAGCCCGTCGGTACAAGCCGTGCTGGGCTACGACACCGACTGGATTTTCCAGAACGGCTGGCAGTCGACCATTGCCAACCCGCAACAATTGACCGGCATCTATCACCTGATGGACCGCGTCAGCAAAGCGCTGGGTAAACCCGAGCAACTGGCGCTATTGCGCAGTCAGGTGCAGACCCAACTGTTCTTGTTCGACTGCCTGCGCGCCGACGGGCGCAAGATTCCGATCGAGTTGCGCCTGGTGCTGGTCTGGGACGAACACGGCGCCTTCGAGGGCGTGCTCGGTGTCGGTCGCGACATCAGCCAGCAACGCCGCGCCGAGAAAGACCTGCGCATGGCGGCCACGGTATTCGAACACTCGACCTCGGCAATCCTGATCACCGACCCGGCGGGCTACATCGTCCAGGCCAACGAAGCGTTCAGTCGCGTGAGCGGCTATGCGGTGGAGCAAGTGCTCGACCAGTTGCCAAACATGCTGACCGTCGACGAGCAGCAGGAAGCGCACCTGCGCTATGTGCTCAAGCAATTGAATCAGCACAGCACCTGGGAAGGTGAAGTCTGGCTCAAGCGGCGCAATGGCGAGCACTACCCGGCGTGGGTCGGCATCACGGCGGTACTCGACGACGAAGGCGATCTGGCCAGCTACGTGTGTTTCTTCAGCGACATCAGCGAGCGCAAGGCCAGTGAACAACGGATTCACCGCCTCGCCTATTACGACGCCCTGACGCATCTGCCCAACCGCACACTGTTCCAGGACCGCCTGCACACCGCGTTGCAATCGGCGGAACGGCAGAAGTCCTGGGTGGTGCTGATGTTCCTCGACCTCGACCGTTTCAAGCCGATCAACGACTCCCTGGGCCACGCCGCCGGCGATCGCATGCTCAAGGAAATGGCCACGCGCCTGCTCGGTTGCGTCGATGACGACGACACCGTGGCGCGCATGGGCGGCGACGAATTCACCTTGCTCCTGCAACCGCGCATCAACCGGGAAATCGCTCTGAACCGGGCGATTCACGTGGCGGAGCAGATCCTCGCCAGCCTGGTGAAGCCGTTCGTGCTCGAAGGCCGCGAATTTTTCGTCACCGCCAGTATCGGCATCGCCCTGAGCCCGCAGGATGGCAATGAACTCAGTCAGCTGATGAAGAACGCCGACACCGCGATGTACCACGCCAAGGAGCGCGGCAAGAACAACTTCCAGTTCTATCAGGCCGACATGAACGCCAGCGCCCTCGAGCGTCTGGAGCTGGAAAGCGACTTGCGTCACGCCCTTGAGCAAAACGAATTCGTTCTGTACTACCAGCCGCAGTTCAGCGGCGACGGCAAACGCCTGACCGGCGCCGAAGCCTTGTTGCGCTGGCGCCATCCGCGCCGAGGCCTGGTGCCGCCGGGAGATTTCATTCCGGTGCTCGAAGAACTGGGTCTGGTGGTGGACGTTGGCGACTGGGTGATCAGCGAGGCCTGTCGTCAACTCAAGACCTGGCATCAAGCCAAAGTAAGAGTGCCGAAGGTCTCGGTGAACATTTCCGCGCGGCAGTTCTCCGACGGCCAGCTCGGCACGCGGATCGCCACCATCCTCAAGGAAACCGGCCTGCCGCCGGCGTGCCTGGAGCTGGAACTGACCGAAAGTATCCTGATGCGCGAAGTCAGCGAGGCAATGCAGATTCTCGCCGGGTTGAAAAACCTTGGCCTGAGCATCGCGGTCGACGACTTCGGCACCGGTTATTCATCGCTCAACTACCTCAAGCAGTTCCCGATCGACGTGCTGAAAATCGACCGCACCTTTGTCGATGGCTTGCCGTCGGGTGAACAGGATGCGCAGATTGCCCGCGCGATCATCGCCATGGCCCACAGCCTCAACCTGGCGGTGATCGCCGAGGGCGTGGAAACCCATGAGCAGCTGGACTTCCTGCGTGAGCATGGTTGCGATGAGGTTCAGGGTTACCTGTTCGGGCGTCCGATTCCGGCGGGCCGGTTTGAAGCGCAATTCAGTAATGATGCGTTGTTCATGTTCGACTGATGTTTTGTGGTGAGGCAAAGGACGCCATCGCCGGCAAGCCGGCTCCTATGGGGGACCGCATTCCAAATGTAGGAGCCGGCTTGCCGGCGATGGGGCCGGCACGATCACCGCTGATCCCGTCATGAAGCCCACTTGTCTGCGACATGATCTCCTTTCATATGCCATCTAAAACCCATTGGGTTAGAATGCCCCCCTTTTCTGCCCCGATCCTTGAGGACCGCCATGTTCAGCCGTGATTTGACTATTGCCAAGTACGACGCCGATCTCTTTGCCGCCATGGAGCAAGAAGCTCAGCGCCAGGAAGAACACATCGAGCTGATCGCTTCGGAAAACTACACCAGCCCAGCGGTGATGGAAGCTCAAGGCTCGGTACTGACCAACAAGTACGCCGAAGGCTACCCGGGCAAGCGCTACTACGGTGGTTGCGAGTTCGTCGACGTGGTCGAGCAACTGGCCATCGACCGTGCCAAAGAACTGTTCGGCGCCGATTACGCCAACGTTCAGCCGCACGCCGGTTCGCAAGCCAACAGCGCCGTTTACCTGGCCCTGCTGCAAGCGGGCGACACCATCCTGGGCATGAGCCTGGCTCACGGTGGTCACCTGACCCACGGTGCCAGCGTTTCTTCCTCCGGCAAGCTGTACAACGCCGTTCAGTACGGCATCGACGCCAATGGCCTGATCGACTACGACGAAGTCGAGCGTCTGGCCGTTGAGCACAAGCCGAAAATGATCGTGGCCGGTTTCTCTGCCTACTCGCAGATCCTCGACTTCCCGCGCTTCCGCGAAATCGCCGACAAGGTTGGCGCTTACCTGTTCGTCGACATGGCCCACGTGGCCGGTCTGGTCGCCGCTGGCGTCTACCCGAACCCGGTGCCATTCGCTGACGTCGTGACTACCACCACGCACAAGACCCTGCGCGGTCCACGTGGCGGTTTGATCCTGGCTCGCGCCAACGCCGACATCGAGAAGAAGCTGAACTCCGCCGTATTCCCGGGCGCCCAGGGTGGCCCGCTGGAGCACGTGATCGCCGCCAAAGCGATCTGCTTCAAGGAAGCACTGCAGCCTGAGTTCAAGGTTTACCAGCAACAAGTGGTGAAAAACGCCAAGGCCATGGCCGGCGTATTCATCGAGCGCGGTTTCGACGTGGTTTCCGGCGGTACTGAAAACCACCTGTTCCTGCTGTCGCTGATCAAGCAGGAAATCTCCGGTAAAGACGCTGACGCCGCTCTGGGCAAAGCATTCATCACCGTGAACAAGAACTCCGTGCCAAACGATCCACGCTCCCCGTTCGTCACCTCCGGCCTGCGCTTCGGCACTCCGGCTGTGACCACTCGCGGCTTCAAGGAAGCAGAGTGCAAAGAGCTGGCCGGCTGGATCTGCGACATCCTGGCGGACCTGAACAACGAAGCGGTGATCGACGCCGTTCGTGAGAAGGTCAAGGCCATCTGCAAGAAGCTGCCGGTGTACGGCGCTTAATCAGCCCGTTAAACCGCAGTCAGAAAAAACCGGCCAGTGATGGCCGGTTTTTTTTCGTCTGCGATTTGTAGGCGCCGGCTTGCTGGCGATCCGTTCTTGAGCCTTGCATTGATCTTTCCATCGCCTTCGCCGGCAAGCCGGCTCCTACAGGACCAGCGCCACTGGTCAGACCGGTCATGCCAATTTCGCAGTTTCCACTTGCGTTAACCCAAAATTAGCGCCTAGACTGCGCCTGCACTGGACATACCGGTAAGACCACAATAATTAAGTCCTGAATCTGATGCGCCTCGCGCACGGCAGCCAGGACACCGACCAGGATTCCTCCCATGCTCAGATGGTGCTCGCGTTCAATCTTCCTTCAAGTGGTTCTCGGACTGGTGCTCGGCATCGTCTGCGGACTGACCCTTCCCGAATATTCAGCCCAGCTCAAACCGCTCGGCGACGGTTTCATCAAACTGATCAAGATGCTCATTGGCCTGATCGTGTTCTGCGTGGTGGTCAGCGGCATCAGCGGTGCCGGCGACTTGAAGAAGGTCGGGCGCATCGGCCTGAAATCGGTGATCTACTTCGAAGTGCTGACCACCATCGCCCTGGTGATTGGCCTGGTGTTCGCCTTCAGCACCGGCATCGGCAGCGGCGCGAACATTCATCTGGAGCAGTTGTCTGCTGCCGACATGGGCGACATCGCCCAGCGCGGTCAGCACATGCAAACCACCTCCCAGTTCCTGATGAACCTGATCCCGACCTCGGTCATCGGCGCGTTCGCAGAGAACAACATCCTGCAAGTCCTGTTGTTTTCAGTACTGTTCGGCAGCGCGCTGAACCTGGTGGGCGAAGCCGCGTCGGGTATTTCCCGGCTGATCAATGAGCTGAGCCACGTGATTTTCCGCATCATGGGCATGATCGTGCGCCTGGCGCCGATCGGTGTGTTCGGCGCGATTGCCTTCACCACGAGCAAATATGGCCTGGACTCGCTGCAACACCTGGGCAGTCTGGTCGGCCTGTTTTACCTGACCTGCGTGGCGTTCGTGACATTGATTCTCGGCCTGGTGATGCGCCTTTCGGGCCTGAAGATGTGGCCCTTGCTGAAATACCTGCGCGAAGAATTGCTGATCGTCATGGGCACCGCCTCGTCCGACGCCGTGCTGCCGCAAATCATGCGCAAGCTCGAGCACCTGGGTATCGGCAGTTCGACAGTGGGTCTGGTGATTCCAACCGGGTACTCGTTCAACCTGGACGGTTTTTCGATCTACCTGACCCTCGCCATTGTCTTCATCGCCAATGCCACCGGTACGCCGTTGGCCATGACCGATTTGCTGACCATTCTGTTGGTGTCGCTGATCACCTCCAAAGGCGCTCACGGGATTCCCGGCTCGGCGCTGGTGATTCTGGCGGCGACGCTGACCGCGATTCCAGCGATTCCGGTGGTCGGTCTGGTATTGGTCCTGGCGGTTGACTGGTTCATGGGCATCGGCCGCGCGCTGACCAACCTGATCGGCAACTGCGTCGCCACCGTGGCCATCGCCCGCTGGGAAAAAGACATCGATATCCAACGGGCAAACAAGGTGCTTTCCGGTCAGGTCGGTTATACCTTCCAACCGAGAAAACCGGTTGCCCCGGCGCATCAGCAGGAATTTTAAACAACGTGTGCCTGCCTGCGGGCAGGCACATTTATCGCGACTTGGAGCGAACAGTGATTACCTCGTCAACCGTCGTCAATTCAGTGGTAGAAAAACTCCGGACCGCCTTGGCCCGTGGTCAGTGGCGCTCTGGCGAAATGTTGCCGGGCCAGCGTGAACTGGCCGAGCAACTGGGCATCAGCCGCCCGAGCCTGCGCGAAGCGGTCATCGTCCTGGAAACCCTCGGCCTGGTGCGCTCGATGCCGGGCAAAGGCGTGGTGGTGCTGGATGCCCATCTGACTGACAGCCAAAGCCATGACAGCGCGGTGGCCGGCGCAAGCCTGGAGGACGTGCTGCAACTGCGCTACACCCTTGAGCCATTTATCGTCGGTCTGGTAGCGCAGTCGATCAGCAGCAAGGAAGTCGGGCAATTGCGCCTGACCCTGATGGACATGCGCGAAGCCCTGGAGGCCAACGACAGCGAGGCCGGGGTGAACGCTTACATCGCGTTCCACGAAGAGCTGTTCACGCTGACCTCAAACCCGATTTTCCAGAGCGTGGTGCAGCAGACCAGCAATGCCCTCAAGCAAAGCGCCGAAGTGCTGCGCAACTCACCCGAGCATCTGGCTGAACGCCTCGAAGAAAACGAAGCCGTGGTGCGCGCGATTCGCAGCAAGAACAGCGCCCAGGCCAGTGCCGAGATGCGCCGCCATATCCTTCGCGAAGGAAAGCGGATGGGCATCGAATTGAATATCCCGGACGACAACCTCGGCAGTTGAAACCTATTGAAACCGGAGACAGGCCATGAACAGCTTCGCTTCAGTGCAAACTCTTGTTGCCCTGCCCTTTGCCACGCCGACGGACGACCTTTACTCGCGAGTCTTCGACGCCATTCTTGAACAGCGCATCGATGCCGCCAGTCGCTTTACCGAAGAAAGTCTCGCGCAGATGTTCGGCGTGCGCCGCAGTGATATTCGGGGGGTGCTGACGCAGTTGTCCCATCAGCAGATCATCGTGTTGCGCACGCACCATCGCCCTCGAGTCACCGCGCTCGATCGCGAGCAGGTCCGGCAGACGCTGCATGCGCGACGACTGACTGAGACCACGGTGGTGCGGCTGGCCTGTCAGCAGCCCCATCCACAGCATCTGAAACACCTGCGCACCTTGATCGATAGCGAGCGCCTGTGCACGAGGCGTGGCGCGGCGATTCAGTTGGCCGGGGAGTTTCATCTGCAATTGGCTGAAATGGCGGGGAATGCACCGTTGGCGCATTTTTTGGGCAGCCTGGTGCCGTTGACCTCGCTGGCGATTGCGCAGTTTGATACGCCAGAAGAAGGTTATTGCGAGTGGCAGGTGCATGAAGACATTGTCAATGCGGTGGAACGTGGTGATGCGGTGACTGCCGAGGTATTGCTGAGCCGGCATCTGGATCATTTGGAGGTGGTATTGCTGAACTCACAACCGATATCGCGCCAGCATCGTGTTGCCGGTTAGATCGCCATCGCCGGCAAGCCGGCGATGACGGCATCAGCCTCGTAGAAATCTCAGGCTCTAGTCCGCGGCCACCCGCGCAAACCCTTCCCGGATTTTCTCTTCCGGCAAATCGTCGGCAATAAACACGATCACGCTTTCACGCGCCTCGCCCTCTGCCCACTCGGTGTCCCAATCGAATCCGTACAACTTCAGGACACCCTGAAACACCATCCGCCGCGGCTCGCCAAGGATGTTCAGCACGCCTTTGTAGCGCAGCAGTTGCTTGCCATGCTCTTCCAGCAATTCGTTCATGAACTCGCTGAGCTTGTCGATATCCAGCGGCTTGTCGGTACGCAGCACCAGGCTGGAAATGCGGTCGATGGAAGGCGCTTTGCTGACCGGGCGCAGACTCAGGCCGCCACCGAGGTCGGCATTGAGATTGAAGCCGCGCACATCAAGCAGTTCGGCCAGGTCGATCTGGCCGTGGTCGACTACGCGAATTGGCGCGCGACGGTTGATGCGGGTGAGGCGCTCGCTCAATGCGGTAAAGGTCGGTTCGTCCACCAGATCGCGCTTGCTCACCAGCAAGCGATCGGCGAAACCGATCTGCGCCTGGGCGATGGTTTGGGTCAGGTGCACATCGGCGTGTGCCGCGTCGACCAGGGTAATGATGCCGTCGAGGATGTAACGCTCGCGCAGTTCCTCGTCGATGAAGAAGGTCTGTGCCACCGGCGCCGGATCAGCCAGGCCGGTGCACTCGATCACCAGACGGTCGAAGGCGATTTCGCCGCTGTCCAGGCGTTCGAGCAACAGGTACAGCGCCTTGGTCAGGTCGGTGTGGATGGTGCAGCAGACGCAGCCATTGGACAGGGTCATCACTTGCACCGGCTCGTCGCCCAACAGTTGGGTGTCGATACCGGCGTCACTGAATTCGTTTTCGATCACGGCGATTTTCAGGCCGTGCTCGGCTTTGAGCAGGTGGCGCAACAGCGTGGTCTTACCGGCGCCGAGGAAGCCGCTGAGGATCGTGACCGGGATTGGTGTGAACAAATCGAAAATCTCCCATGCGCTAAAAAAACTGTAGGAGCCCGGCTTGCCGGCGATAGCGATCTTGAAGACGCCATCGCCGGCAAGCCGGGCTCCTACAGTGGTGTGCTGCTTAAGCCTCGCGCATCAACAGCACTTCGGCCCACCCTTGCCACCGTAACGAGCTTCCTGGCGTTCCCGGAAGAACATCTCATAGCTCATCACCGGTTTGTCCGGGTGTTTGGTCTGCATATGCTCGACGTAGTTGTCGTAGTCGGGCATCCCGACCATCAGGCGCGCGGCCTGACCGAGGTACTTACCGAGGCGACTCAGGTCATTGAACATGCTGCACTCCTCGATCAAGCATCCGGCAGCGCCTGGAAGGGGGCTTCTTTATCCGTACGTTCCTTGCTGCCCCAGGCGGAAATACCGACCTTGAGCGCGTAGAACAGGATACTGAAGACCACGAACAGGAACAGCGCCGTCAGCGTTGCGTTGGTGTAGGCGTTGAAGATCACGTGTTGCATCTGAGTGATGTCCTTGGCCGGCGCGAGGATCTGACCGTTGGCCAGCGCATCGCTGTATTTTTTCGCCAGCGACAGGAAGCCAATCGCCGGGTTGGCGTCGAACAACTTGATGAAGCCAGCCGTGGTGGTACAGATCAGCAACCACACCGCAGGCAGCATGGTCACCCAGACATAGCGTTGGCGTTTCATTTTGATCAGCACGACGGTGCCGAGCATCAGCGCGATACCGGCCAGCATCTGGTTGGAGATGCCGAACAGCGGCCACAAGGTGTTGATGCCACCCAACGGGTCAATTACGCCCTGGTACAGCAACCAGCCCCACATCGCCACACAACCGGCGGTGGCGATCAGGTTGGCGGTCCACGATTCAGTGCGTTTCAGCGCCGGCACGAACGAGCCGAGCAAATCCTGGAGCATGAAGCGACCGGCACGCGTACCCGCATCCACCGCCGTCAGGATGAACAGCGCTTCGAACAGGATCGCAAAGTGGTACCAGAATGCCATGGTGTTTTCACCCGGCAGGACACTGTGGAGGATCTGTGCGATACCGACCGCCAGGGTCGGCGCACCGCCGGCACGGGCGAGGATGGTGGTTTCACCGATGTCCTTGGCCACCGCTTGCAGCGCTTCCGGGGTAATTGCAAAGCCCCAGCTGCTGACGGTTTGCGCCACTGCCACCACGTCACCGCCGACAACGGCGGCCGGGCTGTTCATGGCGAAATACACACCCGGCTCGATCACCGAGGCGGCAACCATCGCCATGATGGCCACGAACGATTCCATCAGCATCGCGCCGTAACCGATGTAACGAGCGTTGACCTCGTTATCCAACAGTTTAGGTGTGGTGCCTGAGGAGATCAGCGCGTGAAAACCCGAGACCGCGCCACAGGCAATGGTGATGAACAGGAACGGGAACAGACCGCCCTTCCACACCGGGCCGGTGCCATCGACGAACTGGGTCAATGCGGGCATTTTCAGCTCTGGCATAGTGACCAGGATACCGATCGCCAACGCCACGATGGTGCCGATTTTGAGGAACGTCGACAGGTAGTCACGCGGCGCCAGAATCAGCCAGACCGGCAGCGAGGCGGCCACGAAACCGTATCCGACCAGCATCCACGTAATCTGCACGCCAGTGAAACTGAACGCCTTGGCCCACACCGGATCGGCGGCAATCTGCCCGCCCAGCCAGATCGAACCCAGCAGCAGCAATACGCCGACCACGGAGATTTCGCCAATGCGACCCGGGCGGATGTAGCGCATGTAAATGCCCATGAACATTGCGATCGGGATGGTCGCCATCACCGTGAAAATGCCCCATGGGCTCTCGGCCAGGGCTTTCACGACGATCAGCGCCAGCACCGCGAGGATGATGATCATGATCAGGAAGCAGCCGAACAGCGCGATGGTGCCCGGGATGCGGCCCATTTCTTCACGGACCATGTCGCCCAGGGAACGGCCGTTGCGGCGAGTCGACATGAACAGGACCATGAAGTCCTGAACCGCACCGGCCAGCACCACGCCGGCAATCAGCCACAGCGTGCCGGGCAAGTAGCCCATCTGCGCCGCCAGTACCGGACCGACCAGCGGACCTGCGCCAGCGATAGCCGCGAAGTGGTGACCGAAGAGGATGTGTTTGTTGGTAGGGACGTAGTCCAGACCATCGTTATTGAGCACGGCGGGGGTGGCCCGTCGCGAATCGAGTTGCATCACATTGTTAGCGATGAACAGACTGTAGTAACGGTACGCAACCAGATAAATGGCCACGGCGGCGACCACAATCCACAAGGCGTTGATTGCCTCGCCTCGGCGCAATGCCACGACACCAAGAGCGCACGCTCCGACAATTGCCAGCAGCAGCCAGGGTAGATGGCGTAGCAGGCTATTATTATTTTTCATTTTTTTATTCCAGCCAGGGTGGACAAGAAAGACAGCCACCTCGAGTTTAGCTCGCCTGACGGCAAAGGCCATACCCCGACATTGGTCTAGACGCCCGCTCGGCTGGCAGGCTTTGACAATGCGGGTCTATAGTCAGCGAACATTCAGAGGATTGCGCCATGAGCCAACACCCTGCCGATCGCCGCCGCTTCAAACGTATTGCGTTCGACGCCCGAACCGAGCTGTGCCAAGGGGAATTCATCTGGCCAGTTAAGCTGATTGACCTGTCACTCAAGGGGTTATTGATCGAAAAACCCGAACCGTGGCTGGGCGATCGGGAAAAGGTTTTTTCCGTCGACATTCATCTGAGTAAAGACGTCGAGATAAAGATGGATGTGCAGCTAACGCATGACGATCTGGACCAGTTAGGTTTCGTCTGCCGATACATCAGCCTGGATTCCATAGCGCGCCTGCGGCGGTTGATCGAACTCAATCTGGGGGATCAGAAGGCGCTGGAGCGGGAATTGGGTGCGTTGATCGAGGTCTGACGACTCGACGCAAATCCCTGTGGGAGCCGGGCTTGCCCGCGATGGCGGTGCCAGCCCTAACACAAATGTCGACTGACAAACCGCTATCGCGGGCAAGCCCGGCTCCCACAGTATTGGGTAATGCCTGCAGTTACGCGAATAGTGCGTCGAGGGCCTGCTCCAGACGGGTCACGGCAATGATCTGCAACCCCGGCGGCGCCTCTTTCGGTGCGTTGCCCTTGGGCACGATGGCCCGTTTGAAGCCGTGCTTGGCGGCTTCTTTCAAGCGTTCTTGCCCACTTGGAACCGGGCGGACTTCGCCAGACAAACCGACTTCCCCGAACACCAGCAGATCATGGGGCAATGGCCGGTTGCGCAAACTGGACATGACCGCCGCCATCAGCGCCAGATCGGAAGCGGTTTCCAACACCTTCACGCCACCGACCACGTTGAGGAACACATCCTGGTCGTGGGTTGGAATGCCGCCGTGTCGATGCAGAACCGCCAGCAACATCGCCAGCCGATTCTGATCCAGCCCCAGCGTGACCCGACGCGGGTTGGCCAAGTGACTGTCATCCACCAGCGCCTGGACTTCCACCAGCATTGGCCGGGTGCCTTCCCACGTTGCCATGACCACACTGCCGGGGACTTCTTCCTGTGCACGCGTGAGAAAAATCGCCGAAGGGTTGGAGACTTCTTTCAAACCCTTGTCCGTCATGCCGAACACGCCCAGTTCGTTGACCGCGCCGAAACGGTTCTTCACCGCCCGCAGCAAGCGCAAGCGACCGTCGGATTCGCCCTCGAAATACAACACGGTATCAACCATGTGTTCCAGCACGCGTGGCCCGGCCAATGCGCCTTCTTTCGTCACGTGGCCAACCAGGAAAATCGCCGTGCCACTCTGTTTGGCATAGCGCACCAGCAAAGCCGCGCTCTCACGCACCTGGGACACGCCGCCCGGTGCCGATTGCAACTGCTCAGTAAAAATCGTCTGAATCGAGTCGATCACCATGACCTTGGGCTTTTCGACCCGGGCGGTGGCGATGATGGTTTCGATGCAGGTTTCGGTCATGACACGCAGTTGATCCTGCGGTAATCC
The DNA here is from genome assembly GCF_045447035.1 of Pseudomonas sp. O230. Lineage (NCBI taxonomy): Bacteria > Pseudomonadati > Pseudomonadota > Gammaproteobacteria > Pseudomonadales > Pseudomonadaceae > Pseudomonas > Pseudomonas sp. O230. Next base: position 231,654 of record NZ_JBJGXN010000011.1, on the reverse strand, counting down.
CAAGCGACGGGCGCGCATGGCCACTTGCTGTTGGGACTCCTCGCCGGTGACGTACAGCGCCGGCATGCTCTTGGCGAGGTTGCACAAGGTTTGCAACAGGATGGTTGATTTACCGATGCCCGGATCACCGCCGATCAGTACCACCGAACCGTCCACCAGCCCGCCGCCCAAGACGCGATCGAGTTCACTGGAAGCCGTGGAAAAACGCGGTATTTCTTCGACGCTGACTTCAGCCAGGGTCTTGATCTGTGCCTGCTGGCCGGTCCAGCCGGTGCGACCGCTGGGCGCTGCGGCACCGCCACTCTCGACCATGGTTTCGGTCAAGGTGTTCCAGGCCCCGCACTCGCCGCACTGGCCGGCCCACTTGGGGAAGGTTGAGCCGCACTCGGTGCAGCCGTACATGCGCTTGGCCTTGGCCATCTGAACTCCCGGCAAAAACCGCGATGATAGCTCAGCTGGACCGGATCAGTGCGACGGCATTACCCCACTGGAGTACTGTCGCGACTTATTCAGTTGCCGAGGCAGCGACCGTGTTGAAACTTTCATAACTTGTACAACGCGCGGTTCAGACAATCCTGCCAAAGTTAAAACCAACACTCACAAAGCTGTACAAGGCTTAACACTCTGAGAACTTAATGTACAACATTACCCAATAAGCCAAGAGTTTAATCCAGAGATTCAAATCGATGGCGTTACGACATCACGCACCTTTTGTTTTCCGGCCACTACTTTTCACACCGAGAACTTATACTTGAAGTTCCGTGCTGTAAAACTTATAGCGAGCACACTCCCCTTACATTCAATAAGTCACTTTTGCAAAGCGGACACTTTTAATGCTGGCCACCACCTCCACCGCTGATCAGCACAAGCGACTGAATGACAAACAACACCCCTCAACTGGATTGCGTGAGCACGTCGGTCTGCACCACGCAGACCTGCGCGCCAGTGATGGCATTTTGAAAACTTTTTCCCGATGATCCGGTCGATAGCAAGCAAGCGCTGTAAGCAGTTGTTTCGGGCAAGAACCATTTGGCTGATTTACACTGCGTTACCATCCTCATCTGTAACAAGGAAACAACCTATGGGCGTGATAAGTGAGTTCAAGGCCTTCGCGGTCAAAGGCAACGTGGTCGACATGGCCGTCGGTATCATCATCGGTGCCGCCTTCGGCAAGATCGTTTCGTCGTTTGTCGGCGACGTGGTCATGCCGCCAATCGGGCTGCTGATCGGTGGGGTGGATTTCAGTGACCTGGCCATTACGCTCAAGGCCGCCAACGGGGATATTCCGGCGGTGGTGCTGGCGTACGGCAAGTTCATCCAGAGCATGATCGACTTCATCATCGTCGCGTTCGCGATTTTCATGGGCGTCAAAGCCATCAACCGTTTGAAGCGCGAAGAGGCCGTGGCGCCTACCCTGCCGCCGGTTCCGACCAAGGAAGAAGAGCTGCTGGGTGAGATCCGTGATCTGCTCAAAGCTCAGAACAATCGACCAGAATGATCTGATGCAAGCAAAAACGGCGCCTTCGTGGCGCCGTTTTTTTTACCAGTAGTTTTCCACCGCCACGTGCCCGGGGCGTCGGCTGAGGCTCAAGTGCATGTCGCGCTGTTTCAGCAGTTTTCGCGTGTCATCGATCATCTGCGGATTACCACACAGCATGACCCGCGAATGCTCGGCCGTCAGCGCCACACCTGCCGCCTGCTCCAGTTCGCCACGCTCAATCAACGTGGTGATCCGGCCATTCAAGGCGCCTGGATGCTGCTCGCGGGTGACGGTGGCAATGTAGTGAAACTTGTGCGCGTACTCAGCCAGATAGTCACGCTGCGCCAACTCCGCGATCAGTTCCTGATACGCCAGTTCCCGGGCTTCGCGCACGCTGTAGACCAGGATGATTCGCTCGAATTTCTCCCACACCTCGAAGTCCTGCAGGATCGACAGAAACGGCGCCACGCCCGTGCCTGTGGATAACAACCATAGATCCCGCCCGTCGACGAAGCGGTCAAGTGTCAGGTAACCGAAGGCCTGGCGGTCCACCAGCAGCGTATCGCCGACGCCCAGCCGGCCCAGCTCACTGGTGAACTCGCCCCCCGGCACCACGATGGAAAAGAATTCGAGGAACTCGTCATAAGGCGAAGAGACCATGGAATAGGCACGCCAAACAACGCTGCCGTCAGCCTTGGTCACACCAAGCCTGGCGAATTGCCCCGCACGAAAACGGAAGCCCGGATCCCGTGTCGTGCGCAGGGTGAACAGGTTTGAGGTCAACGGCTTGACGTCGAGCAGGGTCTGGCGCGTGAATTTTTCTGCACTGGCAGTCATGGGGCGCTCCATTCAACAGATAGCGTCCAGTGTCCCGCAAAGCATGGGAAACAAACACCGACGATTTGTAGTGCCATTAACTATCAATCCAGACTATTACAAAATAGTGTTTTTTTAGACGTACCATTCGGTTAAAAAAAGACCTATCAAATTAAACTCGACATACAAAACCGACCGCACTTTCTAAAAACTTTTTAGAACTTGATATTTAATTTTTAAAGCCAACTAAAGCAAAAAAGTCTCATCGTTATGTAGGATTCATCCTACACTCGGCTCGTGCCGGATCTCGGATCCAATCAGCACCCCAGCGGATTGAACAATGGAGATACATGATGGAGCGGTGGAAGGAGTCGCAACTCAACCAACTATCGAGCACGAAGCATATAGATGCCGCGTACCCGATCGCACTTGAGTTCGCTAAAAATATCGGGTTTAAATTTTTTGCTTTTTCAACTACTTATCAAACACAAAACAACCAATTCAACACTATCCAGCACAACAATTACCCCAGCAGTTGGAACAAGGAGTATGAACAGAAAAATTTAAGCTTGATCGATCCGATAGTAGCCCATTGCAATCACTCCATGCTGCCCATTCTGTGGAGCGAAAATCTTTTCTCCAAGGTGCCTTCGCTGTGGGAGGCCCTTGAAGCACCAGGCTTGCAGCACGGCTGGTCACAATCGCTGCATGACCAAGAGAGCGGCCTGTGCAGTATTCTGAGCCTGGCAAGGAGCCATTGCCCGATCACGGCCATGGAGCTATATGAAAATCTCGGTTTCTCGGTGTTCATGTGCCGTCATCTTCATGCGTTGATCGCACAATCGCTGCCCAAGAAAGCGTTGAAGCCGCCCGCGCCGCACTTGTCTCCACGGGAAATCGACGTATTGGAACTGGCGGCAGCCGGAAAAACCGCTGAAGAAAGCGCACGAATTCTCAACCTCAGCGCGCGGACCATCCATTTCCATATTCAAAGCGTGATTTTGAAACTCGGGGTCAGCAACAAAATTGCCGCGATCATCGCCGCGATCAAGGCCGGCTACCTCAACAGCACCTCGATACGTTGATCGATTAAAACCCGCGACTGACGTACCATTTGCGATTCCTCCGGAGTGTTGACGTGTGAACTTTCACGACGCAGTACACCCGGACGGTCTCGCCCGCTACAACGCCCCTGGGCCGCGGGATCCCCGTTGATTACCCAGAGCCCCACCCCATGCCTTTGCTCGAAACACCGTTCGCCCGCCTCGACCTGATCCGCCAGCCAGAACAGCAGAACGAGCCGCTGCAAGCGTTTGATGCCGCCGACGAATACCTGCTCAATCACCTGGCCGACCAGCAACCGAGCGCGAACACTCGAGTGTTGGTGCTCAACGACAGCTTTGGCGCATTGGCCGCCAGCCTCTCGGGCAAGGTTCAGGTGACCAGCAGCGGCGACTCGTTCCTGGCCTTTCAGGGCCTGGAAAAAAACCTGATCCGTAACGACCGGGCATTCGATGCCGTACCGAGCGTGCCCGCCAGTGAAGCGTTGGCCGGTCCGTTTGATCGGGTCCTGATCCGCGTGCCGAAAACCCTGGCCTTGCTGGAAGAGCAACTGATCCGTCTGCAAAGCCAATTGGCACCCGGCGCCCAAGTGATTGCCGGCGCCATGATCAAGCATCTGCCACGCGCCGCCGGGGATTTACTGGAGCGCTATGTCGGTCCGGTTCAAGCCTCGTTGGCCGTGAAAAAGGCTCGACTGCTGATGGCCACCGTTGAGGCCAAAGCCCTCGCGACATCGCCCTACCCAACCCGCTATCGGCTCGATACGCCGGCGATTGAATTGCTCAACCACGCCAATGTGTTCTGCCGCGAAGGGCTGGATATCGGTACGCGAGCCTTTCTGCCGCACTTGCCGACAAATCTTGGCGCGGCACGGGTCGCTGATCTCGGTTGTGGTAACGGTGTTTTGGCCATTGCCAGTGCTCTGCAAAACCCGCAGGCACACTACACGCTGGTGGACGAATCCTTCATGGCCGTGCAATCGGCCACCGAAAACTGGCACGCGGCGCTGGGTGAACGCGACGTGATCGTGCGCGCCGGGGATGGTTTGGCCGGCCAGGAACCGCAGTCGCTGGACGTGGTGCTGTGCAACCCACCGTTTCACCAGCAACAAGTCGTGGGCGACTTCCTCGCCTGGCGGATGTTCCAGCAAGCGCGAGAAGCGCTGGTGGTGGGCGGTGCGCTGTACATCGTCGGCAATCGTCATCTGGGTTATCACAGCAAACTGGCGCGGTTGTTCCGCGGCGTCGAACAAGTGGCGGCCACACCGAAGTTCGTGATCCTCAAAGCCCGAAAATAATCCCGGGCAAAAAAAAGCCCTCCAGGACCGGAGGGCTGTCAATCCGTGCCGCAAGGCAGCGGGATGGGATCAGGCGCAAAGAATCAGTGAGTCGACAGGCCTGCGGCATTCATGAACATGCGCATCAGGCTCGCGACGATGAACAGCGCCACGACGCTGCCGGTCCAGATCATCGCCAGCCAGCCAAGTCGCTGCCACAGCGGTTTTTTCTCTGCCGCTTCGATTTCCTGCAAGGAATGTTTGCCAGCCATCATCGTGATCTCCTCTGAAATGGCGCAGGTCTCAGCCGTGCGCCATTGTCGTGTGCGCTAGTGATAGCCATCTTCATGGGTGACCTTGCCGCGGAACACGTAGTAGCTCCAGAAGGTGTAACCCAGGATGAACGGGATGATGAACAAGGTGCCGACCAACATGAAGCCCTGACTCTGCGGCGGTGCGGCGGCGTCCCAGATCGAGATCGACGGCGGCACGATGTTCGGCCACAGGCTGATGCCCAGACCGCTGTAGCCGAGAAAGATCAGCACCAGGGTCAGCAGGAACGGCGTGTAGTGCGCATTGCGCGCCACGGCGCGGATCAAGCCGTACATGGTCACCAGCACCAGAATCGGCACCGGCAGGAACCAGAACAGATTCGGCAACGTGAACCAGCGCGCAGCGATTTCCGCGTGGGCCAACGGCGTCCAGATGCTGACGATACCAATCACCGCCAGCACCACAAAGGCCAATGGCCGCGCCAGGTTGTGCATCTGCTCCTGCAACTTGCCCTCGGTTTTCATGATCAGCCAGGTGCAACCGAGCAGCGCATAAGCCACGACCAACGCCACGCCGCAGAACATCGTGAACGGTGTCAGCCAGTCCAGTGACCCGCCGGCGAACTGACGGTTGACCACCGGCAGCCCATCGATGAACGCCCCCAACGCGACGCCCTGGAAGAAAGTCGCGGCGAGCGAGCCACCGATGAACGCCTTGTCCCACAGATGACGCTTGTCATCCTTGGCCTTGAAGCGGAACTCGAACGCCACGCCACGAAAGATCAGCCCGATCAGCATGAAAATCAGCGGCAGGTACAGCGCCGAGAGCACCACCGAATAGGCCAGCGGGAAGGCGCCAAACAGCGCCGCGCCGCCGAGCACCAGCCAGGTTTCGTTGCCGTCCCAGACTGGCGCGACAGTGTTCATCATCACGTCACGGTCGGTCTTGCCCGGGATGAACGGGAAGAGAATCCCGATGCCCAGGTCAAAGCCGTCCATGACCACGTACATCATGATGCCGAAGATGATGATCACGGCCCAGATCAGCGGAAGATCAATACCCATGACTCAAATCTCCTTGGTCAGGCTGGGGCTGTGGTCACTTTCGGCGCCATCATCGTCAGCCGCCGACAGCGGACGAGCGGGCGTGCGTTTCTGGCCAGGACCACCGTCGTTGGTTTCCTTGCCTTCGTCGATCTTCGGCCCTTTGCGCACCAGGCGCATCATGTAGCCCAGACCGGCACCGAACAGCGCGAAATAGACCACGACGAACAGGATCAGCGTGATGCTCATCTGCACGAAGCTGTGATTGGACGATGCATCTGCCGTGCGCATCAAACCGTAAACCACCCACGGCTGGCGGCCGATTTCAGTGGTAAACCAACCGGCAAGGATCGCGATCAGGCCGGACGGGCCCATCCACAACGCCAGGTACAGGAATGGTCGCGAGGTATACAACTTGTCGCTTTTACGTAGCCACAGGCTCCACAGACCGGTAAAGATCATCAGCATGCCCAGGCCGACCATGATCCGGAACGACCAGAACACGATGGTCGAATTCGGCCGATCTTCAGGCGGGAAATCCTTGAGCGCCGGCACCTGTTTGTCCAGGGAATGCGTGAGGATCAGGCTGCCAAGGTACGGAATCTCGACAGCAAATTTGGTCTTCTCGGCTTTCATGTCCGGCCAGCCGAACAGGATCAGCGGGGTCGGTTCATCACCGTGGTTTTCCCAGTGCCCTTCGATCGCGGCGATTTTCGCCGGTTGATGCTTCAACGTATTGAGACCGTGGAAGTCACCGATGACCGCCTGAATCGGGGCAACGATCAGGGCCATCCACATGGCCATCGAGAGCATGGTGCGGATCGCCGGGTTGTCCTTGCCGCGCAGCAGATGCCAGGCCGCCGAGGAACCGACGAAGAATGCGGTGGCGACAAACGCGGCCGTCGCCATGTGCATCAGGCGGTACGGGAACGACGGGTTGAAGATCACCGCCAGCCAGTCGGTTGGAATGACCTGGCCGTTGATGATTTCGAAGCCTTGCGGGGTCTGCATCCAGCTGTTGGAGGCGAGAATCCAGAAGGTCGAGATCAGCGTGCCGATAGCGACCATGACCGTGGCGAAGAAGTGCAGATTGCGTCCGACCTTGTTCCAGCCGAACAGCATGACCCCAAGGAAGCCGGCTTCGAGGAAGAACGCGGTCAGTACTTCGTACGTCAGCAACGGCCCGGTGACGGAACCGGCGAAGTCCGAGAAACGGCTCCAGTTGGTGCCGAACTGATAGGCCATTACCAGCCCCGACACCACACCCATGCCGAAGTTGACGGCAAAGATTTTCGACCAGAAGTGGTACAGGTCGCGGTAAGTATCGTTGTTGGTTTTCAGCCACAGGCCTTCGAGCACCGCCAGGTAACTCGCCAGACCAATGGTGATGGCCGGAAACAGGATGTGGAACGAGATGGTGAACGCGAACTGAATTCGGGCGAGATCAAGCGCCTCCAAACCGAACATAAGTCTTCCTCTGTCAGGTAATACCGGCTGAAGGCTTGCGGCCTACACCCACGGCCCCCACGGATATGGAGTGTGGCGAATTTCAATTCGTTCTTCTTTTTACAAACATCACACGCAGGGAGTCTGGCCATCTGGCCACCGGATCAATTCCGTAAAGGTTTTGATCTGGATCAAGCATGGGTAAAAGAGTAGTCCGGTTTCTGTCGATGGACGGTGTGGTCTTTTGCCGCGTGACAGGTTGCCTCATAGGCCTGGCAACCACTCGCAACACATTTCCCAGCTCGCACGGGGGGATTTGCGCGATTTCGGGATCGGTGTCTAGCTAACTAAATTTCCCGCCCCAGCAACTTCTGGTTACAGGTTGGTGATAATCTCGGCCCTCCCCACGCTCAAGATCTGCCGCCGATGCCCAGCCAAGCGCCCTTGCTGTTACGTCATCATCGCCCTTTCATCGCGTTCTGGCTGGCTCGGGTGTTTACCGCCAGCGGCTTTCAAATGCTCACCGTGGCCATCGGCTGGAACCTCTATCAACTGACCGGCAACGTGCTGGACCTGGGCCTGGTCGGTCTGGTGGAATTTGCGCCGCGCGTGCTGTTCATGCTGCACACCGGGCATGTCGCCGACCGCTATGACCGGCGCAAAGTCGCGGCAATCTGTCAGTCGCTGCAAGCATTGATTGCCTTGACCCTGGCGATTGGCGGCGCCACCGGCCATGTCACCCGGGAAATGATCTTCATCCTCGCGTTTCTGCTCGGCGCCGCGCGCTCCTTCGAGATGCCGACCACCCAGGCGCTGCTGCCGAGTATCGTTCCCTCCGCGCTGTTCCCCCGCGCCGTCGCCGCCGCGCAGTCAGCCCAACAATCGGCGACCATCGTCGCGCCGGCGCTCGGCGGCTTGTTGTATGCCTTTGGCAGCGCCTGGGTCTACGGCCCGACGGTGATTCTCTACGTGATCGCCTGCCTGCTGATGCTCAACCTGCCCGCCCGGCAAACCCCGCTGAACAAAGGCAAGGCGACCCTGGATTCGCTGCTGGCGGGGATCCGCTTCATTCGCAGCCGACCGGATATTCTCGGGGCGATTTCTCTGGACCTATTTGCAGTGTTGCTCGGCGGCGCGACGGCGTTGCTGCCGGTGTTCGCCAAGGACATTCTGCTGACCGGGCCATGGGGGCTGGGCCTGTTGCGTTCGGCGCCGGCAGTCGGTGCGTTATTGATGTCGCTGTGGCTGGCGCGGTTTTCCGTGGATCGCCAGGTCGGTCGGGTAATGTTCACGGCGGTCGGCGTGTTCGGCGTTGCGACCATTGCGTTTGGCCTGTCGACCTCGTTCTGGTTCTCCCTGGCCGTACTGGTGGTGCTGGGCGCGGCAGACATGATCAGCATGGTGATCCGCGCGTCCTTCGTACAACTGGAAACCCCGGATGAAATGCGTGGTCGGGTCAGTGCCGTCAATGGCCTGTTCATCGGCGCCTCGAACCAGTTGGGCGAGTTCGAATCCGGCCTCACCGCTCACTGGTTCGGCACCGTGCCGGCGGTGGTCATGGGCGGCATCGGCACGCTGGTGGTCACCGGGGTGTGGATCAAGCTTTTCCCGACGTTGGCCAACCGTGATCGTATGCATGTGCCGCTGGAAGAAGCCAGGGTTTGAACCAGGGCTAGAGCACAATTTTGCCGACCAAGTGCAATACATAGATAGTGCACTGAGTGTAATGTAACGCCTTACACTCACCCCATGATCAAATCCTTTCAGCACAAAGGCCTTCGCGGCTTCTATGAAACAGGCTCGACGCGTGGAATCCGGGCAGACCAGGCGAAACGTCTGTCGCGAATGTTGCAATTCATGGACCGAGCCGTAGCGCCTGGTGACCTCGACCTGCCGGGATGGCGACTACACCCGCTCACGGGCGAACTGACCGAATACTGGTCACTGAGCGTTTCGGGAAACTGGCGGGTTATTTTTCGTTTTACAGGTTCGGATATCGAACTGGTCGACTATCTGGACTACCACTGACAGGAGGCAGGACATGCCCTTGCACAACCCGCCACACCCTGGCGAAACACTTTTATTGGATGTATTGCCCGAACTGGGCATCAGCGTAACGGAACTGGCTCGACATTTGGGCTTTGCACGCCCGCACCTTTCACGGGTGCTGCATGGCCATGCGCCGATCAGTCCAGACCTGGCGGTCCGTCTGGAGCGGGCCGGGATTGGCAAGGCGCGTATGTGGTTAGGGGTTCAGACCGACTACGATCTTTGGCAAGCAGAGCAGCGGGAACAACCGATCATCAAACCGCTTGCCGTTCACGCCTGACATGCTCTAAACCACCAACTCCCCCGCCACCGTCGCCCGCGTAGCTTTGCCGCAGAGTTGTTCCACCAGCGCCAGGGCAAACGCGAGTGCGCCCCCGGAACCTTGAGCGGTCACGCAGTTGCCATCGACCACCACCGGTTGATCGACAAAGTTGCAACCCGACAGTTGATGGCTGGCACTCGGCAGGCAAGTCATGCGCCGCTGACGCAGGACGCCAAAGGCTTGCAGTGCCAGTGCCGGGGCTTCGGCGATGCCGGCGAACAGACGTCCGGCCGCCGCCTGATCCTTGATCAATTGTTGCAACGGTTGATGGGCCGCCAGATGCTGCGCACCGACTGCACCGCCGGGCAGTGCGATCAGGTCGAAGGGCTGGGCCAGCAAATCCACCAGCATCGCATCGGCCGTCACGCGGGTGCCGCGGGCACAAGTGAGCATGCGCCGGCCCTCGATGCTGGCCACCACCACTTCAACCTTGGCGCGACGCAGCACATCGATCAGCGTCACGGCTTGCAGGTCATCGATGCCCTCGGCGAGGGTAATCAGGGCTCTAAAGGTCATGGGCGCAGTCCACAGAATGATCGTTAAAGCGTAGTCAGCTTTTCTGCTCCCCGTTCGGGCGGGCCGTTACTTGATGTAAAGCTGCGTCGACATCGTGTTGCCCGGCGCGTTGATCGACGTGTTGCTGAAGGTGAAGGTGCCTTCCTGCTTGCCGGCCAGATCGAAGACATACAGATAGCCGACGGTGTTTCTACCGACGGTGCAGTCGGTCAGGTTGCCATTATCAAAGGCGCAAATCGGAGTCCGGGTGCCGTTCACGTCAAAACCGTCGAGCCCGACTTGCGCCTTGCGGCCGTAGCCGACTTCCAGCACGTAGATCTTGATGTTCGGCCCGCTGTGATCGCAAAGGGTTTTCTCTTGCCCATCGCCAATGTCTTCAAACCCACAGGCCGGTGACTCAACCTTGAGCACCTTGACCTGACTTAACGGCGCTGCCGACGCCGCCGAGGCGGTTTGTGCCCCCTGCAACAAGCCAATCACTATTGCGAATACGGTAACCAGACGCTTTTTCATGCAATCCCCATGTCCCCCAAAGCCAGCGCGCAGTATGGCGCACTTGGCTTTAACGCAAAACATCGACGACGATCACCACCATAAGCAGCCACAACCCCACGCGGCTGGTATGATGCGCGGCTTTTTCCGACCCACAGAAAATTACCAGGCGCCTGCAGCGGTCTGTGCTTTGCTGTTGAGGTCGATACATTCACGGCGCCGGGCGCGCCACGGGGAGCAGACATGCTGGAAAGGCTGTTTCAACTCAAGGCACACAACACCAACGTGCGGACCGAGATTCTTGCGGGCGTCACGACCTTCCTGGCCATGGCCTACATTCTGTTCGTCAACCCGAGCATCCTCGGCGAGACCGGCATGGACAAGGGCGCGGTGTTTGTCGCGACCTGCCTGGCCGCGGCCATCGGCTCCACGGTGATGGGCCTGATCGCCAACTACCCAATCGCCCTCGCGCCGGGCATGGGCCTGAATGCCTTCTTCACTTACACCGTGGTTCTGCACATGGGCCACACGTGGCAAGTGGCGCTGGGCGCGGTGTTCATCTCGGCGGTGCTGTTCTTCCTGCTGTCGATCTTCCGCATCCGTGAATGGATCATCAACAGTATTCCGCTGCCGCTGCGTTCGGCGATTGCTGCCGGTATCGGCCTGTTCCTGGCGCTGATCGCCCTGCACAACGCCGGCATCGTGGTCAGCAATCCGGCAACCATGGTCGGCCTCGGTGACCTGAAACAACCAGCACCGATCCTCGCCACCCTCGGTTTCGCCCTGATCGTGGCCCTCGAAGCCCTCGCCGTGCGCGGCGCGGTGCTGATCGGCATCCTGGCGGTGACCATCGTTTCGATCCTGATGGGCTTCACCCCGTTCGGCGGTGTGATGTCGATGCCACCCTCGCTGGCGCCAACCTTCCTGCAACTGGATATCAAGGGCGCACTGGACATCGGCCTGGTCAGCGTGATTTTCGCCTTCCTGTTCGTCGACCTGTTCGACAACTCCGGCACCCTCATCGGCGTCGCCAAGCGCGCCGGGCTGATGGGCAAGGACGGCCACATGCCGAAAATGGGCCGCGCCCTGATCGCCGACAGTACCGCGGCCATGGCCGGTTCGCTGCTGGGCACCTCGACCACCACCAGCTACATCGAATCCGCTGCCGGTGTCAGTGCCGGTGGCCGCACCGGCTTGACCGCCATCGTCGTCGCGATCCTGTTCCTGCTGGCGTTGTTCTTCTCGCCACTGGCCGCCAGCATTCCGGCGTACGCCACGGCACCGGCCCTGCTGTTCGTCGCGGTATTGATGACTTCCGGCCTGGCCGAAATAGACTGGGACGACATCACCGTTGCCGCACCGGTCGTGGTCACTGCGCTGGCCATGCCGTTCACTTATTCCATCGCCAACGGCATCGCCTTCGGTTTCATCTCCTGGACCGCGATCAAGTTGCTGTCCGGTCGCGGCCGTGAACTGAACCCGGCGCTGGTGATTCTGTCGATTCTGTTCGTGATCAAGTTGGGTTGGTTCAACGCATGACTTTTGATTCCCAGGCTTACACCGCTCAGCTCGAAGAAAAGGTCTCGCGCCTGCGCGACCTGCTGGCCCCGTTCAATGCACCTGAGCCGGCCGTGTTCGATTCGCCGCTGAAAAACTTCCGCCTGCGCGCCGAGTTCCGCTTGTGGCGTGAAGGCGGCGAGCGCCACTACGCGATGTTTTCCCAGGAAGACAAACGCACGCCAATCCTGATCGAAGAGTTCCCGATTGCCAGCCTGCGCATCAACGAATTGATGCCGCAACTGAAAGCCGCGTGGAAAGCCAGTGCGGCCCTGAGTCACAAGCTGTTTCAGGTGGAATTCCTGACCACCCTGGCCGGCGATGCAATGATCACGCTGTGCTACCACCGGCCACTGGATGAACACTGGCACGCGGCGGCATCAAAACTCGCCGCCGAGCTTAACGTCAGTGTGATCGGCCGCTCCAAGGGCAAACGCGAAGTGATCGGTCACGATTACGTGGTCGAAAAACTGCAAGTCGGTGGCCGCACGTTCAGCTACCGTCAGCCGGAAGGCGCGTTCACCCAGCCCAACGGCACCGTGAACCAGAAGATGCTCAACTGGGCTTTTGACGCGCTTGGTGATCGTCCGGACGATTTGCTGGAGCTGTATTGCGGCAACGGCAACTTCACGCTTCCGCTCGCTACCCGCGTGCGCAAAGTGTTGGCCACCGAAATCAGTAAGACCTCAGTCAACGCGGCATTGAGCAACCTCAGCGAAAACGCGGTGGATAACGTCACGCTGGTGCGTCTGTCCGCCGAAGAGCTGACTGAAGCCCTGAATGAAGTGCGCCCGTTCCGTCGCCTGCAAGGCATTGACCTCAAGAGCTACGAATTCGGCAGCGTCTTCGTCGACCCGCCTCGCGCCGGCATGGACCCGGACACCTGCGAACTGACCCGGCGCTTCGACAACATCCTGTACATCTCCTGCAACCCGGAAACCCTGGCGGCCAACATCGCCCAACTGCACGACACCCACCGCATTACTCAATGCGCGATGTTCGACCAGTTCCCATGGACGCATCACATGGAATCCGGAGTGTTGTTGACCCGCCGTTGATTGCAGCCGTCCGATACAAAACAGCCGTCAGTTCGACGGCTTTTTTGTGCGCGTTCATTCGGTGACTTCTGGCTTGCGCGGACGCCCGCCCTTGCGGCCATTAGCCCGTGCAGCCTCGGCTTTGGCGGCGCTGCTTTGGCGCCCATTGCGAGAAGCGATGACCGAGGCGGCCATGTCCATCAGCGGCTTGCTCGCGGAGATCATGCCGGCGATGGAGACTTGCAGATCCTTGCCCTCATGGCAGAGGGCCGTTCCGGAAAAGCCGACTGTCAGCCCGGCGAAATCCTCGACCTCGAAATCATCGAATTCGGGATAGTGCTGCACGGGCAGCAGCACGCCACTGCCATCAATGAAACTGACGGCCAGACATGGTTCCACGAAGGACACGGCAGTCGCTTGCAAACCGCTTTTGTGACGCACTTGCCCTCGACGGATGGCTTCATCCAGCACGTCTTCGGTGACGGGCCGATCGGCCAGTATGCTTGCTTCTATCGTTTTCATAGTTTGATCTCCACGCCCTCCCAAACACCGATCAGCGACAGCAGGGTCTTGTTCGTCTCGGGTTCATAGCAAGCCGAATAAATCATGTTGCTCGTAGTGGAAATCCTTTTTGCCACCACGACTTCGCCGGTTTGCCAGTCCCATATCTGATGGTCGAGGCAGACCGTGTGCAGCTTTTCCCACCAGATGCTCCGGGCGCGACGCAAGTGCGCGGGTTGTCTGAGCGCGTGACGCAATCCTTCCAGCACGGCCACCGGTGGCCGGTTTGAATGAGGCACCACGTCCCACAGCTCTACACTGTTGTGCCAAAAACTGAATTTGAAGCGTGCGCTCCAGCTTCCGGCATCCACATGTGCGTGCGGTGGACAATGCTCGTCGCGGAGCATGATCACCACTGAAAGCCCTTTGTAGCTGAACAATTTCATGCTAACCCATCCGTTAGGTTAATGAGCCCAAGGACTCGACATTCCTTTAAAAATCCGATAACCGGTAGGCGTGCACTTTGCCAACCGAACTTGAGGCTAGCGTTCCCACGCGTATCGGGCGCGGCGATCCGGGGCAAAAATGGTAAGCAATCCTTTCCGCAATTTGATAAACACTGCATCAAGCCCTTCATTTGATCCCCGGTGTAATCAATCATGCAGCGAACATTCGACGATCTTCAGCTCGGCAGCATCGAACTGTTTTGCCTCGCCGCCGAAGCAGGCAGTTTTACCGCTGCGGCGCTGGTGGCCGGCGTGACCCCCGCAGCAGTGAGCCGTTCTGTATCGCGCATGGAAGAACGCCTGGGCGTACGGCTATTCGCGCGCACCACTCGCAGCGTCAAACTGACCGACAGCGGGCGCCGCTATTACGAAGAATGTCGCCAGGCGCTGGCGCAACTGGTCGAGGCGCAACGCGAGGTCATGGGCCAGCAGCAGGAGCCTTCCGGCACGTTGCGCATCAGTATTCCGACGACGTATGCCCATCACCGGATCCTGCCGTTGCTGCCGGCGTTTCGGGAGCGTTTCCCGCAGGTGAAAGTCGAGTCGCACATCAGCAACCGCAACATTGATTTCGTCGGTGAAGGCTATGACCTGGCCATCCGCGTGCGGGCGATTCCGGATTCCGGGTTGATCGCCCGGCAACTGGAGGACGCAGAATTGGTGATGATCGCCAGCCCCGATTACCTGAAGCGCGCGGGCCTACCGCAAACCCTGGATGACCTGAAAAAACACGAATGCATCCAGTATGATTTGCCCAGCAGCGGTCGGCGCATCGCCTGGCTGTTCAACGACGATGGTGTGCAGCGCGAAATTCTCGCCGAGGGCGATCTCAGTTGTTCTGACGACGTTCTGGGCGGTGTGACCCTGGCCAAACATGGGGCAGGCCTGTTCCAGACCTATCGTTTCATCGTCGAAAAGGAATTGGCCGATGGCTCGCTGGTGGAAATCCTCAAACCTTACGGCGGGCGCTCTCGGCCATTCACCCTCCTTTACCCGCAAAGCCGCCATGTGCCTCTGCGGTTACGAGCGTTTATTGATTTTCTGGTAGAGCGTTTGCCACGCTGAATAGTCGAAAGCGTCCGATCACCGCACACAAAGCTCCGTAGCGGCGCCTCTTTAATTGACCAAATTAACCATCTAGTACAATTTATCTCCACAGGCTGAAGCATCAGCCGATGCCAAGAACAATAAGTGGAGAGACCTTGATGAACCCTATCGTTCTGGTGCTCAACGGCCCGAACCTGAACCTGCTGGGCACGCGTGAGCCGGCGACTTACGGCCACGAAACCCTGGCGGATATCGCCGCGTTGTGCGGCCGGGCCGCCGAAAAGTTCGGCCTGGCGGTGGAGTTTCGCCAGACCAACCATGAAGGCGAACTGCTCGACTGGATTCACGCCGCCCGCGGTCGTTGCGCCGGGATCGTCATCAACCCCGCCGCCTGGACCCACACCTCGGTTGCCATTCGTGATGCCCTGGTCGCCAGCGAATTGCCGGTGATCGAGGTCCATCTGTCCAACGTCCATGCTCGCGAACCCTTCCGCCACCACTCCTTTGTTTCAGCCATAGCCACCGCAGTAATGGCCGGTTTCGGCAGCCACGGCTATCGCCTGGCGCTGGAGCATTTCAGCCTGCGCTTGAAAGGGTGAACACAGTGACTCAGAACAACGCGGTACTGGCCGGGCTGATCGGCGCCGGCATTCAGGCGTCCCGTACGCCCGCCCTGCATGAACATGAAGGCGACGCCCAGGGTTTGCGTTACCTCTACCGCCTGATTGACCTCGATCAGTTGCAACTCGACAGCAACGCCCTGCCCGACCTGTTGATGGCGGCCGAGCGCATGAACTTCACTGGTCTGAACATCACCTTCCCCTGCAAGCAGTCGATCATCCCGTTGCTCGACGAATTGTCGCCGGAAGCCCGCGGCATCGGCGCGGTGAACACGGTGGTGTTGAAGGACGGTAAACGCATCGGCCACAACACCGATTGCCTGGGTTTTGCCGAAGGTTTTCGCCGTGGCTTGCAGGGCGTTGCCGCTGAGCGTGTGGTCCAGATGGGCGCCGGTGGTGCGGGTGCTGCGGTGGCCCACGCGCTATTGAGCGAAGGCGTACAGCGGCTGACTATTTTCGACATGGAAATCAGTCGCGCGCAGAGTCTGGCGGACAATCTCAATCAGCATTTCGGCGCTGGCCGAGCCGTGGCGGGTCATGATTTGCCGAACACGCTGGCTCAGGCTGACGGCCTGGTAAACACCACGCCCATGGGCATGAAAAAACTGCCGGGCATGCCGGTCCCGGTGGAGTTGCTGCGGCCACAGTTGTGGGTGGCGGAGATCGTTTATTTCCCGCTGGAAACCGAACTGCTGCGCAACGCCCGCGCCTTGGGTTGCCGGACACTGGATGGCGGCAACATGGCGGTGTTTCAGGCGGTGAAGGCGTTTGAGCTGTTCAGTGGCGTGGTGCCGGATGTGCAGCGAATGCTGGCGCATTTTCAAAGCATGAATGGCTGAGGTAGAAGACCTGTAGGAGCCAGCTCGCCGGCGATGGTGCCCTTGAGAACGCTATCGCCGGCAAGCCGGGCTCCTACAAAAAAGCATCACGCCTGCAGGTATCGCAGAACCGACTCGCAAATCATCTCCCGATGACGCTGTTTGATGCTTTCGTCCGGCAGGTCGATCTGAAAAATCTCACTGAAGGTATGACGGTTCGACACGCGATAGAAGCAGAACGAACTGATCAGCAGATGCACATCCAACGGATCAAGCCCTGCCCGGAACACACCCTCTTCAGCGCCGCGACGCAATATCACGCCCAGTGAATCAAGAATGGTGTTGTTCATCGCCTTGATCGCATCGGAACGCTTCACGAATTCGGCGTTGTGAATGTTCTCGATGCAGACGATGCGCACGAAATCGACATTGCGATCATGGTGATCGAAGGTGAACTCCACCAGCCGCCGAATCGCTGCCACCGGCGCCAGTTCGGCCAGGTGCAGGCGGTTCTCGGTGTTGCGAATATCGCCATAGAGTTTCTCCAGCACCTCGATGTAGAGCTGTTCCTTACTGCCGAAGTAGTAATAGATCATGCGTTTTGAGGTGTGGATGCGCTCGGCGATCGCATCGACGCGAGCGCCGGAAAGTCCCTGCTGGACGAACTCGACAATGGCTTCTTGAAGAATGTTCTCGCGGGTCTTTTCCGGGTTGTTCTTGCGGCTCTTGCGCGGCTCGGCCATGGGTTCGTCGGGCGCTACGGAGAGTTCTGGGGTTATTGTCATTGCGGGCTCACGGCCATCACTGCACAGGCTGGCGATTATGAGCCGCACCGCACAGTGAAGGAAGCTGCGCGGCAGCGGTTTAACCTCGCGTTTACCAAATCCCTACAACTTGGCCTGACGAATGGCACCGCTGCGCGATTTGGCCATCGCCGCCAGTCGCACCGCCACGTTGGCCGCGCCGTAACCGGCATAACCATTCTTGCGCTGGATGATTTCAAAGAAGAACCGCCCTTCGAAGGGCTCGGTGTAGACATGGAACAGCTCACCGCCCTGGGCATCACGGTCGTAGAGCACGTTGTAATAGGCCAGTTCGCTGAGGAACTCATCATCGAAATCGAACCGCGCAGCCAGGTCGTCGTAATAGTTGAGCGGGATATCCAGCAGCGGTACACCCGCCTCCTTGGCGCGACTGACTTCGGCAAAGATATCGTCGCAGTCAAACGCAATGTGATGCACACCGGAGCCGCGATAACTCGACAGCGCGTGTGAGATCGCGGTGTTACGGTTCTCGGAAATGTTCAGCGGCAAGCGGATCGAACTGTCGCGGCTGCGCAGCGCCCGGCTCTTCACCAGACCGTAGGGGTCCGGCAGCACCACTTCGTCGTCGGCTTCAAAATCCAGCAGGCTCTTGTAGAACAGCACCCAACTGTCGAGGCTGTCAGCCGGCAAGGCCATGGCCATGTGGTCGATGCGCTTGAGGCCACCGCTGGCCGTTGCCGTCGGTTGCAGATTGAAGTCCGTGCCGTAGACGTCGGCGTCCTGGTCCACCAGATAAATCAGGCTGCCATCCGGCGCACGCACCGCGGCCAGCTCCAGTTCATTGGGGCCGACCAGTCCGCGATACGGCTGGCCTTTGTAAGCCACGGCCCGGGCCAGTGCGCTGGCGCTGTCGTTGACCCGCACCGCAGTGGCGCACAGCGACGGGCCATGAGCCTCGAAAAAGCTGTGAGCAAACGAGTAGGGCTCGGAGTTGAGGATCAGGTTGATGTCGCCCTGACGCATCAGGCTCACACTTTTGGAGCGGTGTTGGCCGGCCTTGACGAAGCCCAGCCGCTCCAGCCAATGAGAGAGCCTGGCGCCGAGGCTTTCGTCCACGGCGAACTCAAGAAATTCGATACCGTTGTATTCACTGGCCTTCGGCGTCTCGAACAGAATCTCCGGATTGGCCGCTGGTTTGGCTTCCTGCGCCAGCCGTTCGCGGGTTTTCTCTTCCAGGTACAGCAACGAACGCAAACCGTCGGCGGCGTTGGCCCGTGGCGGCGCGGCGCGGAAGCCGTCGTTGAAGATTTCCAGCGACAAAGGCCCGGTGTAGCCACTTTTGATAATCGGTGCGAGGAACCCCGGCAAATCGAATTCGCCCTGGCCCGGGAAGCAGCGAAAATGCCGGCTCCATTCCAGCACGTCCATGGCCAGGATCGGCGCGTCGGCCATTTGCACGAAGAAAATTTTATCGCCGGGAATTTCGGCGATGGCACTCGGATCGCCCTTGAGCGACAACGTGTGAAAACTGTCCAGCAACACGCCGAGGCTCGGGTGATCCGCCTGGCGAACGATGTTCCACACCTGTTGCCAAGTATTGACGTGGCGACCCCAGGCCAACGCTTCGTAACCGATTCGCAGGCCACGCGCACCGGCGTGTTCGGCCAGCAGGCGCAAGTCATCGACGAGGATTTGCTCATCCCCCACGGAATCGGCGGACGCATTACTGCACACCAGCACCAGGTCAGTGCCCAATTCCTGCATCAGGTCGAACTTGCGCTCGGCCCGTTCCAGATTGCGCGGCAGACGGTCGCGGCGGCAGCCTTCGAAATCGCGGAACGGTTGAAACAGCGTGATGGCGATCCCGAGATCGGCGCACATCTGTTTAATTTCCCGAGGACTGCCGTCGTAGTAGAGCAGGTCATTCTCGAAAATCTCCACCCCGTCGAAACCGGCGGCGGCAATGGCTTCGAGTTTTTCCGGCAGGGTACCGCTCAAGGACACGGTGGCAATGGAACGCTGCATGTTTCGACTCCCGGTGGTGGAGACCGTCTTGTTGTGGGCATAGCACGCGTTTTTGTAGGAGCCCGGCTTGCCGGCGATGGCAACTTCGCGGACGCCATCGCCGGCAAGCCGGCTCCTACAAGGGACTGCGTTTTTCTTGACGTGAATTATTGGCTGCAAGATCCTGCACAGCAATTCAAAGTGTACTACCCAGTTAGTTTTGCGTGCGATTATCGAACACAATGGCCTTTGGCGAATTGACGATTTTTCGTCCACTGCCCACCATCCACTACACATTGAGTCCGGTCACAACCAGCGGTCTCGGTGACCCAAGACTCAAAACACCACATAAAAATAATCGGTGGCCTACATGACTCCTTCCCAAAGCTCTCCCGTGGAGCGCTCCTCCACGACTCCTGCCGTCGGCGGTATCGGCGATAAAATCCGTGGCGCCATGGCTGTCGGCAAAACCCGCTGGGGCATGCTGGCGCTGGTGTTTTTCGCCACCACCCTGAACTACGTCGACCGCGCCGCACTGGGCGTGATGCAGCCGATCCTGGCCAAGGAAATGAGCTGGACGGCGATGGACTACGCCAACATCAACTTCTGGTTCCAGGTCGGTTACGCCATTGGTTTCGTGCTGCAAGGCCGACTGATCGACCGGGTCGGCGTGAAACGCGTGTTCTTCTGCGCGGTGCTGCTCTGGAGCCTGGCGACCGGCGCCCATGGTCTCGCCACCTCGGCGGTCGGCTTCATGGTCTGCCGCTTTATCCTCGGGCTGACCGAAGCCGCCAACTACCCGGCCTGCGTGAAGACCACGCGATTGTGGTTCCCGGCCGGTGAACGCGCCGTGGCCACCGGCATCTTCAACGCCGGCACCAACGTCGGTGCGATGTTCACGCCGATGTTGCTGCCGCTGATCCTGCACGTGTGGGGCTGGCAGGCTGCGTTCCTGTGCATGGCATCACTGGGCGGGATCTGGTTGCTGTTCTGGGGTTTGAAGTACTTCAACCCGGAGGAACACCCAAGCGTCAAACAATCGGAACTGGACTACATCCAGAAGGACGTCGAACCGGAACAATCCCGCGTACCGTTCTCGAAGATCCTGCGCATGCGCGGCACCTGGGCGTTCGCCCTCGCCTACTCGATGACGGCGCCGGTGTTCTGGTTCTACCTGTACTGGCTGCCACCCTTCCTCAATCAGCAATACAACCTGGGGATCAACGTGACCCAGATGGGTATCCCGCTGATCATCATCTACCTCACGGCCGACTTCGGCAGCGTCGGTGGCGGCATCCTGTCCTCGTTCCTGATCGGCCGCGGCATGAACCCGATCAAGGCGCGGCTGATGTCGATGTTCCTGTTCGCCTGCTGCATCGTCGGGGTGATCATGGCCGCCGGTTCGAGCAGCCTGTGGGTGGCAGTGTTTGCGATCTCCCTGGCCATCGGTGCACACCAGGCCTGGACCGCGAACATCTGGAGCCTGGTCATGGACTACACGCCTAAACACATGATGAGTACAGTGTTCGGCTTCGGCGGCATGTGCGCCGCGATCGGCGGGATGTTCATGACCCAGTTGGTCGGCCACATTCTGACCGTCACCAACAACAACTACACCGTACTGTTCACCATGATTCCGGCGATGTACTTCATCGCGCTGACCTGGATGTACTTCATGGCGCCACGCAAGATTCCGACCGTCACCGAGTAAAAGTCTGACGCAATACCCCCTGTGGGAGCGAGCTTGCTCGCGATAGCGGAATGTCATTCAACATTAACGTTGACTGAACTATCGCCATCGCGAGCAAGCTCGCTCCCACAGTTTTTTATGACTTTCTACTTACGACTCTGCTGCCACGCCGCCGCCAAACCGCTGCAGCAAATCACCGCGATCCCGACCACTGTGGTCAGGGTCGGCGTGTGGGAAAACAGCAACCAGCCCAACAAACCAGCGAAGACAATCTGGCAATAGCCGAACGGCGCCAACAGCGCCGGGGCGGCGTAGCGGAATGCCTGAGTCAGAAACAAGTGCGCCGTCATTCCGCACGCGCCCAACGCGACCATCATCAATCCGTGCCCAAGGCTCGGTACTTGCCAGAAGAATGGCACCAGGGCGCTCATCACCAGGGTGTTGCACAACCCGGCGAAGAAGTTGCTGGTGGTCGGGCTGTCGATGCTGCTGAGCTTGCGGGTGAGCAATTGATAGAAGCAGAAAAACAGTGCTGAACAGAGCGGTAGCAACACCGCTGGCGTGAACAGATCGCCGCCGGGGTGGACGATGATCACTACGCCGATAAATCCGCAAATCACCGCGATCCATTGACCGCGGGTGACACGTTCACCCAGCAGTGGCACCGACAGCGCGGTCACCAGAACCGGTGCCAGAAAGTTGACCGCCGTGGCTTCGGCCAACGGGATGTACTGCAAACCGGTGGTGAAAAACAGACTGGTGCCCAACAGACACAATGCCCTCAGCAGCTGCATCAACGGCCGCTTGGTGCGTAGGACTCGCAGCCCGGATTGCGGCAGAAAAATCCCGGCCATCAGCAAGGTGTGAACCACATAGCGGGCCCACACCACCATCACGATTGGATAAAACCCCGAGAGATACTTCGACAAGGCGTCGTGACTGGAAAACAGAAAGGTCGCCAAAACGATCAGCAAAATCCCTTTGAAGGGTTGGTTTACGCCGGAGAGCGGGGTGCTGACGGTCATAGGTTTCCCTTGCGCGTTGCGAATTCCAATAATTTAGAACCGAGTTCCAAATTCTTACATAGCCACACCCTGAAAGTGGGCGAACAGCGCACAATTTTCCGGAAAACACCCTTTACTGTAGGAGCAAGCTCGCTCCTCCAACGAATAATGGGTGCATCCAAATTAATTGAAGAATTCAGACGCCAGGCTTGCGGCAGACAACTCCTCGGTAAATTTCAACAGCAGCGGCGCCAATTCATGAAGGCGAGCGCCAGGCATCCGCGCGCTTGGGCCGGCGATGCTCAATACACCGATCACCCGCCCATCGTTGGGATGCCGAACGACCGCCGCAATCGCCGAAGTGCCCACCGCCGAACTCTCCTCGACCCAGGCGTAGCCTTGCTCACGCGCCAAACGCAGCCGTTCCAGTAATTCGATGTTGGAGCGCGGCGCGTTCGGCCCCAGATCTTTCGGCCGGTCGCCCCCCTGCCGCTCCACCAGCGACAACGCTTCGGCATCGCTCATGCACGCCAGCCATGCATGGCCAGACGCCGTATAAAACAAGGGGGCGTCGCGCCCCATGTCCGGGTCGTAGCGCAAACCCGAACGGGCCCCCTGGGATTTGGCGATCCAGATCTGCCGCTCACCTTCGATAACACCCAGGCGCACCAGTTCACCCGTCTCATTGGCCAGACGATCAAGCACCGGCTGTACGATATCGACGCCGCTACCCGCCAGGTATTGAAAACCCATCGCTACCAGTTTGGTTGACAAGTGGTAGCGCTGATTCTCCGGATTCTGCCGCACATAACCCAGCCGAATCAGCTCCGCGAGCAAACGGTGGGTTGCGCTTTTAGGGATGTCCAGTTGCTCCGCGAGCATCTGCATAGGCAAACCGCGGGGATCACGGGTGAGGCTTTCAAGCACGTTGAAGACGCGTTCGATCTGACTGCCGGCCATGGGAGGTTCCGAATTCGATTTGCCCTGATTCTAGAAGACGAACCGCGTAAAGCGAAATCTGGAACCCGAGGTTCGACAGACGCAGACATTCGACTGTTTGATAAAAACCCGTCCCCTGAGGGAATTCGATGGGGTATCCATGTTCCTACAGCCTGCAAGACTCCCGAACAACCAGCAAAAAAAGCCGGACGACCGGACTGGCGCTGCTCTCACTCACCAGCAACACTCATCCCCACGGACAATCAGAGGAATCCCACATGCTATGGAAAAAAGGCCGGCGCAGCGACAACGTGGTCGACGCCCGTGGTGATGATGTCGGCGGTGGCGGCGGGATGCGCTTTGGTGGCGGCAAGGGCCTGAGCCTGACCGCGATCATTCTGATTGTCGGCATCGGCTGGATGACCGGCCAGGACCCGTTGCAGATCCTCGGCCAACTGACCGGGCAAATGACCGAGCAATCGGCACCGGCCTCGACGCAAACCCGCAAGGCACCGCCGGCCAATGACGAAGGGGCCGAATTTGTACGTTCGATCCTCGGTGACACCGAAGACACCTGGGGCCAGATTTTCCAGCAGGCCGGCCGGCAGTATAAAAATCCGACGCTGGTGCTGTTCAGCAACCGGGTGAACTCGGCGTGCGGCCTCGCGACGTCGGCGACCGGGCCGTTCTATTGCCCGGCAGACCAGAAGGTTTACCTGGACATGAGCTTCTTCCAGGAAATGTCGCAACGCTTTTCCGCTGCGGGTGATTTCGCTCAGGCCTACGTGATCGCTCACGAAGTCGGACATCACGTTCAGACCTTGCTCGGTGTCTCGGCGAAAATTCAGACCGCCCGTCAACAAGGCCGGCAAATGGAAGGCGACGGTGGTTTGCTGGTGCGCCAGGAACTGCAAGCGGATTGCCTGGCCGGTGTCTGGGCCAACAACGCGCAGCAGCGCCTGAACTGGCTGGAACCGGGCGATATCGAAGAAGCCTTGAATGCCGCCAACGCCATCGGCGACGACCGCTTGCAACAGCAAGGTCAGGGTCGCGTGGTGCCGGACTCGTTTACCCATGGCACGTCAGCGCAAAGGGTGCGCTGGTTCAAAACCGGATTTGCACAAGGCCAGGTGGGCCAGTGCGATACCTTTGCGGCGAAAAATCTGTAAATGAATAAGTGGCTGCTGGCTCTGTTGTTCACCTGCGCAAGTACCCTGGCTGCCGAGCAGGGGGTCAAGGAGATCAGCCCCGGACGGCTGTTGTTGAAAGAAGGTGAGATGGCGGTGGGCATTGGCCCGGCGCCGGCGAAAATCGAACGCGTGCTGATCATCATCCATGGACGGTTGCGCAACGCCGAAACGTATCGCCAGAGCGCCGAGCGTGCGGCGGAACTGGCCGGGCAAAGCGCGAATACGCTGGTGATTGCACCGCAATTTCTCAATGAGACCGACGTGGCACTCCAGCCAGTGGCCGACACCGTGTTGCGCTGGCAGGGCAATGACTGGATGGCCGGCGGTTTATCCTCCGCTCCGTTTGCCCTGAGTTCCTATGGCGCCCTCGATCAAATCATCGCCCGCTTCGCTGATCGTCAGCAGTTCCCGGACCTGAAAGAAGTCGTGATTGCCGGGCACTCCGGTGGCGCTCAGGTGGTTCAGCGTTATGCGTTGTTGAGTCACGATCAACCGGAGCTCAAGGCTGCGGGCGTGCACGTGCGCTATGTCATCGCCAACCCGTCTTCTTACGCATACTTCGATGAACGGCGGCCGGTGGCGTTCAGTCACGCCGGTTGCCCGGAGTTCAATCGTTGGAAGTATGGGCTGACAGATTTACCGGCTTACGCCGAAGGACAAACGCCTGCCCAGTTGGAGGAAAATTACCTCCAGCGCGACATCGTTTATCTGCTGGGGCAGCAGGACATCGACCCTAATCATCCGGCGCTTGATAAAGGCTGTGAGGCGAAAGCCCAAGGCGCTAATCGATTGGTTCGCGGACTCAATTATTTTGATTTCTTGAAGCGCAGTCACCCGCAAGGATTGAATCAGCAATTGATCGAAGTGCCAGGGGTCGGGCATAACGGGGATGGGATGTTTACGTCGCCGCAGGGGCAGAAGGTTTTGTTTGGGCAGTGAGCGTAGGAGTGTTTGATCTGACGTCTTCGCCGGCAAGCCGGCGATGAGGCGCTCAAGCCAACAACATTTCCCGCAACACCACACAATCCACCGCATGCCAATCAGTCAGTTCCGGCCACGGGTTATCCGGCAGATTCACCAACACCGTACGAGCCCCCGCCGCCCGGCCGCAATCCAGATCGAAGCGGTAATCACCGACCATCACCATCTCGCTCGCCGGCACGTGCCAGGCCTCGGCCAGTTTGAGCAAACCGCCGGGATGCGGTTTCGGCGGCGCTTCATCACGTCCCAGAACATCTTCGACCGCGAAGCAGTCCGCCAGGCCAATGGCCTCCAGGGTGACATGCGCCAATTCCCGCGCATTGCGCGTGAGAATGCCCAGACGATAACCGCGCCCTGCCAACTCACGCACCAACTCGACGGCACCCGGTGCCGGTTTCGAACCCAGCGCCAGATCCCGTTCATGTTCCAGCAACCACGCGTGTTTGGCTGCAGCTTCAGCGGCCGGCAACGCCGCGAGGTGGGTCAGAATGTCGTCTTCGGCAGGGATCGCCAAGGCCACGCGAATCGCCGCGAAATCATGCACGGCCACCGTCAGGGTGCCGTCCATGTCGAACACCCAGTGCCGCACCTCGGCCAGGCTCATGCCCAATCCTTGCGGTGACGAATCAGGCCTTCCTGAGTGACCGAGGCCACCAGTTGCCCGGCACGGTTGAACACGCTGCCGCGAGAGAAACCGCGGGAATTACCTGCCCAAGGGCTGTCCATTGCGTAGAGCAACCAGTCATCGGCACGCAGGTCGGCGTGGAACCACAGTGAATGATCAAGGCTGGCAACCTGCATGTCTTTCTGCCAGACCGACTTGCCGTGCGGCTGCATCGACGTGGTCAGCAAACCGAAATCCGAGGCGTAGGCCAGCAGGTATTTGTGCAGCGCCGGCGTATCGGCCAAGGCACCGTCTGCACGAAACCAGACGTACTTGATCGGATCGGACGGTTGCGGGTTGTAGGGGTCTTTCTCGGTAACCGGGCGGAATTCGATCGGTTTCGGGCACAGCAATTTTTCGCGCATGTGCTCGGGAATCAGGTGCGCACGCTGCTGGGTCAGTTCCAGCTCCGAGGGCAGGTTTTCCGGGCCGACCACCACCGGCATCTCGGCCTGGTGCTCGAAGCCTTTTTCGTCGTACTGGAACGAGGCGCTGCAAGTGAAGATCGGGTTGCCCTTCTGGATCGCCGTCACCCGCCGCGTGCTGAAACTGCCGCCATCGCGCACGCGGTCAACCTGATACACCACGGGCAACGCGGAATCGCCCGGACGCAGGAAGTAACCGTGCATCGAATGCACATGGCGCGCGGCTTCGACCGTCTGACTGGCCGCCGACAGGGACTGACCGATCACCTGACCGCCGAACAACTGACGAAAACCCAGGTCCTGACTGCGGCCACGGAACAGGTTTTCTTCGATTGGTTCCAGGGTCAGCAAGTCGACCAGATCATCCAACACTTGGCTCATTCAGACTCTCCTCACACAACGCTATGCCGCGCAGTCTTGGCTGCGGCGGTCGATTCAGGTTCTGGCCGGGGCCATCATTGGCGCCATTGTAAACGTCCGGGCCGGCTTATCCATGCAAGGTTTGCAGCCATTGTTCACGGGTAATGCGGTACAGCACATGGTGACGCAGAGGATGATCGGCCGCGAGCTTCGGGTGCTCGAAGTCATCGGTTGAATCATGGTGCATGCCGATGGCCTGCATGACTTTTTCCGAAGGCGTATTGGTTTGGCTGGTGAAGGACACGACCTCTTTCAGCGCCAAGCGGTCAAACCCGCAGCGCAGAGCGGTCCACGCCGCTTCACTGGCATAACCCAGGCCCCAGTGCTCGCGGGCCAGGCGCCAGCCAATCTCGATGGCCGGGGTGAAGGGCGCGTCGAAACCAACCACACCGAGCCCGGTAAAACCGATAAATGCGCCGGTGTCCTTACGCTCCAGCGCCCAGAGACCGAAACCATGCTCGGCGAAATGCCCACGAATACGTCCGATCAGCGAAGCACTGTCCAGTCGGCTCAAGGGTGCCGGAAAATAGCGCATCACCTGTGGGTCGGCGCACATCGCCGCAAACGCCGGCAAATCCTCATCACACCACTGCCGCAGCAGCAGCCGCGCGCTCTCGAGTTCCAGTATCGGCTCCATCGTGCCCCTCCGTTTCGATGCCGCAAGTCTACAACGCTGGTAGGATCGTTCACTCATCCCTACACGCCGTACTCAATAAAAGCCCGCCATGCCGCTGCCGCTGATCTACCACGAAGACTACAGCCCCGAGTTTCCGGCCGACCATCGCTTCCCCATGGACAAGTTTCGCCTGCTGCGCGATCACCTGGTGGACAGCGGCCTGACCCGGGACGCCGACCTGCTGCGCCCGCAACTCTGTCCACCGCAGATTCTCGCCCTCGCGCATGACGCTGCCTATATCGAACGCTACATGAGTGGTGAGTTGTCCCGCGAAGACCAGCGGCGCCTCGGTCTGCCGTGGAGTGAAGCGCTGGCCCGGCGCACGGTGCGGGCGGTCGGCGGGTCGTTGCTGGCGGCGGAACAGGCGCTGGAACATGGACTGGCCTGTCACCTGGCTGGGGGCACGCATCACGCGCATTACGACTACCCGGCGGGGTTCTGCATCTTCAACGACCTAGCGGTGATCAGCCATTACCTGCTGGAAAGCGGTCGTGTGAATCGGGTGCTGATCTTCGATTGCGACGTGCATCAGGGCGACGGGACTGCACGCATCCTGCACAACACCCCGGACGCGGTGACCGTGTCCCTGCACTGCGAGAAGAACTTTCCTGCACGCAAAGCCGAAAGTGACTGGGACATCCCGCTGCCCAAAGACATGGGCGATGCCGACTACCTGAAGGTGGTGGACGACGCGCTGAATTATTTGCTGCCGCTCTATCAACCGGATCTGGTGTTGTACGACGCCGGGGTCGATGTGCATAAGGATGACGCGCTCGGTTACCTGAAGCTGACAGACGAAGGCGTGGCTGCGCGGGATGAAAGCGTCATGCGCCACTGTCTGGGCCGTGACATTCCGGTGGTCGGGGTGATTGGTGGCGGGTATAGCAAGGACCGCAAGGCATTGGCGCGGCGGCATGGAATCCTCCATCACAGCGCGCAACGGGTGTGGACGTCATCAGGCTGTCATTGAGGTGTGCGTCTTTACCCACAATGCCTGTGGAACTGCCTGTGGATAACCTGAGTGAAAGGGCCTGCAGGCCATGTTGCATATAGCCTGCAACGGGGTGATTGTTTTTTGATCAGTTCTTGTAAACACCGACGATCCCTGTAGGAGCGGGCTTGCCCGCGATAGCGATTTAACAATCACATCGATTTCGTCTGCCCCACCGCTATCGCGAGCAAGCTCGCTCCCACAGGGATTTGGGCTGGTAGAATGCCCGGCTTATTCCGTCATACCGCAGCGCTTCCCATGACCCAGCCCAACACTTCCCTCCCCCCTCACGTCGCCATCATCGGCGGCGGCCCCGCCGGCCTGATAGCCGCCGAAGTGTTGAGCCTGGCCGGAATCAAGGTCGACCTGTACGACGGTATGCCTTCGGTAGGCAGGAAATTTCTCCTCGCGGGTGTCGGCGGCATGAACATTACCCATTCCGAAGCCTACCCGGCCTTTCTCTCACGCTACGCCGAGCGTGCACCGCAGATTGCACCACTGCTGCGTGCCTTTGGCGCCGAGGCGCTGTGCCAGTGGATTCATGACCTGGGCATCGAAACCTTTGTCGGCAGCTCCGGTCGAGTGTTTCCGACCGACATGAAAGCCGCGCCGTTGTTGCGCGCCTGGCTCAAACGCTTGCGAGATGCCGGTGTAGTTATCCACACCCGCCACCGCTGGCTTGGCTGGGACGACAACGGTGGATTGCTCATCGCAAGTCCCGACGGTGAACAAACCATTCACCCCGACGCCACCTTGCTGGCCCTCGGCGGCGGCAGTTGGTCACGTCTCGGTTCCGACGGCGCGTGGATGTCGCCACTGGAGCAACGCGGCGTAGGACTTATGCCTTTGCAGCCGAGCAATTGCGGCTTCGAGGTGCAGGCCTGGAGCGAATTGATGGTCAGCAAATTCGCTGGTGCGCCGTTGAAAAACATCGCCATCGGTCTCAATGACGATATTCCGCGACTCGGGGAATGTGTGATTACGGCCACCGGCATTGAAGGCAGCTTGATCTACGCCCTGTCGGCTCCAATCCGCGAAGCCATCAATCAGCATGGCTCGGCGACCATTCACCTCGACCTGTTGCCGGGCCGACCTGTGGATAAAGTACAGGCGGCACTGAGCAAACCACGCGGGTCTCGTTCCATGTCCAAACACCTGCACAGCCAGCTCGGGATTGATGGCGTGAAAGCGGCGTTGCTGCGCGAACTGACTGCGGCGCAATGCTTCGCCGATCCGGCATTACTGGCCAAAGCGATCAAAGCGTTGCCACTGACGCTGGTGAAAACCCGCCCACTGGATGAGGCCATCAGCAGCGCCGGTGGCGTGATGTTCGAGTCAATGGATGAACGCTTGATGCTCAAGCAACTGCCAGGCGTGTTTTGCGCGGGGGAAATGCTGGATTGGGAAGCGCCGACGGGGGGCTATTTGCTGACCGCGTGTTTCGCCAGTGGGCGAGCGGCGGGGTTGGGGATGGTGGAGTGGCTCAAGCACAAGTCTTGAGACCGAGGCGCGCCCTTCGCGAGCAAGCCCGCTCCCACATTTAGACCGAGTTATTCCAGACAGAATGCGGTCAAATTGTGGGAGCGGGCTTGCTCCGGGCGGCGTTCCGACGAAGGCGTCTTAACAGACGCCGCAGCTGATCAAGGCTTCTTCTTACGCGGCCCAGTATTGAACACCGGCACCTTTCGCACTGGCTTGATCGAAGGCTCCGGCGCCGAAGCATCCCCACTCTCGACCCATTTACCCAAATTGCGTTTACCGCCACCGGACGTTTTCGGCTTCTTCGGCTTTTTCGGTTTCTTCACCACCTGACCGCTGGCATCGGTATCCGGCACGCGGTGCTCAGGTTCAAAGTCATGCTCCATCTGCCGAGGCAACGTCTGACGCGTCAACGTCTCAATGGCTGACAGCAAATTCACTTCATCGGCACAAACCAGCGAAATGGCCTGCCCGGTGGCACCCGCACGGCCGGTACGACCGATGCGGTGAATGTAGTCCTCGGCCACGATCGGCAAGTCGAAGTTGACCACCAACGGCAGATCTTCGATGTCCAGGCCTCGGGCCGCGACGTCGGTGGCCACGAGAATCTGCACTTCGCTGGCCTTGAACCGGTCCAGCGCGCGCTGGCGGGTGGCTTGCGGTTTGTCACCATGGATGCCGTCGGCGTTGATGCCCAGGCCCTGGAGTTTTTCCACCAGCGCGTCCACGCCATTGCGGGTCTTGGCGAACACCAGCACCTGCTTCCACTTGCCCTTGCGCAACAAGTGGATGAACAGTTCCGGCTTGCGCTTCTTGTCCACCGTCACCACCCACTGTTTAACGGTGTTGGCCGCAACGTTGCGCGGGCTGACTTCGATGCTCAGCGGATCGTTGAGCATTTGCCCGGCCAGCAGGCGAATCGCATCGGAGAAGGTCGCGGAGAACAGCAGTGTCTGACGTTTCTTCGGCAGCACCCGGTAAATGTTCCCCAGCTCCTCGGAAAAGCCCAGGTCGAGCATGCGATCCGCTTCGTCCAGCACCAGGGTTTGCAGCTGGTTGAACTTCAGCGCGTTCTGACGGAACAGGTCGAGCAAGCGGCCCGGCGTCGCCACCAACAGGTCGACGCCTTTGCGCAGCTTCATCATTTGCGGGTTGATGCTGACGCCGCCGTACACCGCGTACGTGCTCAACGGCAGGTTCTCGGCGTACTGACGCACGGCTTCGTGAACCTGTTCGGCCAATTCGCGGGTCGGCACCAGGATCAGCGCGCGTACTGAGTTGGCGGTGACTTTCGGCCCTTCCATGGCCAGCAATTGCAGCAGCGGCACAGCGAAACCGGCGGTCTTGCCGGTGCCGGTCTGGGCGGCGGCCATCAGGTCACGACCGGCCAGCACCGCCGGAATGGCTTGCGCCTGAACCGGCGTCGGGGTCTGGTAGCCGAGCGTCTCAAGAGAGCGCAGCAAGGGTTCGATCAGGCCAAGGGTGGCGAAAGTCATGGGATTACCGTAGGAAAATTCAGCGCGATTGTGCAAAGCAAGTGTGCAATGGCGCGCAGTTTACCCTAATTCACGCTCGATTCTGTCTGCACCACGGCAGCCGGTCGTTGCGGCGCCCGGCGCCACTGCGGCAAACCGATCAACACCACGGCACTGATGATCACCAACATGGCCAGCGCTTCTTCGATACCGATGGTCTCGCCGACAAACACGATCCCCAGCAACACCGCCACCGCCGGGTTGACGTAGGCATAACTGGTGGCCGCCGCCGGACGCACGTTTTTCAACAGGTACATATAGGCGTTGAAGGCGATGATCGAACCGAAGAAGGTCAGGTAGGCCAGTGCCGCCCATCCTTCGATCGGCGGCATGGCTTGCAGATGCTCACCGCTCACGGCACTGCCGATCAGCAGCGCCACGCCACCCACCAGCATTTCCACGGCACTGGCCATCGCGCCCTGGGGCAGCGGCAAGTGCTTGCTCCACACCGAACCAAACGCCCAGGAAGCCGCGGCGAATATCAGCAACAGGGCACCCAGCGGGCTCGATTGCAGGTTGGAACCGAGGTTGAGCATGGCAATGCCAATCAACCCGAGCACAATCCCCGCCCATTCGAGACGGGTATTACGCGCGCCCCAGAAATATCCACAGAGCAAGGTAAACAGCGGCACCGTCGCCACCGCCAATGCGGCGACGCCGGACGCGACGCCCATGTGCTCCGCCACACTGACCCCGCCGTTACCGCACGCCAACAGCAAAATCCCGATAATCCCCGCCGCTTTCCACTGCGCCCAGGTCGGCGCCGGCGCCCCGCGCCAGCGCAGGAACGCGTACATCAAGGTTCCGGCGATGACGAAGCGAACCCCGGCAAGCAGCAAGGGCGGCCAATATTCCACGCCGATACGAATCACCAGGTAAGTCGAACCCCAAATCACGTACAAGGCGAAAAAGGCAGCGATCAACGGCAAGGGAAAACGGCGCAGGCCAGGCATGGGGGCAGCTCGCAGGCAAGGACAAATGAACAGCTATTCTAGAAAGGCCAACGGCGGAAAATAAGTTACAAAACCTGTTTATAGCGCCGGTACACTTTTCAAAGCACGGAGATCAGCGCTATAAACCGTGCTTTCGAAAGTCAGCCATTTTTCAGGAATCCGACCATGGACAAATACGACCGCATGCTCCTCAGCGCCCTGCTGGAAAACGGTCGTGCGTCCTACGCCGACCTCGCGCGCAAGGTCAACCTGTCCGCCCCGGCCGTGGCCGAGCGCGTGGCCAAACTCGAAGCCAGCGGAGTGATTACCGGTTATCAGGCAAAAGTCGACATGGCCAAGCTCGGGCTGCCGATCCAGTGCGTCATCGAACTGCGCCTGAACCAGCACGGCAACCAAAAGGCCTACGACGACCTGATCAAAATCCCACAGCTGACCGAATGCCACCGGGTGACGGGCGATCCCTGCGTGATCATGCAAGCGGCGGTGGGCTCGATGCCGGAGCTGGAGGAGCTGATCAACCGGATTGCCAAATTCGGGTTCAGCAAGACGTCGATTGTGTTGTCGAGCGCGATAGAGAAGCGGGTGCCGTTGGGGCACATCGAAGGGAATGGCAAAGGTTAATAGAACACCGCCCCTGTGGGAGCGGGCTTGCTCGCGAAAGCGGAGTGTCAGTCAACATCAATGGTGAATGACCCACCGCATTCGCGAGCAAGCCCGCTCCCACAGGGGAGTTTGTGGTGTTCTTAGAACCCGCGATGGCGCTTGAGGTGCTCATTGATCTTCGCCGCCGGGACTTTCTGCAAGCTCACCAGCAGATCATGGGATAACTCGCGCAACCCGTGCTTCTGCCGCAGTTCCTGCGCCAGATGCGCCGTCAGGTTGGCGGCCATCTCGGCATCCGCCATCGCCCGGTGAGCCTTGCCAGTGTTGGGCAGGCTGGCGAAGGTGGTGAGCGTCCCGAGTTTGTGATTCGGTGCAGCGGGCATCAGGCGGCGGGCGAGGAGCAGGGAGCAAGCAAAGTTCTGCAAGCGCGTGCGTTTGATCCGTCCCAGTTCAAAGTCCCAGAACTTCTGGTCGAACGCGGCATTATGCGCGAGCAACGGAGTGCAGCCGACGAATTCGTTGACTTCGTTCATCACCTGCTCGGCTGAAGGCGCGGTGCGCAGTATGGCGTTGCTGATACCGGTGAGTTGTTCGATAAAGGCCGGGACGCGTACGCCGGCGTTCATCAGGCTCTGGTAACGCTCGACGATGCGCCCCTGTTCAAGGATCACCACGGCAATTTCCGTGGCCCGGCAGCTGCTGCTCGGGGAGATCCCGGTGGTTTCAAAGTCGATGACTGCTATGCGTTCCAAACCTGTTTCAACTCCGTAAAAATCAATTCTTGAGCAGTAATGCGCCTTCGATCGGCACGTAGCGGCTGGCGGCGCGGATCAGCGAGTTGGCTGTCAGGCCAGGCACGCCGTAGGCCACGGCTTGCACGCCGTGCTTGGCGATGATGCGCTCCAGCAGCATGTCGAAATCGCCATCGCCGGAGGCCAGCACCACTTCGTCGACGTGGTCGGCGGCGTCCATGATGTCGAGGGTGATGCCCACGTCCCAATCGCCCTTGGCCGAGCCGTCGCTGCGCTGGATGTAGGGTTTGAGCTTCACGGTGAAACCGAGGTTGCGCAGGATCTGCTGGAACTGCTGCTGCTTGCTGTCACCACGATCGATCGCGTAGGCGTAGGCCTCGACGATCTCGCCCTGTTTGCTGATGTCAGCCCACAGCGCGGCGTAGTTGAAGTGGCAACCATAGGCCTGACGCACGGTGTAATAGAGGTTTTGAACGTCGGCGAACACTGCAATTTTTTTCACCGGTTTTCCTCAAGGCAGGATCAGGCACCGGGCCCGAAAAGTTGCCCAGTATGCCAGCCTGGAGGATTGTTCCGCGAATAATCGGCCCGGAGCGCCGCAGCGCTCCGGACGAATGGCGTGTCAGACGAAGGAATCGTCGTCGCCGCCGAAGAACGATGAACTGTCATCGCTGTAATCCGTGTCGGCGTAACCGCCCTGATCACTGGAGGCGTTGTCCGCCACGCGCTGGTCATCGCCCCAGCCGCTATCGCCGCTGTGATCATTGACCTGAGCCGGCTCTTCCTTAATGACTTCGACGACTTCCTGAGGCTGCTGATTGCTGTGGAACAGGCTGCTAATGCCTTGTGCCAGCATCACGCCACCCGCCACACCGGCGGCGGTTTTCAGCGCACCACCGAGGAAGCTGCTGCCGGCCGCAGGCGCCTGCTGCTGCGGCGCGTAGTTCTGCTGCGGTGGCGGTGCAGCAAAATTCTGCTGTGGCGGCTGCGCGTTGAACGACGGCCGCCCCGGCTCACGCCAGCCACCGTTGGAGGGCGGCGCACTCTGAGCAGGCGCTTCCCGGGAACTGCCGCCGAAAATACTCGATAAGAAGCCACCGCCGCTCGGCGCCGGAGCCGCCGTCTGCGCTTTGGCCGATTGCAGTTCGGCCTGCAATTGCTGGACTTGCCGGGTGAGTTGCTGGTTCTGTGCGTCGAGGCTCTTGATCGCGGCCTCCTGCACCAGAATCGCCTGGGTCATGAAGTAGCCCGCCGCCGGTTGGCGAGTCAGATGCTCCTTGATCCGCGCCTCAGCCTGGGCGTCACGCGGGGCTGAGTCCGTTTCGGCCTGTTGCAGCCGGGAAAACAGTCCATCGATCAGGGTTTGTTCTTCGCTGTTCATGGCGACCTCGTAGATTGCCGGGGGAAATCGTTGACCTTCTCCAAGGAGGATACGGCGCTCGACCTTAATGGAGGCTGAAACAAGTTGTTTCAATGACCTTTACCGAACGTTTACGTTTGCGCCGCGACGCGCTGCATCGGTTAAAGTGGCCCACTGCTTTCAACCTGCGATACCGACTGATGAATCCGTTCGATGTACTGCGTGACTCTTTGTATTTCTTCAAGCGCAATCTGAGCCAGATCGTGCAGCTGTGCCTGCCGCTGGTGATCCTCGAAGCGCTGCTGCAACAAGTGGTCGACCACACGACCGAACCGGGCAGCTTCCCCGGTATCAGCGTGATCGTCGGCCTGTTGGTGTATCCGCTGTACACCGGCGCGCTGATCCTGTTTCTCGACGCGCGCAGCCGTGGCGAATCACCGCGTAACCGTGACCTGCTGACAAGGTCCGCCTGGCTGTGGCCGCGCTTCGCCCTGCTGACCGCGCTCAATACCTTGCTGATCCTGCTCGGCCTGTCGCTGTATTTCCTGCCGGGCATCTGGCTGATGGTGACCCTGGCGTTCGGCGAATACCTGCTGGTGCTGCGCGGCATGGCGCCACTGGCGGCAATGAAAGAAAGCCTGCGCCTGACCCGCGGTCATTTCCTGCGCATTCTGGTGTGCATTCTGTGTGTGATGGGGCCGTTGTGGTTGCTCAAGGGCTTGAGCCTGGAGGTTTACCCGGAGCCGCAGAACCCGGTGATTTCCCTGCTGATCGACAGCGCCCACAGCTTCCTGCAACTGTTCACCAGCGTGGTGTTGTTCCGTTTGTTCATGCTGATCAGCGATGCTCCCGAGAAAAACGACCGGCCGCTCTAAGCGTGGGCTTCGGCCCCGCTCTCGGTTATGCTCGGGGCCATCTTTTGTAACGCTATAAGCCGAGCCATGACCCGTCTACTGCGCTACACCCTGCTGGGCCTGGTGATTGCCATCGGCCTGATTACCCTGCTGATCTACAGCCTGACCTGGCGCCCCGACGCCAAGGAAGTTCTGCCCGTCAGCTGCAATGCTCAAGCACCGACACTGGTGCCCGGCCAGGCCTTGAAAGTGATGACCTGGAACGTTCAGTACCTGGCGGGCAAGCGCTACGTGTTCTGGAATGACCTGGCCGCCGGCAGCGATGAAAAACCGACGCCTGAAGACATGGCCTTCAGCCTTGATGAAGTGGCGCGGGTCATTCGCGACGAACAACCGGACATCGTGTTGTTGC
This sequence comes from Pseudomonas sp. O230, assembly GCF_045447035.1. Taxonomy (NCBI): domain Bacteria; kingdom Pseudomonadati; phylum Pseudomonadota; class Gammaproteobacteria; order Pseudomonadales; family Pseudomonadaceae; genus Pseudomonas; species Pseudomonas sp. O230. Next base: position 195,097 of record NZ_JBJGXN010000011.1, on the reverse strand, counting down.
AAGAACTCGATGACGGCGCCAAGGCCAGCGAATACCAGAACCAGTTCAAACTGCTCCAGGAACGCCTCGCCGACCTCTATCCGTGCAGCGCTCATGCCTTCGACTGGAAAGCCGACTTCGTGCCGCAACCGCATATCTTTGGCAGTGTCGGTCGACAACTGGCAACCCTCAGCCGCTACCAGATCGATCACGCCGAACGCCTGCAATTGCCGGTCGCGCCGGCCAACCTCATCAGCCGCCAGTTCCAACCGAAAAATGCGTTGCTGGTCACTTACCTGCCCTTGAGTGACGGCGGTCAGATAGCGGTGCTTAACACCCATCTGGACCGCGCAACCCAACCTGATGAAACGCTGCAGACCCAAGTGACGGCGGTGGCCAAAGTCCTCGACAAATACGAAAGCCGTGGCACGCCGTGGCTGATCGGCGGCGACTTCAACCTGTTGCCGCTGGGGCAATATCGACGCTTGCCCACCGAACAACGCACGCCCTACTCCGCCGACAGTGCGTTGCACCTGTTGTGGGACAAGTACCCGATGATCCCGACCAACAATGAAGCCAGTGGCATCGATCGGGCGCGCTGGTTGACGCATTACCCGAATGACCCGGGGCTGAACGGCCCGGACCGGACCGTCGATTACCTGTTCTACAGTCCGCGGATCAAGCGGGTCGAAGCGACGGTGCGACAGGACGACACCTTGCGCATCTCCGATCACTTGCCGGTAATTGCACGGTTTCTCCTGCCGGCTGCGCCCTAATCCCTGCTAAACGCAAAACCTGTAGGAGCTGGCTTGCCAGCGATAGCGGTGGGTCAGTCAACGAAGAGGTTGGATGTGACGGCCTCATCGCCAGCAAGCTGGCTCCTACAGGGGATCGCTCGGCTCAATGCACCTCCTCCAGGTCGTCATGCAATAGCCCGAAAATATCGCGCTTCATCTCGATGAACGAGCGCTCCATGACCATGTCCAGGGTCCGTGGGCGTTCGATCGGCACGTCCAGAATCTGCTTGATCCGCCCAGGCCTGGCGCCCATCACGTAAACCCGATCGCCCAGCAGAATCGCCTCGTCGATATCGTGGGTCACGAACAGCACGGTCTTCTTGCTGTTGCCCCAAACGCGCAACAGCAGCTGCTGCATTTGCAGGCGCGTCTGGCTGTCGAGGGCGCCGAAGGGTTCGTCCATCAGCAGGATTTGCGGATCGTTGGCCAACGCCCGGGCAATCGCCACCCGCTGCATCATGCCGCCGGACAGCTGCTTGGCGTAGTTGTCGGCAAAACCGGTGAGGCCGACTTCATTGACGTAGTAATCGACGATCTCCTTGCGCTGCGCCGCCGCCATGCCGCGACGCTTGAGGCCGAACTCGACGTTCTGGCGCACGGTCAGCCACGGGAACAGCGTGTAGCTCTGGAACACCATGCCGCGATCCGCCCCGGGGCCCTGCACTTGCTGACCGCCGACGTAGATCTCGCCTTCCGTCGGCTCGTTCAAGCCGGCAGTGAGGTACAGCAAACTCGACTTGCCGCACCCCGACGGCCCGACCAGCACGGCGAATTGCTGATCCGGGACGTCGAACGAAACCTGATCCAGTGCGGTGAACACGCCGCCGTCAGGCTTTTGGTAACGCAGGCTGACCTTATCCACTTGCAGGCGTGGCGCAGCAGGCGCCGGGGCGGCCATCGGGGTGACGAAACGCGGGTTGACGGCGGTTACTGAGCCCATGCGGCAATCCTCAGACGAAGGAAACGGAACAGTTGATCGGTGACCAGGCCCAGCAGGCCAATGATCGCGATGGCGAGGAAAATCACATCCACCTGAAAACCGCGCATGGCTTTGAGGCTCAGGTAACCCAGACCACTGGAAGCGGCGACCAGCTCGGCGACCACCAGGTAAGTCCAGGCCCAGCCCATGGTCACGCGCAAGGTGTCGAGCACACCGGGCAACGACGCCGGAGCGATCACATGCAGCACCGCATCGCGGCGGTTCGATCCAAGGGTGTACGAGGCGTTGATCAAGTCCTTGGAGATGCCTTTGGACACGTCCGCGATCATCACCAGTTGCTGGAAAAACACGCCGAAGATGATCACCGAAACGCGCTGTTCCAGACCGATGCCGATCCACAAAATGAACAGCGGCACGAACGAGGTCACCGGCAGGTAGCGAATGAAATTCACCATCGGTTCGAGGAACGCCTGAACGATGCGAAAGCTGCCCATCAGCAACCCCAGCGGCACCGCCACCAGCGACGACACAATGAAGCCGACCATCACCACTTCAAGACTGGCCCATACGTGCTGGCCGAGCGTGCCGTCGCGGCTCAGGCGCACAGCGGCTTCGACCACCGCGCCCGGTGTCGGCAGGAACATGCCCGGCACCACGCCGCCGTAAGACAACCCGGCCCACAGGCCGACCAATAGCACCCACGCCAGACCGCTCGCGCTCCAGATCACCGACACCGGCAGGCCTGTCTTGGGCGTGATGCAGCGGCTCAGCCATGAATTGCGCTTGAACATGCGAACCTCCTAGAGCGGGGTGACGAAGCGGTTGTCGATCAGGTCGTCATTGCTGACGTTGTAAGGCTTGCCCTGCAATTCACTGGCGGTTTCGTTGGCCAGTTTGATCAGCGGTTCGCTGTCGCCAGGATTGCCCGGCGAGCCCAGGAGTTTTTCGCTCATGGCCTGATCGTAGAAACGCACGCCTTGCGCGGCGGCTTCCAGCTCCTTCGGATCGGCGAGGTAACCGCCGACGCCCTTGGCCATGATTTTGTAGGCGTCCTTCGGATGGTCCTTGGTGTACTGCACCGCTTTGTACAGACCGGCGACCAACGCCTTGACGTCTTCCGGCTGCTTCTCGATGACCGTGCAGTTGAGCGCGACCACATCGACAATCACCCCCGGCGTACTGCTGCTGTCGATCAGCACCTTGCCTTGTTGCTTGCTGCGCACCATCGACAGATGCGGTTCCCAGGTTACGGCGGCGGGCACGCGACCGGCGATGAACGCGGTGGCGGCATCGTCGGCCGTCATGTTTTGCACGGTGATGTCGCTCATGCTCATGCCGTGCTTTTTCAGCAAGTACGAGAGCCAGAACTGCGAGGTGGAACCTTCGTTGACCGCCACCGCTTTGCCTTTCAGCTCCTGCAGACTCTTGACGTCCTTGCCCACGAGAACACCGTCGCCACCGTGGCTGTCATCGAGTGCGGCTACCGCTTTGAAGCAGAATTGCGGACGGTATTTCAGCACTTCATCGATGGTCGACGCCGAGCCGGACAATTCGCCCGAGGCTTGCGCGGCCATGTACATCGAGGCTTCTTCGACGACGGGCAATTCGACGGTCAGACCGTTTTCCTTGAAGTAGCCCAGGTCCTGGGCGAGGTAGAGCGTGCCGTAACCGACCCAAGTGGTGTGGCCGATGGAGAGGGTGCCGGCCTGGGCGCTGGTAGCGACCGTCGCGGCGATGGCGGTGACCGCCAGTGGATGAGCGACGCGGGTAAGCAAGGACTTGATCATGGAGCACTCCCAAAGCTGTTGATTTAGTTTTGTCATGGGCAGTACGGCCAGCAGCGTTTGGAGAAGAGCTGCCACGGGTGGCCTCTGATGGACCTTGTTGTGGGCAGCGTTCGGCTGACTGGCAAGGTCGATGTTGGCCCAAGGCCGGGAGAAGGAAAATCAGGAAATATGTCGTTGGGAGTGATGAAAAAACTGGGTAGCGTGCGCGGTAAAAGGGCGGGGTTGGCGGGGGTGCACGGGGTGGGTGCAAAAGCTGAGAGGTGTGTTGAATTGACTATCGCATTCGCGAGCAAGCCCGCTCCCACATTGGATCCAGGTCGGTCACAAAAATTGTGTACGACACCGATCAAGTGTGGGAGCGGGCTTGCTCGCGAAGAGGCCTGAAAGAGCGCTACAAGATTAAAGCCGACCGTATTCCTGCGCCGTACGATCCACCGCTTTCAGGGTCTTGCCAACCAACTCATCAACCTCTTCCCGACGGGCAATCAACGCCGGCGCCATGATCATCCGCCCCAGCGTCGAGCGAATGATCACCCCTTCTTCAAAGCCAATCGTGCGGCAGCGCCAGGCAATATCATTTTCGTTGGCGAAGCGCTTGCGGCTGGTTTTGTCCTCGGCCAACTGCAACGCCGCTACCATGCCGACACCCTGAATATCCCCCACCAACGGGTGGCTGCCGAACACTTCGCGCAAGCACTGTTGCAGGTATGGGCCGATGTCATCCTTGACCCGCGTCACCACGCCTTCATCGCGCAACGCTTTGAGGTTGGCAATGGCCACCGCTGCCGCCACCGGGTGCCCGGAATAGGTCAAGCCGTGGGCAAACACCCCGCCCTGCTCCACCAATACCTGGGCCATTTTCTTCGACAAAATCAGCCCGCCCATGGGGATGTAACCGGAGGTCAAACCCTTGGCGATCGACAGCGTGTCCGGCTCGAAACCGAAGTGCTCGTGGGCAAACCATTCGCCGGTGCGACCGAAGCCGCCGATCACTTCGTCAGCGCACAACAGCACGTCGTACTTGCGGCAGATCCGCTGAATTTCCGGCCAGTAGCTTTCCGGCGGAAAGATCATTCCGCCCGCACCCTGGAACGGTTCGGCGATAAACCCGGCGACCTTGTCTGCGCCCAGTTCGAGAATCTTCGCTTCCAGTTGCTGCGCCGCCCGCAGGCCAAATTCAGCCGGGGTCAGGTTGCCTTCGTGGGCGAAGAAGTACGGTTCGTCGATGTGCTCGATGTCCGGCAGCATGCCGCCCATTTCATGCATGAACTTCATGCCACCAAGCGCCGTCGCCGCCAGGGTCGAACCGTGGTAACCGTTCCAGCGACCGATCATGACTTTCTTCTCGGGCTTGCCGAGGATCGTCCAGTAACGGCGCACGGTGCGGATCAGCACCTCGTTGGCTTCGGAGCCGGAGTTGGTGTAGATCGCGTGGCTGTAGTGCCCCGGCAGCAGACTGAACAGCAACTCCGACAGCTCGATCACTTGCGGGTGGGTGGTGTGGAAAAACATGTTGTAGTACGGCAGCTGTTCAAGCTGACGGGTCGCTGCAGCCGCGAGATCCTTGCGCCCGTAACCGAGGTTGGTGCACCACAGCCCGGACATGCCGTCGAGGTAACGCCGACCATCGTTGTCCCACAGGTGCAGGCGCTCGCCACGGACCATCACCCGTGGTCCTTCATCGTTGAGCGCTTTCTGATCGACGAATGCGTGAATGTGGTGCGCAGCGTCGGCGGCCTGGTAGTCGCGGGTTTCACGTGGTGTGGTCATCGCCAGTTCTCCGTTTTGTTGTAAGCGGCTGTTATGAGCGCAGCTGAAACCAGGTGGTCTTCAACTGGGTGTATTTATCGAATGAGTGCAGCGACAGGTCACGGCCGAAACCGGACTGCTTGCCGCCGCCGAACGGCACGGTCACGTCGAGCGCATCGACGCTGTTGACCGACACCGTGCCCGCGCGCAATTGCCGCGCCACGCGGTGGGCGCGATTGAGGTCGTCGGTCCACAGCGACGCAGCCAGTCCGTAGACGCTGTCGTTGGCCAGTAGCAAAGCGTGTGCCTCATCATCAAACGCCGTGACGGCCAGCACCGGGCCGAACACTTCGTCGCGAAACAGCGGCATGTCCGGGCTCACGCCGGTAAAAATCGTCGGTTGAATGAAATTGTCGGAGCCGTTGAAAATCGACTGCCGACCGCCACACACCTTGCTCGCGCCCTGGCGTTCGGCTTGCTCGATGAACTTCATGATGCGTGCGGTCTGGCGGCTGTCGACAATCGCCCCGGCGCTGCTCGACGGGTCCAGCGGATCGCCCGGCAACCAGCGTTCGGCCTGCACCTTGAGGCGCTCGACGAACTCGTCATGGATCGAACGCTGCACCAGCAACCGCGAGTTGGCCGAGCACACTTCGCCCTGATTGAAGAAGATGCCGAACGCGGCTTTCTCGGCGGCCAGATCCAGGTCCTGACAATCGGCGAATACCAGGTTGGCGCTCTTGCCACCGCATTCCAGCCATACCTGTTTCAGGTTCGATTGCGCGGAATACTGCATGAAATATTTGCCGACTTCGGTGGAGCCGGTGAACACCAGGCAATCAACGTCCGGGTGTAAACCGAGGGCTTTGCCGGTTTGCTCGCCAAGGCCCGGCAGCACGTTCAGCACGCCGGCGGGAAGTCCGGCCTCCAGCGCCAGTTCGGCCAGACGCAGGGCAGAGAACGGTGATTGCTCGGCGGGTTTGAGGATCACCGAATTGCCTGCGGCCAGCGCTGGCGCGAGTTTCCACGCGGCCATGTCCAGCGGGAAGTTCCAAGGCACCACGGCGGCGACCACGCCCAATGCTTCGCGGGTGATGGTTGCCAAGACGTTTTGTGCGCTCGGGGCGATCTGGTCGTAGAGCTTGTCGAGGCTTTCGGCGTACCAGCGAAATACCCCGGCGGCGCCCGGCACGTCGATGTTGTAGGCGTCCATCACCGGTTTGCCCATGTTCAGCGAATCGAGCAGTGCCAGTTCTTCGCGGTGGCTCATGATCAGATCGGCCAGGCGCAGCAGCACGTGCTTGCGTTCGCTTGGCGAACGCGCCGACCAGGTGCCGGCCTCAAACACCTGCCGTGCATTTTTTACGGCGGCGGTCACCTCTTCCTCGCCGCACGCGGTCACGTTGGCCAGGCGCTGGCCGGTGGCCGGGTTGATCGCAGCGAAGGTCTGCCCCGACTGCGCCGAACGGGGTTGACCATCGATCAGGGCGTGGTCAGGAAACGTCAGCGCGGCGGCTTTGTTTTGCCAGTAGGTAAGCTCGAACACGTTCAGATGCTCCAAGGGCTTTTCTTGTGAATTGGATGGTGGCCCAGGCCCGTGTCGAGGAAAAATAGTAAAAATGTCTTCGCAGACCATGAAAAAACTGGGCAGCCCATCTCCACCGTTGCGCGGTATGTGGTTATTGTTCAGGCACAACGACACCGTCGTCAGAACGGATGCAGTCGGCGCAAAAATTGCGTGGATGTCGAGTCCATCCAACCCGAGGTTTGCCGTGGCTGCCTACAACCTGCGTCAATTGAAATACTTCATCACCACCGTCGAATGCGGCAGCGTCGCCGAGGCGTCGCGCAAGCTGTACATCGCGCAGCCGGCGATCTCCACGGCGATCAAAGGCCTGGAAGACAGCTTCGGCGTGCAACTGCTGATCCGTCATCACGCGCAAGGCGTGTCCCTGACCCCCAGCGGTGCGCGCTTCTACCGCAAGGCCCAGGAACTGTTGCGCATGGCCAAGGAGTTCGAACAGAACGCCCTGGCCGACAACGACGTGGTGGCCGGGCAAATCGACATCGGCTGCTTCGAAACCGTCGCCCCGCTGTACCTGCCGCAATTGATTGCCGGGTTCTCGGCGCTGTACCCGGGGGTAAAAATCCGCATCCGCGACGGCGAGCAGCAGGAGCTGGTGCAAGGCCTGACTTCGGGCACCTTCGACCTGGCGATCCTCTATGAACACGATCTCGACGCCACCATCGAAACCGAACCGTTGATGCCGGCGCAACGGCCTTACGCGCTGCTACCGGCGGATCATCGTTTTGCCCAACTCAAGCAAGTGTCCCTGCGCGACCTGTGCCTGGAACCGATGATTCTGCTGGACGTGCAACCGAGCCGAACCTACTTCGTCAGCCTCTTTGAAGAACTGGGCCTGTCGCCGAACATTGCCTTCAGCTCACCGTCGATCGAGATGGTTCGGGGCATGGTCGGCCAAGGGTTTGGCTTCTCGATCCTGGTCACGCGCCCGCACTCGGAATGCACCTACGACGGGCAGAAAGTGGTGTGCGTGGACATCGTCGAAGACGTCACCGGCTCAGGATTGGTGGCGGCGTGGCTCAAACGCGGGCAACTGACCAAACCAGCGCAGTTGTTTGCCGATTATTGTCGAGAGCAGCTGACCGCTAAATCTCAAGGTTCACACCTGCCCTTGTAGGGGCGCGCTTGCTCACGATGGACTTGAAGGCGGCGCTTGTTTCCCCTCAGTCGTGCTTCGATAACACCCCCGTAAGGTCGCTCAAGCGGTTTTGCCAAGGTGTTCAAACTGGCACGGGGATTGGGCGTCCTTCAGGCTGGCTTCAAACGCCTCAAGCCCGGCGTAAACCTGCTGCAACCCTTCGATCCGGGTCATCAACTCCGCTTTCTTGTCGGCAATTGCCTTGCTCGCCAAGTCCCAGGGCAGCTCCTGGCCCCGGTGACCCTGGAGGATCGCCTGCATTTCCTTAAGCTTGAAGCCCAGTTGCTGGGCGCATTTGATGAACCTAAGCAGTTCAACGCTCTGCTGGCTATAGACACGATATTTGCCTTCGCGCTGGGGCGGCGGCAGCAAGCCAATGTCTTCATAGTGGCGGATGCTTTTGATCGTCGTACCCGACAACCGGGCCGCTTTGCCGATATACATGAAAAGTCCTTTTTATGCCGGGAACGGGGCGCTCGCTCGCGCGGCGGCATCTTTACATAGGCATGCGAACGCGGGAACCCGAGGACATCAAATGGCGGGGGCAGGCAGTCATGAAGCGGGCATCGCCCATTGCAAGGCGATGCTGCACAACGGGCGTATCAGTGGCTGGCGATGTCCCGGGCTTGCTTGAGCCAGGCATCCCGCTGTTTGGACCTGGAACCGAGCAACGGGCCAAACGTCAGGGTCTTCAATGGCTTGATGCCACAGAACGCCAGCGTGGTCGTGCGCATCTGGTGCAGGCCAGGCATGCGATAGACCCATTTGTAATACCACGGTGGAGTGTCCATCGTGACCAGCAGGTGAGCGGTCCGTCCTTTCAAGAGCTTGTCGGGAAAGGCTTTGCCTTCGCGGTATTTGAAGGCAAAGCCGGGCAAGAACGTCCGGTCGAAAAAACCTTTCATCAAGGCCGGAATGCCGCCCCACCAGATCGGATAGACAAAGGCCAGGTGCTCAGCCCAGGTGATATCGGCCTGGGCCTTGAGCAGATCGGGCTCCAGTGGCTGAATCTGTTTATAGCCTTCGTGCAGCACCGGATCGAAGCGCAGCGCCTCCAGCCGTAACAGACGCACATCATGCCCGGCACTTTTGGCCGCCTCGACATACGCCTCGGTCAACGCACCACAAAAACTGTCGGTTGACGGGTGCCCCAGAATTACCAGTACTCGCTTGCTCATCATCACGACATCCTGAACGTCGAGCTTTCAGGGTAGGGTGTGCCCGTAACGGGAGAGTCAATGGGTGATTCAACCGGGCTTGCGAATAATCTGGCCTTTATACGAGCGGACCAAGAATCAGACCGCCCTGGACTGGGTACTGATATAGCGCACGGCGTGGCGGAGCACGGCCGCTAAACCTTGCGCGGTTTGATCCGCGCCGTGGCCTCAGCCACCAGCGGATCGTCCGGCCAGTAATGCTTCGGATACCGCCCCTTCAAATCCTTCTTCACCTCGGCATACGTGCTGCGCCAGAAGTTCGCCAGATCCTGCGTCACCTGCACCGGCCGCCGCGCCGGGGACAGCAGATGCAGCTTCACCACCTGCCGACCACCGGCGATGCGCGGGGTTTCGGCCAGGCCGAACAGCTCCTGCAAACGCACCGCCAGAATCGGCGGTTGCTCACTGTAATCGAGGCGAATTGACGAACCCGACGGCACGCTCAAATGATGCGGTGCCAACTCATCCAGCCGCTGCGGCAACGGCCACGGCAGCAGGTTATGAACGATGCTAGACAGGTCCAGATTGGCGAAGTGACTGAGCCGAGAGACCTTTCCCAGATACGGCATCAGCCAGTGTTCAAGACTTTTGAGCAACGCAGCATCACTGACATCCGGCCACTCGCTCTCACGCTTGCTACCCAGATCCAACTGCCGCAACAACGCCACCCGCGCCTGCCACTGACGCAACTCCGGGGTCCACGGCAACAGCTCCAGCCCCTTGCGCCGCACCAGATTCACCAGCGCCTGACTGCGCGCGGTTTCATCGAGCCCGGTCAAGGGTTCACGGCTGAGGATCAACTCCCCGACCTTGCGCTGACGCTCGGCGCGCAACACGCCTTCGCGCTCATCCCAATCCAGTTGATCGACCACCCGCACTTGCTCGGCCAACACCGAATCGAATAACGCCGGATCAAAATCCGCCGCCAGATAAATCCGCTCCTCACGCTGGCCCTGACGACTGCCGAGATCGGCGATCACCAGCCACGACTGCTTCATCAAACTGTCAGCCTCGGCGAACAACGCCGCACGACCGTTGGCCAGGCGATATTCCGCGCCGCCCGCTCGACGTTGCTGCGCCACACGGTCGGGATAGGCCAGCGCCAACAAGGCGCCGAGCCAGCGCGGATGCTCCGGATCGCTGACCGGCTCCGACGCCTTGCCACGCAGATAACCACGATACTGCCGCGCCAGTTGCCGGGCCCGTTGCACGCCGCCCTGAGCACCGCGCGCGGCACGTTCCTCACCGGACAACAGCACCAATCGACTGTGCAGATCGGCGCCGGCACCCCGCAAGATATCCCGCTCGCCGAGCAATGCCGCGACATCGCACGCCATGTCCGCCAAGCCAAGTGCTTGCCCGCGCAACAGTAAATGAGCGATGCGCGGATGCGCCGGCAGTTCGGCCATGGCCTGACCGTGGCGGGTCAGCACTTCACCGTCCAATGCGCCCAGGCGATCGAGCAAGTCCTGAGCCTGGGCATAAGCGGCAGCGGGTGGTACGTCGAGCCACACCAATTGGCCCGGCGTCACACCCCAGCGACCGAGTTGCAACGCCAACCCCGCAAGGTCCGCCGATAAAATTTCCGCACTGGCGTACGCCGCCAGTTGCTCGTGTTGATCCTGCGACCACAAGCGATAACACACGCCCGGCTCCAGCCGCCCTGCTCGACCAGCGCGCTGAGTGGCGCTGGCGCGGGAGATCCGTTGCGTGTCGAGGCGGGTCATGCCGCTGCCCGGATCGAAACGTGGCACCCGCGCCAGCCCGGCATCGATCACCACGCGCACGCCGTCGATGGTCAGGCTGGTCTCGGCGATGTTGGTCGCCAGCACCACTTTGCGAAAGCCTGCCGGTGCCGGATCAATCGCGGCGCGTTGCGCGGCGAGGTCCAGTTCACCGTGCAGCGGGCAGAGTAAAACCGGCGAGCTTTCGCCCAGCGCATCGGCCAGTTGTTGATGCACGCGGCGGATTTCCGCTTGCCCCGGCAGAAATACCAAGAGGCTGCCGGTTTCATCGTTCAAGGCTTCAAGGATGGTCTGCACCAGACGCGGCTCGATGAATTCACCGGGCTGGAACGGTCGGCCCCAGCGCATTGCCACCGGGTACATGCGGCCTTCGCTGCGCAGGATCGGCGCGTCATCGAGCAACCCGGCCAGGCGTTCGCCTTCGAGCGTTGCCGACATCAGCAGGATTTTCAGCGGCTGATCGTCGCGGAACAGCTCCCGGCCATTCAGACTCAGGGCCAGCGCCAGATCGGCGTCGAGACTGCGCTCATGGAATTCGTCGAAGATCAACAAACCCACGCCTTCCAGCGCCGGGTCGTCCTGCAGGCGGCGGGTGAGGATGCCTTCGGTGACCACTTCAATGCGCGTCTTGGGGCCGACTTTGCTGTCCAGCCGAATGCGATAGCCGACGGTTTCACCGACCTTTTCGCCCAGCTCGCTGGCCAGACGCTCCGCTGCCGCACGCGCCGCCAACCGGCGCGGTTCGAGCATCAGAATGGTCTGCCCGGCCAGCCACGGCTCGTGGAGCAGGGCCAAGGGCACCCGGGTGGTTTTACCGGCGCCGGGCGGTGCTTCGAGCACGGCTTCGTGGCGTGTAGCCAAGGCTTCACGCAGGGCGGGTAAAACTTCATCAATCGGCAAAGAAATCATGCTGGCTCCCCAGGGCGTGCCCACAGTAAATTGCGAGTCGCGTTGAAGCTGTGGGCGTGCCAGGCAAGGCGCGGGACGCAGGTAAGGGTCGTTTCCTTACCAAGTTCCGCAACGCAGCATGGCACGTCCACAGCTTCAGCCCGGAGGGCCGAACCCCGAACAAATTCATCAGCCGTTACATGTGGTCGAACTGGAAACAACAACTTCAGTACTCAACTATTTCAGGAAGGGGTGAGACGCGGCCGCAATTTACTGTGGGCACGCCCTGCCGGGCCGAGTATAACGGCGAACTGCTCAGTGTTTATCAGGGTCCTAATTCATAGAGACGCCCTTTCGTTTCAAGACTACTCAGGAGATTTCCTATGCGTGTTCCCTTTCGCCTGATTGGCGGTGTATTGGTTGCAACCCTGCTGACCCAGGTCACCGCTTGCGGATCGATCTTCTACCCTGATCGTCGCGGGCAGATCGAAGGCAAGATCGACCCCGCCATCGCCGCGCTGGATGCCGTGGGCCTGCTGTTCTACATCATCCCCGGCCTGATCGCGTTTGCCGTGGACTTCGCCTCCGGCGCGATCTATTACGCACCGGGCGAGACTGCGCAGGTCGCCCCGGAAAAACTCAAGGAAGCCATCGGCGCCGACGGCAAGGTCGATAACCACAAGTTGCAGACTATTCTTGAAACCGAACTGGGCCGCAGCTTTCCGCTAGATGACCCACGCCTGATCCAGCACAAGGGCAGCACCCAGCAACTGGCCCTGCTTGGCTTGCAACCTGCCGCGTAATCCGTGCACATAAAGGAATAGCCGCATTTATGATTTCCAGCTCCGAACACGCCCGCCTGCTGCGGCTGGCGACCCGTACCTCGGTGGCGGTCGCGAGCATGTTGATCGTTGCCAAGTCCATCGCCTGGTGGCTGAGCGGTTCGGTGAGCATGCTCGCCGGGTTGACCGATTCCGTTCTCGACGGCGTCACCTCGCTGCTCAACCTGCTGGCGGTGCATTACGCCTTGCGCCCCGCCGATGACGATCACCGTTACGGGCATGGCAAGGCCGAGTCATTGGCGGGCATGGCGCAGGCGCTGTTCATTGGCGGCAGTGCGGTGTTGATTGCGTTGCAGGCGTTTGATCGGCTCAAGCATCCGGAACCGGTAGGTGCGCCGTGGATCAGCATCGGCGTGATCGTGTTTTCTCTGGCGCTGACGTTGGCCCTGCTGACGTTGCAGCATCAGGTGGTCAAGGCCACCGGTTCCAACGCCGTGCGTGCCGACTCCCTGCATTACCGTTCGGACATGCTGCTCAACGGCAGCATTCTGGTGGCGCTGGTGCTGGCCGGGTTTGGCTGGCATCAGGTGGATGCATGGTTCGGCTTGGGGATTGCCGCTTACATTCTGTGGAGTGCAATTCAGATCGCCCGGGAAAGTTTTACCGTGCTGATGGATGAAGAGCTGCCGCCGGATGTTAGCCAGCACATGCTCGAACTGGCTTGCAGCGTACCGGGCGTGTTGGGCGCGCATGACCTGCGCACGCGGGTTTCCGGTAACCAGTGGTTCGTGCAATTGCACCTGGAGTTGCCGGGGGAGCTGAGCCTGTCAGTCGCCCACGGCATCAGCGATCAGGCGGCAGATGCGATTCACGCCGCTTACCCGCGAGCCGAAGTGCTGGTGCACGCCGACCCGCAGGAAGTGGTGACGGCCGACGGGGCGAATCAGAAACTCACCTGATACCCGCGGCTGCTCAGGCAGTTACCCTGGGCCTGACGGTAGGCTTGCACTACCGAAGGGTCCGGTTGATAAGTGGCCGTACGCGGATCGAAACCACTCTGCTGCACCGCGTATTGATAGCACTCATACCCGTCCTGATTGACCTGCTCCGGCGACTGACCGTTGGCCGGATAGGCCACCACGTCATAGCCATTGCTGGTCGGTTGCGGCTGCGCTTGCACGGGCGGTTCTACCACAACGTAGTCCTGAGAGCTTTCCTGATAGGCGTAATACGAACCGGCCGCGAGAAACAACAGCGCGCCACCAATCCACACTTCGCGGGCGTAATCGGGCAGGTAACTGACGCGAATCCCCCGTGGCGGCTGCACGACGACATAGCGCGGGCCAAGCGGGCGATACCAGTAGCCGCCGGAGAAGAAATAATCCTGACCACGATACGGCACGCGATAGTCGCGGTCCGGGAAGCGGTCGATCACATGACCGGGACGATACTGCGGGCCGGGACCCCAGCCGTTACCGTGGCCGTTCGGGCGACCGGCCCACTGATGGTCGTCGGGACGTGAACCAGGGCCGCCGGTCTGCCATTGCTGGTTGTAACCATTGTTTCGCGGGATGTCCTGATAGTAACCACGTTGCGGCTGCTGGGTCTGGCGCACGGTGTCGGGCCGGCCCTGGATCGGCAGATCGTTGGCCGGCAATTGCGGCGGCGGCGGTGGCGGCCGCACGGGACTGTTGAAATCGCGGGGCGGATTGTCCCGTGGCTGATTGTTTTGCCACTGCCCGCCATTGCGCGGCTGGCCGTTTTGCTCGAACTGACGACTGTTGTCGCCACGAATGATCTCGTTGCTCTGCGGACGCGCTTGATTCTGCTGCGGATTGTCTTGGGGGCGCGGCTGATTGTTGCCGCCGTGGCCCTGATTGTTGCCCTGATGACCGTCACCGCGTTGGCCGTTGTCAGGCCCCCGGTTCTGCGGCTCGTCGGCCAGCGATTGCGCAGTGACACTGATACACAGCAAACCAACACCGGCCAAACGCCAGATGCGCGACTTCATGCTTTTCCTCACTGCGGGTTAGGGCCTGTAGGTAAGACTGGGAAAGCACAGGCCGGTTCTGCAACAGGTTATCAGTCGCGCAACTTATTTATTGAGGGAGGGTGAAAAATTGCGCGCAAAAGAAAAGGGAGACCCGTCGGCCTCCCTTTGAGAACTTCGTCCGTGCTCGACGCTTATGACGTCGGCTCACCTCACGCCGTCTTCTGGACAGTGTGCAGCTCGGGGGTCGGCACATCCCCGGTGGGGGTGGCGACCGCGACTGGCCTGATTGGGCGAGTCGCTGTGGACTGTTTGTCCGAGCAGTGATTCTGGTGATAAGAATAGGCCTGCGGCGGCGACAGAGGATTGCGAAGATTGCTCAAATAAACATGACTTGCGCAATTTTTAACCCTGGATAGATAATCTGCCGCAATCGATATGACAAAGGCCTGATTGATGAGCAAACTCGACCGATACGACCTGAGCATTTTGGCGGAATTGCAGCGCGACGCGCGCATCTCCAACCAGGAGCTGGCCGAACGCATCGGCCTGTCACCTTCACCGTGTTCGCGCCGGGTCAAGCAACTGGAGGACGACGGCTACATTACCCGCCAGGTGGCGCTGTTGGACCGCAAGATGCTCGGCCTGAGCCTGACCGCCTATGTACTGATCGGCATGGACCGGCATACACCGGAGCGTTTCGAAAACTTTGAGGCGGCGATTCGCACCTTGCCGCAAGTACTGGAATGCAGCCTGGTGACGGGGATGGATGCGGACTATCAACTCAAGGTGGTGGTGCCGGACATGGATCACTATCAGAAATTGCTGCTGGGGCATCTGACGCGGATTGAAGGGGTGACAAGTGTGCGCTCGAGTTTTGTGTTGAATCAGGTGTTGAACAGCACCGAATTGCCGCTGACTCATCTGCGCAGCTGAATCCGCCATCGCCGGCAAGCCCGCTCCCACAGGTTATGTGTCGATCACGATATTGCGATTGACACAAAACCTTGTGGGAGCGGGCTTGCCCGCGAAGGGGCCGGCACAGGCGACGAATAGCTGCGACACACTGCCGCAGGTCAATGCTGCACTCATCCGCCATGCCGTATACTCCAGCGCCTTTTAGCCCCGCCCGCACTGGAGTTGTCCGATGGATCCTGCAGTATTCGAAGAGTGGATGATGACCGGACTGGTCAGCATTCTGATCATTTTCATGGGTTTTATCGTCTGGGACCTGGCGAAAAAATCCAAGGCCGGGCGCTTTGGCTCGTTCATCCTGTTCTTCGTGCTCGGTCTGGGCGTGGCCGCATTCGTGATCAAAAGCGTGGTCATCGGCCTGATTGAATCCGGCACGTTATAAGCGCGCCGGCACTTCCTTCCACTGGCCCTGATCGAGCCCTTCGATCGACCAGTCTCCGATCCTGACCCGCACCAGACGCAACGTCGGCAGGCCGACCGCTGCGGTCATGCGCCGCACCTGACGGTTACGCCCCTCGCGAATCACCAGCTCCAGCCAACTAGTGGGCACGCTTTTGCGAAAGCGTACCGGCGGGTTGCGCGGCCACAATTCTGGCTCATCCAGTTGCCGCGCTTCAGCGGGCAAGGTCATGCCGTCATTCAGTTCGACACCCTCACGCAAACGCTGCAACTGCTCAGCGCTCGGTTCGCCCTCCACTTGTACCCAATACGTCTTGGCCAGTTTGTGCTTGGGATCGGCAATCCGCGCTTGAAGCTGGCCGTCGTTGGTCAGCAACAGCAAACCTTCGCTGTCGCGGTCCAAGCGTCCTGCCGGGTAAATCCCGGGGATCTCGATGTAGTCCTTGAGCGTCGCCCGTCCTTCGCCGTCGCTGAATTGCGTCAGCACATCGAACGGTTTGTTGAACAAAATCAGTTTCGGCTCGGCCGGCGGCGCTTTGGCGACACGGCGCGGGGCTGAAGAGGATGGCGCAGGTTTCACGCCAGGGCGGCGGGAATCGGGACGTTGGGGACGGGACATGGCGAAGAGAACATCTAACGGTCAGGGCTGCTAATGCTAGTGCCCTGACCGTCAAATGACCATGACTGTTAGCGGAACGGCGGCTCGTCGAAGCTGCGCAGTTTGCGCGAGTGCAACGAGTTGAGTTCGGTGCGCAACAGGTCCACCGCCTCGATACCAATCTTCAGGTGCTGGCTGACCGCGCGCTCATAAAAGGCGTTGGCCGAACCTGGCAGCTTGATTTCGCTGTGCAGCGGTTTGTCCGAAACACACAGCAACGTGCCGTACGGCACCCGCAAGCGATAACCCTGGGCGGCGATGGTGCCGCTTTCCATGTCCACCGCCACGGCGCGGGACAGGTTGATCAGCGGACGTTCCTGCGCCCAGCGCAATTCCCAGTTACGGTCGTCGTAAGTGAGCACGGTGCCTGTGCGCAGGCGTTTCTTCAGCTCGTCGCCCTTCTCGCCGGTGATGTTGGCCGCCGCTTGCTGCAAGGCCATCTGCACTTCGGCCAGGGCCGGGATCGGAATGTTCGGCGGCACGACCCGGTCGAGAATCCCGTCGCGGCGCATATAGGCGTGAGCCAGCACGTAGTCGCCAATGGTCTGCGACTGACGCAAGCCGCCGCAGTGACCGATCATCAGCCAGCAATGCGGTCGCAACACGGCCAAATGGTCGGTGATGTTCTTGGCGTTGGACGGGCCGACGCCGATGTTCACCAGGGTCACGCCGTGACCGTCACTGGCGATCAGGTGATAGGCCGGCATTTGATAGCGGTGCCAAACCACACCGGCTGCAATCGCCGACGCTTCGCCGTGGTCCATGCTCTTTTCGATGATCACGTTGCCCGGCAGCACCATGCGCACGAAACGCGGGTCGCTGCGCAACTGCTCGAGGCCATGAACGATGAACTGGTCAACGTAGCGGTGGTAGTTGGTCAACAGAATCCACGGCTGCACATGGCGCCAGTCGCTGCCGGTGTAATGCACCAGGCGACGCAGGGAGAAATCCACCCGTGCGGCGTCAAACAGGGCCAGCGGCAGCGGATCGGTGTTTCCCCAATCGTACAAACCGTCAGCGATACCATCGGTGGCGGCAGACAGGTCGGTACTCGGGAACACCCGTGCCAGCACGGCCGCAGTCACGCCGGAGCCGGCCAGCTCATCGCCCTGCTCGACTACATACGGATATGGAATGTTCTGCTGGCTGATGCCGACTTCCACGGTCACGGTGAAGTCGTGCATCAACGGCACGAGTTGCTCCAGCAGGTATTTGCGGAAAGCCGCCGGATGGGTGACGGTGACGCTGTAGGTCCCCGGCAATTGCACCTTGGCGTAAGCACGCGTGGTTTGTGGGACTTCGCCCTGGCATTGGTAGGTCAGACGCAGTTCAGGATAACGAAACATCGCACGCTGTTCGGCGTCCGGTTCAACTCGATCCTTGAGATAACGCTTGAGCGCCTGATTCAGCGCAGTGGTGGCACGATTGTGCAGGTGAGCAAGCCGGTCCACGGCTTCCTCGGCGGTTTGAACGACAATAAAAGCTTCGGTCACGATCAGCATCCTGTGTTCTGACTTGCAGACCTTCATCTTGCCTGCATCGTCGCTTCACGGGAACAGTGGCGTGCTGGTTGCACACCCATTCTGAAACACAGCTCCCACAGGGTTTTTGTGTTGGTCACAAAAGCGGAGTCGAACGGGCGACAATGGCCTCCACATCCAGCCCCCGTGGCAACGCGCCATACACACGACCGGCGGAGCCTAAGCGGCTGGCAATGAAGGCATCGCTGACCGCCGAATTACCCGCCTCCAGCAACAGCCTGGCCTGTAGCCCCAGCGCGATGTCTTCGGTGAGCTGCCGCGCACGATACTGAATGTCGCTGGTGTCCTTGAACGCTGCCTGCAGTTGACTGATGTGCGCGGCCAACCGTTTGTCGCCGTGACCATCGCCCAGTTCGCTGAACAGCACATCGAGCACACCCGGCTCTTTCGACAGCGCCCGCAACACATCCAGGCATTGCACGTTGCCGGAACCTTCCCACGTCGAATTGACCGGTGCCTCACGGTACAAGCGCGGCAGGATGCTGTCTTCGACATAACCCGCGCCGCCCATGCATTCGGCGGCTTCGTTGATCATCGCGGGCGCGCGTTTGCAGATCCAGTACTTGCCCACGGCGGTCACGAGGCGGGCGAATTTCGCTTCGTGTTCGTTATCCAGATGATCCAGTGCCTTGCCCATGCGCAGGCTCAACGCCAACGCGGCTTCGCTCTCCAAGGCCAAATCAGCGAGGACGTTCTGCATCAACGGTTGTTCGCTGAGCCGCTTGCCGCCGACCCTACGGTGAGCGCAGTGATGACTGGCCTGGGTCAGCGCCTGGCGCATCAGCGAGCTGGAACCGACCATGCAATCGAAGCGGGTCATGGCCACCATTTCGATGATGGTAGGAACGCCCCGCCCTTCTTCACCGACCATCCACGCCAGCGCCCCCCGGAACTCGACTTCGCTGGAGGCGTTGGAGCAATTGCCGAGTTTGTTCTTCAGGCGCTGGATGTAGAACTGATTGCGCGTGTCGTCCGGACGATGGCGGGGCAACAGGAAACAGGTCAAGCCCTTGTCGGTCTGGGCCAGTGTGAGGAAGGCATCACACATCGGTGCGGAACAAAACCATTTGTGGCCCACCAGTTCGTAAGCCTGACCGGGACCGCCAGCGCCCACTGGATAAGCCTTGGTGGTGTTGGCCCGCACATCGGTGCCGCCCTGTTTCTCAGTCATCGCCATGCCGATGGTGACACCGGCCTTGTGGGCCATGCCGACGTTGCGCGGGTCGTATTCGGTGGCGAGGATTTTCGGCAGCCACTGCTTGGCCAGGTCCGCTTGCAGGCGCATCGCCGGGACGCTGGCGAACGTCATGGTCAGCGGGCAACCACTGCCGGCTTCGGCCTGGCTGTGCAGGTAGGTCATGGCGGCGCGGGCAACATGAGCGCCGTCCTGCGGATGCGCCCAGGGCAGCGAGGTCAGCCCGTGTTCGATCGCCGTGCGCATCAGCTCGTGATACGCCGGGTGAAATTCCACCAGATCAATGCGGTGACCGTAGCGGTCATGGCTACTGAACACAGGCTTGTTCTGGTTGGCCAGGAACCCTGCTTCCATCAGCGGCCCGCCAGCCAGTGCCCCATAAGCGTCGATCCGCGACTCGGCCCAACCGGCCCCGAAACGCCGCGACCATTCCTGCAAAGGCAGGTCGATGCGATACAGGTTTACACCGTCCAGCGACGGCGGCTGATTGGTGACTTCGTGGGTTTCGGCGAACTGATGCAGGTTCATGACGGGGCTCCTTTGGTCAGCCAAGAGGTTCAGTTAAGCACTGCCCCGAGGCCGAACAAAGTGGCATATCCGCCTAACTGCCGGCGCTTTCGCCTTGTTTTTGACAAAGTACCCGTCGATACAGCGCAGCCTGCAAGTCTTCGAATTTCACCGGTTTGCTCAGGTAATCGATCATGGCACCGGTTGGGCAACGTTCCCGGTCAGCACTCAAGGCAATCATGAACACCGGCAATTCGGCGCAACCCGGCAAGGCCCGGATCTGGCAGCAGACAGACATCCCGTCGAGGGGCGGTAACTGACCATCGAGGAGTACGGCGTCAAAGATTTCACGTTGCAGGATGTCCAGCGCAGCCACGCCGTTGTCGGCGGTGCGGACGCGGAACCCAAGCTTGAGCAACATGCCGCGCATCACCAACTGATTGATGCTGTTGTCGTCCACCAGCAGCACCGTGCAGTCCTGAGGCAGGCGCAGGCGCGGGAATTCACGGGCCATCAATGGCGTTGTCACGCGCTCTACCACGGGAAGTTCAAACTCGACGTCCAGCTGAAAACGGCTGCCGCGACCTGGCTCGGAGCGATGCGTGAGGTTCCCGCCGAGCAGATCGACCAGTTGTCGACAGATCGCCAGGCCGACACCGAGGCCGCCGTACTCACGGGTCATGGAGCCGTCGAGCTGGAAGAACCGCTGATACAGCGTCGCCTCGCCCAAATCGGTGAAACCGATGCCGGTGTCGATCACCGCAAAAGACAGTGCC
Source organism: Pseudomonas sp. O230 (assembly GCF_045447035.1). Taxonomy (NCBI): domain Bacteria; kingdom Pseudomonadati; phylum Pseudomonadota; class Gammaproteobacteria; order Pseudomonadales; family Pseudomonadaceae; genus Pseudomonas; species Pseudomonas sp. O230. The sequence continues at coordinate 174,449 of NZ_JBJGXN010000011.1, read as the reverse complement.
AGTCTGCCGGGCGCCACGTTTTTACCCGTGACCCGTAGCGCCACCCCACCCACTCGCGTGAACTTGATCGCGTTATCCAACAGGCATTCCAGGCATTGCGCCAACTTGACGCTGTCGCCGTCCAAGCGGTCGGGCAGGCCCGGCGTCACGTCGACCTTGAAGTCCAGCGACTTGGCCGACGCGCTGCCTTCGAACTGCACCCGCAAAGTATCGACCACACTGCGCAAACTGAAGGTGGACGCCGAAGCCTTGAGCTTGCCGGCCTGCAATTCGGTCAAGGTAAGAATGCCGTTGACCATGCGCATCATGTCTCGCGCCGAACCGGCAGCCGTTTTCTGGTATTGCTCCAGCTCCGGATCCATCTCGACGGTTTGCATCAACTCCAGCGAACCGATCACGCCGTTCATGGGCGTGCGCAATTCGTGGGTCAGCGTGGCGAGGAATTCATCCTTGAGCTTGTTGCTGTGCGCCAGTTGCTGGTTGAGCACTTCGAGCTTTTGACTGGCATCGAACAAGGTCTGCGCCTGTTGTTCGCGCATGGCGTTGATGCGGTCGGCCAGAGCCAGGGACAACAGGGCTACTTCGATGGCGGAGCCGATCTGGCTGGAATACATGGTCAGGAACACGTTCGGCAGGTAACCCAACACCATCAATGTGTTGATGATGCCGCCGAGCAAAAACGCCGACCAGGCAATGATGAAATACCGCGCCACCCGCAAGCCGCGCCACCAGGCGAAAAACCCCGCAGCGAAAATCACCACGGTAAACGTCAGGGCCAGCGTCGTCGCGAGGCGCAAGGCCAGGGCATAACTGGTCATCAACGACAACCCGACCACCACCGCCCCGAACGCAATCAACGCCAGCAACAAGCGATCGAGCCAACGGCTGAGAGTCGCCGTTTGCAGGAAGCTGCGGGCAAACTGGCTGCCGAACAGCCCTGCGCAACCGATGAAGAACGGTGTCGCGGCGTTGGCCCACCATGGATTGTCCGGCCAAAAATACTGCACGGCTGCGCCATTCACCGACAGCTGATACAGGCCAAACGAGGCAATGTAGAAGATGTAATAGAGGTAGCTGGTGTCGCGCACGCTGAGATAGATGAACAGGTTGTAGACCAGCATCCCCAGCAACACGCCGTAAATCAGGCCCAACACATAAAGCCGAACCGGCTGTTCTTCGAGAAACGCAGTGCTCGACCACAAAGTGACCGGCGCCTGGATCGACCCTTCGCTTTGCAGGCGCAGGTACACGGTTTGCGTTTGATCGGGGGCGAAATTCAGATCGAACAGGTAGTTGTTCTGGCGAATCTCGCGACTGCTGAACGGCAAGGCGTCGCCGGTCTGACGGGCCAATTGATAGCCACCGCCAGCATCGGGCAAATACAGATCAAGGTGATCGAGGGGTGGATAGGCCAGTTCCAGCAGCCACGTCCGTTGTGCCGAGGGGTTGGTCGGGCGGTAATGCAGGTCGATTTTCAACCAGAAGACCGAACGCGAGTATCCGGCGTTGAGCGTGTCCTTATCGTGGGGCTTGAAGCGTCCGGCCGCAGCTTGCGCACGGACCTCATCGATGGTCGCCTGACCGTCGGCATCTTCGAACACTTGCAGGGCTCGGCCCAAGGGCAGGCTTTGAGTGAATTCATCGAACTCGACTGCGCTCGCCATAAGGGGCAAGCAAAACAGCAACATCAGCAAATAGCGCATTTAAGCCCCAGCGTGGCCTGTCCGGTTATCTCAGGAAGCCCCTCATTCCTTTTGAGTAGACGTAAAACCGGCATTACCTGTTATTGGTTTGGATCCACTCTAGCATAGCCGTTGATGGCCATTGAGCACCATCGAAAATTTTCCTGTAAAGGCTCTAGCACGGGCATTACAGCGGAAAATATTGAGTAAAAATTGATTATCGGGTCAGATTTTTACGATCCCGGCCGTTGCATTTCCAGCCCATGACTCTCTATCGGCAGACCTGGCGGGCACTGCACCCGAAAATCGATGTTTGGTGGTAAGCTCGCGCACCATGAATATCTACAGCTCTCGCCCCGTTGTCCTCTGTCTCTCCGGCCACGACCCAAGTGGTGGCGCCGGCTTGCAGGCAGATATCGAAGCCCTGCTTGCCCAGGGTTGTCATGCGGCTCCTGCCGTCACCGCCCTGACCGTGCAAGACACAGTCAATGTCACGGACTTCCGCGTCCTCGACCGTGAGTGGGTACTGGCGCAGGCCAACGCCGTACTCAACGACTCCGAAGTCGCGGCCGTCAAACTGGGCATGCTCGGTTCCCTGGAAATGGTCGACACCGTCGTCGAACTGCTGCAGGCGCACCCGCATTTGCCGATGGTCTGCGACCCGGTGCTGCGCGCCGGCGGTGGCGGACGACTGGGCAAGGATGAAGTCGGCTACGCCATGCGCGAACGCCTGCTGCCTTTGGCCATCATCGCCACCCCTAACCTTCCTGAAGCCCGCATCCTCGCCGAACTGCCAGAAGGCACCGCCGACGAGTGCGCTGAAAAACTCCTGCCGTACGTCAAACACCTGTTGATCACCGGCGGTCATGGCGATGAACACGAAATACACAATCGCCTGTACAGCCGCGACGGCCTGCGCGAAACCTATACCTGCCAGCGCTTGCCCGGCAGTTACCACGGTTCCGGCTGCACATTGGCGAGTGCCCTCGCCGGTCGTCTGGCCCAGGGTGAAAACCTCGTCAGCGCCGTGCAGACCGCGCTTAACTACACGTGGCGCACCCTGCGCGATGCCGAGCAGCTGGGCAAAGGTCAGTTCGTGCCGCGCCGCCTGCCGCTGGATTTCTGTTCGTAACGCCATGAGGCTTACCCGATGAAACTACGTGGCCTGTACGCCATTACCGACAGTCAGTTACTGGCCGGTAAATTTCTTTCATACGTGGAGGCGGCGCTGGAAGGCGGCGTCACCCTGCTGCAATACCGCGACAAGAGCAGCGATGAGGCCCGCCGCCTGCGCGAGGCCGAGGCCCTGCGCGATCTGTGCGAACGCTACAAGACCCAGCTGATCATCAATGACGATGCCGAACTGGCCGCACGCCTGAATGTCGGCGTGCACCTGGGCCAAACCGATGGCCCGCTGATGCCGGTGCGGGCACTGCTCGGCCGCCAGGCGATCATCGGCTCGACCTGCCACGCGCAACTTGAACTCGCCGAACAAGCGGCCAAGGAAGGCGCCAGTTACGTCGCCTTCGGCCGCTTCTTCAACTCCAACACCAAACCCGGTGCACCGACCTGCAGCCTCGAACTGCTCGACCAGGCCCGCAGCAAATTGCACCTGCCGATCTGCGCGATCGGCGGCATCACCCTGGAAAACGCCGCCCCGCTGGTGGCCCACGGGGTCGATCTGCTGGCGGTGGTCCACGGCCTGTTTGGCGCCGAGAGCACGACTGAAGTGACGCGCCGTGCCCGCGCATTCAACGAACTACTAAAAATCTGATTTGAGAGTCCGATCATGTCTCGCTCCGAAACGCTGTTTGCCAATGCCCAGAAACACATTCCCGGTGGCGTGAACTCGCCTGTTCGTGCGTTCAAGAGCGTTGGCGGCACGCCACTGTTTTTCAAACACGCTGAAGGCGCCTACGTCACCGACGAAGACGACAAGCGTTATGTGGATTACGTCGGTTCCTGGGGGCCGATGATCCTCGGCCACAGCCACCCGGACGTGCTGGACGCGGTGCGTAAACAGCTGGTGCACGGCCTGTCCTACGGCGCCCCGACCGCGATGGAAACCGAGATGGCCGACCTGGTCTGCTCGATCGTGCCGTCGATGGAAATGGTGCGCATGGTCAGCTCCGGTACCGAAGCGACCATGAGCGCGATTCGCCTGGCCCGCGGTTTCACCGGTCGCGACAGCATCATCAAGTTTGAAGGCTGCTACCACGGTCACTCCGACAGCCTGCTGGTCAAAGCCGGTTCCGGCGCCTTGACCCAAGGCGTGCCGAGCTCGGCCGGTGTACCGGCGGCCTTCGCCAAACACACCCTGACCTTGCCGTTCAATGACATCGACGCCGTAGAAACCATGCTTGCCGAAGTCGGCCAGGACGTGGCTTGCATCATCGTCGAGCCGGTGGCCGGCAACATGAACTGCGTACCGCCGGCGCCGGGTTTCCTCGAAGGCCTGCGAACCCTGTGCGACAAGCACGGCGTGGTGCTGATTTTCGACGAAGTGATGACCGGTTTCCGCGTCGCCCTCGGCGGTGCTCAAGCGCACTACGGCGTGACGCCCGACCTGACCACGTTCGGCAAGATCATCGGTGGCGGCATGCCGGTTGGCTGCTTCGGCGGCAAACGCGCAATCATGTCGCACATCGCGCCATTGGGCCCGGTGTACCAGGCGGGCACCTTGTCCGGTAATCCGCTGGCGATGGCGGCCGGTCTGACGACCTTGCGCCTGATCAGCCGCCCCGGCTTCCACGACGAACTGAGCGACTACACCAGCCGCCTGCTCGATGGCCTGCAACAGCGCGCGGATGCCGCCGGCATTCCCTTCGTGACCACACAAGCCGGTGGCATGTTCGGCTTGTACTTCAGCGGTGCCGACGACATCGTCACCTTCGATGACGTGATGGCCAGCGACGCTAAGCTGTTCGGCCGTTTCTTCCATCTGATGCTGGAAGGTGGCGTATACCTGGCACCAAGCGCATTCGAAGCCGGCTTCACCTCGATCGCTCATGGCGAAGCCGAGTTGAAACTGACACTGGATGCCGCCGAGCGCGCCTTCGCAGCATTGAAGTAACCCTGTGCCGCTGACGTTGGCGATTGCCAGCGTCAGCTTTTACCTACATTCCCGCCTCTTTTCCTACTCACCTGCCGATAATCCCCCGCAAAGTGGGCGATATATTCCCCGCGCAGCAGAAAAACGAGTAAAGACTTTGTAAGGTTGGCCCTGCTTATTTCATAATGCGCGCTTATTGGATCCCCTCGTTGGGTCCGCGCGCCCTTCAGAGGTAAGTCGATTCCCATGAACCGCACCGGCCGCGCCCTTGCATTGGGCTGCCTGTTGCTCCTTCAGCCCCTGCTCGCGCTCGCACAAGCAGGCGGCAACTCGTTGTTAATCCCAGCGATGGGTCGCTGCACCCTCAATACCCAGCCGCAGGACCTGGCACAGGCGCTCGCCGCCTGCCAGAAAGCGTCGGATGACGGGGATGCGCAAGCGCAATACGAGTTGGGTGAGTTCTACTACGACGGCAAAAACACCCCGCGCGATCTCAAAAAAGCCCTGGATTACTTCGAAAAGGCCTCGTTGCAAGGCCATGCCCAGGCGCAATTCAAACTCGGCACCATGTTCTTCCACGGCGAAGGCGTACCGGCCAATAACGTCCAGGCGTATATCGTGCTGAAAATGGCGGCGGTCAATGGCGCGGAAGAAGCGCTGGATACGGCGGATGAAGTTGCCGAGAAGATGCCGCGTGAAGAACTGGAAGTTGCGACTCAGGTGCTTGGGCAAATCTTCCGTAAATACCTGATGGAATTGCAGAGCGCCGATGGGCGTACGCCGTTTTCGCCACTTCCCTGATTTCTGCATTGTTCTGACTGACCCCATCGCTGGCAAGCCAGCTCATACAGTAGATCTTCTGCGCGCACATTATTTGTGAACGCCAGCGATCCTGTAGAGCTGGCTTGCCAGCGATGGGAGCGACTAGGTCTTGAGCCTTACTTCTCAGGCATCGGCATCGGAAACGGCATGACATTGCCGACCGCGCCACGAGCTTCGCTGATTTTCGGCGTGCCAAGACGCTCGACTTCGTCGATGCGCACGATCGAATGCATCGGCACAAAGCTGCGCACCACGCCTTCGAACTGAGCCTTGAGTTTCTCTTCGCTCGGGTCGACGACCACTTGCGTGCGCTCGCCAAAGACGAACTCTTCCACTTCCAGGAAGCCCCACAGATCGCTTTGATAGATCTGCTTGGCGTACATTTCGTACACCTGGCCCTGGTTGAGGAAAATCACCTTGTAGATTGGAGCTTCACGTTTGGTCATGGTGGGCGAGCAACACATCGGGGGATAAAAATGAGGGCGCGAACTATAGCATAGCCACCGGACGCACAGCGGTAGGAACCTTGGGACATGTTCCCTATAATGCGCGGTTCTTTGAATCACGTGATGACAGTATCCATGGCCAAGAAGCTTTACATCGAAACCCACGGTTGCCAGATGAACGAGTACGACAGCTCGCGCATGGTTGATCTGCTGGGTGAACATCAGGCCCTGGAAGTCACCGCCCGCGCTGAAGACGCCGACGTGATCCTGCTCAATACCTGTTCGATTCGCGAACGCGCCCAGGACCGGGTGTATTCCCAACTCGGCCGCTGGCGCGAACTGAAACTGGCCAACCCTGACATGGTGATCGCCGTCGGCGGTTGCGTGGCCAGCCAGGAAGGCGCTGCCATCCGTGACCGCGCCCCGTACGTGGACGTGGTGTTCGGCCCGCAGACCTTGCATCGCCTGCCGGAAATGATCGACGCCGCGCGCGCCACCAAGTTGCCGCAAGTCGACGTCTCGTTCCCGGAAATCGAAAAATTCGACCACCTGCCAGAGCCGCGCATCGATGGCCCGAGCGCTTATGTGTCGGTGATGGAAGGTTGCAGCAAGTACTGCACGTTCTGCGTGGTGCCCTACACCCGCGGTGAAGAAGTCAGCCGCCCGTTCGATGACGTGATTGCCGAGATCATCCACCTCGCCGAAAACGGCGTGCGCGAAGTGACGCTGCTGGGCCAGAACGTCAACGGTTATCGCGGCACTACTCACGATGGCCGCCTGGCGGACCTCGCCGAGTTGATCCGCGTGGTCGCCGCCGTCGATGGCATCGACCGCATCCGCTACACCACCTCGCACCCGCTGGAATTCTCCGACAGCCTGATCCAGGCCCACGCCGAAGTGCCGGAACTGGTGAAACACCTGCACCTGCCGGTGCAATCCGGTTCGGACCGCATTCTGTCGGCAATGAAGCGCAACCACACCGCGCTGGAATACAAATCCAAACTGCGCAAATTGCGCGCCGCGGTACCGGGGATTTGCATCAGTTCGGACTTTATCGTCGGCTTCCCCGGCGAGACAGAGAAAGACTTTGAACAAACCATGAAGCTGATCGAAGACGTCGGCTTCGACTTCTCCTACTCGTTCGTCTACAGCCAGCGCCCCGGCACGCCGGCGGCTGATCTGGCCGACGAAACGCCAGAAGGGCTGAAAAAAGAACGCCTGAACGCCCTGCAACATCGTCTGAACCAGCAAGGTTTCGAAATCAGCCGACAAATGGTCGGCTCGGTCCAGCGGATTCTGGTGACCGATTACTCGAAAAAAGACCCCGGCGAGCTGCAAGGCCGGACCGAGAATAACCGAATCGTCAACTTCCGCTGCGACAATCCAACCCTGATCGGCCAATTCGCCGACGTGCACATCGACGCCGCACAGCCGCACTCGCTGCGGGGTTCGCTGATCCAGTAATAACCGCATTCCCCCTGTGGGAGCGGGCTTGCTCGCGAAGGCGGCGTGTCAGATACATCAATGTTGACTGACGCGCCGCCTTCGCGAGCAAGCCCGCTCCCACAGGGACGGTGTTTGGCGCCTGATTATTTAAGAGCTTTCGCACCCAGGCCTCTGGCGTTATCCTTGATTTCATCTTAATTGCCCCAGGGCGGCTAAATACGACCTTGAACGCACCCATCGAACCACATCGTTTTATCCTCGAGCCCTTTGAGGCCCGTCGATTCGCCAACCTGTGCGGGATGTTCGACGAGCATCTGCGTCTGATCGAGCAACGCCTGACCATCGAGATCCGCAACCGCGGAAACCAGTTCGAATTGATCGGCGACCCTAAACACACCTCCTCCGCGGAAAACCTCCTGCGCCGTCTGTACCGGGAAACCAAGGGTACCGAGCTGTCGCCGGACATGGTTCACCTGTTCCTGCAGGAATCGGCCGTCGAAGAGCTGGACAACGTTTCGCCGTCCGAACCCTCCGTGGCCCTGCGCACCAAAAAAGGCATGATTCGCCCTCGCGGCTTGAATCAGCTGCGCTACGTGAAGGAAATCCTCGGTAACGACATCAACTTCGGCATCGGCCCAGCCGGTACCGGCAAGACTTATCTGGCCGTTGCCTGCGCGGTAGATGCGCTGGAGCGCGAGCAGATCCGCCGCATCCTGCTGGTCCGACCGGCGGTTGAAGCGGGCGAAAAACTCGGCTTCCTGCCCGGCGACCTGTCGCAAAAAATCGACCCGTACCTGCGCCCGCTCTACGACGCACTCTACGAGATGCTCGGCTTCGAATACGTGGCCAAGCTGATCGAACGCCAGGTGATCGAAGTTGCGCCACTGGCCTATATGCGCGGTCGCACGCTGAACAACAGCTTCATCATCCTCGACGAAAGCCAGAACACTACCGTCGAGCAGATGAAGATGTTCCTGACCCGGATCGGCTTTGGTTCCACGGCGGTCATCACCGGTGACATTACCCAGGTCGACCTGCCAAAAGGCACCAAGTCCGGACTGCACCACGTGATCGAAGTGCTAAAAGACGTGCCGGGCATCAGCTTCACCCATTTCGAGTCCAAGGACGTTGTGCGCCATCCGCTGGTGCAGCGCATCGTCGAAGCCTACGAGCGCTTCGAAAATCGTGTGACCGACGATATGCCGAAGGATAGCCGCCGCGATGCTTGAGCTTGATCTGCAACTGGCTACCGAAGCGTCTGCCCCCAGCGAGGCCGAGTTCCGCCAATGGTGTGAACTTGCATTGCGCCAGCGCACCGCCGACTCCGAGATGACCATTCGTCTGGTCGACGAAGCCGAGGGCCGCGAGCTGAACCACACCTGGCGCCAAAAGGATTACGCCACCAACGTGCTGTCGTTTCCTGCCGACGTGCCTGACGAGTTTCTCGACATCCCGCTGCTGGGCGATCTGGTGATCTGCGTGGCAGTGGTCGAGCGCGAAGCCGCCGAACAAGGCAAGGAACCCAAGGCCCACTGGGCACATCTGGTCATTCACGGCTGCTTGCATCTGTTGGGTTACGACCATATAGATGATGACGAAGCCGAAGAAATGGAAGCGCTGGAACGAACGTTGCTTGCTGAGTTGGGCTATCCCGATCCGTACGCGGACGACGAAATTGAACCATCACCTATCGTTACAACAAAGGATTCAGAGTAATCGCTATGAGCGAAGATCGATCGAGCAACGGGCAAAAGTCATGGCTGGGTAAGCTCACCCAGGCTTTTGCCCACGAGCCGAAGAACCGTCAGGAGCTGCTGGAGCTCCTGCGCGATGCACACCAGAACAAGTTGCTGGACAGCGAAGCGCTGGCCATCGTCGAAGGCGCCATCCAGGTTGCGGACCTGCAAGTACGGGACATCATGGTCCCGCGCTCGCAGATGATCAGCATCAAGGCGACCCAGACACCCCGCGAGTTTTTGCCCGCCGTGGTCGACTCGGCCCACTCCCGTTACCCGGTCATCGGCGAAAGCCACGATGACGTGATGGGCGTGTTGTTGGCCAAGGACTTGCTACCGTTGATCCTCAAAGAGAACGGCGACAGCTTCAATATCAAGGACCTGCTGCGCCCGGCCACCTTCGTGCCCGAGTCCAAGCGCCTGAATGTGCTGCTGCGCGAGTTCCGCGCCAACCACAACCACATGGCCATCGTCATCGATGAGTACGGCGGTGTGGCGGGTCTGGTGACCATCGAGGACGTGCTGGAACAGATTGTCGGCGACATCGAAGACGAGCACGACGTCGAGGAAGACAGTTACATCAAGCCGCTGCCCAGCGGCGACTTCCTGGTCAAGGCCCTGACGCCGATCGAGAACTTCAACGAGTTTTTCGACAGCGAATTCTCCAACGACGAGTTCGACACCGTGGGCGGTCTGGTGATGAGCGCGTTCGGGCACTTGCCAAAACGCAACGAAATCACTGAAATCGGCCCCTATCGCTTCCGCATCCTGAACGCCGACAGCCGTCGGATTCACTTGCTGCGCCTGACGCCTATTGCCCGGTAATACCTAAGGATTGAAATGCGCTGGATAAACCGCCCCGGCTGGCCCGGTAACCTGCTGGCCGTGGCGGCCGGTGCACTCACCACCCTGGCCTTGGCGCCGTTCGACATCTGGCCGCTGGCACTGCTGGCGGTCGGGTTCTTTTATGCCGGTTTGCGCGAACTGAATCCTCGTCAGGCCCTGGGCCGTGGCTGGTGTTTCGGTTTTGGCCTGTTTGGCGCCGGCACCAGTTGGATTTACTACAGCATCCACCACTTCGGCGGCGCTTCGGTGCTACTGGCCGGTTTCCTGATGCTGATCTTCACGGCGGCGATTGCCTGGTTCTTCGCCCTGCCCGCCTGGATCTGGGCGCGCTGGCTGCGTCGCAACGAAGCGCCGCTGGCCGATGCCTTGGCGTTTGCGGCGTTATGGGTCGGCCAGGAAGCGTTTCGTGGCTGGTTCCTGACCGGGTTCCCGTGGCTCTATTCCGGTTACAGCCAGCTCGACGGTCCGTTGGCCGGGCTCGCACCCGTGGGCGGGATGTGGCTGGTGTCCTTCACCCTGGCCTTGACCGCCGCGCTGATCTACAACGCTTCTCGCCTGATCAAGACGGGTCGCAAAGCCTTTATCGTGGCGGGTGCGCTGCTGTTGGTCGGCCCTTGGGTCGCCGGCATCGCGCTTAAAGGCCATGCCTGGACCAGCCCGTCTGGCCCGGCGCTGAGTGTCGCGGCGCTCCAAGGCAATATCGAACAAAGCATGAAGTGGGATCCGGCGCAGCTGAATGCGCAGCTGGCTCTGTACCGCGACATGAGCTTTAGCTCCAAGCGTGTCGACCTGCTGATCTGGCCGGAAACGGCGATCCCGGTGCTCAAGGAGTCCGCCGAGGGCTACCTGAGCATGATGGGGAATTTCGCCGCAGAGCGTAAAACCGCACTGATTACCGGCGTGCCCATCCGCCAGGAAGTGCGCCACGAAAAGCGTTACTTCAACGGCATCACCGTCGTAGGCGAAGGCGACGGCACTTACCTCAAGCAGAAGCTGGTCCCGTTCGGCGAATACGTACCATTGCAGGACGTGCTGCGCGGCCTGATCGCCTTCTTCGACCTGCCAATGTCAGACTTTGCCCGCGGCCCCGCCGATCAGGCGATGTTGCAAGCCAAGGGCTATCAGATTGCGCCGTTCATCTGCTACGAAGTGGTTTATCCGGAGTTCGCCGCCAGCCTTGCCGCGCGCAGCGATCTGTTGCTGACCATCAGCAACGACACCTGGTTCGGCACCTCCATCGGCCCGCTGCAACACTTGCAGATGGCGCAGATGCGCGCGCTTGAGGCCGGTCGCTGGATGATTCGCGCCACCAACAACGGCGTGACCGGGCTCATCAACCCGTTCGGTCAGATCACCACGCAGATCCCGCAGTTCGAACGCGGCATCCTGTACGGCGAAGTGGTACCGATGCATAACCTGACGCCTTACCTGCAATGGCGTTCGTGGCCACTGATCATCCTATGCGTGTTGTTGTTTGGCTGGGCGCTGGTCGCGAGCCGGATGGCGAAGACCGTTTAATCGCAGCGAGCATTTGTGGCGAGGGCGCTTGCTCCCTCGCCACATTGATTAGCGGTAAAACAACGAATACCCCACCTGCCCCACCGCCTCATTCAGCAACTGCCCGCTCTGCCAGATAGACTTGAATTCCGGCATCCAACCGCCCAGCGGTCGAGCGTTGTCGACGCCTAAAAACCCTACGGGCGCTGCCACCACCTCGAATCCTGCCTTCTGGAAGCTCCAGACCGAACGTGGCATGTGCCAGGCCTGAGTCACGACTACAACGCGCTTGATCCCTTGTGGCAGCAACACTTCGGCGCTTAACTGCGCATTTTCCCACGTCGTACGACTGCGCCCTTCCTGCCAACGCACGGTGACGCCGAAATCATCGAGTAACGAGTCCGCCATCAATTGGGCTTCTGTCGGTGGCGCGCCGTAATGCAGGCCGCCACTGGTCAGGATCGGCAAGCCTGATGCCTTGGCCAGTCTAGCGGCATAACGCTCTCGCTCCAGAGCGACACCGGTCGGCTGATCGGCGCCCCACGCCGGGTCGCCACGTTCACGCCCCGCCCCCAGCACTACGATTGCATCGGCGCGCTGCGCCAGGGCCGCCCATTCGTCGCGAGCCAGCGGTGGCATACGTTCAAGGGCTTCGGCGCTCCACTGCACCACCACCGGCAAACTCATCAACCAGAAACCGCCCGCGCCCAATACAAAGCACACGGCCGCAAGGCGCGGCCTAGAGCGGCGAAACCACCAGGCAAGCACCAGTAACAACAATAAAATGCCGGGCGGCAGCAGAAGTTGTTTAACGAAGTAACGAAAAGGCATCGAGCATCTCCTGAAGATGCCCGAAGCCTAAGTGGGTTGACGCAATGCGACAACTAATGCGGAAGGACTATGCTTCAAAAAAACCATACGTCATGGGTTCAAGTACCCTTACTTGAATTGCAGAGACCGGACCTTTACCGCGTCCCTGCCGGGTGCCTTGTCCTTGAGCCAGATGATCTTGGCCGAACGTGGTGCGTCGAGTTGCTTCACTGCTTCTGACAAGCATCCGTGTGTTTCACGTTCACTGCGATCCAGATACGCCTTGACCAGTGCAAACTCTGCGGGGCTCAGGCCACGCAATTCCAGCTCCAGGGGACGCTCATCGCGCAGCCGGTCAGCGGTTTTTGCCGAATCCAGGGCGATTCCCAGACGATCGATCAGTCTTTCGTACAGCTCCGGTTTTGTAACTTTTTGCTGTGACTCAACCATCCCTCACCTCATTGAAGATAAGACTCGCTCCCCATTTAGAGCTTAGCTTCCATGAACAAACCGGCTGAACGCCGCGACCAACGGCCCTCGCAGGGCAAATCGGGCAACGCGCGCGCGTAATCAGGGTTTCCCTCGGTAGAGCGCGGTCATGTATGCTACGGCGCTTCCTGTAACTCCACTTCCAGCTCGTCTGGGCACCGAAACGCCAAGTTTGGCGTGATCACCGTCCAGCGTTGCATTGAAGAGGATTAGGCCACCCCTATTCAGTTCAAAAGTAGCCATGCACGAACAATATCAGCCCCGTGAAATCGAAGCCGCCGCCCAGTCGTTCTGGGACGAGCAAAAGTCCTTTGAAGTCAGTGAACAGCCAGGCAAGGAGACTTTCTATTGCCTGTCGATGTTCCCTTACCCCAGCGGCAAGCTACACATGGGGCACGTGCGCAACTACACCATCGGCGACGTGATTTCCCGCTATCAGCGCATGCAAGGCAAGAACGTCCTGCAACCCATGGGTTGGGACGCCTTCGGCATGCCGGCGGAAAACGCCGCGATGAAGAACAACGTAGCGCCCGCCAAGTGGACCTACGAAAACATCGCCTACATGAAAACCCAGCTGCGCAGCCTGGGCCTGGCGGTGGACTGGTCGCGTGAAGTGACCACCTGCAAGCCGGATTACTACCGCTGGGAACAATGGCTGTTCACTCGCCTGTTCGAAAAAGGCGTGATCTACAAAAAAAGCGGCACCGTGAACTGGGACCCGGTCGACCAAACCGTTCTGGCCAACGAGCAAGTGATCGACGGTCGCGGCTGGCGTTCCGGCGCGCTGATCGAAAAGCGCGAAATCCCGATGTACTACTTCAAGATCACCGCCTATGCGGATGAGCTGCTGTCGAGCCTCGACGACCTGCCGGGCTGGCCTGAACAGGTCAAGACCATGCAGCGCAACTGGATCGGCAAGTCCCGCGGGATGGAAGTGCAGTTCCCGTACAACGTCGATTCCATCGGCGAAGCCGGCGCGCTGAAAGTTTTCACCACCCGTCCGGACACCCTGATGGGCACGACTTACGTTGCCGTAGCCGCTGAACACCCCTTGGCCACGCTGGCCGCGCAGAACAACCCTGAGCTGCAAGCGTTCATCGCTGAATGCAAGGGCGGCAGCGTCGCTGAAGCCGATGTCGCCACTCAAGAGAAAAAAGGCCTGCCGACCTCGTTGTTCGTCGAGCACCCGCTGACCGGTGAAAAACTCCCGGTGTGGGTCGCCAACTACGTGCTGATGCACTACGGCGATGGCGCGGTCATGGCGGTCCCGGCGCACGACGAGCGTGATTTCGAATTCGCCCACAAATACAACCTGCCGATCAAATCGGTGGTGCGTACCAGCTCCGGCGACACCAACCCGGCGCCGTGGCAGGACGCTTACGGCGAACACGGTATGCTGATCAACTCCGGCGAGTTCGACGGCCTCGACTTCGCCGGCGCTTTCGATGCCATCGAAGTCGCGCTGATCAAGAAAGAACTCGGTGCCTCGCGCACTCAGTTCCGCCTGCGCGACTGGGGCATCAGCCGTCAGCGCTACTGGGGCTGCCCGATCCCGATCATCCACTGCGACACCTGCGGTGATGTGCCGGTCCCGGAAGATCAACTACCCGTCGTGCTGCCGGAAGACGTGGTACCGGATGGCGCTGGTTCGCCGCTGGCGCGCATGCCTGAGTTTTACGAGTGCAGCTGCCCGAAATGCGGCCAGCCTGCCAAGCGTGAAACCGACACCATGGACACCTTCGTCGAGTCCTCGTGGTACTACGCCCGCTACGCCTCGCCGCACTATGAAGGCGGTTTGGTGGAAAAATCCGCGGCCGACCATTGGTTGCCGGTGGATCAGTACATCGGCGGTATCGAACACGCGATTCTGCACCTGCTGTACGCGCGCTTCTTCCACAAGCTGATGCGCGACGAAGGCCTGGTGAGCTCCAACGAGCCGTTCAAGAACCTGCTGACCCAAGGCATGGTGATCGCCGAGACTTACTATCGTCGCGAAGCCAACGGTGCTTACACCTGGTTCAACCCGGCGGACGTAGAACTCGAACGCGACAGCAAGGCCAAGGTTATCAGCGCCAAGCTGATCGCAGACGGCCTGCCGGTGGAAATCGGCGGCACCGAGAAGATGGCCAAGTCAAAGAACAATGGCGTCGACCCTCAGTCGATGATTGACCAGTTCGGCGCAGACACCTGCCGCCTGTTCATGATGTTCGCCTCGCCACCCGACATGAGTGCGGAATGGTCCGACTCCGGAGTCGAAGGTTCGCACCGCTTCCTCAAGCGCGTCTGGCGCCTGGCTCAAGCGCACATCACTCAGGGCCTGCCGGGCAAACTGGACGTCGCCGGCCTGAACGACGAGCAGAAAGCCATTCGCCGTTCGATTCACCTGGCTATCAAGCAGGCGAGCCACGACGTCGGCCAGAACCACAAATTCAACACCGCCATCGCCCAGGTGATGACGCTGATGAACGTCCTGGAAAAAGCCGCGCAAGGCACCGAACAGGATCGCGCACTGGTTCATGAAAGCCTGGAAGCCGTGACGTTGCTGCTGGCTCCGATCACCCCGCACATCAGCCACGAGCTGTGGAATCAACTGGGCCACGCAGACCCGGTGATCGACGCCGGCTGGCCGGTGGTGGACGAAACCGCGCTGGTACAGGACAGCCTGCAACTGGTGATTCAAGTGAACGGTAAACTGCGTGGGCACATCGAAATGCCCGCCAGCGCCAGCCGCGAAGACGTCGAAGCCGCCGCACGGGCCAACGAAAACGTGCTGCGCTTTGTCGATGGCCTGACTATTCGTAAAGTGATCGTAGTGCCCGGGAAACTGGTCAATATCGTCGCCAGCTAATTGGATCAGGCGCCAGGTGAGCCTGGCGCCGAGTAAAACCTTTCGGGCCGCATGGTCGGCCCACATGGTTTCAAGGGGAGCAACAAGATGATCAAACGCAATTTGCTGGTGATGGGCCTCGCGGTCCTGTTGAGCGCCTGCGGTTTCCAGCTGCGCGGCACCGGCACCTATGAAATGGCGATCAAGGAAATTGACCTGAGCGCAC
Source organism: Pseudomonas sp. O230 (assembly GCF_045447035.1). Taxonomy (NCBI): domain Bacteria; kingdom Pseudomonadati; phylum Pseudomonadota; class Gammaproteobacteria; order Pseudomonadales; family Pseudomonadaceae; genus Pseudomonas; species Pseudomonas sp. O230. Next base: position 158,570 of record NZ_JBJGXN010000011.1, on the reverse strand, counting down.
GCAACTCCTACGGCGAAACCGTGCAACTGATGCGCCAGGTGCTGGAAAACAGCGGCGTCAAGGTTTACAGCGGCGCACCTTACAAACTGGTGCTGGCCGATGAAAAAGAAACCCAGCGCATTCTCAGCTACGCAGGCGCCGGCCGTACTGGCGAGTATGAGCTGACGACCGTGCTCAGCTACGACATCAATGGCCAGGGCAACCTGCCGCTGTTGAGCGACAAGATTGAAATGCAGCGCGTCTTCATTCACGACGGCAACAACCTGGTGGGTTCCGATCAGGAAGCCGCCGATGCCCGCAAGGACACGCGTCGTGAAATGGTTCAACGCATGATGATCCGCCTGCAACAGCTGACGCCAACTCAGTTGGATCAGTTGCAACAGACCGCCGAAGCCAAGGCCAAGGCTGAAGCCGCGGCACTGGAAGCAGCGCAAAAGGCTGAAGCGGAAACGCCGCGCCAGTCGCCTGTCGAAATCCCGCAGCAATAAGACTTACGGGGCGCTCAGGCGCCCCGTTTGCCCTCGCCCATGAAACTCGCCCCCGCCCAACTCGCCAAACACCTGCAAGGTGCGCTCGCGCCTGTCTACATCATCAGTGGCGACGATCCGCTGCTGTGCCAGGAAGCCGCCGACGCCATTCGCGCAGCCGCCCGTCAACAAGGCTTCGACGAACGCCAGGTGTTCGCCGCCGACGCCAGTTTCGACTGGGGAACGCTGCTGCAAGCCGGCGCGAGTATGTCGTTGTTCGCTGAAAAACGCCTGCTGGAACTGCGTCTGCCGTCCGGCAAGCCCGGTGACAAAGGTGCTGCCGCATTCATCGAGTACTGCTCGCGTCCGGCCGAAGACACCGTGCTACTGATCAGCCTGCCAAAGCTCGACGGCAGCGCGCAGAAAACCAAGTGGGGCAAGGCGCTGGTCGAAGGTCAGCACACCCAGTTCGTGCAAATCTGGCCGGTGGATGCCAACCAGTTGCCGAGCTGGATCCGTCAGCGCTTGTCTCAGGCCGGCCTGTCCGCGAGCCAGGACGCCGTGGAACTGATCGCCGCGCGAGTCGAGGGCAACTTGCTGGCTGCCGCGCAGGAAATCGAAAAACTCAAGCTGATGGCCGAAGGTGGGCAGATCACGGTCGAAACCGTGCAAGCCGCAGTGGCCGACAGCGCGCGTTTCGATGTATTCGGCCTGACTGATGCGATTCTTAACGGCGAAGCGGCGCATGCCCTGCGCATGCTCGAAGGTCTACGCGGGGAAGGTGTCGAACCGCCGGTGATTCTTTGGGCGCTGGCCCGGGAACTGCGCTTGCTGGCCAGCCTGTCGCTGCAATACAGCCAGGGCGTGCCGCTGGACAAAGCCTTCAGCTCTGCCCGTCCGCCGGTCTGGGACAAACGCAAACCGCTGATGAGCAAAGCCCTGCAACGTTACTCGGCGCAACGCTGGGCGCAGTTGTTGCTGGAAGCACAGCGCATCGACGCTCAGATCAAAGGTCAGGCAGCGGGTTCACCGTGGATGAGTTTGAGTCGGTTGTCGCTGCTGATGGCCGGACAGCGATTGACGCTGCCTGCGGAGTAAGACGGCTGGAACGAGTCGCTGCGTTCTGCCCACTGCTGGAGCGAGCTTGCGAAAGGTCCTACACAATGTGAGGTCTGGACAGACCCCCAACTTCGGCAGATTATTCCCCGCGCAAACCCCACTCAATCGAGAGAGCTGATCATGAGCAAAAAGCCATCAAAACATGGCCCCAACAAAGCCAAATCCATCATCGCCCAGCCACTGTTCCGAAGCCGTCAGGAACGAGCCGGCAAGGGCAAAGGCAGCTACCGCCGCGAAGCCTTCCAGTCTAAAAGCTGGGAGGCTTCTTACTTTCTGGCGGCCTGAAAGGCAAGCCATCGCTCAACATGTTAAGGTCTGCACCTGATTCGTATTTCCTGGACCCGTGCATGCCCCTTTGTATTTCCCGTCGTTGGCATTTGCGCCAATTGATCGCTGCCTCCAGCCTCGTTCTGCTTGTCGCCTGCGCGGAAAAACCGACCGCCGCCGACGCCCAACCGCTTCAGACCCTTCCCGTCGCAACAGCCCCTGCGGTGATCCCGCCCGTGGTGCCGACCGGTGAAAATCTCGACATCCAGCCGACCCAGACCTTCGCCGAATGGCAAGCGGGTTTCCGCAAGGATGCGCTGGCCGCCGGCATCCGCGCCGACCTGTTCGACCGCGCCTTCGCCAATGTCAGCCTGGACACCAGCGTGATCCGTGCCGACCGCAGCCAACCGGAGTTTTCCCGCCCGGTGTGGGAATACCTCGACGGCGCCCTGTCGCCGCTGCGCGTGCGCAAAGGTCAGGCGCTGGTCAGCCAATACGCCGATATCCTGCAAAGCATCGAACAACGCTACGGCGTCGATCGTCAGGCACTGGTCGCGGTGTGGGGCATGGAGAGTAACTTCGGCCAGTTTCAGGGTAGCAAGTCGGTGATCAACTCCCTGGCGACCCTGGCCTACGAAGGCCGGCGCCCTGGTTTCGCCCACGCGCAATTGATCGCGGCCCTGCAGATCCTGCAACAAGGCGATATCGCTCCGGAGAAAATGCTCGGTTCCTGGGCCGGCGCCATGGGTCAGACCCAATTCATCCCGACCACCTACAACACCCACGCCGTGGATTTTGATGGGGATGGTCGTCGCGACATCTGGGGCAGTTCCGCCGATGCCCTCGCGTCGACTGCGCACTATCTGCAAAGCTCGGGGTGGCAGAAAGGCCAGCCATGGGGCTTTGAAGTGCAGCTGCCGGGCAGCTTCAACTACGTGTTGGCCGATGGCACCATTCGCAAGAGCGTCGCCGAATGGCAGCAATTGGGCGTCACGTTGCCTAACGGCGGCCAGGTTCCGGCCGGGTCGGAACACCTGTCGGCGGCCTTGTTGCTCCCGGCAGGCTATCGCGGCCCGGCATTCCTGGTGCTCGACAACTTCCGTGCAATCCTCAAGTACAACAACTCGTCGTCCTACGCGCTGGCCGTCAGCTTGTTATCCGAGCGCTTCAACGGCGCGGGTTTTATCAATGGCACCTGGCCGAAGGATGATTTGCCGCTGAGCCGTTCCGAGCGGATCGAGCTGCAAAACCTGCTGAGCGCGCAGAAGTACGATGCGGGCACCGCCGACGGCATCATCGGCGCCAACACCCGCAAAGCGATCCGCAGCGCCCAGCAGACGTTTGGCTGGCCGGCGGACGGGTACCCGACGCACAAATTGCTCGAAGGTTTGCGCAACCGATAGTTAGCCGTATGGCGAATGCCGCCTTCGCGAGCAAGCCCGCTCCCACATTTAACCGCGTTCTTGCATGGAAACACGGTCGAATGTGGGAGCGGGCTTGCTCGCGATGACTGAATGTCAGGCGATGAAGCCCTATCGCTTGGTGACAACATCCTGCTCCAACACCAACTCCTTGCTCCCCGCATCCAACCGGACCAGCGCCCCCATCGGCAACGTCAGGTTCGGATCGCAATGCCCGCTGCGCCACCCGGCCAGTACCGGAATCCGCAGCGGCTCAAACGTCTGCTTGAGCAACCGTTCCAATGCAACCGGATCGACCCCGGCCACATCCCCCACCAGAACCCCGCGCAACTTGCCCAGCGTCCCTGCAAGCCGAAGATGGGTCAGCAGCCGGTCAATGCGGTACAGCGGCTCGTTGATGTCCTCGATGAGCAGGATGACGCCCTCCGCGTCGATTTCATAAAGCGTGCCCATGGTCGCGGCAATCATCGACAGATTGCCGCCCAGCAAGCGCCCATGAGCGATGCCAGGCTCGATTGTGGTCAACGGGTAAGCCACCGGGTGCGTCAACACACTGCCCGCCTTTACCTGCCCCCTGAGCATGTTGAAAAATGAAGACTCGGTAGGCTTTTGCTTGCCCCCCAACAGATCAGCGTTGAGCAGCGGACCATGAAAAGTCACGAATCCGGCATAACGGCTGATTGCCAGGTGCAGGGCGGTGATGTCGCTGTAGCCGATGAATGGCTTGGCGTTGTTCTGCAGCAATTCGAAATCAATGCGATCAAGCAAACGCGGCGTGCCATAACCACCGCGCAGGCAAATGATCGCATCGACCTCGTTGTCGGCGAATGCTGCGTGCAGGTCATTGAGCCGCACGTCGTCACTGCCCGCCAGATAGCCATCCTGCTCATACACACCAGGGAAAATCCGCAACGCGTAACCGCGCGCGCGCATCCAGCTGAGGGCCTTATCGGTATCCAGCCCAGCAGGGCCGGCGGGCGCGATGACGCCGATCAGCCCTTCCGAGGGCAAGGCCGGTACGGGTTTATGGGGGAAAAGAGTGTGGGTCGGTCGAACGGTCATCCATGAATCTCCCTGCGCGAAAACTTCTGCACACAGTAGTCAGGAACGGGAATAAACAGAAGAGGGTCAGTCGCCCCACAGGTTGCAGGAAAAGACTGTAGTTGCCGTAAGCGCAGCCAACAAAAAACGCCCGCAAGGCTGAAATGCCTTGCGGGCGTTTTGTTACAAGGACGACATCAATTCAGCTTTAACCAGCTTCGCCTGCTCATCGGCGTGGTACGAAGAACGTACCAATGGACCGGAAGCGACGTTCTTGAAGCCCATTTTGTAACCTTCCTCGGCGAACCAGGCGAAGGTGTCCGGGTGCACGAAACGCTCCACCGGCAAGTGACTGCGGGAAGGTTGCAGATATTGGCCGAGGGTCAGCATGTCGATGTCGTGTTCGCGCATGCGCTTCATGACTTCGATGACTTCTTCGTCGGTTTCGCCCAGACCCAGCATCAGGCCGGACTTGGTCGGAATGTGCGGCATCATTTGCTTGAAGCGCTGTAGCAGGGTCAGCGACCACTGATAATCCGAACCCGGACGCGCAGCCTTGTACAGGCGCGGCACGGTTTCCAGGTTGTGGTTGAACACATCTGGCGGCTCGGCGGCGGTGATTTCCAGCGCCACGTCCATGCGCCCGCGGTAATCCGGGACCAGGGTTTCGAGCTGCACATTCGGCGACAACTTGCGGATTTCGCGGATGCAGTCGGCAAAGTGCTGGGCACCGCCGTCACGCAGGTCGTCGCGGTCAACCGAGGTGATCACTACGTATTTCAGTTTCAGGTCGGCGATGGCAATAGCCAGGCTTTCCGGCTCATTCACGTCCAGTGGTTTCGGACGGCCGTGGCCAACGTCACAGAACGGGCAGCGACGGGTGCAGATGTCGCCCATGATCATGAAGGTCGCGGTGCCGCCGGAGAAGCACTCGCCCAGGTTCGGGCAGGACGCTTCTTCGCAAACGCTGTGCAGCTTGTGTTTGCGCAACAGGGCCTTGATGCGATCGACTTCCGGGGAAACCGGGATGCGCACGCGGATCCAGTCAGGCTTCTTCGGCAGTTCGGTGGTCGGAATGATCTTTACCGGGATGCGTGCAACCTTCTCGGCGCCGCGCAGCTTGACGCCGGCTTCTACCTTGGCACGCGGGGCCGGACGCTCGGTGACATCCAGCGTCGGGATCATGGTTTGCACTGCATCAGTAGTCATATCAGTCGATTCCGCCCGTTAGGGTCGTCTGCTCAGCATAGTCGAGGTGTTTGACGAGCTGCGCGCGCAGCCGGGCACTAACCTCGGCAAATTCAATCGATCCTGCGTGATCGCTCAGCTGGGTCATCGCCAGCCCGGCGTAGCCGCAGGGATTAATCCGTCGAAACGGTTCCAGGTTCATGTCCACGTTCAGGGCCAGGCCATGAAAGGAACAACCGTGGCGGATCCGCAGACCCAAGGATGCGATTTTCGCCCCGTCGACGTAGACGCCGGGCGCATCCGGTTTGGCCGCAGCCGTCACGCCGTAGCTGGCCAGCAGCTCGATGAGGCAGTGCTCCATGCGGGTGACCAGGTCACGCACACCGAAACCCAGCTTGCGTACATCGAGCAACAGATAGGCGACCAACTGGCCGGGCCCGTGATAAGTCACCTGACCACCGCGATCGACCTGCACCACCGGAATATCTCCCGGCAACAACAGATGCTCGGCCTTGCCGGCCTGGCCCTGAGTGAACACCGGAGGATGTTCAACCAGCCAGATTTCGTCCGCGGCATCGCTGCCGCGTTCGTTGGTGAAACGTTGCATGGCATGCCAGACGGGCTCGTAAGCCATCTGGCCAAGCTCGCGAAAGCCCAGCGTGCCAGACATCACAGCACCATGTGCACGAAGCCGGTAGCCCGCAGTTCGCTGTTGATGTTGTACAGCTGGTCCTGGTCGGTGGCGACGATGTGCAACTGAATCGTGGTGTATTTGCCGTTGGTGCTCTGGCGTTCATCCACACGGTCATGGTTGATCGTCGCGTGTTTCTTGACGATCTCGATGATCTTGTCTTTGTTGCCAACACCGGTATCGCTGATCACCTTAACCGGGTAATCAACGTTGGGGAATTCGATCTTGGGCGCCTTTACTTCGGTATCGGTCATGGCGTAACGGCCTCGTAAGCGTAAGCCGTGGCGACGGGCATGCCCCCGCGCCGGATGAGCGCGGGACCATGCAGGTGCACACTAATTCAGTTGAACAAGCCGTAGAAGAATAGACGGATGCTATCCCACATGCGACGGAAGATACCACCCTCTTCAACGCCATCCAGAGCGATCAGGTCAGCGCTGTGCACTACCTTGTCGTCCAGTTTGACTTCGACTTTACCGATCACGTCGCCCTTGGCGATTGGCGCAACCAGTTGCGGGTTCATGGTCATGCTGGCAGCGAGCTTTTTCAGCTGGCCCTTTGGCAGGGTCATGGTCAGGTCTTCGGCCAGGCCGGCCTTGACTTGATTGGTAGCGCCCTTCCAGACAGGCGCCTGGGCCAGCTCGGCACCTTTCTGATAGAAGGTCTGGGTTTCGAAGAAACGGAAACCGTAGGTCAGCAGCTTCTGGGTTTCCGAAGCACGTGCCACTTCGCTGTTGGTGCCGAACACCACGGCGATCAGGCGCATGCCATCACGTACGGCCGAAGACACCATGCAGTAGCCAGCTTCGTCGGTGTGGCCGGTTTTCAGACCGTCGACGGTCTTGTCGCGCCACAGCAACAGGTTACGGTTAGGTTGCTTGATGCCGTTCCAGAAGAACTCTTTCTGCGAGTAGATCGCATAGTGAGCCGGGTCTTCGTGGATGATTGCGCGAGCCAGCACGGCCATGTCGTGAGCCGACGAGTAGTGCTCAGGGTTAGGCAGGCCGGTCGGGTTCATGAAGTGGCTGTTGGTCATGCCCAGGTCGGCCACGGTTTTGTTCATCATGTCGGCGAAGGCGTCTTCGCTACCGGCGATGTGCTCCGAGAGCGCAACACTGGCGTCGTTACCCGACTGAATGATGATGCCGTGCAACAGGTCGCTGACAGTTACCTGCGAACCGACCTTGATGAACATCCGCGAACCGCCGGTGCGCCAGGCGTTTTCGCTGACGGTCACCGGATCGTTTTCGCCGATCTGGCCGCGACGGATTTCCAGGGTCGCGATGTACGCGGTCATCAGTTTGGTCAGGCTGGCAGGCGGCAGACGCTGGTCACCGTTGTTCTCGACCAGCACGTTGCCGCTGCTGGCATCCATGAGCACATAGGCTTTGGCGGCCAGTTGTGGCGGCGACGGCATCATCTCGACCGCGAAGGCGGCAGGTGAGAGGAGCAGCGGGACTAGAAGGCACAGGCGTTTGGCAAAGGTGGTGATGTTCATCCGTCTCTCGAAATCGCTAATGGAAACTGCCCGAGGGCAAAACTAATCAGACAACCTTCTAACGGGTTGTCGCGTGTTCAGTCGTTCACTCAGAACCCTTGCCGGGCTTTTGTTCTTCAACGAGCCAACAACCAGGTTCACCCCCCAAAACCGCAAGTGAACCGTCAATCAAGTACTACGTGTTACTCGGCGGTGACCACGCTCGGCGAACCGAGATTGGCCAGGCGCACGCTGTTCTGCACTTGCTGGATTTCACCCGGCGAGCCGATCGGCCCCAGGCGCACCCGATGCAGTGTCTGTTGATTGCGCACGATCGAGCTGATGAACACCGGAGCGCTCACCATCCCGCTGAGCTTCGATCTCAGGAGTTCTGCAGCGTCCGGGTTGGCGAACGCGCCCACCTGCAGATACTGGCCAGAGGCTGGTGCAGAAGCGTTTTTTTTTGCATCGATCTGCACGGGCACGACGGCCGCCGCGTGTTGCTGCGGCGGCGGAGTCCATTGCTCGACCGTGCCGGCGGACGCGGTAATCGTCGGCGCGGCATTTTGCGCCACTTGCGGCTCGTTGAGCATCAAAGGCGCCGGACGGCCTTTGGCGGCCCACCATTGCTGAGGATCAATGCCTTCGACCTTGACCCGCGCCGTGCCGGTTTCGGCGTAGCCGAGTTTCTTGGCGGCGGCATAGGACAAGTCGATGATGCGGTCCGAGTAGAACGGCCCACGATCATTGACCCGCAAAATCACTGACTTGTTGTTGTCGAGGTTGGTCACCCGAACGTAACTGGGCAGTGGCAAGGTCTTGTGAGCGGCGCTCATGCCATACAGGTCGTAAACCTCGCCATTGGCGGTGTTCTGGCCGTGGAACTTGGTGCCATACCACGACGCCGTGCCCGAGGCGACGTAGGTCTTGGATTCTTGCAGCGGGAAGTAAGTCTTGCCCAGCACGGTATACGGGTTGGCCTTGTAAGGACCGGTGTGCAGGGTCGGCGTGGCATCCGGGATGCGCGATACGTCGACGTCCCACCACGGCGCGCCATCTTTGTGGGCGCGGTTGATGTCCAGCCCCGGCGTCGAGCGCACGGCGGTAGAGGATTTCTGAGACGGCGCGCGACTGGTCGAACAACTGGCGACCAGCACTGCCAACGCGGCGAATGCCATCAGCTTCAGGGGTTTATTCATAGGCAATGCCCGCATTACTTGACGCCCCGTGCTTGGACCAGCTGTTCAGACAGTTGATGTACGGCCATGGCGTACATCACGCTGCGGTTATAACGCGTGATTGCGTAAAAATTCGTCAGGCCCATCCAGTACTCAGGGCCATTGTCACCTTCCAGGCGGAATGCCGTGACCGGCATATCATCGCGCAGCGCATCATGACTTGACCACCCTAGAGCCCGCAACTCTCCGACGGTTTTAGTCGGTTCGATGCCGGTGGTCAAACCCTCATCCACCTGCTCGCCACGCACATCGGCGCGGCTGACCACCGGCTCGCCGGCCGCCCAGCCGTGCCGCTTGAAATAACTGGCGACGCTGCCAATGGCATCGTCCGGATTGGTCCAGATATTAATGTGGCCGTCACCGTCGAAGTCCACCGCATAGGCGCGAAAACTGCTCGGCATGAACTGCGGCAAGCCCATCGCCCCGGCGTAGGAGCCTTTGAGGGTCAGTGGATCGACCTGCTCTTCCCGGGCCAGCAGCAGGAACTCACGCAATTCCTTGCGGAAGAATTCGGCCCGGGGAGGATAGTCGAAACCCAGGGTCGACAAGGCGTCGATTACCCGGAAATTGCCGGTATTTCGACCGAAAAAGGTCTCAACGCCGATGATCGAGACAATCACCTGGGCTGGCACGCCATATTCCTGCTCGGCTCGGGCCAGTACCGCCTCGTGCTGCCGCCAGAAATCCACGCCACGAGCAATGCGCGCGTCGGTGATGAACATCGGGCGATATTCTTTCCATTGCTTGACCCGCTCGGCAGGCTTGGAGATCGCGTCCAGAATCGACTGTTTGCGCTCGGCTTCGCGGAACACGCCCATCAGCTGTTCACCGGCAAAGCCGTAATCGCGGGTCATTTCACCGACGAATTCGGCCACCTGGGGTGTGCCTTCGTAATCGCCGGCCAACGCGTCCTGCGCTGTGCCAAGGATGCTTACCAGGCCGACCCATGGCGCGTATCGAGTCGCCCAGCCACGCATTACTTGCATTGAAATCTTCACCTTATTCAAACCTGTGCGATCCACTTACGATGGGTATGGATCGACATCAAAACCCCAAACGCTGACAGCAGCGTCACCAGCGAAGTTCCTCCGTAGCTAATGAACGGCAACGGCACCCCCACAACCGGCAACAGGCCACTGACCATACCGATGTTGACGAAAACGTAAACAAAAAACGTCATGGTGAGGGCGCCCGCGAGCAGTTTGCCGAACAATGTCTGGGCCTGGGCGGTAATCACCAGCCCGCGACCGATCAACAGCAGGTAAATCAGCAGCAGTGCGCAGATGCCCACCAGGCCAAACTCTTCACCCATCACCGCAATAATGAAGTCAGTGTGGCTTTCGGGCAGGAAGTCCAGGTGCGACTGGGTGCCCAACAGCCAGCCCTTGCCGAACACGCCGCCGGAACCGATGGCCGCTTTCGACTGAATGATGTTCCACCCGGTGCCCAGCGGATCGCTTTCCGGGTCGAGGAACGTCAGGATTCGCTGCTTCTGGTAGTCGTGCATGATGAAAAACCACATCGCCACGGCCACCGGTACAGCGGCGGCCAGCACGCTGATGATCCAGCGCCAGCGCAGTCCGCCCATGAACAAAACGAATGCGCCACCCGCAAGGATCAGCAGCGAAGTGCCGAGATCGGGTTGTCGCACGATCAAAATGAACGGCAAACCGATCAGGAACAGACTGACGCCCACATGCTTGAGCTGCGGCGGCAAAGTGCGTTTGGACAAATACCAGGCGATGGTCGCCGGCATCAGGATCTTCATGAACTCCGAAGGCTGGAAGCGGATCACCCCTGGAATGTTGATCCAGCGCGTGGCGCCCATGGCGTTGTGGCCCATGACGTCCACCACCACCAGCAACAGCACGCCGACTACATAACCGACCGGCACCCAACGGGCCATGAATCGCGGTTCGAACTGGGCGATGACGATCATCGACACCAGGCCGATGCCGAACGAAGTGGCTTGTTTGGCCAACAAGTCCCAGCTCTTGCCGCTGGCCGAATACAACACGAACAGGCTGCCGGCGGCGAGCGTCAGCAGCAGGATCAGCAACGGGCCGTCGATGTGCAGGCGTTGCAACAGCGTCGCACGGCGACGCATCACATCCTCGCTGGAGAGGATGCGATCGAAATTACTCTTCACGGGCCGTAGCCTCCGCACTGGTAGGGCTGGCGTACTCGGCTTTCAGTCGGCCGTCCTGGTCCAGAAGCCACGCGTCCATGACCTGACGTACGACGGGCGCGGCGACACCGGAACCGGACTCGCCGTTCTCGACCATCACCGACACCACTATTTGCGGGTTGTCGGCCGGCGCGAAGCCGACGAACAAGGCGTGGTCACGATGTCGTTCCTGAACCTTGGAGCGGTCGTACTTCTCGCCCTGCTTGATCGCGACCACCTGGGCCGTACCACTTTTGCCGGCAATCCTGTATTGCGCACCGATAGAGGCCTTGCGCGCGGTACCGCGGGCGCCGTGCATCACCTGCTGCATGCCGTGGTTGACCTTGGTCCAGTCAGACGGGTCACGCAGGATGATGTCCGGCATCGGGTTCTCATCCTTGGGCTTCTCGCCTTCTACGGTCTTCGCCAGGTGCGGACGGTTCCAAACGCCTTTGTTGGCCACCAGCGCCGTGGCCTGGGCCAGTTGCAATGGAGTCGACTGCATGTAGCCCTGGCCGATCCCGAGGATCAGCGTTTCGCCCGGAAACCAGGCCTGCCGACGGGTAGCGCGCTTCCATTCACGGGACGGCATCAGGCCCGGCGATTCCTCGAACATATCCAGGGAGACTTTCTGGCCGATACCGAACTTGCCCATGTACGCCGACAACCGATCAATCCCAAGCTTGTGCGCCAGGTCATAGAAGTAGGTGTCATTGGAGCGCATGATCGCCGTGTCCAGGTCCACGTAACCGTCGCCGGTGCGGTTCCAGTTGCGATACTTGTGATCGTAGTTGGGCAACATGTAGTAGCCGGGGTCAAAGACCCGGGTCGACGCGGTGATCACGCCCGAATCCAGACCGGCAATCGCCACCGCTGGCTTGATGGTCGAGCCCGGCGGGTAGAGACCGCGCAGCACGCGGTTGAACAGCGGCCGGTCGATCGAGTCGCGCAGCTCGGAATAAGCCTTGAAGCTGATGCCGGTGACGAACAGGTTCGGGTCGAAACTCGGCTGACTGACCATCGCCAGCACTTCGCCGGTTTTCGGGTCCAGCGCCACGACCGCCCCACGACGACCGCCGAGTGCGGCTTCAGCGGCTTCCTGCAATTTGATGTCCAGGCTCAGGACGATGTCCTTGCCGGGAATCGGATCGGTACGTTTCAGCACCCGCAGCACGCGGCCACGGGCGTTAGTCTCGACTTCTTCGTAACCGACCTGACCGTGCAATTCCGGCTCGTAGAAGCGCTCGATGCCGGTTTTGCCAATTTGATGGGTGCCGCTGTAACTCACCGGGTCCAGCGACTTCAGCTCTTTCTCGTTGATCCGCCCCATGTAACCCACCGAGTGCGCAAAGTGCGCGCCCTGTGGATAGTGACGCACCAGCTGTGCAACCACTTCCACGCCCGGCAGACGGAACTGGTTCACCGCGATTCGGGCGATCTGCTCTTCGGTCAGCTCGAACAGGATGGGCACCGGCTCGAACGGCCGCCGCCCCTGCCGCATGCGCTTCTCGAAGATCACTCGATCCTCGGGCGTCATTTCCAGCACTTCGACGATCACGTCGAGCACTTGCTGCCAGTCGCCGGAGCGCTCGCGGGTCATGCTCAGGCTGAAGCTCGGCCGGTTGTCGGCCACCACCACGCCATTGCGGTCGAAGATCAATCCGCGCGTCGGTGGAATCGGCTGCACATGGACGCGGTTGTTTTCCGACAGGGTCGAGTGATATTCGTACTGAATCACCTGCAGGAAATACAGGCGAGCGATCAACACGCCGATCAGCACCACCACTGCAATGGCCCCGAACACGACGCGACCACGCACCAGACGGGCGTCTTTTTCGTGGTCCTTGATGCGGATCGGCTGGGACATGAGGCAGAACTACTTGTGGTAAGGGTGGCCGGACAGAACTGTCCAGGCACGGTACAGCTGTTCGCCGATCAGAATCCGCACCAGCGGGTGCGGCAACGTCAACGGCGACAACGACCAACGCTGATCCGCCCGCGCACACACTTCCGGCGCCAGCCCTTCGGGGCCGCCGACCATGAAATTCACCGTGCGCGAGTCCAGCCGCCAGCGATCGAGTTCGACCGCCAACTGCTCGGTGCTCCAGGGCTTGCCGTGGACTTCGAGGGTGACAACGCGCTCGTTAGGCCCGACCTTGGCCAGCATGGCTTCGCCTTCCTGACGGATGAAGCGCGCCACGTCGGCGTTCTTGCCACGGGTGTTGAGCGGTATTTCCACCAGTTCCAGCGCCAGCTCGGACGGAAGACGCTTGGCATATTCATGCCAGCCTTCTTCCACCCATTTGGGCATGCGTGAACCGACGGCGATCAGTCGCAGTCGCACAGCGGTCCCTTATTGCTGGTCTTTGTTGAGCTTGGTGAAATGCTCATGGGTGTTTTCCGGGCTGTGATGCGCAGCGCTGGCCGAACGGCTCTGCTCTGCACCGGCCCACAGGCGCTCCAGGTCATAGAACTGGCGAGCCGAGGCGGTCATCATGTGCACGATGACGTCGTCCATATCCAGCAGCACCCAGTCGCTGTCGCCCTTGCCTTCTTCACCCAATGGCTTGACGCCCAGGGCTTTGACGGCTTCGCGGACCTTGTCCAGCATCGCGCCGATCTGGCGGTTGGACGTACCGGTGGCGATGATCATGAAGTCAGTGATGCTCTGCTTTTCACGAACGTCGATGACCTGAATGTCCTGGGCCTTGACGTCTTCCAGGGCCGCTACGGCAACCTTGACCAGCTCTTCGCCGGCCAGTGGCGCGCCAGTTGGAACTTCTACTGGCAGGGGGGCGCTCTTGAATGTGCCTTTGCGCTTTACTTTAGTTACGTCTTTGTTCGTCATATAAAACTCGTTTTGCTCGTATGTTCGGGCGCTTCGCTACACGCATTCACGTGCCTTGAAGCGCACCCTTTTTCAGTTCGACGCACGGTAAAGTCCGTGCGCATCGATGTAGGCCAGGACCGCGTCGGGCACCAGGAAACGTACCGACTTACCGCTGGCCAGCAGTTGACGGATCTGGGTGGCGGATACCGCGAGCGGCGTCTGCCAGACGAATGCAATCTGTCCGCTCGGCCCTTTGAGGGCCAGCGGGTCGCTCACCGAGCGCGCTGCCAGCAGGTTGCGCAAGGCATCCGGCGGTTCGCTGTCGGCATCCGGGCGTTGCAGCACCAGGATGTGGCAATGCTGGAGTAACTCTTCCCAGCGGTGCCAAGTGGGCAGGCCGCAAAATGCGTCCCAGCCCAAAAGTAGAAAAACCTGGTCTTCAACGGCCAGTTCGGCGCGCATCAGTTCCAGGGTGTCGATGGAGTAGGACGGCTTGTCCCGCTGCAATTCGCGGGCATCCACCACCAACGGCGCCACACCGGCCACGGCGCATTCGACCATCCCCAGACGGTCCTTCGCCGACACCTGCGGCGTGCCGCGATGCGGAGGCCTGGCACTCGGCGTCAGGCGCAGCTCATCGAGCGCCAGCGATTCGGCGACTTCCAGCGCACCGCGCAAATGGCCGATGTGCACAGGGTCGAACGTCCCGCCCAGCATGCCGATACGTCGAGGCGCAGGTTCGCTGGCAGTTGCCGGGGCCGACGGATTAAGGTCGCCCAAGTCAGACCGACGCCTGGCCGCGCAACTGGCCATCACCGACCACGATGTACTTCTCGCAGGTCAGGCCTTCGAGGCCTACCGGGCCGCGGGCGTGCAGCTTATCAGTAGAAATGCCAATCTCGGCACCCAATCCGTATTCGAAGCCATCAGCGAAGCAAGTCGGGGTGTTGATCATCACCGACGACGAATCGACTTCCGCGACAAAACGCCGGGTGTCGGCAAGGTTTTCGCTCACGATCGAATCGGTGTGGTGGGAGCCGTACTTGTTAATGTGCTCGATGGCCTGATCCAGTCCGTCGACCACGCGGATCGAGAGGATCGGCGCCAGGTATTCGGTGTGCCAATCGTCTTCAGTGGCCACTGCGGCATCGATGATCCCCCGCGCGCGCTCGCACCCCCGCAGTTCAACGCCTTTTTCGCGGAACTGGGCAGCCATCACCGGCAGGAAATCTCTGGCAACGGCTTGATCCACCAACAGCGTTTCCATCGCACCGCAAATACCATAACGGTAAGTCTTGGCATTAAAGGCGATGCGCTGGGCTTTCGGCAGATCGGCGTGGGCACTGACGTAAACGTGGCAAATACCGTCCAGATGCTTGATCACCGGCACGCGGGCATCGCGGCTGACCCGTTCGATCAGGCCACGTCCACCACGGGGCACGATGACATCGACGTATTCAGGCATGGTAATCAACGCGCCGACGGCTGCACGGTCAGTGGTTTCGACCACTTGAACCACGGCGGCCGGCAGATCGGCCTCGGCCAGACCGCGTTGAATGCAGGCTGCAATGGCACGATTGGAATGAATCGCCTCGGAACCGCCGCGCAGGATGGTCGCGTTACCGGATTTGAGGCACAGACTGGCGGCGTCGATGGTCACGTTGGGCCGGGATTCGTAGATGATCCCGATCACGCCCAGCGGCACACGCATCTTGCCAACCTGAATCCCCGACGGACGGAAGCTCATGTCGCGAATGGCCCCGACCGGGTCCGGCAACGCTGCAACCTGACGCAGGCCGACGATCATGCCGTCGATACGCTCCGGGGTCAGCGCCAGACGTTCCAGCAGCGCAGGCTCAAGACCGTTGGCTCGACCAGCCGCCAGATCCAGTTCATTGGCGGCCGTCAGCTCGGTACGCGCGGCATCCAGCGCATTGGCAGCCGCCTGCAAGGCGCGGTTTTTCTGCGCGGTGCTGGCACGGCCGATGATGCGCGACGCTTCACGGGCGGCGCGACCCAGGCGGGTCATGTAGTCGAGAACGGACTCAGTCATGGTCGGTGGCGGTCTTTGCTAAGGTCTTGGTAAAGAGTAAAGCGGCAGATTATAGCTGTCGCGTCCCCTGACTAACAGCGGTGACGGGCGGATGGTCGAAATGGACGGCAATTTGCCGACGTTCAGCCGTGATTAAGCTGCAAATTGTTATCATCACGGCTCAATCAGCTTCGATAAATGCCGCTCATCATGTCCAACCTGAGTGTTCGCGCGACAACTGCCGGCCAGCCCACCGGGCTCCCAGACGCGTTTTTCAACCGGGATGCGCAAACGCTGGCCCGGGATTTACTCGGCAAAGTCATCCGGCATCGGGTCGGCGAGCTGTGGCTCAGCGCCCGGATCATCGAGACCGAAGCCTATTATTTCGAAGAAAAAGGCAGTCATGCCTCTCTCGGCTACACGGAAAAGCGTAAGGCTTTGTTTCTGGATGGCGGCCACATCTATATGTATTACGCCCGAGGCGGCGATTCCCTGAACTTCAGCGCCCAAGGTCCGGGCAATGCGGTTTTGATCAAATCCGCTTATCCGTGGGTCGATGAATTGAGCGGCCCGGCAAGCCTGGCGCAGATGCTGTTGAACAATCCCGATGCCCAGGGCCGCCCTCGCCCGTCGCAAAAACTCTGCGCAGGGCAAACGCTGCTGTGCAAGGCACTGGGTTTGAAGGTACCGGTATGGGACGCCAAGCGCTTTGATCACGAAGTGCTGCTGGTGGAGGATGTCGGCCCGGCGCCGGGTCACATCATTCAAACCACCCGTCTGGGCATTCCTCATGGGCGCGATGAGCATCTGATGTACCGCTTCGTCGATGCGGCTTACGCGCCGTATTGCACGCGGAACCCGCTGCGGCGGGGACAGGTCGAAGGTCGCGATTATTTTGTGCTGACATGAACAATCAAAGAACTTGAAGCCTTCGCAATCCCTGTGGGAGCGGGCTTGCCCGCGATGAGGCCATGCAGGCTGATATCAATGTCGCCTGTTATACCGCTATCGCGGGCAAGCCCGCTCCCACAGGATTCAATTGTGCTTCGAGATGTGCGCGGGTCCACGGGGACCATTTGAATATTCAATGGAGTTGTATTTATGGGCCCATGGCTCGATAGCGTGACCGGATGGCTGACGGTCAACCCGCAATGGCTGGCCGCCGCAGTATTCATAGTGGCCTTCGTGGAGTGCCTGGCGATTGCCGGTTTGATCGTGCCCGGCACGGTGTTGCTGTTTGCCGTCGCCGTGCTGGCCGGCAGCGGCGCGCTATCGCTGAGCGAAACCTTGCTGCTGGGATTCGTCGCCGGCGTGCTGGGCGACATCGTTTCGTACTTTGTGGGGCGCCATTTCCATCAGAACATCCGCCGCCTGCCTGGCCTGCGCCATCACCCGGAATGGATCGCCGGCGCCGAGGCTTACTTCCAACGGTATGGCATCGCCAGCCTGCTGGTCGGACGTTTCATCGGGCCACTGCGACCGATGCTACCGATGGTCGCCGGGATGTTCGACATGCCCTTCCCGCGCTTCGTCGCCGTCAGCCTGCTGGCCGCCGCCGGGTGGAGCGTCGCCTATCTGCTGCCTGGCTGGGCCACGGGCGCGGCGATTCGCTTGCCATTGCCGGAGGGTTTCTGGCCTGAGGCCGGGATTGTCGCGGGCAGTATCGCGGTGATGGTCGGCCTGAGCGCGACCAGCAGCCTGCGCCGTCATCGCAAGGCTACGATGTTGATTGCCGGCATGAGCCTGCTGATTCTGGCCGGATTATTCATCGGCTACCCGCACCTCACCGCGCTCGATCAGGGCGTGATGACCCTGGTGCAGGAACACCGCAGCGCGATGCTCGATGAAGTGGCAGTGACTTTCACGCTGATCGGCGAATTCCGCAACATGCTGCTGTTCAGCACCCTGCTGACCGCTTTGCTGCTGCTGACCCGACAATGGCGCCAGGCGATTTTCGCTGGCAGCACCCTGCTCGTCACCGCACTCGGCAACACCGCCACCAAACAGTTTTTCGCCCGCGTGCGCCCGGAGGTTCTAAGTGATCCGCTGGTCAGCTACAGCATGCCCAGCGGTCACGCTTCGGGTTCGTTTGCGCTGTTTCTGACACTCGCCGTTCTGGCCGGTCGCGGGCAACCGCCGCGCATGCGCCTGACCTGGTTGCTGGTGGGTTGCTTGCCAGCGCTGGCGATTGCCTTGTCGCGCGTCTACCTCGGCGCGCACTGGCCAACGGATGTGCTGGCCGGTGCCATGTTGGCGGCGTGTGTCTGTGCGGCGAGCCTGGGGCTGATCCAGCGCCAGACCCCGCTCAATGCCATGCCACCCAAGGTCTGGTGGCTGGTGTTGCCGGCGATGGTGACGTTATTCGGGTTCTTCGCACTGCGACATCTGCCCCACGCGATGTTGCGATACGCCTACTGATCAGGCGAACAACTAACCCTGCAATTCATCCAGCAGCGCCTGGATCGCATCCAGTCGTTGCTGCGGATCGTCGAGTTGCAGCAGGTCGATCTTGTCCACTTCGGCGAACGGCAACAGGTACGCCAACTGATTGGCCAGCGACTGTTGCCCGGTCGCTTCAGTACCCATGTTCAGCGCTTCGACCATCGGGTGTTCCGCCAGGGCCTTGAGCAGCGCGACGAGGTCGGCGTCTTCATCCTGCAACGGTTGCTCCGGCTCGTCTTCCAGCCACTCGACCTCGGCGACGATCAGTTGATCGCGCTGAACCTCGGTGCGCAACACGCGGAAACGCCGTCCGCCCTGCACGCGAATACCCAGCAATCCGTTGTCCTGTTGCTTGAAATCGGTGATCAGCGCTTCACAGCCGACCAGTGCATAACCTGCCGGAGCGATGCCGACCTCTTCACCGTCAAGGATGCACACCACACCAAAACCGCCGCCCTGCTTCATGCAGCGGCTGATCATGTCCAGGTAGCGCGCCTCGAATATCTGCAAATCAAGTATGCAGCCAGGAAACAGCACCGTGTTCAGCGGAAAAAGCGGCAAGCTCATAGACATTTCCTTACACCACCATCGACACCGCCAACGGCAGGAACACCGCTGTGGCCACGCCCATCAGACTCATCGCCAGCGCCGCAAAGGCGCCGCACTCTTCACTTTCCTGCATCGCGACTGCCGTGCCCACCGCGTGGGCAGTCATGCCTAATGCCATGCCGCGCGCCTCGGGACTGTGGACGCCGAGCCGGTTCAACAGGCTCGGCCCGAAGATCGCGCCGATCACGCCGGTGATCAACACAAACACCGCCGCCAACGCCGCGACACCACCGATCTGCTCGGCCACCAGCATGGCGATCGGCGAGGTCACTGATTTCGGCGCCATGGTCATCAGGATCATGTGCTCGGCACCGAACGACCAGCCCAGCAACACGCCCATGCCGGTGGCGACGACACCGCCTATCACCAGCGTAGTAAATATCGGCCAGAACAACTGCCGAATACGCCGCAGGTTGAGGTAAAGCGGCACGGCCAGCGCAACGGTGGCCGGGCCGAGCAAAATACTGAGGATCTCGGTGCTCTTGCGGTACTCGGCGTAGGTCAGGCCGCAGCCCACCAAAACGCCAATCACCAGCAACATGGAAACCAGCACCGGCTGCAGAAAGATCCAGCGGGTTTTCTCGAACGCCGCCAGCACCAGCTGATAGGCGCCGAGGGTGATGCCGATGCCGAACAACGGATGATGAATCACCGACGCCCAGGCGCCTTGCCAGTCGAAAATCATTGCGAGTCCTCGCGGTGCGCGTGGCGCTTGACCATGCGCTGCATCAGCACGCCGGCGAACGCCATGGACAGCAGCAGCGACAACACCAGTGCGCCGACGATAGCCCAGAAGTCCGCAGCAATGTCCTTGGCGTAAACCATCACGCCCACGGCCGGCGGCACCAGCAGCAACGGCAGATACCGCAGCAGGCTGCCGGCCGCCAGGCTCAGCGGTTCGCCGACCTGGCCACGGCTGATCAGGTACACCAGCAGAAGCAGCAAGCCAATGATCGGCCCCGGCAGCACCGGCAAAAACAAATGGTTGATGGCGGTGCCCAGCAATTGGAACAGCACCAGCCAGGTCAGGCCACGTAACAACATCCGTCCTCTCCCCCGAAAAATCGCGCCCGGCATTATAAGCATGCCAACGCTATAGACCGGCATTCGCCAAAAGCATGGTCAGTTGACCGGAGCAATTTGCCATGTTGATCTAAAGTGGTTATCCGGGAGGTCAAATCCCCCCACCTCAAAACTATAAAACCGATGAACCCAAGGAGAGTCTCAATGCCCTATGTTCCCGTTGCAGAGCTCAAAGATTATGTCGGCAAGGAACTTGGACGTTCCGAATGGCTCACCATCGATCAGGAGCGCATCAACCTGTTCGCCGAAGCCACGGGGGACTATCAGTTCATCCACGTCGACCCGGTCAAAGCCGCGCAAACGCCATTTGGCAGCACCATTGCCCACGGTTTCCTGTCGCTGTCGCTGATCCCGAAACTGATGGAAGACATCCTGATCCTGCCTGAAGGGGCAAAGATGGTGGTCAACTATGGTCTGGATAGCGTTCGTTTCATCCAGCCAGTGAAGGTCAATTCCAGGGTTCGCCTCAAGGTCGACATGAACGAAGTCACCGAGAAGAAACCCGGCCAATGGCTGCTCAAAGCCACCGCCACGCTCGAGATCGAAGGTTCGGACAAACCGGCCTACATCGCCGAGCCGTTGTCACTCTGCTTCGTGTAGATCCGCCCGGATGCGAAGCAGCTCACGCTGTTTCGCGACCTCTCTCTATATCTAAGTCATAGAGCTGCGGCATACTCGGTCGCCTAATTGCCCGGATCCCGCTATGCGCTCACTTGCACTCATTGCCTTGACCCTGATGCTCACCGCTTGCGGCGACGGCGAATCGCTGTTGCCGCCCGATGCGCGCCTGCCGGACGGCGGACGCTATCGCGGCGACCTGGTCAACGGACTGCTGCAAGGCCAGGGTCGCGTCGACTATCCGAACGGCAGCTGGTACGCCGGCAGTTTCGACAAGGGCCAATGGCACGGCCAGGGCGAATGGCACGGCAGCAACGGCGAGGTGTATCGCGGCAATTTCAACCTGGGACTGTTCGACGGCCAGGGCACACTGAACACCAGCGGCAGCAGCTACACCGGCGGCTTCAAGGCGGGTCGACGTGAAGGCGAAGGCACCCTCAAAGAAAATGGCATGACCTACCGCGGCGAATTCAAGGCCGATCAATATTCAGGGCTCGGACGTCTGGAACTCGAAGACGGCAGTTCGTATCAAGGTCAATTCGCCCATGGCAAGCCCAACGGCGAAGGCCAGCGCGGCGACGCCAGCGGCAATCAGTTCACCGGGCATTTCAAGGACGGTCAGCTGGAAGGCAACGGGACGTTCAACAGCGCTGATGGCGATATCTACGTCGGCGGCTTCAAAAACAACCAACTGCATGGCAAGGGCCGCTACGAAAACGCCGATGGCGATGTCTGGCTCGGCCAGTTCAAGGAAGGCTCGCTGAACGGCAAGGGCGAGCTGATCGGCGCCGATGGCAGCCACTACATCGGCCAGTTCAGCGATTGGCGCTTCACCGGTCAGGGCCGATTGAACTTGCCCGACGGCAGCTTCTACATCGGCCAGTTCGACGGCGACAGTTATCAGGGTCGCGGCACACTGGTGCTGACCGATGGCACCGTGCAGAGCGGCACGTGGATCAATGGCCAGCGCGTACGCGACGCCGACGGCAAGCTGCTGCCCGATAGCCTCGAACTCGGCTTGCTGGCCCAGGGCCGCTTGCTCGAAGACGCACTGGCCAATGTGCCGGCTTCGACCCCGGCGATCGAGTTGTACACCCTGACCCTCGGCGGTGACGGCAAGCAGAGCGTGTTTCTGCGCGAATCCGATTACGTCAGCAACATGCTCACCAGCCGCTTCGGTGCGTTTGGCCAGATCCGTCTGGTGAACCATCGCGACCACCTCGTCGACCGGCCGATGGCCACCCGGGAGAACCTGCGCCGCGCGGCGCTGACGCTGGCCGAGCGCAGCGGCCCGGAAGATCTGATCTTTATCTACCTGACCAGCCACGGCACCAGCGAACACGAACTGGTGCTCGATCAGCCGCGCATGGAACTGTCCGACCTGCCGGCCGACGAACTCGCTGCGGTACTCTCTCCGTTGAAAAACCGCGACAAGATCATCGTGATTTCGTCCTGCTACTCCGGTGGCTTCATCCCCGCCCTCAAGGACGAACGCACCCTGATCATGACGGCCTCGCGCGCCGACCGCGTGTCCTTCGGGTGCTCGGAAGAAGCCAACTTCACCTACTTCGGCGATGCGCTGTTTGCCCAGGCCCTGAATCAGACCGACGATCTCGAACAAGCCTTCAAGCTGGCCAAGGCCACCGTGGCCGAGCGGGAACTGGCGGACAGCTTCGAAGCCTCCGAACCGCAAATCTGGGCCCCGAAAACCGTACTCTCCCACTGGCAGCTGTTACGCAAACAGCAGGCACGAAAAGCGCTACAAAGTGTCTCTATCAGCAGCAAAGATGCAAACAGCAACTAAGCTGAACAGTATCAAGGGGGAAACACTATGTACTTGACGCCTCAGCATGTATTGCTTGCCGGAGCTACCGGGTTAACCGGTGAACATTTGCTTGATCGGCTGCTCAACGAGCCCACGATCACGCGCGTATTGGCCCCCTCACGCCGACCACTGGCCGAGCATCCGCACCTGGAAAACCCGGTCGGCGACCCGGCGGTGTTCCTGCCGCAACTGAACGGGCGCGTTGACATCGCCTACTGCTGCCTCGGCACCACGATCAAACAGGCCGGCTCGGAACAGGCTTTCCGCGCAGTCGACCTGGACATGGTGGTGGCCTTCTCCAAACGGGCGAGGGAAATGGGCGCACGGCACTTGATCGTGATCAGCGCCCTGGGTGCTGATCGCAGGTCCTCGGTTTTCTACAACCGGGTCAAAGGCGAGATGGAATACGCATTGCGCGCACAAGACTGGCCACAACTGACCATTTGTCGACCTTCGGTGCTGTTGGGTGAACGCCTCGAACCGCGTTTGGCCGAGCAGTTTGCCGGGCCGTTGTCCCGCCTGATCCCTGGCAAATATCGCGGCATCGAAGCCTGCCAACTGGCCCGGGCGATGTGGCGGCTGGCGCTGGAAGAACAGGACGGGGTGCGGATTGTCGAGTCCGACGAGTTGCGCAAGCTAGGCAAATAAATCTCTAGCGTCTGCAATGACGCCTGGCGGGCAAGCCCGCTCCCACAGGTTTCATGACGCACCCAACATTGGCGAACGACCTCAATCCTGTGGGAGCGTGGCTTGCCCGCAAAGGCCACGACGCCGATCTATCGCCAAACGCTACAACCCGCCCGTCGCCTGAAAACTCACCCCGATCACCGTCAGCACCGACAACGGCAACAACAGCGTATCCAGCAAAGCACTGGCCGGCAGATCGACACCCGGATAGCTCGGCGCCTCTGCCCCAAAACGATCCATCGCGCAGCAACCGCCATTCATTGCGTACAAATCCAGACGCGTCCCCGCATACACCACCGGCGCCCCCGGCTTGGCAGCATCCAGCGTGCGTGCCGTGGCGCAGCCCGCCAGTTGCAGCGCCAGCACGATCATCAGCAGCTTATTCATCGCTGGTCAGATGGTGTTCGCCCCAACGCGGCAGCATGTCTTGTGGAATGTTCAGCAGGTTGAGAATCCGTGCCACCACGAAGTCGATCAGGTCGTCGATGGTTTGCGGCTGATGATAGAAGCCAGGCGATGCCGGCAAAATGGTCACGCCCATGTTCGACAACTTAAGCATGTGTTCCAGATGAATGCTCGAATACGGCGCTTCACGTGGCACCAGAATCAGCTGGCGACGCTCCTTAAGCGTGACGTCAGCGGCGCGCTCGATCAGGTTGTTGCAGGCACCGGTGGCAATGGCCGACAGCGTGCCGGTCGAACACGGCACGACCACCATCGCCGACGGTGCACCGGAGCCCGAGGCTACCGGCGACATCCAGTCTTCCTTGCCGTACACCCGAATCTGCCCGGCGGCAGCGCCGGTGTATTCGCTGAGGAAGGCCTGCATCATCTGGGTTTTCGGCGGCAGCGTGACGTCAGTCTCGGTGGCCATCACCAGTTGCGCAGCCTTGGAGATCAGGAAGTGCACCTCGCGGTCTTCACGAATCAGGCAGTCCAGCAGGCGCAAACCGTACTGGGCGCCCGACGCGCCGGTCATCGCCAGCGTGATGCGTTCCGGGCCGTTGTTCATTTAAGCGCCTCGGCGAGTTTGCCGTGGAGGCCGCCGAAGCCGCCGTTGCTCATGATCACCACGTGAGTGCCGGGCTGCGCCTGGCTCTTCACGCGGTCGATGATGCCTTCCAGCGAATCGCTGACAATCGACGGCACCGTACACAGCGCCGCGGTCGCGCCCAGATCCCAACCGAGGTTGGCCGGCGCGTACCAGATCACCTGATCGGCATCGACCACGCTTTCCGGCAAACCGTCGCGGTGCGCGCCGAGCTTCATGGAGTTGGAGCGCGGCTCGATGATGGCGATCAACGGCGCATCGCCAATGCGTTTACGCAAGCCGTCGAGGGTCGTGGCGATGGCCGTCGGGTGGTGAGCGAAGTCGTCGTAGATGGTGATGCCACGGACTTCGGCGACTTTCTCCATCCGGCGCTTCACGCTTTTGAACGCGCTCAATGCAGTGATGCCCATCGACGGCACAACACCGACGTGGCGCGCTGCCGCCAAGGTGGCCAACGCGTTGGCGACGTTGTGCTGACCGGTCATGTCCCACTCGACCACGCCCTGAGCGACGCCTTCGAACATCACCTCGAACTTCGAACCGTCCTCGCTCAGCAATTTGACCTGCCACTGACCGCCAGCGCCGGTGGTTTGCACCGGGGTCCAGCAACCCATTTCAATCACGCGCAGCAAAGCCGGTTCGGTGGTCGGGTGGATCACCAGGCCTTCACTCGGGATAGTCCGCACCAAATGGTGGAACTGTCGCTCGATGGCTGGCAGATCGGGGAAGATGTCAGCGTGATCGAACTCCAGGTTGTTCAGGATCGCCGTACGCGGGCGGTAGTGAACGAATTTGGAGCGTTTGTCGAAGAACGCACTGTCGTACTCGTCGGCTTCGATCACGAAGAACGGCGTACCGCCCAGACGCGCCGACACCGAGAAATTCTGCGGCACGCCGCCGATCAGGAAACCGGGGCTCATGCCCGCATGCTCCAGCACCCAGGCGAGCATGCTGCTGGTGGTGGTCTTGCCGTGCGTGCCGGCGACAGCCAGCACCCAGCGACCTTGCAGCACGTGGTCGGCCAGCCATTGCGGGCCGGAGACGTAAGGCAGGCCTTTGTTCAGTACGTATTCAACCGCCGGATTACCACGGGACATGGCGTTGCCGATGACCACCAGGTCCGGCGCGGGATCGAGCTGGGCGGGATCGTAGCCTTGGGTCAATTCAATGCCCTGCGCCTCAAGCTGAGTGCTCATGGGCGGATAGACGTTGGCATCGGAGCCGGTCACGTGATGGCCCAGCTCTTTGGCCAGAACCGCCATCGAACCCATGAAAGTGCCGCAGATACCAAGAATATGAATGTGCATTAGTCGACCTCGTAAACATGGCCGCAGGTTAGCGTAGGGAGGCGAAAATCGCACCTTGTGTTTCGGATCTCACGGACGCCAATCGCGGGCAAGCCCGCTCCCACAGGTCTTGCGCCATGCCTGAATGTTGTGAACAACATAAGTCCTGTGGGAGCGGGCTTGCCCGCGATTGGTCGCGACGCGGTTTACCGGGCGATCCCGTGCTTTCGCAGCTTTCGATAAAGGGTATTGCGGCTGACACCAAGCTGTTCAGCGGTATGCGTCATATGCCAGCGCGTCTGTTCCAGCGCGTTCAACAACGCGAGACGCTCGGCATCATCCAAGGGGTGTTCGCAAGGCTGTTCAACGGCAACAACCGGCATCGGTCGCGCCTGCCGAATCATTGCCGGCAAATCGTCCAGGCCGATCCGCCCGCCGTCACACAACGCCGCCAGGGTGCGCAGCACGTTGCGCAACTGCCGCACGTTCCCCGGCCACGCAAAGCCCAGCAATGCCTGACGGGCCGGACCGTCGATCAGTACGCTTTCAACGCCCGCCTCTTCGGCCAGCAGAAAATCCAGCAACTGCGATTTGTCACTGCGGTCACGCAACGCCGGCAATGCAATCTCCAGCCCATTGAGGCGGTAATACAAATCCTCGCGGAAGCTGCCGTCCTGCACCCGTTCCAGAAGATTACGGTGAGTGGCGCTGATGATCCGCACGTTGACCGATTCCGGCTCGCCACCAATCGGCACGACCTGACGGTCCTCCAACACTCTTAACAGTCGCGTCTGCAACGCCAGCGGCATGTCGCCGATTTCATCGAGAAACAAGGTCCCGCCATCCGCCTGCTGCAACTTGCCGCGCATGCCTTCCTTGCGTGCGCCGGTGAAGCTGCCGCCGCGATAGCCGAACAGTTCACTCTCGATCAAGCTTTCCGGGATCGCCGCGCAATTGAGCGCAACGAAGGCTTTTTCGGCCCGCTGACTGGCCTGATGCACCGCTTTGGCAAAGGCCTCCTTGCCGGACCCGGTTTCGCCGTTGATCAACAGCGGCACATCGCGTTCGAAGACGCGCAGGGATTTGCGGAAGTCTTCCTGCAACCCCGTGTCGCCCAGACAGATGCCCGACAGTCGCGCCGGTGCGGCAATGACCTGGCTTGGCACCACCGGCACCGGAATGCTGCGCGGCTGACCGCGCAACACGGCAAACAGGCTCCGCCCGTCGCGGGTGCGCAGCGGCCAACTGGCGCTGGCATTGACACTCGCGCGACCGAGCAACTGATCCAGCGAACAATCGAAAAACGCTTCCACCGGTTTGCCCAGCAGCCCGCCGCGAATGTGCCCCAGCAGGTTCAACGCGCTCTGATTGACCGCACTGATCCGCCCTTCCCCGTCGAACGCCAGCAGCCCTTCGCTGAACAACCCGACGGATTCCGCCTGCAGGTGAAAACGCAGCAACCATTGGTTGTCGAAGTAGCGCAGGAAATAGCAGCTCTCAATCATCTTCGCCGACAGATTGACCAGCGCCATGGTGTGGAACTGACTTTGCCGCGAGACCTCGTGCCGTGCCGAGGACACATCGAGCACGGCCAGTAATTCACCGTGCGGATCGAACACCGGGCTCGCCGAGCAGGTCAGGCCGGTGTGACGGCCGCGAAAGTGTTCGTCCTGGTGGATGGTCAGCGACTGGCGTTCCACCAGGCAGGTGCCGATGCCGTTGGTGCCTTCGCAGGCCTCGCTCCAGTCGGCGCCGAGCCAGAGCCCGGCGCGTTCGAAAATCTTCCGTTCGGCGGGTGCGGTCACACAATTGAGGATCACCCCGCGCGCATCCGTCAGCAGCACCGCGTGGCCGGCACCGGAAAGTTGCTGATGCAGACTGCTCATTTCATTGCCGGCGATGTGCAGCACTTGCTGCAAGCGTTCGCGGCTTTCGAGGACGCGACCATGCTCCAGCACCGTCGGCGCCATGGTCAGGGCCGGGTCGAGGTGATAGTCCTCGAGACAACGCAGCCAGGAACGGGCAATCGACGGATCGCTGCCAGGACCGTGCAGGTGGGATTTGCCTTGGGTCACCGTCAGCACTTGCTGGGCATGGCGACTCAAATGGTTGTCGTGCATTTCTTATTATTCTCCCCGGGGCTCGGCGACCCGTGCTGAGGTGATGCCAGAGCATCCTCCAGCCGGGCGTGCATTGCAATGCCGGCAAGACTGAGCAGTCACAACCTGTGCCAGGAACGGTACAAACTGTCACCAAGGCTGTACCGCAACCGTCACAGGCGCCGTCCGCCCGTCCGACAAAAATCGCGCAAGGCCTTGATTTGCCTGACCTGCAAGGCAGTGGCCCGACCTTTGCTCTACGCTTATAGCAAGCGCACATGCGCTCTCCCTTATAAGCACAAAAGCCAAGGAGAAATCACCATGCGTTACGCTCACCCCGGTACTGAAGGCGCTATCGTTTCGTTCAAGAGCAAATACGGTAACTACATCGGCGGCGAGTTCGTCGCGCCTGTCAAAGGTCAGTACTTCACCAACACCTCGCCAGTAAATGGCCAACCGATTGCCGAATTCCCGCGTTCCACGGCCGAAGACATCGACAAAGCCCTGGACGCTGCCCACGCCGCTGCCGATGCCTGGGGCGCCACGTCCGCCCAGGCGCGCTCGCTGGTACTGCTGAAAATCGCCGACCGCATCGAGCAGAACCTGGAACTGCTGGCGATCACCGAATCCTGGGACAACGGCAAAGCCGTTCGCGAAACCCTCAACGCCGACATCCCGCTGGCCGCCGACCACTTCCGCTACTTCGCCGGTTGCATCCGCGCGCAGGAAGGCAGCGCCGCCGAAATCGACGGCAACACCGTGGCCTATCACATCCATGAACCGCTGGGCGTGGTCGGGCAAATCATTCCGTGGAACTTCCCGATCCTGATGGCCGCGTGGAAACTCGCCCCGGCACTGGCGGCGGGTAACTGCGTGGTGCTCAAGCCTGCCGAGCAAACGCCGCTGGGCATCACCGTGCTGATGGAACTGATCGGCGACCTGCTGCCGCCTGGCGTGCTCAACGTGGTGCAAGGCTTCGGTAAAGAAGCCGGCGAAGCGCTCGCCACCAGCAAACGCATCGCCAAGATTGCATTCACCGGCTCGACCCCGGTCGGCTCGCACATCATGAAATGCGCCGCCGAAAACATCATCCCGTCCACCGTGGAGCTGGGTGGCAAGTCGCCGAACATCTTCTTCGAAGACATCATGAAAGCCGAACCGTCTTTCATCGAGAAAGCCGCTGAAGGCCTGGTGCTCGCATTCTTCAACCAGGGCGAAGTCTGCACCTGCCCATCCCGCGCACTGGTGCAGGAATCGATCTACGACGACTTCATGAAAGAAGTGATGAAAAAAGTCCTGTCGATCAAACGTGGCGACCCGCTGGACACCGACACCATGGTCGGCGCCCAGGCGTCCGAGCAGCAATTCGACAAAATCCTTTCGTACCTGGAGATCGCCAAGGGCGAAGGTGCCGAGCTGCTGACCGGCGGCAAGGTGGAAAAACTCGAGGGCAGCCTGGCGACCGGGTATTACATCCAGCCGACCCTGCTCAAGGGCACCAACAAAATGCGCGTGTTCCAGGAAGAAATCTTTGGCCCGGTGGTGAGCATCACCACGTTCAAGGACGAAGCCGAAGCTCTGGCCATCGCCAACGACACCGAGTTCGGCCTCGGCGCCGGTCTCTGGACCCGCGACATCAATCGCGCCTATCGCATGGGCCGCGCCATCAAGGCCGGTCGTGTGTGGACCAACTGCTATCACCTGTATCCGGCGCACGCCGCGTTCGGTGGCTACAAAAAATCCGGCGTCGGTCGTGAAACCCACAAAATGATGCTCGACCACTATCAGCAGACCAAAAACCTGCTGGTGAGCTACGACATCAATCCGCTGGGGTTCTTCTAACCTCTCACTGGCAAGCCAGCTCCTACCAGTGCGCATGAATCCTGTAGGAGCCGGCTTGCCGGCGATAGCGTCTTCAACTACATCAAAGCATCGCCCTGCCGCTCTGGCACGGGCTTTGCGTGCCCGTTTCACAGGTAAAAGCAGTTCCCGAAAGTCCAACAGATCAAACAATAAAAAAGACAGCGAGGACTTATGACTTCTTCCACACAGCTCAAACCCACACTCGGCACCCTGCATTTATGGGGCATTGCCGTCGGCCTGGTGATTTCCGGCGAGTACTTCGGCTGGAGTTACGGCTGGGGCACCGCAGGCACCCTGGGTTTCCTCGTCACCGCCCTGATGGTGGCGACGATGTACACCTGCTTCATCTTCAGTTTCACCGAATTGACCACCGCCATTCCTCACGCTGGCGGGCCGTTTGCCTACAGCCGGCGGGCGTTTGGCGAAAAAGGCGGATTGATTGCCGGCATCGCCACCCTGATCGAATTTGTCTTTGCGCCCCCGGCGATTGCCATGGCCATCGGCGCTTATCTGAATGTGCAATACCCGGAACTTGACCCCAAGATTGCAGCCGTTGGCGCCTATTTCGTGTTTATGTCCCTGAATATCCTTGGTGTCAGCATCGCAGCGACCTTCGAATTGGTGGTCACCGTCCTGGCTGTCGCCGAGTTGCTGGTGTTCATGGGTGTGGTCGCGCCGGGCTTCAGTTTCAGTAACTTCGTGCTCAACGGCTGGTCTGGCTCCAACGACTTCACCATGGCCTCGATTCCCGGCATCTTTGCGGCAATCCCGTTTGCGATCTGGTTTTTCCTCGCCATTGAAGGCGCGGCGATGGCGGCAGAAGAAGCCAAAGACCCGAAACGCACGATTCCCAAGGCGTATGTCAGCGGCATTCTGACGCTGGTGTTCCTCGCGATCGGCGTGATGGTGATGGCCGGCGGCGTGGGCGACTGGCGCCAATTGTCGAACATCAACGATCCGCTACCGCAGGCGATGAAAGCCGTGGTCGGCAACAATTCGACCTGGATGCACATGTTGGTCTGGATCGGCCTGTTCGGGCTGGTGGCGAGTTTCCACGGGATCATTCTCGGCTACTCGCGTCAGTTCTTCGCCCTGGCCCGGGCCGGCTATCTGCCACGCTCGCTGGCCAAACTGTCGCGCTTCCAGACCCCGCACCGCGCCATTCTGGCCGGCGGCGTGATCGGCATCGCGGCGATCTACAGTGACGGTCTGGTCAACCTGCAAGGGATGACCCTGACCGCAGCGATGATCACCATGTCGGTATTCGGCGCCATCGTGATGTACATCATCAGTATGCTGAGCCTGTTCAAACTGCGTAAAACCGAGCCGAACCTGGAACGCAGCTTCCGCGCGCCGGGCTACCCGATCGTCCCGGGCATTGCGTTGTTTCTGGCGGTGGTGTGCCTGGTGGCGATGGCGTGGTTCAACACCCTGATCGGCTGTGTGTTCCTCGGTTTCATGGCGGCCGGTTATTTGTACTTCCAACTGACCGCCAAGCAGCGTTTGGATGCACCGGCGGATGCGATGCTCGAAGGCGTGTGAGTTGCACCGGCGCCGGGCCGTATGCCCGGCGCCTGCTTTATTGAAGTGCACGCAGATCCCCTGTAGGAGCCAGCTTGCTCGCGATGGCGGTCTTACATCTGACACATGTGTTGAATGGCATCCCGCTATCGCGAGCAAGCTGGCTCCTACGGGGTTCGCGGCGCTGTTAAGTTCATAGAATCAGGAGGACACCGTGGCTCAATTTGCCCATTCCGTCGGCGCCCAGACCTACCGCTTCGCCAGCCTCAAAGAGGTCATGGCCAAGGCCAGCCCGGCGCGCTCCGGGGATTTCCTGGCGGGCGTCGCCGCCCTCAACGATGGCGAGCGTGTGGCCGCGCAAATGGCATTGGCTGATATCCCGCTGACTCATTTCCTGCAGGAAGTGCTGATTCCCTACGAGGCCGATGAAGTCACCCGACTGATCATCGACACCCACGACAAACAAGCCTTCGCTGCGGTCAGCCACCTGACTGTCGGCGGTTTCCGCGACTGGCTGCTCAGCGATGCCGCCGACGAACAGAGCCTGCGCGCCCTCGCCCCGGGGCTGACGCCGGAAATGGCCGCGGCCGTGTCGAAAATCATGCGCGTACAGGATCTGGTGCTGGTGGCGCAGAAAATCCGTGTTGTCACGCAGTTTCGCGGCACCATGGGCCTGCGCGGACGCTTATCCACACGCCTGCAACCCAACCATCCCACCGACGAACCGGCGGGCATCGCCGCGAGCATTCTCGATGGGCTGCTGTACGGCAACGGCGACGCGATGATCGGCATCAACCCGGCCACCGACAGCATTGCCTCGATCTGCGCGATGCTGGAAATGCTCGACGCGATCATCCAGCGCTACGAAATTCCGACACAGGCCTGCGTACTGACCCACGTCACCACGTCCATCGAAGCGATCAATCGCGGTGTTCCGCTGGATTTGGTGTTCCAGTCGATCGCCGGCACCGAAGCGGCCAATGCCAGTTTCGGCATCAACCTCAACGTGCTGCAGGAAGGTTACGACGCCGGTTTGAGCCTGAATCGCGGCACGCTGGGACAAAACCTGATGTATTTCGAGACCGGCCAGGGCAGCGCGCTTTCGGCCAACGCCCATCACGGCATCGATCAACAGACCTGCGAAACCCGCGCCTACGCCGTTGCGCGACATTTCAAACCGTTTTTGGTGAACACCGTCGTAGGATTTATCGGCCCGGAATACCTCTACAACGGCAAACAGATTATCCGCGCCGGCCTCGAAGACCACTTCTGCGGCAAACTGCTGGGCGTACCGATGGGCTGTGACATCTGCTACACCAACCACGCCGAAGCCGACCAAGACGACATGGACACCCTGCTGACCTTGCTGGGCGTGGCCGGGATCAACTTCATCATGGGCATCCCCGGTTCCGACGACATCATGCTCAACTACCAGACCACTTCGTTCCACGACGCCCTCTACGCCCGACAAACCCTGGGCCTGAAACCCGCGCCGGAGTTCGAACAGTGGCTGGCAAAAATGGGCATCTTCACTCAGGCCGATGGCAAGATTCATTTCGGCGACAGGCTGCCGCCAGCCTTCCGCCAAGCGATGGGGCAACTGGGATGAGCGTCGAGATGGATAAACCCCCTGTTGACTCAGAAAATCCACTGCTGCAACTACGGCGCCTGACCCCGGCGCGGATTGCCCTTGGCCGCACGGGCACCAGCATGCCGACCAGCGCACAACTGGATTTCCAATACGCCCACGCCCAGGCTCGGGACGCGGTGCACCTGCCATTCGACCATGCCGGGCTCCGCTCGCAACTGGCTGAATGCGGATACGAAAGTGTGCTCCTGCACAGCGCCGCCACAAACCGGGACAGTTATTTGCAGCGCCCTGACTTGGGGCGAAAATTGAGCGACGAGTCAGCGCAAATCTTGCGCAACCATGCTTCAGCCCATCCCGGCGGCGTTGATCTGGTGATTGTCGTGGCCGATGGTTTGTCGGCACTGGCAGTGCACCGTCACACCGTGCCCTTCCTTGCACGCATGCGAGAGCAGATCGAAGTCGATGGCTGGACGGTTTCTCCGGTGATTCTGGTAGAGCAAGGCCGGGTCGCGGTGAGCGACGAAATCGGCGAGTTGCTGGGCGCCAAAATGGTGGTGATCCTGATCGGCGAACGCCCTGGCCTCAGCTCCCCAGACAGCTTGGGATTATATTTCACCTACAATCCAAAGGTCGGCCTGACAGATGCCTACCGCAACTGCATCTCCAATGTGCGACTGGAAGGCTTGAGCTATGGCATGGCGGCACACCGCTTGCTGTATCTGATGCGCGAAGCCTGTCGACGGCAGCTGTCAGGGGTGAATCTGAAGGACGAAGCGCAGCTTCAGACGCTGGAGTCGGACGCAGGAGCGGACATGAAAGGTAATTTCCTACTGAGCCCGCCGGATGCCTGAACCGTTTCCGCATTGCGTTTCTCATTCGGTTTGAGGCAGGATCGAAACACGGCTGCCCGAGTGAGAACCGTTCGCCGTCAGAGCACGTGAAGACAGCCACTTGAAGACGAGACCTATCGATGCGGATTATTCAAGCGACCCTCGAACACCTGGACCTGCTGACCCCGTTGTTCGTCAAATATCGCGAGTTTTATGGCTCTCTGCCGTATCCGGACTCGTCCCGGGCGTTCCTTGAGAAACGCCTGCGTCGCAAGGAATCGGTGATCTACCTGGCCTTGGCCGATGACGACGACAAAAAGCTGATGGGTTTCTGTCAGCTGTACCCGAGTTTTTCGTCGCTTTCGCTTAAACGCGTATGGATCCTCAATGACATCTATGTCGCTGAAGACGCCCGCCGGCAGTTGGTTGCAGACAACCTGATGCGTACCGCGAAAAAAATGGCCAAGGAAACAAACGCCGTGCGCATGCGCGTCTCCACCAGCAGCGACAACCAAATCGCCCAGAAAACCTACGAGTCCATCGGGTTCAAGGAAGACACCGAGTTCAAAAACTACGTGCTGCCGATCAGCGACGAACTCTGATCTGCATCCTCCTGTAGGAGCAAGCTTGCTCGCGATAGCAATCCGACATCCGATACCTGTGTTGAATGACACACCGTAATCGCGAGCAGGCTTGCTCCTACAAAAACAGACCGCGCCCGCCGTCTGTCTCGAGCGAAATTCCCCGCTACAAACTCTACGCGCTTTTCACTTCTCAGCCCGTATAATGCCGACCTTCCCGGCTTGTAAGAAAAACTACACCCGTCTGTAGCCTTACGCGAAGTCATCCGCACAGGCCTGCCGAGTCGGGCCGTCACCACAGGTGCCCCCATGGATTTCAACCCGCTCGACCTTATCCTGCATCTCGATGTTTACCTCGACTTGCTGGTAAACAACTACGGGCCTTGGATCTACGCCATCCTGTTCCTGGTGATCTTCTGCGAGACCGGCCTGGTGGTGATGCCCTTCCTGCCGGGGGATTCCCTGCTTTTCATCGCGGGTGCCGTGGCGGCCGGTGGCGGCATGGACCCGGTGTTGCTGGGTGGCCTGCTGATGCTGGCGGCGATTCTTGGGGACAGCACCAACTACATCATCGGACGAACGGTGGGCGAACGATTGTTCAGCAACCCCAACTCGAAAATTTTCCGCCGCGATTACCTGCAACAAACCCACGACTTCTATGACAAGCACGGCGGCAAAACCGTGACCCTGGCGCGCTTCCTGCCGATCATTCGCACTTTTGCACCGTTCGTCGCCGGCGTGGCAAAAATGCCTTACCCGCGATTCTTCTTTTTCAGCGTCCTCGGCACCATCCTCTGGGTCGGTGGTCTGGTGACCCTCGGTTACTTCTTCGGCAACGTACCGTTCATCAAGAAAAACCTCTCGCTGCTGGTGGTGGGCATCATTCTGCTGTCGCTGGTGCCGATGATCATCGGCGTCGTCCGCAGCCGCTTCGGCAACGCCGCGTCCAAAGCCGAACCACGCTGACCGATGTGGTCGCTCAGCGCCTGGCGTCGCCGGCGCATCCTGGCCAGACACCCGATTGCCGACGACATGTGGCAGCGGGTGCGCCATCACCTGAGTTTTCTCGACGGCATCAGCGCCGCTGAAGACCAATGGCTGCGCGAAGCCTGCGTGCTGTTCCTCGAAGACAAACACCTGACTGCCCTGCCCGGGGTCGAACTCCACCAGGAGCAGCGTTTGCTGCTCGCCGCCCAGGCGCAATTACCGTTGCTGAACCTCGGCGACCTGAACTGGTATCAGGGTTTTCACGAAATCGTCCTCTACCCCGACGACTTCCTCAGCCCCCAGCGTCATCGCGACGCCAGCGGCGTTGAGCACGAGTGGGACGGCGAACACAGCGGCGAAGCCTGGCAACAGGGCCCGATCATTCTGGCCTGGCCCGGCGTGATGGCCAGCGGTGGCTGGGAAGGCTACAACCTGGTGATCCACGAACTCGCGCACAAACTCGACATGCTCAATGGCGACGCCAACGGCCTGCCGCCGCTGCACGCAGACATGCGCGTCAGCGACTGGGCCAGCGTCATGCAAGCGGCCTACGACGACCTCGACCAACAACTGGACCGCGACCCGGACGCCGAAACCGCCATCGACCCCTACGCCGCGGAAAACCCCGCCGAGTTCTTCGCCGTCACCAGTGAATACTTCTTCAGCGCCCCGGATTTGCTGCACGAGGCGTATCCTCAGGTCTATGAACAGCTGAAGCTGTTTTACCGGCAGGATCCGTTGACCCGTTTGCGGCAACTTCTGGCCGAAGACCCGGTCTATCAGGCACGCGACTAAGGTCTACAAGACCCTTGGTGCATGGCATCAACGGCGGAATATGCCTATAATCGCCGCCACTTTTTGGTCAATCCGGCCAAGTGTTTTTGGTCAACTAACGGGGGCACCGCCCAATGAGCTACAGCAAGATTCCGGCTGGCAAAGACCTGCCGAACGACATCTACGTCGCGATCGAGATCCCGGCCAACCACGCGCCGATCAAATACGAAATCGACAAAGACAGCGATTGCCTGTTCGTTGACCGTTTCATGGCCACCCCGATGTTCTACCCGGCCAACTACGGTTACATCCCGAACACCCTGGCTGACGACGGTGACCCCCTCGACGTGCTGGTCGTGACCCCTTACCCGGTTGCTCCAGGTTCCGTGATCCGCGCCCGTCCGGTCGGTATCCTGAACATGACCGACGACGGCGGCGGCGATGCCAAAGTCATCGCAGTCCCACACGACAAGCTGTCCCAGCTGTACGTCGACGTGAAGGAATACACCGACCTGCCACAGCTGCTGATTCAGCAGATCGAGCACTTCTTCGCGAACTACAAAGATCTCGAAAAAGGCAAATGGGTGAAGATCGAAGGTTGGGCCGGTGCAGACGCCGCCCGCGAAGCGATCACCAAGTCGGTTGCTGCCTATAAAGGCTGAGACGCCACTGGCCTTGCGCCACTGACGACTTGAAAAAACCCCGGTTGATCCGGGGTTTTTTATGCGCGCAAGAAAGGTTTTAAACACCTCGTTTAACCCCCCAGCGATTCGGTTTTTTCTTGTTTAATTTTTACTCGACACGTCTTACATGAGGTCGCAAATTTCCCGCGCATTTTGAACGGTTCGTTTATTCAAAGCCTCGCCATACGCCCGTAAACTCGTGTCCATGAAGAAAAAAAACACTAGCGGTCCACGGTTTAAAGCGCTGCTCAAAGTAGCGAACATCACGACGACCGGATTCGCCGAATTCCTCGGCACGGCGCCGCAAAACGTCCACAACTGGTACACCCGCGGTGTGCCCGATCACTGCATGGAAGCCGTTGCCAGGAAGCTGTCGGTCAACAGCGAGTGGCTCAAGTATTTCGAAGGCCCGAAAGATGCCAGACACCTGCGGCTGGTCGATGAGACCGGCAGCACCTTCGACGCCCAGGCCATCCGCGGCGTTTACACCGTCATCGAACCTACCGATGTCGAGCTGCCCTTTTACAAGGAAGTCCCCGTCGGTCCGGGCTCGAACAAAACCCATGTCATCGTGGACCCCAGCCAGCCCCTGCGCCTTCCACGCAGCCATCTCGACTCACTGGAAATCAACCATGCGGACGCCATCTGCGCCCATATGATCGGCAACAGCATGGCGGAGAAAATTGCCGACGGATCAACCGTCGCCATTGATCGTGGCCTGACGCAGATCGTGGATGGGGAAATTTACGCAATCGAGCACGACGGGATGCTGCGCATCAAGTACCTGCACCGGACGCCGGGGAATGGATTGCGATTGCGCAGCCACAACAGCGCCGAATACCTGGATGAGTCTTTCAGGGCCGCGCAAATCGAAGAGCAGAACATACGGGTCTTGGGTTGGGTATTCTGGTGTTCGACGCTGAACAAACGCAGGCCGCCAGTGCCGTTCCTGTAACACTGCGCCGCGACCTTCGCGAGCAAACCCGCGCCCCCAAGGATTGCGCAGTACCTGGAGCAAGCTTGCTCGCGAAGGCGGTGGAACATTCACCTCAAAACCCGGGTCAGCTACCCGATCCCAAGCAACTGACAGCTCTAACCCGCACACCACGCTGGGAATTCCGCAAAAAAATCAGTATGCTGCGCCCCACATTTGCGCATCGACCCGCCCCGCGGCTCAGATCGCACCGACAAGGCAGATGATTTTCTCGCCGAGTCCCACAGCCGGACGCAAGATCCGGGTGTACGTTTTGAAGGCTGGCGCGGTTTACCAAAAATGAACCAAGCCAGTCCCCGAGAAGCCGGCCACAAGCCGGCTTTTTAATGCCTCAAGCCTTTATAAAATAGGGCCTTTATTGCAAGACCCGATTCCAGCCCATACTTCAGCCCATATCCAAACTATCACCCCTCAGATCATAAAATGGCGAGCTCTGGGCCATGGCAAACACTTGGGACACTTGCTGTAAATGAGCCCTGGTTAGCCACAAGCAGATCCTCAAATACCTATCGACCTGAGGGGAGTAATACAGAGCCCGTTGCAGCAGGAATGTCGTGGCTGGCGACACGCTCGTGAGCGACCTGAGTTTCTTTGGGTATTGGGAATGGAGCGCAAAGCGGCCGCCGGACCTCTTCTGCGTATGGTCGGCATTCTGCATTGCCTGTGACATGTAGGCAGTTCGACGGGTTAGACTTGCTTTTTTTTGCCTATCCCAAGGAATTGTAGCGTGAATACGGAAAATCATTCCCAGACGGCCGCCTTTCTCTGGTCGATTGCCGACCTGCTGCGTGGTGATTTCAAGCAGTCCCAGTACGGCCGCATAATCCTGCCATTCACCCTGCTGCGGCGCATGGAGTGCGTGCTGGCGCCGACCAAGGATGCCGTAATTCGCGAGTCCTACGCCCAGGAAGGCCGCCCGGACACCGTACGTGAAATGTATATGCTGCGCGCAGCAGGTGGCCTGCAGTTCTTCAACGCCTCGCCGCTGACTCTCGGCACTCTGTCCGATACCCAGACCTCGGCCGACCTGATGAGCTACGTGCAGTCCTTCAGCAAGGACGCCCGCGAGATATTCGAACACTTCCACTTCGAGGACTTCGTTCAGCAGCTGGCCAGCGCCAACCTGCTCTATCAGGTGGTGCAACGGTTTGCTGCCACCGACCTGAGCCCCGAGCGCATCAGCAACTTCGGCATGGGCATCATCTTCGAAGAGCTGATCCGCAAGTTCGCCGAAAGCTCCAACGAAACTGCGGGTGAGCATTTCACCCCGCGCGATATCGTGCACCTTACCACTTCGTTGGTGATCACCGATCAGGACCACAAACTCGCGCCTAATAGCATCGTAACCATCTATGACCCAACGGCGGGTACGGGCGGCTTTCTGTCCGAGGGTGATGAATACATTCAGTCCATCAGCGAAAAGGTCAGCGTCTCCCTGCACGGCCAAGAGCTGAACCCCGAATCCTATGCCATCTGCAAAGCGGACATGCTGATCAAGGGCCAGGACGTGGCCAGCATCAAGCTCGGCAACACGCTGTCCAACGACCAACTGGCCGACAAGCACTTCGACTTCATGCTCAGCAACCCGCCATTCGGCGTGGAATGGAAGAAGGTGCAAAAGCAGATCACCGACGAGTACAGCCACAAGGGTTTCGACGGCCGCTTCGGTCCTGGCCTGCCACGGGTGTCTGACGGCTCGCTGCTGTTCCTTCTGCATCTAGTCAGCAAGATGCGTGACCCGCGCGAGGGCGGCTCGCGCATAGGCATCATCCTCAACGGCTCGCCGCTGTTTACCGGCGGCGCAGGTTCGGGTGAGTCGGAGATTCGCCGCTACCTGCTCCAGAACGACCTGGTCGAAGCCATAGTCGCTCTGCCAGCGGACATGTTCTACAACACCGGCATCGCCACTTATGTGTGGATACTCAGCAACCACAAACCTGCCGCGCGCCAGGGCAAAGTGCAGTTGATCGACGGCAGCCAGCACTTCGCCAAAATGCGCAAGTCTCTGCCATTACTCCAAATGCAGAGCTTGATGACGAGTATTTGTACTGCCTACTTGCGTCTGAGTTGTTCAAGGCATATGTAGAGCCTGATTTAACTGGGGTTAGCGTCCCACATATCAGTCCAGAGCAGATATTGAGCTTCCAGATTTCCGTACCAGAAATTGTCGAACAGCGCAGGATCAGTAGTTTTATCAGGAAACAGCTTGATCAGATGTCAGCGCTTTTTGAGCAGGCAAGCAAGAGTATTGAACTGCTCCAAGAGCGTCGCTCCGCCCTAATCTCCGCCGCCGTCACCGGCAAAATCGATGTACGCGGCTGGAAGCCACCAACCAGGGCACCATCCCCTGAATTAGAAGAAGAGGCCGTGTAATGGCGGACAGCAAGGAAGCGCAATTCCAGCAGGACATCATCGGAGCTCTGGCCGCCCAAGGCTGGTTGGTGGGTACGGCCTGCGGCTATGACCGCCGCACGGCATTGTATACCGAAGATGTTGTGGGCTACTTCAAGGACGCTTGGCCGGAGCGCTGGGACAAGTTCGCCAAGGCTAACCCGAATGCACCTGAAGAGGTGCTGATACAGAAGTTAGTGCGTGAACTGGAGCAGAGCGGCACCCTAGATGTGCTGCGCCATGGCTTTAAGCTGCCGGCGGTAAAAGTGCAACTGTGTAGCTTTCAGCCCGACCACGACATGAACCGGGACACCCTCAAGCGCTACCAGTGCAACCGCTTGCGAGTGGTGCCGGAGGTGTCCTATTCGCCGCACGCGCGTGAGGCTGGCAGCAGTGGGCAGAGCTACGACCCACGGCTGGATCTGGTGCTGTTCGTCAACGGAATCCCCACCGCCACGCTGGAGCTCAAAAGCGAGTTCAAGCAGTCAGTCGAGAACGCCAAGCGTCAGTACCGTTACGACCGCCCTGTGAAAGACCCGCTGACGCGCAAGCCCGAGCCGTTGCTGACCTTCAAGCGTGGCGCGCTGGTGCATTTTGCCGTAGGGCAGAATGAGGTGGCGATGACCACGAAACTGGCGGGCAAGGACACCTTCTTCCTGCCCTTTAACCTCGGCAGCGAGGAAGGCGGTGCTGGCAACCCAATGCCCGCCGACGACAGCCAGTACGCCACCGGTTACCTGTGGCAACGGCTGTTGCAGCCAGACGCCTGGCTCAAGGTTCTGGGGCGCTTTCTGCACCTGGACAAAAAAACCAGCGTAGGCTTCGACGGCACGCTGGTTACCAAGGAAACGATGATCTTCCCGCGTTACCACCAATGGGAAGTGGTCAACAAGCTGGTCAACACCACCCGCGCCGAAGGACCTGGCAAGCGTTATTTAATCCAGCACAGCGCCGGTTCGGGCAAGTCCAACTCCATCGCCTGGACTGCGCATCAACTGGCCTCGCTGTACGACGCCGCCGGCCAGCGCCTGTTCAACTCGGTGATCGTGGTCACCGACCGCACGGTGCTGGATAGCCAGTTGCAGAACACCATCTACCAGTTCGAGCACGCCCAGGGCGTGGTCAAACCAATCAGTCGTGATGTCGGCAACCAGAGCAAGTCCGAACAACTGGCTGAGGCGCTGGCTGAGCAGACGCGCATCATCATCGTCACCATCCAGACTTTTCCCGCGTTGTTCGATGCCCTAGACAAGTACCCCAAGCTGGCTAGCGGACGTTATGCGGTAATCGCTGACGAGGCGCATTCCTCGCAAACTGGCTCGTCGGCCAGCAAGCTGAAACAGATTCTAGGCAGCGATGCGCTGGACGCCGAGGAAGTCAGCGCCGAAGAGTTGTTGGACGCCGCCGTACAGGCGCGCCAACCGAATGAGCGCATCAGTTACTACGCCTTCACCGCCACGCCCAAGGCCAAGACCCTGGAGCTGTTCGGTCGCCCGGCCGACCCCACGTTACCGGCCAGTTCCAGCAACAAGCCGGAGGCTTTTCATCTGTATTCCATGCGCCAGGCTATCGAGGAGGGTTTCATCCTCGACGTGCTGCGCAACTACACCACCTACAGCACCGCCTGGAAGATCGCCCACCCGGATGGCGAAGACGACGAGGTGGACAGCAAGAAGGCGCGCATCAAGCTAGCGCGCTGGGTGCGCTTGCATCCATACAACATCAGTCAAAAGGTTGAGGTGATCGTCGAGCACTTCCGCGCCAATATCCGCAATCTGCTCAATGGCCAGGCCAAGGCCATGGTGGTGACCAGCAGCCGCCAGGAAGCGGTGCGTTACCAGTTGGCGGTGAGAGCCTACGTACAGCAGATGGGTTACAACGATGTGCACCCGCTGGTGGCATTCTCCGGCAGCGTGCTACCGGATGAGGTGATCCCCGAAGAGGTGACGGAAAGCAGCAGCCTGCTCAACCCCGGCCTGAATGGCCGCGACCTGGCAGTGGCGTTCGACACCCAAGACTTCAACGTGATGATCGCGGCCAACAAGTACCAAACGGGTTTCGATCAGCCCAAGCTGTGCGCCATGTACGTGGATAAGAAGCTGCAAGGCGTGGACTGCGTGCAGACCCTGTCGCGTCTAAACCGCACTTTCGGTGACAGCAAGGAAACCTTCATCCTCGACTTCTTCAACGAGCCGCAGGATATTCTCGACGCCTTCTTGCCGTACTACACCAAGGCCGAGCTGACCGATGTAACCGACCCGCAGATCATCTATGACCTGCAGAAAAAGCTCGATGCCGAGGGGATCTATCACTGGCAGGAGGTCGAGGCATTCGCCATGGCCTTCTTCGACCCCAAGGCGGCGGCCAGCAAGCTCAGCTACTACTGCACTCCGGCAAAGGAGCGCTTTGCCAAGCGCTACGCCTTCTCGGTGGAGTCGCGCCAGCAAGCGCTGGACTTCAAGCGCACGGCCGAGGCTAACGGTGACAGCGCCGGCCTCAAAAAAGCCGAGCATGCACTGAAAGAGGCCGGCGAGCAGATTGATCAGCTCGATCTGTTCCGCAAGAATCTGCAGAGCTTTGTGCGCCTGTACGAGTTTCTCTCGCAGATCGTGCCTTATGAGGATCGCGAACTGGAACAGCTCTGTGTATACGTCAAGCACCTGCACCCGCTGCTACGGGTAGATCGCCTGCAACAAGACGACGTGGACGTGGGCGAGCTACAGCTGAGCCATTACCGCCTGAGCAAACGTGCCGAGCACCAGTTGCGGCTGAACGAGGAAGACGGAGAATACACCCTCAAGCCTGGCAGTGATGTGGGCAGCGGCAAGCCCCATGACCCAGAGAAGAAGCACTTGTCGGAAATCATCGAGGCACTGAACGATATCTTCGGTGCCGAGGTGAGCGATGACGACCAGCTGCAATTCCTGGCCGGCATCGCACAGCGCATCAGTCGCCAGGACGATGTGATGGCTCAGGTGAACAACCACTCGGTGGATCAAGTGATGCACGGCCTTTTCCCTAAGCGCGTTCTGGACACCGTATTGGATGCCATGACCGACCACGAGAAGCTGTCGCTGGAAGTGTTGGATAACGAGACGAAGAGCCGGGCGTTTGCGCTGGTGATTTTGAAGATGCTGAAGTCGGCGGCTGGCCTCGATGAGAGCGGCTTGCGCAGCGTTTGAAAGCGGCCAATAGGGTTTAGAAGTGGCAATGGCAATTAGGAATTGAGCCAAGCGCTGATGTCCTCATAGGAAGCTTTCACTTCCTGGGCCAGTCCTTGGCTGTCAGCGCTAGCACAATTTATTCAAGTCACTTTTTGGCAAGCATAAAAAAACCCGCTTTCGCGGGCTTTTTTTGCGCCGAAGATCAGGCAAATATTGCGTCTAGTGCAGCATCAAGTCGCTTTTTGTCCGCGTGAGTAGGCTGATTATACATCGCATCACATGGAGCTTTAAGCGAGACGCTGCCCTGCGCGATTGCTTGTACAATTTGAGCAACGCGAGGGTCGTTGGCGGCGGCTTCCTGCACTGTCACTGGCTGTTGGCTATTAGCGGTGAACATTACCATCCCCTTTTTGAGAAACGCGGCTTTCAATTCTTTCACGTCAATTTGATCGTTTAGGTTGTGCAACCCGGTGGAAAGTTCAAAAGATTTCACTTCGCCTCCACTGGCCACATCAAAACTCTTGGCGGT
The DNA here is from genome assembly GCF_045447035.1 of Pseudomonas sp. O230. Classification (NCBI taxonomy): domain Bacteria; kingdom Pseudomonadati; phylum Pseudomonadota; class Gammaproteobacteria; order Pseudomonadales; family Pseudomonadaceae; genus Pseudomonas; species Pseudomonas sp. O230. The sequence goes on along the minus strand of NZ_JBJGXN010000011.1, from coordinate 115,024 downwards.
CTCGACCGCTTTTTTTGCGCAGTTATTAGCTTGCCAGCACTGCGCTGCTGACCTTGCTCCAGATCCTGCGAAGCTTGTATCGGGATCCTCGGAGTCCGGGAGCAATATGTCTTGACCGTAATGGTAGACGAGTTTACCGGTTGCGGAGTCCGCAATCAGGATAGCAATCCCTTCGATCTTCGGTCGCCCCTCCGATGAGAGCGGACCCGAGCGAAGGAACGTTTTCCACAGCTGGATAATTTCAGAATCACCAGCGAATAGGAAGACCTTTCCTCGAGCTTCTTCGATTTTGTCGAAACCCGTGTCATCCACATACATAAATGCAAAGTCTTTCTCGACTGACCATCTTGAATCGCTGGTGATAAAACCAGTGGTTCGGTCATAAACGTTCGTCGTCATGGATCAGTCAAGTCCTTTTGCAGTCTAGTTATGAGCAGAAGTCACAGCTATCCGCAGAGTGCGGGCGCCGGAGTATAAAGATGATTCAGTACGCTCGCTCGACTATTTTGACCATTATTTTATAAAAAAGCGTTTTTGATAGCGCATGACTGCCGATGAAAAAGCCAACAAAACGACTGTACTGGACGGCACGTTTTTTTGACGGTCAGGTTGGCAGCTTTAGACCGCTCTCTGTTTCACGATAACCATTGAGGGTGGCAGTGGCGCGCCCTGGAGCCCTCCCTCCACGGCGGACGACATGGTTTAACTAATCCAAACCCTCAATGTTTCATAGAGCTCTCTGCCTGCGTTGGTCGCTGATCGGCTGGCGTATCCCGGATTGGATTGCAAGCGGTGGGCGGTAAAGTCGAACTCTTTACCGCTGTAGGATACCCACGTGCCCGGAGTCTGAAGCTCAGTCACCGCAATGGCCTTATTGCTCCAGCGTTGGCGATAACCTCTTGTCGGAGGTGATGCGCCCAGATCTGGTTCCGGCGCAAGTAGCTGTCGAATGGCTTGGGTAGAGACGGTAGCCGGGATGCGGGCGATGCCATGAAGGTGCAAGGGATGGTTCTCTTCGCTGTCACTGCTGGCAAGCTCCAAGACAAAAACCAGGTCTACGATGCCGAGTGTTCTGAGGAGTGCTGAAAGGTAGTCGGTCGGTCCTTTCTTGGCTGACAAGGCGGCTTCAGCTACCTCGTGGCCTAGACGGAAATTTATGACCTGAGCGTCAGATTGCAGAGAGAACCCTAGAAAGCTAAACGCTCGCTTTGTGTCAGCTGACAATCTTCTTTTCCAGTCGTGAAGGGATACACCAGAAGCGTAGTCCTGCGCGATTGCTGTTAGGTGCTCGTTGTTGGCTTTCAGCCTATCTATGCGTGCTTGGTCTTTTGTTTCCTGAAGCTCTAATTCCCCTAATACTGCTAGGTTCTTCACATGGGACGTATAGAAACCCGCCAAGCCCCCCGCGATAGCTGGTGTGCAGCGCTTTTTTGCTGGTGGCGGAATAGCAGCCTTTTTTGGAAAAGGGCCGCTCGCCTTGATTGCGTTTTCCTCAACAAAATCGCTCGTGCTGAGGTCCGTGTGCTGGTATTTCATGGTTTAACTCGGCACCGATCCGATATATTGGATTTTCAAAATGGCCATCCCGGCAGAGGCGCCATGGTGTTCGATACTTACACTAGTCTCTAAGGGTTTGACGAATGGCAGGTCAAGTTCCGGTCATGAGTGAGTCAACCCCCTCACACACAATGTCGTCGTCTTCATCCGTCTGATCTAGTTGCGCCAGGCGTCTACTCTCCATCCATCGCAGGTTTTCCAATTCATCTTGAGTGCCTTGAGTATCTCCACTGATCTCCGCGTCCTCTAGCCGCTGCTTTGCCCGCATCTCCGCCACGTCCTGCTCGGTCATGATGTGAATTTGTAATACGGGAAGCTCTTCGAACTCCGAAGCTTGATTCAGCTTCTCGATGGGAAGTGAGCGCCGGGTCACGTCTTGCGTTAGCTTGAGCGTCGTAGATGCAGCGGCAAGTCCTCTGAAGGCAACTGGATCAGTCGGGTCGAGGGCTTCCAAGGCATTTGCTAGTTTTGTTCTGATCTGCTGACTCAGCGCCAGCTCATCCGTCACCAGCGCCGCTACTGTCTGCTGTACAGCTTCCAATGAAAAAGCCGACGTGAGCAGCTCTTCTCTGGCTCTCTCGATGAGAGCCTGTGTCCCAGCTCCAGCCACGGCGTTGTTCTTCTTCAGCAGACGCTGGACGGTGCTCACACTGATCGAAAGACGGCCTGCAATTGCGGACACTGTCCACCCGGCTTCGCACAGTATTACTGCCTGCGCGGCTTGGTCTGGTGTTTTCTGTTTGCCTGCCATAATCATTCCCCTTGTACGCTGATCGCGGATTTGCTGGCGCAGGCTCGTTTTACGGCTGCAATGGAAATCCCGAAATGATGAGCTGTCTGCTTGATGGTCGCTTCTTGGGCCTTACGCCACTCACTAACGGCGGCGTCATCAATTTTCTTTGGTGCTCCGAGCTTCTGGCCTGTGGCACGGGCGCGGGCGATACCGGCCATTTGTCTGGCCTTGATATTTGAGCGCTCCAGCTCAGCTACGGCAGCAAGCATGGTTAGCATGGCCTTGCCTATGGGGCTGGATAGATCGAAGCCTTCACGCATAGACACGACGGCGACCCCCTTTGCTGTCAATGCTTCGACTGTCTCAAGCAGATCGATTGTGTCCCGGCCTAGACGATCGATAGCCGTGACGATCAATGTGTCGCCCTTCCTGGCGAACTTGAACAGCTCTTTAAAGCTGGCACGCTGCAAGGCCTTGGTGGCGCCACTGGTGGCCTCATCACGGAACCAATGGTCATCGGCTATGTTGTAGTGTTGGGCAATGGTGTGACGCTGAGCGTCGGTGCTCTGATCGTCTGTGCTGACTCGGGCGTAGGCTAGGACAGTCATCGGGGCGCTTCACTCTATAGCTCATAATCTAGGCTCAGAATATACGCGACAGCTCAGATTAAAACAACACATTTGAGCTAGCCAGGCGCCCAGTCTTTCGGTTGGTGACGCTTGGCAGATTTGGCGGCTCAAAAAGTACACTCTCTGAGCCAGCGAAATTCATCCAGGCCCATTGCGCGAGCCGCTAATGGAGCATCTCTATTTTCTCTCACGCCTTCTACGCCGCGAGATGGTTCGACGCAGCTCCGTGAGCGTGGTCAGCGTTTCTAAAAAAATCTTTCCGGTAGGACTTGAAAGATCGAGGTTTCCTCCGACCGAGGCCACGTTTACCCCTTTTGCCCGGAGTGCCTCGAAAGCGTCGTAGAGCTCGAAACTGTCACGGCCCAAAGTTTCGATTGAGCAAACGATCACCGTATCCCCCTTTCGGGCGAATTTATGCAGTTCCAGGAAACCGGGCCGCTCAAGAATTCTGATGGATTCGCTCGTTCCTTCTATGAACCAGCGTTCGATATTGTGCTTTTGGGCGATATCAAAGTGCTGGGCGTCAGAGCTCTGATCGTGAGTGCTGATATAGGCAAGATTTCTCACAAAGCTTCTCCGTTCATACGGAAACTGCGAGACGGCTCTCCGGAAATACGATCGTCAACCCACCTCTCGACTGCGAGAGAATCCCACCCTACAGCTCTTGGACCAAGGCGCACCGATTGTGGAAATAATCCTTGGCCCATCAAGCTGTAGATATGAGCTCGTTTGAATCCTACGCAACGCTCCACGTCTGGTAGACGAAGGATTCGACGACTTTGCAAAGCGCCTCGGGTTTGCGACATTTGAGAGGATGTAGATGGATGCATTTAGTAACTCCTTGGCAACCTATGGTGCCTCGTGGATTGGATGCACACATTCAACCCAACTAGAATTCCGGAGTCATTTCAATTGCAAAAATCAGTTTTGCAATTGCAATTTTCACAAGGCTGCATCGGCCTCTTTAGCAGCTTTGTTGCACGCCGCGAAAAGCTTGGGAAGACTGCTATCACCGATGCCGTACCACTTCCCGTGACGGCTGCAGATTGCCTTGGTGATACCGCTCTGATTGTAATTAGGCCTACCAGGCTCAAGCAGTAGCTCCAACAAAGCCGCGATTACAAGTGAGTGAGATGGTATTTCCTCGGTAGGGCTGGCGGTAGCGGAGACGGCGCCATTAATGCTGACTGCAAATGAATCAATTTCCGACCGATCGAATCTTACCTTGCAATCCTCTGGCTTTAGCTCAACCGCCCATTCTTCACACGGGTATGAAGTAGCATCGGATTCATACTTTTCCCGCACTTCTCCAGACAGGTAGAGGGTAATCGAGCTCGTAGCGACCGAGTCTAGAATAGTGAGCGGATTGAGTATCCGGGACTCGCCATTGCTGTAAACGGTCTGAAAATACGAATTCTCAGCGCCCTCAATCCATGAGGCGCTCTTTCCCGCAAGGCGGCCTGGATTAATCCGCGCGGTGCAATTCCCCTGCTCGCAGTGAGTGAATAAATCGTGCTGGGTCAGCTCAATAGACTTCTCTTGCTTCAAATATCGCAACGCTTGCTCGGTGGTAAACCATTTTAGCTGTGAGAGGTGGTCAGGCATATCAGACCTCAAAGGGGAGAAGTAGAGGATTCAATAGCGTCGGCCAAAAAAGGCATTTCCGTTTCAACAGTCTTCTCTGACGAGGCATGCTCAGCCCACTCCTGCATTAACGGTCGACGTTTCTCAAGGAAGTCAGTCCGGGAGTAGGCACCCTCGGTTTGGTCTCGCTCATCGTGTGCAAGAGCCATTTCACAGACCTCCCGCGGATAGCTCGTGGACTCACTTGCCCAGTCCCGAAATGTTGATCGAAACCCATGACGGGTGATGTCAGCATGCTTCATATTATGCAGAAGAGTGCGCACGGCATTTGCGTGCATCACCCCGCTCTTTCCTCGCCCAGGGAACAGGAATGCGCTTCCCTCAATTCGCGGAATCTTGGCAAGCATGCCCAAAACCTGATCGGAGAGCGGTATTGCAAAAGCTTTCCGCGCCTTCATGCGCTCAGCCGATAGCACCCAAGTCTTAGACTCAAGATCGAATTCCTCCCAACGTGCAAACCTAGCCATGTGAGCCCGCGCACCAGTCAAGATCAGTAACTGAGCAGCAAACGATGGGAGAGTGTCATCCCTTCGAAGCTTCGCCATCAACATAGGTAACTCGGACCACTTCATAGCAGCAAAATGCTCGCGCTTTCGTGCCGCCTTCTTAGCGTCTCTGGAAAGAAGATGCTCCAAGTTCCCACGCCAACGCGCTGGATTCTCACCCTCTCGCAAGCCTCGCGCTTTCGCAGCATCGAGAACCTGTTCGATTTGCCCCCGAACCTCGTCCGCCGTACGAGTTTTCTCACCCCATATGGGATTCAAAATCTTTTGCACATGGCCCACCTCGACCGCCTCAGCAGGAAGGTCACCGATCAATGGAAACGCATACTTCTCCATTTTTCGTACCCAACCCTTTCGCCACTTCTCTGAGTGCTTTCCGCTATGCGCTTGGTGGTACTCAAGAGCAAGGCTTTTGAACGAATGACGCTTGGCCTCAGCAGCCCGCGCTACAGCTCTGCTAGCTTCGCGTGCGACCTCTCGCTCCGATAGCGGGTCTGCGCCTGTATTCAATACTCGGCGCGCCTCAAGAGCATTCGCGCGAGCGTCAGGCAGGCCGATGTCGGGATAAGACCCAAGCCCCATATCACGGGACTTGCCGTTCCACTTGTAGCGAAAGATCCAGCTCCCCTTGCCATCAACGTTGTACTTGAAATACAGGTTTCCTCCGTCACCGGCGTAGCCTCGTTTGCCGGATTTCAACAACCCGGCGATTCCCTTGACTGTCAGCTTAACCATATATCCACCAGAGGCTCAGCCCATAATCGGGCCCATACCCAGAACGGTAGATGATGTTGGCGGGCACTAGCAAGCAATGGACGTAAATAAGCACTAACCCCCTTATTTACAGGCCGATAATGCGGCTCCTCCAGATGAGCGCAGACTTTGATGGACGCTAGAAAAGCCGCCCACAAGCCGGCTTTTTAATGCTTGCGTTTTGACCTCAAGGTCTCCCTCAAGCAATTGGGCAGCTGCCCGCTGCCCGATTTAATAGTGCCAACACTGCTCAAACTTTTCCCTCACGGATAACTAAACCCCTTAACCAACGTCAACTCCCCCACCGCCCGCATCGGCACCAGAAAAGTCTCCATCTTCTCGTTCGGCGTCCCCTCCTCGGTAATCACCGTCACCTGCGCCGTCGTCAGCGGCTGAACCGCCTCCTCCTGTCCTTCCTCATCACTCCGATACCCACCGCCAAAGTAATTCACATACACCAAATACTGCCCTTTGATCGGCGCAGGCATGGCGAAGATTTCAGGGCCATAACCGGTGGTCACGTCCACATCCAGCGCAGCCCCATTAGGCGCGACACGATCGCCATACCAGATGTGCGCGCCATCAGGCGTGATGAGGTGCAAGTCCAGATCCGTGCCATCGCTATCCCAGGCCAGCAACACGCGCAATTTCGCCGGGGTCGCGCCACCACTGGCATTGAGGAACTGGGTGCGATGGCGTTGTTGGCCATCGGGGCTGCGGACTTCGACGCTGTTGCTGCCGTTGGGGAACGAGAACGGTCGATCAAAGCGGCCGGCGGGGTCGATTTTCAGCGGCATGCTGACGCCGTTGACGATCAATCGGCCCGGTTCAGTGGACTTGGGCGTGGCTTTGATCTGGCCGGTGATGCGTGCGGTGTTGGCCTGTCCTGCCGGGGTATTCACCGAGGAGGCCGGGTAGTTGACGGTCTGGCGGAAGTTTTCACCTTCACCTTCGACCGCACCGGTGCGCCAGCCGCCGACGGGGGTGTCGAGTTTGACGGCATTTTCAGCCGCGAGAATCGTCGGCAATACGCAGAAAGAACAAAGGAACAGGAAAACCTGTGGATAACGGAGTTTCATGGCCTATTCCAGCAAGAGGTGGCGGGCGAGCCCTTCGATGTAGGTTTCATCCTGGCCGTTGGGGTGTGCTTCGAAGGCCAGGTGCAGGTATTCGTGGGTCAGGTCGAGGCGGTCTTGCAGCGACAGCACGCCGCGCACATAAATGCGCTGACGCTCGCGGTCGACGTAGGGGCGGCCGAAAGCCAGGCGGCAGACGGCGAATGTGCTGACTTCGTTGTAGCCGATTTCGCTTTCCAACCGCGCACGCCAGCCGCGACGTTGGGTTTGCAGCCAGTCTTGCGCGGCGGGCAGTGCTTCGCAGGAGGCGACGGGGTTGTCCCAGCGGCTGAGGCTGGCACGCGGGTAGGCGTGTAGCAGGATGGCGTCGTAGCGTTGGCCGGCGTTGGCTTGTTCGACGGCGTGCTGCCAGGAGAGTTTGTCCGGGCCAGGTTGGTCGGAGTGGTAGGTGACGGTGCTGCCGGCGAGGACGAGGTCGCTGGTCCACGCGGCGATGTTGCGCGACTCGGCGGTGGCCGGGCGCGGGGCGACGCGTTGGCGGCTGCTGCTGTCGTCGATGCTCAGGCAGTCGCCGTGGCGGGTGGCGTTTTGCAGCAGGTAAGTGCGAATGGCGATGGCCAGGGCTTTGGCGGCTTCGGCGGGTTCAGGTTTGGCTTCGCGCTGCAAGACCCGGGCGACGTACTCTTCTCGGTCCAGGCGTGCGACCAGTTTGTCGCCCACCAAAAACAGCTCACCGTCGCTGTGAATATCCAGTTGATTGCCATTGGCGAATTCAACGCGAAAGTCGCCCTGCAAAGGCCCGGAAGAAACAGCACGATCCCCCGCCAGAACACGTCCGATCGGATAGCGGGAAAACAATCCGACTTCGACGCAGCGTCCTGCATCCAAAGGCCAATCAACCGGCAACACCGAAGCCAACGCCATACCGTAATTGCGCAGCACCATCTGACTGGTTCCGCGTCCCCCCGCCCAAATCGGCGTTCCATCGGCCAGCCAACCGGCAAACCCACCCTGGCGCGACGATGGATCCTGGTCGCCCAACCAGCTCCAGGTTTTCACCCGCAACCGACCACCAAGTTCGCCCACGACATTGCCGTCGGCGGCATTCAACACCACATCCAGCAACACTCGCCGCGCTTGATCCTGCGCGGGCATCACGGCCAACATTCGCAGCAGCTCCGCTACCGGAACTCGCGTTGAAGGCTGCAACGAAGGCAAGTCCAGCAACCACTCAGGCGCCTTTCGTGCCTGCCAATACGTGCGCCAATCAGCCCCCGCAATGCCCAACCGCTGCGGTTCAAAATACAACCCGCAGGACTTCACCAGCGCCTGATCACGCTCAATCTTGCCCCCCGCGGTGCAGCAATAGACTTCTTCTTTCGACTGCCCACGGCATTCATAAGCCGACTCACGCGCGCCGGTGTCCACCAGCCAACCGTAGACAAACAGCTTCCACAAACTGCCCAACGGTGTCTGCAACGACTCGGGTAACGGTTCGCGAGAAATCACCTGAGTCCGGCTCAGCGACAGCATTTCACCCTTGAAGCCCAGACGCAGCGGCTCGTCCTGCGCCGTCGCCAGCGCAGGGATCAAACACAGCAGCCACCAGAGCCAACGTCGGGTCATGTCAGTTGACCGTGACCTGACCCAGCGCCGGCTTCTGTTCCTGGGCCTGATGCTGTGGCGCGTAGACCTGAGTGAAGCGCACCGGCGGCAGGTTGAACTGACCTTTCTGCGAGAAACGCACCAGGTGACGCAAGCGCAATTCACCGCTCAAGGCATCCACTGGAATCGCATAAGCCATCTGCCCCGGTTCGAAGCGCGCCTTCTCCAGCGCCGTCGGTTCAGTGCCGGCCTTGCCCATCAACTTGATGCCCCACGTGGTGCGCTCGACATCCGCGCCCGGTGGCAGCGGCACTTCGATCATCCCGTAACGCAGCGGTTTGGTGGTTTTGCTGGTGATGATCACTTCGTCCAGATACAGGCTGTCGCTGGACAACGGCTTGGTGCCGACCGCTTCCAGTTTGAAGGTGAAAGCTTCATCGCCCGGCACCAGACGCGACAAGCGACGGGTGATGGTCACAGCCATCGGATCAACTGGCGGTTGTTTAGTCTGGAAACTCAACGCTGCACGCAACGGACGCTCTTGCGTCCCGCTCAGTGACAACACCGCTGGCACCGGCGTAGCGCCCTGCCACGTCCAATACATCTCGCCGGTGTCACCGTAGTTTTTCTTCCAGCCTTCACCCGGTGCCAGTGCGATGGTCGGCGAAGCCTGCTCGATGCTGCGTTGCAACCAGGTCAGTGCCAATGCGCGCTCCAACGTTGATTGTTGTGGCAGCAATCGTTGCAACAACGCTTGTGCGTGAGCCTGATCGAAGGCTTGCAGCGACAGGTTCAAGGCTTCGGCAAACGGCTGGGAACTGACCGCCAGACGCTGTTGTGCATCGGGCAATTGACGATTGAACGCGTCGGGCAGCGTCACCTTGGACTGACGAGCCAGCGATGCCGTCAACGCACGCGCCGCCGCCAACCCGAGCGCCGAATCCGGATCGCTCATGACGATGCTGTCTTCGCCATCCTCCATCAGATTTGCGGCATTGCCCTCACCCGCTTTCGCCAGGTCCTCCATCAAACCACTGAGCAACGTGTTCACCGGCAATTGCATCTGTTTGGCGAACGACAGGATCAACGCCCGTTGCAGCAGTGGCGTGTTTTTCGCCTGTTTGGAATACACCTCCAGCACCCGCTGCCAATGCTCCGGCGGCAGGCTCAGTTCCAGCGCTTTGCTGGCGTGCCAATCGGCGTAGTAGGCGTAGGCGGTGAGGAACGCGTCCGGCTCACCGTCCATGCCCCACCAGGTGAAGCTCGCCGACGGCCCGGCCATCTGCACAAGACGCAGACGGCTGTTTTGCATGATCAAGCGCAAGCGATCGCGGATTTGCGGGTTCGACGACAAGGTCGGATAGGCGATGCTCAACGGCAGCAAACGACTGGCCGTCTGCTCGACGCCGCCGTAGGGATAGCTCAGCAAATCATCGAGCGCCGAGCGGAACAGCGCTTGCGGGCTGTCATCCAGACGCAAGCGAATGTCCGTAGCGTCCGCCGGCAAGGTCAGCGGCGTATCACCGCTGGCCACGTCCAGGCTTTGGCTTTGTGTGACCTGCCAGCCTTCGCCGGTCGCGGTCAGGTGCACGGCCAGGGCGTCGGCAGTTTTGCCGTCCTGCACCAGCTCGGCGGTCCACTCGCCACTGGCCAGCGCGAACGCCGGCAATGCAATGTAGTTGATGCCGTTGTTCAGCGTCACGGGCACCCGTTGTTCGGCGCCGGCGTAATGAATCACCAGCTCAGCCTTGACCGGTTTTTCCGCCTGACTAAAGGCGAACACACCAAGATCCGGCTTGTCGCCCGCGCGGAATTTGCTCGGGCCGCTCCACTTCAGGTACAGCGGTTTTTCCGAGCGCAGGAATTGCTTTTTCTGCCCGACCTGACCGTCATCGGCGATGGCTCGCGCAGTAATGCGCCAGCGAGTCAGCGAGTCCGGCATCTTGAAGGTGAAGCGGGTTTTGCCGTTGGCGTCGGTGATCAATTCCGGCTGCCACGCGGCGGTGTCAACGTCTTCACGACGCGGCCGCTCCAGCACTTTCACGCCGCGCTCGCTGCGGTTGGCTTTGCCCGGTGCACCGGGACTGCCCGGCAACGCGACGTCGTAGCTGATGAACGACAGACTGGCGCTGGTACGCACGTTGTTGCGGCGCGGGTGGTAGAAAAACTGGTCGATGGTTGGCGCGACTTCCGGTTGCAGCGCGTAGACCATTTCGTCGACCACGCTGACCGTCAGGTGTGCCGCAATCGGCTTGCCGGCGAACTGGGTTGTCAGGTCCACGGACACGGTTTCGCCCGGCTGATACAGCTCTTTGTCGGTGGCGATGGCCACGTCGATTTGCGGCGCAATCACCTTGATCCCGGCGTTCTGGAAACTGTACTGCCCGCCCTTGGTGTAGAGCACGGAGAAGGTCAGATTCGGCGCAAAATTGTCTTTCACCGGGATGCGCGCGCGGTATTGGGTATCGCTGAGTTTTTCCATCTTCAGCCAGTCGCCACCCTTGGACATCAGCGCAGTGGCCTCGACCTTGTCGCGTTCCAGCGACAGCAAGGCATCGCTCACCGGCTCGGGAAAAGTGATCAGCGCTAGGGCTTCATCGCCGGCCTTGTACTCGGGTTTGTCGAGGACAATTTCCACGGTGCCGGGCACGGCTTTGACACCATCGCCAGTGACCGAATGCCCCGTGGCGCCGACCGCGCGACCATGCTCATCCTTCAATGTCAGGTTGTAGGTGCCCGGACGCTCGAAGGCCAACGTGAAGCCTTTATCCGTCGCAGCGAGTTTGCCTGCGCCAGAGGTCTGATCTTCCAGACGCACCCAGCTGTAGCCGCTCGGCGTGACCGCTTTGCTTTGCTCGCTGCCACCTTCGTTGACGTAGCGGAATGCAACCTTGTCGCCCACCGCACTGAAGCGCTGCGGCGCGCTCAGGCGGAAACTCGCGGCGCCACGGTCGATGAGGATTTCCTTGGTGGTCTTGACCCGATACGCCGCGCCATCGCTGGCAAAAACAGTGAGCATGTAACGGCTCGGTTTCTCGGCGGCGGGCAGGTCGAGAGTCGCGCTGCCTTTGGCGTCGGTGGTGAGTTCGGTGCTGGTCAGTTCCACCGGGAATTGCCCGAGGTATTGCAGTTCGTTGTCGACCATCGACAGTTGCTGGGCGCGCAGGCTCAGGGTCAATTTGGCATCGGCCACCGGTTTGCCGTCCGGGTACAGCAGCACCAGGCTGCCTTTGACCGGCTCGCCGGTGCGGTAATCCTGCTTGGCCAGGTTCAAGGAGATTTCGAAGTGCGGCTTGATGTATTCCGCCACCCGGAAAGCGCTGCTGTAGGCCTGATCCTTGTAGCTGAAACGCAGTTCATAACCGCCCGCCACCGCGTTGTCCGGCAACTGGAAACGGCCTTGGGTGCCCGCCCTGGAATCGAGTTTCAGCGCCAGCGTTTGCAGCGCGGTGCCGGTGGCATCGAGTACCGTGACATTCACATCCGCCGCCGTCGGCAACACCGAATCGCGCGCGTTCTTGAACTCGCGACCGACGATTTTCAGCGACACCCAATCCCCCGGCCGATACAGCGGCCGGTCAGTGAAGGCATAGAGTTTGGTGTCGTAGATTTCGCTGTCGTAATAGAAGTTCTCGGAGACAAACACCCCGCCCTCTTCGTCCTCGCCGATCACGAACGAACGCTCCGGGCTGACGTGTTTCAAACGCAATAAACCATCAGCATCCGTGGCGCCACTGCTCATCACGCCGAGGCCATCGGTCCACAGCACATTCACTTTCGGCACTGAGCTGCCTTCGTGTTTGCGCGCGGCCCAGACCAGCAGTTCATCACCGGCAATCTTGCTCACCGCCACAGTGTTGGAGACGAAGACCATGGTGGTCGCGCGGTATTTGCCGATCAGCGCTTCCACCAGGTACAGGCCCGGTTTCAGGTTACCCAACGGGATGTACACATTGCCCGGCGCGACCGTGACAAACTCGCTGGAAGAACCGGCCAGGTTCACGCCCTCTGGCGGCTGGATCGGTTTGGCTTGCCACAGTGGATAACGGAACTGACTGACCACTGGCAAGCCCGGAATCAGTGCGAATTGCGGCTGGGCGTCGTAGGGCGTTGGCGCGGCAATCGCGGTGCCCATCTTCAGTTCCGGCACTTCCTCGGTGACTTGTTTGCGCGACTCGTAGGAAAACGCCCGCTGCATCACGCGACGGGATTTGCGGTACCAGTTGTCCCACAGGTACGCGAGAGTGTTCGACAGGCCTTCGCCCTTGAACTGGCCGTCGCTGACCACGCGGTGCAGGTTCTTCTGGCGCTTGAGGAAATCCAGCGGTTTGTCGATGCGGTACACGCGAATGTCCGCGCCGCCGTAAGGCTCCATGCGGAACCGGCGATAGTCGCGGCCCGGCGCTTCGAGACGGACCATCGCCTGTTCGTCGCTGGCAAAACTACTGTCCGCCAGCAGAAAAAAACTTTCACCGGCCACCGGCGTGTAACCGCTCGGCTCGACGGTGTCTTCGGCGTTCACTGCCGAACAAGGCAGTACCAACACCAACAATAAAGACAGAAAACGCAGCATGCGGGCACCGGTCATTGGGAGAGAAAGTTCAGTCGATAGACGCCGATGAAGTTGGGGTTGGCTGCGTCGGGTATCCATCGGGTGTCCTTCCATGTCATGAGTTGCTGCAGGCTCGCGGATCGCATGCCGTTGTCAGTGGGGGTGGTGGTGCCGGTGTGATAGGCGATGTAGCGGCCCATCCAGATCATCAGGTGCTGGTCGTCGCCCTGATCGAAAAACATCAGGTCGCCGGGCCGGGCTTGCGCCAGGTCGCGGCCAACCAGATGGCTGTTGAACTGAATCAGTTTGATCGCGTTGACGTACGGCCCGACCTTGCCGCCGCCCTGCTGCCACTGCTGGGCGAGGCCGCGTTGGGCTTCGCTCAGTTGCAGCTCCGGCGGCAGGTAGCGGTTGGACAGGCCATTGCTGCGCAGCCACTTGTCGTCATGGACTTTCAGGGCTTCGTTGGCGGCAAAACGCACGAGTCCGGCGCAGTCCTGCTGATACCAGCGCGGGCTCGGGCCTTGGGTCAGTTGCTCTTGGGCGATGCGCACGAACCAGGCGCGGAACACCTGGGATTGCTGCGGGTCGAGCGGCGCGGCTTCGCTGGCAAATGCGCGACTGCCGAGCAACATCGCGAGCAGGCCGAGGCCTCGGATGAGTGCAGTCACAGGGCTTTCCATTCCAGTGGCAGCCATTGCCAGTGGCCGTCGGGCTCGCTGCCTTCGGGCAAGGTCAGCGCATATTTACCGTAGCCGCCGAGCTTGCGCAGTTTCGGGATCAGGTAGGTTTGCGCGGCGTTGTAGAACACCGGCTCCATGTCCTGCGGCAGGCTGTCGAGGGTTTCCTGTTGCATCAGTTGCGCCATGGCATCCGGACCGAAGTAGACCGGCATCAGTTGGTCTTTGGGCACCACGTCGGCCATCGGCGGGAAGCGTTTGTCGAGGGTGCCGAGGGCCTTGTCCACGAGTTTGTCATCAAGGGAAAACAGCAGCGCCGAACCGTGGCGCGCCAGGCTCACGCGCATGAACGCCTTGCCGGTAATCGCGTCCGGGTTCTCGGCATCCTTGGCTTTGTAGGGGCCAAAGTTGGAGCTGACCTGACGCTGCCACTGGTGGTTTTCGCCTTCCTGTTTCTCGACCACCGGGAACGCGTGTTCTTCGACGTTACCTTCGTAGGCGCCGACCATCGAGCCGAACAGAGTGCCCAGATCGCCGTCGAGTTTGGCGCTGTCGTTGTCATTCAGGCTGGCCACCAGCAACGGCGTGTACAGCCGCGAGTCGGCGTACCAGCACAGGCCGGCGGCACCGGCCATATGATCGGTCAGGGCTTGCGCCACTTTTTCTTCGGCGCCGAGCTTCACCAGCAGCGGTTTCTGTTGTTCAGCAGCCAATGGCAGCGCCACGCAAGCGCTGGCGCCCATCGGCATGGCTTGCCAGATCGGTTTGAAATCGAAGTCCGGCTGGTTCTCCAGTTCATCCATGGCGAGGAAGCTGTGCCAGCCCTTGTCGTCCATGTCGAAGCGCAGGCCGGCGAAGTTCGGAATGAAACGCTGGTAACCCATGGCCAGCACGCTGGAATTGACCGACAGGCGTTGTTTCACTTCAGGCGCGCGCAGTGGCAGGCCGAAGGCTTCGGGGAACAGTTTCTGGCCGCCGAGCAGTGCTTCCAGCGATTGAGTCGAAACCATGCCGAGCTCATCGATCGGGCCATTACTGTTGTCGTACAGTTTCGAAGGATTGGACAGCACCACTAACTTGTCGCCATGAGAGGCAAACAGCAGCGCTTTGCTGTTGTTGTAGGTGAGCTGATACAGCGGCACCGTATCGCCGACGACCTTGAGGTCACCGAGTTGCGTCAGCTGCGAATCATCCAGCGCGACTTTCGCCAGCGGCTCCAGCACTTTGGCCAGGCCACCGCGATCCATCACCAACAAAAAATCTTTCAGGCGGCCATCCGCCCCGCGCCACAACGCGACATCCGCCGGTTGATCGAACAGCTGTTCGATCAGGCTGTCCTGCAACTTCAAGTCATGTTCGTAGATGATCCGCCGCAGACTGCCGATCAAGCCGAGACGATCGGCGTGCGCTTCGTAATAGAAGACGAAATCTTCGGTAAGGGTTTCCTTGAGGAACGGCACCGCCAGCAAGTCCTTGGGCAATTGACTCAAGGAATGGGTTTCGAGCAGACCGTCGGGGCGGCTCATGCCCAGTTTGTCGCTGGCCAACTCCGCCGGCGGCACCTTGGGTTTGTGCATGAACCAGCCGAGTCCGGCCGCCACGCCAGCCATCAGGATCAGCCCGCCCAGCAGCATTGGCCAACGCCGGGAAGGTTTGGCTGCGGGTGCGTCAGCGGCAGGAGAAACAGTGTTATCGCTCATGTTTACAAAACCCAATCTGTGGTGCGGGATGTTTAATAGTTGAAAGTCTTGACCAGCAGCAGGTCACCGATCGCGCGCAGGGGCACGATGAAGGTCTCGCGTTTTTCGTCGACGGTGTTTTCGTTGAGCACCAGGTTGATTTGCGAGGTGATCACCTCGTTCTGGTTGCTGGTCTCATCGAAGTTATAGCCGCCGCTGCCGAAGTTGCCCCAATAGTTGACGTAAACCAGATAGGTGCCATGCATCGGCGCGGTCATGGTGAACATTTCCGGGCCGGGACCATCGACGCCGTCCGGGTCCAGGCCACCGCCATTGCTCATCGCCGGACGAGCCCAGAACGCATGCTGGCCGTCTGGGGTAATGATGTGCAGATCGAGCTCGGCTTTCGGATCGTCCCAACCCAGCACCACGCGAATCCGAGCCGGAGTGCGCAGGTTGTTGGCTTCATAGAATTGGACGCGCTTGAGGGATTTGCCTTCGGCACTGCGCACTTCGACGCTGTTGGAACCGGCGCCAAACGCATACGGCCGGGCGAAACGCCCCTGGTCGTCGGTGTACAAATTCAGCGGATTACCGTTGACCGCCAGCGTGTGCGGCCCGCGCTGCGCGCCGATGACCTTGAGCTGGCCCTGGATCATCGTGCGATTGCGTTGCACGCCCCGGTCGATGGGCGGTGTGGGATAGGCGACTTGCGGGTTTTCACTGCGATCGAGCAGGCCGTTGTAGCGCCAGCCGCCCACCGGCTCCGACAGCTCGGCCGTCGGCTCGGCGCAGGCAGCGGTCGCACAGACCAGCCCCATCAGTAATAGAAGAAATGAACGCATGTGACGCCTCCTGCCATGCATAACGAAACCTTGCGCCTGATCCTCGGCGCGTTACAGATGTAAAAACTGCGTTTCGTCAGAAAGACCCGTGACTATTGGGTCGTAGAAGGCGCGAAGGTTAGCCATTTGGTGGTTTTTTAACAATCGGATACATGTTGATTTGCGGGGGAGATCACGCAGGCTACTGGACGGTGAGCCGAATAGGCGCCATATTCGGCTCACCAAATGAGCCGAATAGCTCTCTTAATCGGCTCACACCCCTCAAGAGCATCGCGGACATGACACCTCACTGGATCTGGCAACAACTTGATTGGCCGAACTTCAACTGGCAAGCCGAGCACCTGGCGCCCACGCTGCGCGAGTGCGTTCAGGCGCAAGGGCGGTTAATGGGCATGGCCAGTTCAGTGGGCAATTCGCTGAGTGCGCAAAGCGAGCTGGATGCATTGTTGCAGAACATCGTCACTTCCTCCGCCATTGAGGGCGAGCAACTGAACGTCGGCTCTGTGCGGTCGTCACTGGCACGGCGACTGGGACTGGAACTGGTTGATGGCGATCAGGTGAGCCTGCGCAGCGAGGGCTTGGCGCAGTTGATGCTTGATGCCACACAGCATTTCGCCGAACCGCTGACATTGGAGCGACTGTTGGATTGGCATGAATGGTTGTTTCCCGAACACGACACCGACCTCGCGGCGCGAGCGATCCGTATCGGCGCGTTACGCGGAGATGACCCGATGCAAGTCGTATCCGGCCGCCTCGACAAACCGACCGTTCACTTCGAGGCCCCACCTCGCCTTGGCCTGGAGCGGCAGCTCGACACCTTCCTCACCTGGTTTGAAACCAGCCGAAGCCAGGCAGATCTCGATCCATTGCTACGAACCGGCATCGCGCACTTCTGGTTCGTGACGTTGCACCCTTTCGACGATGGCAACGGTCGCCTGACACGAACGATCACCGACCTGGCGCTGGCTCAGGGTGAAGCGCAGGCGATCCGTTTCTATGCCATGTCGGCGAGCATCCTTGATGATCGTTCAGGCTATTACCGAGTGCTGGAAACCAGCCAGAAAGCTACGCTGGATATCACCGAATGGCTGGAGTGGTTTCTGCAGACGCTGCTGCGCAGCTTGCAGCAGGCCATGACGCGGATCGAAAGCGTGTTGGGCAAAGCGCGTTTCTGGCAGGCTCATCGGGAGTCCGTATTGTCGGCCGAACAAATGAAGGTCCTTAACCGCTTGCTCGATGGTGGGGAGCGAGGCTTCGCGGGCGGGATCAGCGCGGCTCAGTATCAGGCGGCGGCAAAAGTATCCAAAGCCACAGCGACCCGCCATCTGGCTGGGTTACTGGAAAAAGGCTGCCTGCAACGACTGCCTGGTGGTGGGCGCAGTACTCGCTATCAAATCAGCTATCCCGATGACTCAACACAATGATGGGCAACTATGTCCACCTGTGGCGAGGGGGCTTGCCCCCGTCCGGCTGCTCAGCAGTCGTAAATCGCTGGATACGCTGTACCTGACGAAACGATGGTGTCTGGTTTTGGGGCCGCTGCGCAGCCCAACGGGGCCACGCCCCCTCGCCACAGGGGTCGCGTTCACTCCCGAACACATTGGCCGAGACACCCCGCTCATTTGCCCATAACCCCCATGTCTGCTAGTGTCGCGCCGGTTTAACGTCAACCGGAAATCGCCGCCATGGCCCGCAAAAAAGCTGCACTGGATTTCGAACAATCCCTCGCCGACCTGCAAACGCTGGTGGAGCGACTGGAGAACGGCGAATTGTCGCTGGAAGACTCGCTGACGGCTTTCGAGCAAGGCATCGGTCTGACCCGTGACTGCCAGGCAGCACTGGCCCAGGCCGAGCAAAAGGTTCAAGTGCTGCTCGAGCGTGATGGCGAGCTGGCCGAGGAACCCTTCGACGCGGATCAGCCAGAATGATTGCAGCGTATTCGGCGACCAGCCAGGCCCGCGTCAATGCGGCACTTGAAACCCTGTTCAACGCACCAAGCCCGGAACTCGCGCGACTGTACGAAGCCATGCGTTACAGCGTGATGAACGGCGGCAAACGCGTGCGCCCACTGCTGGCCTACGCAGCGTGCGAAGCATTGGGCGGCAAGGCCGAACAAGCCAACGGCGCGGCGTGCGCGGTGGAGCTGATCCACGCTTATTCGCTGGTGCACGACGATCTGCCGGCGATGGACGACGACGATCTGCGTCGCGGCCAGCCGACCACCCACAAGAAATTCGATGAAGCCTGCGCGATTCTCGCCGGTGACGGTTTGCAGAGCCTGGCCTTCAGCGCCCTGCTCGACCCGCGCCTGAGCGCGTCAGATGCCGAAATCCGCCTGCAAATGGTCAGCGCCTTGGCGTTGGCGGCAGGCCCGGCCGGCATGGTCGGCGGTCAAGCCATCGACCTTGGTTCGGTCGGCCTGAAACTCGATCAGAAAGCCCTCGAATACATGCACCGGCACAAAACCGGCGCGCTGATCGAGGTCAGCGTCAAACTCGGTGCCCTCGCCAGCGGCCGTGCCGAGAAAGACGAACTGAAGTCCTTGCAGACCTATGCACAGGCGATCGGCCTGGCGTTCCAGGTGCAGGACGACATTCTCGACGTCGAAAGCGATACCGAAACCCTCGGCAAACGCCAGGGTGCCGACATCGCGCGCGACAAGCCGACCTACCCGGCCCTGCTCGGCCTCGATGCGGCCAAAGCCTATGCGCTGGAACTGCGCGATCAGGCCCTGCACGCGCTGCGACCGTTTGACGCGGCCGCCGAGCCGTTGCGTGATTTGGCCCGCTATATCGTCGAACGCCGCAGCTGACAGCGTATCGGCCAAAAAAGAGCAACGCGTGGGCAGGGGCCGATGCATCAGGTAAACTGCCGCCTCTTCTATACCTATAACGATTCGCCTGATGCCCACGACGTTTCATGAGATTCCCCGCAAGCGCCCGACCACGCCCCTGCTCGACCGTGCCAACACGCCGGACGGCCTGCGCCGGTTAGGCGAAGCCGAGCTGGAAACCCTGGCCGATGAGTTGCGCCTGGAATTGCTCTACACGGTCGGTCAGACCGGCGGGCATTTCGGTGCCGGCCTGGGCGTCATCGAGCTGACCATCGCGTTGCATTACGTCTTCGACACCCCGGACGACCGGTTGGTGTGGGACGTGGGTCATCAGGCCTATCCGCACAAAATCCTCACCGGCCGTCGCGAGCGCATGTCCACCCTGCGCCAGAAGGACGGCGTCGCAGCCTTCCCTCGTCGTTCCGAGAGCGAGTACGACACCTTTGGCGTTGGCCATTCCAGCACCTCGATCAGCGCCGCGCTGGGCATGGCCATTGCCGCCCGCCTGCAAAACAGTGATCGCAAGGCCATTGCCGTAATCGGCGACGGCGCACTGACCGCCGGCATGGCGTTCGAAGCGCTGAACCACGCGCCGGAAGTGAGCGCCAACATGCTGGTGATCCTCAACGACAACGACATGTCGATCTCACGCAATGTCGGTGGCTTGTCGAATTACCTGGCGAAAATCCTTTCCAGCCGCACCTACGCAAGCATGCGTGAGGGCAGTAAAAAGGTCCTGTCGCGCCTGCCCGGCGCCTGGGAAATCGCCCGCCGCACCGAAGAATACGCCAAAGGCATGCTGGTTCCCGGCACGCTGTTCGAAGAACTGGGCTGGAACTACATCGGTCCGATCGATGGCCACGACCTGCCGACCTTGATCGCCACCCTGCGCAATATGCGCGATCTGAAAGGCCCGCAGTTCCTGCACATCGTCACCAAGAAAGGCAAAGGCTTCGCCCCGGCGGAAGTCGACCCGATCGGTTACCACGCGATCACCAAACTCGAACCGCTGGACGCTCCGGCCGCCGCGCCGAAAAAAGCCGGCGGGCCTAAGTATTCCGCCGTGTTCGGCGAATGGCTGTGCGACATGGCCGCGTCCGATCCGCGCTTGGTGGGCATCACCCCGGCAATGAAAGAAGGCTCCGACCTGGTGGCCTTCAGCGAGCGTTTCCCGCTGCGCTATTTCGACGTAGCGATTGCCGAACAACACGCCGTCACCTTCGCCGCGGGCATGGCCTGCGAAGGCGCGAAACCGGTGGTGGCGATCTATTCGACGTTCCTGCAACGCGGCTACGATCAGCTTGTTCACGATGTGGCGGTGCAGAACCTCGACGTCTTGTTCGCCATCGACCGCGCCGGCCTGGTCGGCGAAGACGGTCCGACCCACGCCGGCAGCTTCGACCTGTCGTTCCTGCGCTGCATCCCCGGCATGCTGGTGATGACCCCGAGCGACGAAAACGAACTGCGCAAAATGCTCACTACCGGCCACCTGTACAACGGCCCGGCGGCAGTGCGTTATCCACGCGGCAACGGCCCGAACGCAACCATCGAGAAAGACCTGCAACCGATCGAGATCGGCAAAGGCGTGGTTCGCCGTCAGGGCAGCAAAGTCGCCTTGCTGGTGTTCGGCGTGCAACTGGCCGAGGCGCTGAAAGTCGCCGAGACGCTGGATGCCACCGTGGTCGATATGCGTTTCGTCAAACCGCTGGATGAAGCGCTGGTTGGCGAAATTGCCGGCAGCCATGAGTTGCTGGTGACCATCGAAGAAAACGCGATCATGGGCGGCGCCGGTGGCGCGGTCAGCGAATTCCTCGCCCGCGAGAACATCCTCAAGTCGATGCTGCACCTGGGCTTGCCGGATGTTTACGTCGAACACGCCAAGCCTGCGCAGATGCTGGCTGAGTGCGGGTTGGATGAGGCGGGAATTGAAGCGGCGGTGCGTCAGCGGCTGCAACTGCTGAACATCTAAACACCTGACACATGCAAAACCCTGTGGGAGCGGGCTTGCCCGCGATAGCGGAATGACAGTCAACTTATTCATTGACTGACACACCGTCATCGCGGGCAAGCCCGCTCCCACATTGGTTTCGAACAACCTTCAAAAATGTGTTCGCTTTAAAGCGTCAACGGACTGCCCATGAAACTCTCCCCCCTCGTCCTGGCGCTGACGCTTCTGCCGTCCGGCCCACTGCTGGCCGACACCTTCGAGCGCGACCAGGCCCTGAAGCTGCCTGACGTGCTGATCAGCGCCAACCGCCAGGTCGAAGCGCGCAACGACAGCAGCGCCGCCAACACCGTGTTCACCCGCGACGACATCGACCGTCTGCAACCGGGCAGCGTCACTGACTTGCTGAGTCGGGTGCCAGGGGTGCAAGTCGGGCAAACCGGCGGGCGCGGCAGTCTGCCGGGGATTTACCTTCGCGGCACCAAATCGGCGCAGAGCCTGGTGCTGGTGGACGGCCAACGCATTGGTAACTCGACTTCCGGCGACAGCAACCTGCAACACATCAACATCGAACAGGTCGAGCGCGTGGAAGTGCTGCGCGGCTCCCGTTCGGTGATTTACGGCAGCGATGCGATTGGCGGGGTGATCCAGATTTTCACCCGCCGTGGCACCGAACAAGGCCTGCAACCGCGTCTGCATATGGGTTTTGGCAGCAATCAGACGTGGGAGCGCAGCCTCGGCGTGTCCGGGGGCGATGAGCAAACCCGCTTCAACCTGGGGGCCAGCCTCGATGAAACCGCCGGGATCAATCGCACCCATGAGTCGTATCCCAGCGACGGCGATCACGATGAATACCGCAATCAATCGGTCAGTTTGAGCCTGAGCCACGCCCTCACCGATGACATGGAAGTTGGCGCCAACGTGCTGGATAACCGCGGTAAAAGTGAGTTCGACAATCCGTTCGGCCGCTTCGACATGGACACTTTCGAGTCAGTCCAGCAGCAGCCCTACAGCGATTTTGCCGTGAGCAGCATAAGCAGCTACGTAGACGCTCGGGTTAACGACCTGTGGAAAACCCGCATTGAGTTCGGCCACAGTGAAAACCGTGAAAAGACCCTCGATAAACTCAGCGATGAGCGCAGCGTGTTCAACACCTACCGCGATTCGGTGAACTGGCAAAACGACCTGACGCTCAATGATCGCAACAGCCTGATCCTTGGGGGCGACTGGTACGAAGACCGCATCAACAGCAACACGCCGTTCGACGAGGACAGTCGCTGGAACCGCGCGGCGTTTATCCAGCATCGCTATCAGGCGGACAGTTTCTCTACGGAGTTGGGGTTGCGCCGCGACCAGAACCAGCAATTCGGCGGCCAGAACAGCTGGAGCGGCACGTTCACGCTGCCCTTGAACCCGGACAACGATGTGCTGTTGACCTACAGCGAAGGCTTCCGCGCGCCGACCTTCAACGACCTGTACTACCCAGATTTCGGCAATCCAGATCTCAAACCCGAGACTTCGAAGAGTTACGAACTGCAATGGCGTAGCCAGTTGACCGAGACCATTCGACTGGAAGCTTCGCTGTATCGCACTGACCTTGAAGACGCGATTATCTTCGGCAGCAACTCACGACCGCAGAACGTCGCCTCGGCACGCATCAACGGTTTCGAGGCGGCATTGAAGCAGGAGTTGTTCGGCTGGCAAAGCAACCTGGGTGTGGCGATCATCGACCCTCGGGACCGCGACAGTGGG
This sequence comes from Pseudomonas sp. O230, assembly GCF_045447035.1. Classification (NCBI taxonomy): domain Bacteria; kingdom Pseudomonadati; phylum Pseudomonadota; class Gammaproteobacteria; order Pseudomonadales; family Pseudomonadaceae; genus Pseudomonas; species Pseudomonas sp. O230. Next base: position 92,238 of record NZ_JBJGXN010000011.1, on the reverse strand, counting down.
CACACTCTAGCCCGTCGGGCGCGGCGCACCTTGAGTCTGGATCTGGATCGGCAGTTTGATCGGCTGGGTCTTGGCGCCAGCTGGCAGGCGGTGAGCAGCAGCTATGACGATGAAAACAACCTGCAGCTCTTGGGAGGTTATGCGCTGTTAGGGTTGCGCAGTAGTTGGGCGTTGAATCGCGAGATCCAGCTGGAGCTGAAGGTGGATAATCTGCTGGACAAGGGTTACAGCCGTGCGCAGTACAGCTATGACGGCAGTCAGTATGGGTATCGCGAGGAAGGTCGGGCCTGGATGTTCGGGGTGACGTGGACGCCGCAGATCTGACCTTGAGCTGTTTCAGGCCAGAGCTTCGGCATCACGGATCAGCTGATGCCGCTCCTCAGCGGCGCGCCTGAAGGCCATTGACAAACCGGGCGATGCGACCACAGGCATCGCTCAAGGCGGCATCGGAAACGGTAAACGAGATCCGCACAAAACCGGCGGTACTGGCGCCGAACGCGCTGGCGTCGAGAACTGCAACGCCGGTTTCACGGAACAGCTGCCAGGCGAAATCGGTGCTCGACAGTCCGCTTTCTCGTACATCCACCAACATGAACATGCCGGCCTCGGGCACCTTGCACTTGAGCAGCGGCACATGACGCAGCCCTTCGACCACCAGGTCGCGACGTCGGCGATACAGGGCCCGTGCCTGGCTGACCACTTGCTCATCGAGCTCCAGTGCCTTGAGCGCGGCAGCCTGGATAAAGCCCGGCAAGCCGTAGAGCATGCATAGCAGCAGGTTATCCAGGTGCCCGATCAATTCCTGCGGCCCCACCACCCAGCCTACCCGCCATCCGGTCATGGCGTGGGATTTGGACAGACTGTTGAGCACCACGGTGCGCTCGGCCATCCCTTCAAGGGTCGCCACGCTCTGGTGCGGACGGTCGTAGGTAAGCTGGCCGTAGACCTCATCGCTGATCACCCACAGATTGTGGCGCTGAGCGACCAGTGCCACGGCTTCCAGTTCTTCGCGGGTGTAGACGTTGCCGGTGGGATTGTTAGGCGTGGCCAGGGCAATACCGCGGGTCTTGTCGGTAATCACCGCTTCGATGGCCCCCAGGGTCAGGCGGAAATCATTTTCCGCCGGCTGCGCTATCGGCACCAGGCGCGCGCCCGAGGCCTGGATGCTTGCCTCGTACGTCAGGTACATCGGCGCGGGCACCAGCACTTCATCACCCTGCTCGAACAGGCACATGGCGGTAGCGTACAAGCCATTCTGCGCCCCGGCCACCAAGGCTACGTTGTCGGCAGACACCGGCTGACCGAGCAAAACCGCTTGCTTGGCGGCAATGGCTTCGCGCAGCTCAGGCCGGCCGATCACGTGGGTGTAATGAGTGTCACCGGCGTTGATGGCCTGGACTGCTGCCGCGCAAATTTCATCGGCTGTGGCGAAATCCGGATCGCCGATGCTCAGCACGATTGCATCTTCACCCCGCGCCTGCGCATCACACGCGGCGTAGTGGATGTCCCAGGCAGTGACGGTTTCACCACTGATGCGCTTGACCATGGATGAGTATTTCATATGAAACTCCTTAAAAACCCTCGGGCCGACGTTTCAATCGATTTTGAAGTCAGGCCTGACGTTGGGGCGTCTTGCCGATACGGGCAAAACCTTGTTCGATGACAATCGCCAGAATGATGTAGATCACAGCCACCACCAGCAGCGGTTCGTAGACCCGCAACGTTTGCGCACGTACCAGGTTCGCCGCGCCGAGCAGATCGGTCACGGCTACAGTCGAAGCCAGTGCCGTGGCCTTGAGCAGCATCACGCTCTCGCCCGCCAGCGTCGGGCGCAGCATCTGCAGCGCCCGTGGCATCCACACTCGACGCAGTACCAGCCACGGCCGCATGCCGTAAGCCCGCGCCGCTTCCAGCTCACCGCGTGGCACCGCCCGCAACCCACCTCGCAGCACTTCGCCCACGTACGCCGAAACGCTCAGGGTCAGGGCAAACGCGACGTACCAGAAGCCTTCACGCAGATACGGCCAGAACACGCTGCCGCGTATCAGGGGAAAGGTCGCGAAGACGCTGCCGACGCCGTAATACAGCACGTAGATCTGCACCAGCAACGGCGTGCCGCGCAGCACGCTGGTGTAAAAACGCAGGCCATTGGCCACAAAGCGATGCTTGGACAACCGCCCCAAAGCCACGCCCACTGCCATCAGGAAACCGAAAAAACCCGAGATCAGCAGTAACTGAAGGGTTAGCCCGACGCCCCTGACCAACTCGCCGTAAAAACTGCTCAACCAGTGAAAATCCATGACCAGCCTCCCTTATGCGTGCCGTGGCATCCAGCGCTCGAAGCGAACTTCGACCTGCCGGAACACCGAACCGGAAACCAGTGTGATCAGGTAATAGAACGCGGCAACCGCGAGGTAAAACAGCAAGTAGTGTTTGGTCGACGCCGCTGCCTGGCGACCCGCCGTCAAGAGTTCGCTGTAACCGACCACGCTGATCAGCGCGCTTTCCTTGATCAGTACCAGCCAAAGGTTGGACAGACCCGCGATAGCAAACGGCAACATGCTCGGCAGGATCACCCGCCGCACCAGCAGGCTGCGGGTGATGCCGTAGGAACGTGCAGCTTCGATCTGACCATGGGGAATCGACTCAATGGCCCCACGGATGATTTCACCCGAGTAAGCACCCTGCACAATCCCCAGCACCACGATGGCCGCCATGAAACCGTTGATTTCGACGCTCGGTTGACCGAGTGCCGCCATCGTCAGATTGATCAGGTCGGCGCCGGCGTAGTACAGCAGCAGAATCAGTAGCAACTCCGGCACTGCGCGGTACAAGGTGGTGTAACAATTGGCGCAGACCACCATCCAGCGAGGGCCCTTGAGCTTGACCATCGCCACGATCAAGCCAATCGCCAGTCCCAGGATAAAGGCGCCCACGGAAATGCCCAGGGTTTTCACCATGCCTTGCGCCAGGGCCTGGAGCCAGCCGTCGGCAATGAACAGCCGGGAAATGTCAGATAACGTCATGAGCCCTCCTTCGCAGGACTTGCTGGAGCGACCGGTTCACTAAAGGGCCGAGATGTCGGTCTTGAAGTAACGCTGACGGATTTTTTCGTAGCTGCCGTCATCACGCAGCGATTGCAGCGCCACGTTCAAACGTTCGCGCAGCGCATCGTTACCCTTGCGCACACCGGCACCGACGCCATCGCCGAACAGAGGATCAAGCGGGGCCACTCCTTTGCTGGCGAGCATCGAGTTGTCGGGGTTGTCCAGCAACGGCTCTACCACTAACTGGTCCGCCAGCATGATGTCGACGCGACCGCTGCGCAGGTCGGCAAGGATGTCGTCCTGATCGTTGTAGTAACGCACTGTCGATTCGCCGTAGTACTTCTTGACGAAAGCTGCATGGGTGGTCGAACCCTGTACACCGATGATCTTGCCTTTGAGGCCGGCCGGCGTCGGGTCGAGTTCAATGGCGCGATCACCGATCCACAAGGCGCGGGTAAAGAAATACGGCTGGGTAAAATCGATCACCTGCTGGCGTTCCGGGGTGATCGACAGCGAGTTGAGCACCACGTCCACTTGCTGGGACTTGAGCGCCGGGATCAAGCCGTCCCAGGACATTTCATTGAGTTTGCAATCGGCCTTCATACGCTCGCAAACGGCGGTGATCATCTCGGGCTCAAAGCCGCTCCAATCACCCTTGCCGCTCTTGAACGAAAACGGCGGATAGGGTTCCAGGGCGATGCCGAACACCAGTTTGTCGGCGGCGACCGCGGTGCTCGCGATACCGGCTAACAGGCAGGCTTGCAGGGTAACCAACAGTGTTTTTTTCATGTTTGAATGCCTCATTCTGGTTATTGATATCGAGGTTGAAACAATCGGTGCGGCTTACCCGCGGTTGTCCTGCGCCATCACGAACTGCCGGCAGCGCTCGCTGCGCGGGTCCAGCAACACTTGCGAAGGTGGGCCCTCTTCCTCGACCCGCCCCTGATGCAGGTAAATCACCTTGCTCGATACATCGCGGGCAAATGCCATCTCGTGGGTCACCAGAATCATCGTGCGCCCCTCTTCGGCGATGCCCTGGATCACTCGCAGTACTTCGCCGACCAACTCAGGGTCCAGGGCCGATGTCGGCTCATCGAACAACATCACTTGCGGACGCATGGCCAAGGCTCGGGCAATGGCCACCCGCTGCTGCTGCCCTCCGGAAAGGAACGCCGGGTAGACGTTGCGCTTGTCGATCAAGCCGACTTTTTCCAGCAGCTGTTCGGCGTGCGAGGTGGCTTCCTTGCGGTCTTCGCCGAGCACGTACACCGGCGCTTCGATGACGTTTTCCAGCACCGTGCGGTGCGGCCACAGGTTGAAGCTCTGGAACACCATGCTCAGGCGGGTACGCAGCCGCTCTACCTGGCGCGGGTCGGCGACCTGCGCGACGCCATTGCGGCCGGTTTTCAAGCCAACCGTTTCGCCGTTGATTCTCAGGCTGCCGCTGCAGGGGATTTCCAGCAGGTTGATGCAGCGCAACAAGGTACTTTTGCCCGAGCCGCTGGACCCGATCAGCGAGACCACTTCGCCCTCTTTGGCGCGCATCGAAATGCCCTTGAGCACGTGGTGATCGGCATAGCTTTTGTGCAGGTCGTCTATAGCGACAACAGAGGTATCTGTTTCCTGCTGCGGGATGTTCACGTTGAGTGCTTGCACGTCTGGCTCCTCGAATTCTTGTTGTTATGCGAACTACTCGTCTTCCCGGGCGGGAATCCACCATTCCTCACCGCGCACGGTGCGGATGTACTCCGGCCAGCGGAAACGATGAGGCGCCTGGAAATCGGCCGGCAACAAGGGTGCCTGCCAATGCTCGCCACCTATGCCACCGCCGGTGCGCTGGATGAACTCAGCCTTGGCGGCGCTCAGCAACTCGTCACGGCAGAACAGATCAAGCAAGGTGGCGGCGATGGTTTTCGAGGCCACGTAAATCATCGGGTCGATGGTCTGGGGTATGCCGCCTAGGGCATTGGAAACCCAGTCCGGGTACACGTGGCCCGCGGGCGCGGCAAGCATCGGCCGAGCCACCAACAGGCGCACAGTCGGGCAATGCCAGGTGTATTCGGGATAGTCGTCGGAGGTCAGGTACTTCTGCCATGCCGGCATTTGCAGGCGCATCTGCCGCTCGCATTCCTGTGGCTCGATCAATTGTTCGATGGCAGGCAGGAACGGTTCGGGCATCGGCTTGAGCCCCAGATTGCCCTGGATTTCCCGGGCGATGTCACAGGCTTCGCGTCCCCACTGTGGGGCTCCGATGGCCGCCAGGTTGTCGTAGGTCGCCTGCGCGAGGACATGGTTGGCCAGGCCGCCGCGGGATTTGCAAACCCAGGTCTTTTTCCACTGGCATCCGGTGGCCATCGCAGCAGCGGCGGCATTGTTGTCCATAACCGAAGAAATGGTTTCGGCCTGTTCGATCGAATCGCAACGCAGCAGATACTGGATCTGCGACAAGTGCGGTGGCAGGTTATCGGCCGTGGCCTGCCCGGCCGTGAGGATTGCTTCGTTGTAACTCCACAGACCGGTAAACGGCAGTGTCGATCGGCGCAAGCTTTCGTTGAGGCTATAGAAGTGCATCAACGCATCGTTAGCCCCCGGCGCGCGTGCAGCCAGATGGTTCTGCGGAATCGGACTGTAGCGGTCGGCGGCAATCCAGTTTTCCGGATCTTCGCAGGTGAAGCTGTAAATGTAGGCGTAGGCGATACCGCAATGGGTATCCCAGGTGGTGGTGTTGTTGAGCGGCAGCATGTAGGTGGGGTGAAAGCTGATCGCTGCATCGAGATCGTCGTAGTAACCCTTGGCGGCGTGCACCGGCTTGGAAGCGCGGAGTTTTTCCGCGGGCTCGCCAAAGAAACGGATGGTGCCCTGAATGCCAAACTCCAGCATCGTCGCTTTGGCCGCCAGCACGCCACCGAGGGCACTGATGCCCAGCGCCGAATGCGGATCGGTGTGGCCCGGGGCAAAACGCGACAAACCATCGCGGGGCATCTTGCGCGTCGCGGCGGCCTGGCAATTGCCCGGCACCGCGTCGTATTCGGCGTAGGTCGCCAGTATCGGTCCGTCGCCATTGCTGAAGGTGGCGCAGAAAGCGGTCGGCATTCCGCCGCTGCCTTCTTCTACGGTGAAACCTTCCTTGCGCAGCAACTCTACATACCAGGCGCAGGATTTGTATTCGCGAAACGCGGGTTCCGCGAAGTGCCAGATAATCTGGTGCCAGTGCGACAGTTGTTGGCGATGCCGTTCGATCCAGTCCAGGGCAAATCTTTTTTGCAGTTCCATGCGGTTCACTCCCTCAATTTCAGCGGCGTTGTGCTCAGGCAGACAAGAAAGCGGCGGCGTCCAGCTCCAGCAGCACTGGCTGACGGGTGTCGGCCAGGCTGACAAGCACCTCGCGCAATTGCTCGCGATTGCGTACCGGCAGATGCTCTACGTGACACGACTTGGCCAGGGCGACAAAGTCCGGGGGCAGGATGTCGACACCCAGTGGAGGGATATCACGGGCGGTCATGTAGTCGCGGATCTCGGCATAGCAATGGTTGTTCCACAGCACCACGATCACCCCGGCCCCGGACTCGCGCGCGGCAATCAGTTCGGCACTGGAAAACTGCATGCCGCCGTCGCCCACCACGGCGATGACAGGTCGCTCGGGCATAGCCAGCTTGGCGCCGATGGCAGCCGGCAAACCGTAGCCCAAGGTGCCGAAACCGGTGCCGGCGTTGAACCAGCTATTGGCCTGCGGTGCGCGATAGCCCAGCGCACCCTGGTAAACCGGTTGGGTCGAGTCCCCAACCACAATCGGTGCCGGCAAGCTGTCGCGCAGGGTGTCGAGCATGAGCTGCATGACGTTTTGCTTGGGGCTCCAGCCGGCACGTTCCGCGGCGTTGACCCGGGCGACGCTCGGTTGTGCCCAGTCGCTGGCAGCCGCTTGCGGGAGTGCTGCCAGCAACGCTTGCAAACCTTGTTCGGCATCGCCCAGCAAGCCCACGTCGGCCCGCGCCGCACCGAGAATCTGCAGCGGATCGATGTCCAGGCGAATTAGCGGCGCATTCAACGCCAAACGCCCGAGGCCAAAAAAGTCGTAATCGGTTTCCCCCAGTTCAGTGCCCACCGCCAGCACCACATCGGCCTCTGCAAACAGCTCCCGGCCATGGGCCGACGATTGCACGCCATCGAGTAGCAACGGGTGCTCGGGGGCCAACAGGCCACGGGCGTTGGTGGTCAGCGCGACTGCTGCCTGAAGGCGCTCGGCCAGGGCCTGCAGCGCCTTGCCTGCACGACGTGCACCGCCGCCGGCAAAGATTAATGGCTTGCGCGCCGACGCCAACAACTTCACCGCCGCGTCGATATTCGCCGCGGCCGGAGCTGGCGCTTGCGGCAAGGTGCGTGGGCGCAAATCGAGGTCGTCGGCGGGCATTTCGAGCACGTCCAGAGGGATTTCGATATGCACCGGACGCGGACGCGCACAGGTGAACAGAGCAAAAGCACGGGCCAGCACTTCCGGCAGTTCCTGGGGACGCTGCAGGGTATGGCTAAAGGCGCAAACCCCGGAGACCACGGCGCGCTGGTCGGGCATTTCGTGTAGATAACCATGGCCCAGTCGCTGGTGCTCGCGGCGGCTGGTGGTGGAGATCACCAGCATCGGCACCGAATCGGCGTATGCCTGCCCCATGGCCGTGAGGATATTGGTCATCCCCGGGCCGGTAATTATGAAGCACACCCCCGGCTTGCCGCTGGCGCGGGCATAACCGTCGGCCATGAAACCCGCGCCCTGCTCATGCCGCGGACTGATGTGGCGCAATGAGCTGCCGTGCAAGCCGCGATACAGCTCAACCGTGTGCACGCCGGGAATGCCGAATATCGAGTCCACACCGTAGCCTTCGAGCAAACGAACAAGCGCCTGAGCACAACTGGTCATGCGAGCACCTCTTATTTTTCTTATGGAGGTCAGGCGCAGAAGCGTCTGAATCGAGGGCTCTAGTATTGGTGACAAAATAATTACATCAATCAAATTAAATTTGCACAATTGTCCAATTTATTTGAACAGATACGCCGTCGAAAGCGGGATCGAAAGGATCATTTAGCTCACCATTGAGGGGGAAATTATTCGATTGTGGGGCGCTTTCAATTTCTTAAAGATGGATCGACTACTCCCACAAGGAAGAACCCATGCGCGTCGAATACCATCCTCTGTTGACTCGCACCCCATGCACCCGGCGCGAACTGATCAGCCTGCACTACGGCCAGGCAGGTCGTGCTGGCAAGGTGTACCTGCAAGCCAGCCTGCATGCAGACGAACTACCCGGCATGCTGGCACTGCATCATTTGCGGCAATTGCTGGATCGCGCCGAGACACATGACGAGATCCTTGGCGAAATCGTGCTGGTGCCTATCGCCAACCCGATCGGTCTGGAACAGACCCTGATGCACGATGCCATGGGCCGTTTTGACTTCAACAGTGGCGAGAACTTCAACCGCCGATACCGTGATCTGGCCGCGATGGTCGCCAATCGGCTGGCCGATGAACTGACTGAAGATCCTGATCAGAACCGTCAGATTATTCGCCAGGCCATGCTCGATGCACTGAAACAGATGCACCCTGACAGCGAGATCGAATCCCTGCGCCAGGCGCAATTGCTGCTGGCTATCGATGCCGATGTCGTCCTCGATCTGCATTGCGATGCACAGGCTGTGGTCCACCTCTACGGAGAGACGCCTTGCCGGGCGCAGATCGAACCGCTGGCTCGCTACATCGGCGCCCAGGCCACGCTGCTCGCCGACGGCAGCGGCGCTGGCTCATTCGACGAAGCCTGCGGCCAGCCGTGGTGTCGACTGGCAGAACAATTCGCCGGCCGCGTAGCGATCCCCTCGGGCTGCTTCGCCGCAACAGTCGAATTACGGGGCGAAGCGCAGGTCGAGCACGCACTGGCTGCCCGGGACGCAGCAGCACTTTATGCCTTCCTGCAATACCGCGGCATCATCAAAGGCACGCCTCCACCCATGCCTCCCCTGCTCCAACCGGCCACCCCCTTCGAAGGCTCACTCACCCTGCGTGCGCCCTATGCCGGACTGGTGGTATTCCTGCATCAACCTGGCACCTGGATTGAATGCGGTGAGCCAGTGCTGCACATCATTGATCCCATTAGCGGTGTTACCCAAGTGGTGTGTAGTTCAGTCAGCGGAGTGATGTATATGCGCAGTGCGATCCGGTTTGCGGCGGCCGGGGTAGAGCTGTGCAAGGTGGCAGGGTCGACGGTGCTGGAGGATGGAGTGAGAGTTTCCGCGTGATACCAATCAAGGATCAGTCTCGCAGGAGCGAGCCTGCTCGCGAAGGCTGTGCCTTGGTCTCACCGATCGGGCGCGATCAAATCGCACAACTTGGCAGTTGCCTCGAGCATCTGCCCACTCGGCCGCTCCAGACCTTTGTCAGTGACCAATAGCAATTGTGCTCGCGCCACCGCCGCCACTTGCGGCCAGGATTTCCACTCATCGAGCTGTGCCTGGTCGCTGGCCAGAATCACCTCGGGATTTCGTTGCAACACGGCTTCCATGCTGACTTGCGGCGCCGGCAATGTCAGGTCGGCAAACACATTGCGCGCGCCGCACACGTCCAGCGCATCGCTGATGATCTGCCCGCCGCCGACGGTGTACAGCGGTCGATCCCAGACCTGGTAAAACACCCGCAACGGTTCGTCCCGTCGATAGCGCTGACGCAATGTATCAAGGCGCTGACGCAGATCGCTGGCCAGTGACACGCCACGCTCGGGCCGGCCGAGCTGCGCGGCAATCGCTTCGATTTGCGCGGTCAGTTGTTCAAGACTGTGGGGGTCGGCGACGTACGTGGGGATGTTCAAGCGTTTGAGTTGTTCACGCTGGGCCGGGCCGACGCTGCCGGGCCACAGCAACAACAAATCGGGTTTCAGGCTGAGCAGCCGCTCCATGTTCAACTGGCCGTAGCGGCCAACGGATGGAAGGTGCTTGAGTTCAGCAGGACGATCGCCGGCATCCAGAACACCGACCAGAAGATCAGCCGAACCCAGTTCAACAACGATTTCAGACAGCGACGGCGCGAGGCTGACGACGCGCTCGACCGCAACAGCCGAGCAACTGACGGCCAGCAACAAAACCGCCAGCCCGATACGGCGCATCAGCCGAGTTGACGCGGGATACGGTAGAGGTAGAACAGCACCGTGGTCGACAGCGCCAACAGCACCAACGGCACCGCTTCAAGCCCGACGAAGACAGCCAACGCACCGATCCAGGCCGGTAAACCGGCGGCCAGGAACGCAGTACGACGCTTGGCCGCCAGGACAATCCACGCGGCGGGCTCTTCAGGGGTATCGAGGGCTTTCTGGGTGGCGATCAGTGCGTGTTTGTAGCCACCGAAAAACTTCAGGCTGACAAACATCGAGGCTACACCGGCAATGAACATCGGCATTGCCAGCACCGGCAGGATCGCCTCGCTTTGACCGAATACGCCGTTGATCACGAACAGTGGCAATAAGGCCAGCGCCAGGTATTGCCACCAGTTGACGGACAGTCGCCGCCGGACCTGACCGCGGGTCACGCTCGACCCACCTCGCCCTGATGCTCGTTGCCCATCATGTGGTCGAGCTTGCTGGCCTTGGTGGCCAGGTAGAGTTTGTTATGCGGGTTGTGGCCGGTGTGCAGCGGCACGCGCTCGGCGACGACGATGCCCATGTCGGTCAGGGCTTTGACCTTGCGCGGGTTGTTGGTCATCAGGCGCAGGGATTTCACGCCCAGGTGCTGCAACATCGGCAGGCACATGGCGTAGTCACGCTGGTCGGCGGCAAAGCCCAGGCGCTCGTTGGCTTCAACGGTGTCGGCACCGCCGTCCTGCAATTCATAGGCGCGGATCTTGTTCAGCAGGCCAATGCCACGGCCTTCCTGACGCAAGTACAGCAACACGCCACGGCCTTCGCGGGCGATGGCCTGCAAGGCGGCCTCGAGTTGCGAGCCGCAGTCGCAGCGCTGGCTGAACAAGGCATCGCCGGTCAGGCATTCGGAGTGCAGGCGGCCGAGTACCGGGGCACCGTCGTCGAACTCACCGAGGCTCAGCACGACGTGCTCGCGCCCGTTTTCTTCATCGAGAAAGCCGTGCATGGTGAATTGCGCAAAAGGCGTTGGCAGCTTGGAAGCGGCGACAAAAACGACAGGCACCGGTGTGCTCCTGATCAATAAGTACTGGAGATTCGCAGACGCGGCATTGTAACAGCAGGTTCCTACAGACGCTTAGGCTGAATTATGGGGCATAACGATCTAAAAGTTTGATCCCCGAATGCGCAGCAGGACCTGTAGGAGCCGGCTTGCCGGCGATAGCGACAAGTCAGCTGACAAATTAATCGCGTGAACGGGCGTCATCGCCGGCAAGCCGGCTCCTACAGGATTCGCCGCTCGCAGCGGTGTTTCTGTTCAATTCGAATCAAACGGATACGGCTGCTTCCAGCGTTCGAAAATCGGTTTCAACTGGCCGTTTTTGACCAGCACCTCCATTCGCTGGTCGAACAGCACCATCAATTTCCGTGCCTTAGGCGTATTGGCAAAGCACAGGTACAGCGGCAATTCCGCGATGTGCGTGCGCCGAAACTGGGACGGATCCTTGGCCCGGCGGACCACGTAATCCACCTCGGTCAGCGCGTCGATGTAGTAGTCGGCACGGTTGCGGGTCAGCATCGACAGAATGCCGGTGCGCCGAACAACTTCGTTATAGCGGCTGACGTTGGGCAGGTAATTCTGGAAATCGTAGCCGCGGACCCAGGCCAGTCGATAATTGCCCAGGGTCTCCGGGGTCGGTGCCGGATTACTGGCCAGCCCCAGGGCATAGATGTGATCGGTGTCGTAATTCCAGCGCGGATACAGCAGGTCGCTGACTTCGTCGCGATAGCCGCCGACACAGGCGTCCACTTCGCCACGCTGTGCCAGGCCGATGGCGCGAATGTAGGGTTCAGTGCGGATGTCCAGTTTGACGCCGGCCGGCTCGAAGACTTCGCGCAACACGTCCCAACCCAGGCCATGGCCATCGGCGGCGGTGTAGTCTTCCCAGTCTTCGCTGGCGAGATGAATCACCGATGGCGTGGTCACTGCCTCACCCGCCTGGGTGAGCGAAGCAAACAGTGCGAAAACCATCACAGCCAACCAGCGTCGAGCCATCCTAGTCCCCTGTTCCGCCACTCAGGCGAAAATCCATACCAGCCCCTGCATCGCCAACCACGCAAATACACCGGCCAATACGTCGTCGAGCATGATCCCGACGCCGCCGTGCACATGCCGGTCGATCCAGTGAATCGGCCACGGCTTGAGAATGTCGAAAAAGCGGAACACCAGAAAACCCGCGAGCAACCAGTACCAGCCTTCCGGCACCAGCCACAGGGTGATCCACATCCCGACCATTTCGTCCCAGACGATGCCTTCGTGGTCGTGCACGCGCAAATCGTCGGCCACTTTGCCGCACAGCCAGAAGCCGAACAGCATGGTGATGCCCAGCATCAGCCAGTAACCCCAGTCGGGCAGCATCTGCCACAACGGGATAAAGGGTAGCGCAACTAACGAACCCCAGGTGCCCGGTGCCTTTGGCAGGGTGCCCGAGCCGAAGCCGAATGCCAGGAAATGCCAGGGATTGCGCCAGACCGACGGCGGTACGAATTCCGCCGGAACCTGTTTGGGATGATCTGTCACGGTGTCTCCCGAAAATGTTGGTAACCCCGGGTTTGCGGGGTGATGTCTTGTCCAGCGGCATCCAGCAGCACAACGCCCTGCCCGGCCACCACACGCCCGATCACGTGGATCGGCCATCCTTTGGCCACCAGGGATGGCAACTCGACGGGCGGTAAGGTGAAGGCCAGGACATAGTCGTCACCACCGCTCAGGGCGGCCTCTTCAGCGCCCGCGTGACCGAGGAAAGCCACTAAAGCTTTCGACAGCGGCAATCGATCCCGTTCAACCTGAATGCCGACCTTCGACGCGAGTGCGATGTGCCCGCAGTCGGCGAGCAAACCGTCGGAGATGTCCAGCGCCGAGGTGGCTTTACCGCGCAACGCCTGACCCAACGCGAGTTGCGGCTGCGGCGACCAGTAATGTGCCTGCAGCGGATCAGCGATGGCGGCTTCAGCCGTGCGCTGACCGAGCACCAGCGGCAACGCACCGGCGGCGTTGCCCAGTTCACCGCCGACACAAAGCAAATCGCCTGGCTGCGCGCCGCTACGGGTCAGCGCCAAACCACCCGGTACACGCCCGAACACGGTCATGGTCAGGCTCAACGGCCCACGGGTGGTATCGCCCCCCACCAGCGCCACGCCGCAGCTCTGCGCCATGCGGTTCAAACCACGGGCATACGCGTCCAGCCAATCGGCGGTCACCGTCGGCAAGGTCAGGGCAAGGGTAAAGGCAACGGGGGTGGCGCCCATGGCAGCCAGGTCGCTGACGGCCACGGCCAGCGAGCGCTGACCGAGCAGAAACGGGTCGCAAGGGTCTGCGAAATGCACACCGGCCACAAGTGTGTCGGTGGAAATGGCCAACTGCTCCCCAGGGGGAACAGCGAGCAAGGCGCAGTCATCGCCGATCCCGAGGGCAACGCCTTCGCCGCCCTGTGCACAAGGCGCGGCGGCGAAGAAATTGCGGATCAGCTCAAACTCACCCATGGCTGAGACAAAGAGTTCAAGCGCCAATCAGCGCTTGAACGCCTTCACTTCAGCTTCACGCAGACGCGGGGCCAGCTTGTCGAGCACACCGTTGACGAACTTGTGGCCGTCGGTGGAACCGAAGACTTTCGCCAGCTCGATACCTTCGTTGATCACAACGCGGTAAGGGACGTCGACACGCTCAAGCAGTTCCCAGGTCGACAGGCGCAATACCGCCAGTTCAACCGGGTCCAGCTCTTCGATAGTCAGGTCCAGGCAAGGCTTGAGCGCGGCGTCGATCTTGTCCTTCTGCGCGGGAACCCCGTGGAGGATTTCACGGAAGTAGGCGCCATCGACATCGCTGAAATCGTTATCGACCCGGAACTGCGCTTCGATCTCGTTCAGCGACTGCTTGGCCATATGCCATTGGTACAGCGCCTGAGTCGCGAGCTGCCGGGCTTCGCGGCGCTTGACGCTTTTCGATGGCTTGCCGGCGTCCGCAGGCTTTGGATCGCGCGGGTTGAAACGATCGCTTTCGTCGCTAATCACTTGGCCTCCAACTGCGCCAGCAGGCTGACCATTTCCAGAGCGGACAGGGCAGCTTCGGCACCTTTGTTACCGGCCTTGGTGCCGGAACGTTCGATGGCTTGCTCGATGGAATCAACGGTCAGTACGCCGAAGGCGACCGGTACGCCGAATTCCATGGACACCTGGGCCAGGCCCTTGGTGCATTCACCCGCCACGTATTCGAAGTGCGGAGTACCGCCACGAATGACCGCGCCCAGGGCGATGATTGCCGCGTACTCGCCCTTCTGAGCGACTTTCTGCGCAACCAGCGGAATTTCGAAGGCGCCAGGCGCACGGATGATGGTGATGTCGCTTTCGCTCACGCCATGGCGAACCAGGGCATCAACTGCACCGCTGACCAGGCTTTCAACGACGAAGCTGTTGAAACGGCCTACTACCAAAGCGTAGCGGCCTTTAGGGGCGATGAAGGTACCTTCGATGGTCTTCAGGGTCATTCGTTAGATCTCTTAAAGAGCCGGGACGCGTTTTCTACGCGTCCCTCAGTGATGTGTTAACCGCGAATCAAGGACTGGAAACACCCAGTCATTATTCGGAGGGCACGTATTCTACAACTTCCAGATCGAAACCGGATATCGCATTAAATTTCATTGGCGCAGACATCAGGCGCATTTTGCGCACGCCCAGGTCCCGAAGGATCTGCGAACCGGCACCGACGATGCTGTAGGTGGTCGGTTTTTTCGCCGGTGCGTGCTCCGCGGTTTCACGGATGTGTGCCAGCAACACGTCGCCATCGAGCGGGTGACCGAGCAACAGCACCACGCCGCTGCCCGCCTCGGCAACCGCGGCCATGGCGGCCCGCAGGCTCCAGCGACCCGGCTGCTTGACCATCAACAGGTCGCGCAGCGGGTCCATGTTGTGCACGCGAACCAGGGTCGGCTCTTCGGCGCAGACGGTGCCCAGGATCAGGGCCATGTGCACGTCGCCTTCCACGGAATCACGATAGGTCACCAGGTTGAATTGGCCCAGTTCGCTGTCCAGCGGCTGCTCGGCAATCCGCTGAACGGTACGTTCGTGGATCATCCGGTAGTGAATCAGGTCGGCGATGGTGCCGATCTTGATGTTGTGCTCGGCGGCGAAGGTTTCCAGTTCGGCGCGACGGGACATGGTGCCGTCGTCGTTCATCACTTCGCAGATCACGCCGCTCGGCTCGAAACCGGCCATGCGCGCGAGGTCGCAGGCGGCTTCAGTGTGGCCGGCGCGAGCCAGGGTGCCACCGGCCTGGGCCATCAGCGGAAAAATGTGACCGGGGCTGACGATGTCTTCAGCCTTGGCGTCTTTCGCGGCAGCGGCCTGCACGGTGCGCGCACGGTCGGCGGCGGAGATGCCGGTGGTCACGCCAGTCGCCGCTTCGATCGATACGGTGAACTTGGTGCCGAAACCGGAACCGTTGCGCGGCGCCATCAGCGGCAGCTTCAGCAGTTCGCAGCGCTCGCGGCTCATCGGCATGCAGATCAGGCCACGGGCGTGCTTGGCCATGAAGTTGATGTGTTCAGGCTGGCAGCACTCGGCGGCCATGATCAGGTCGCCTTCGTTCTCGCGGTCTTCGTCATCCATGAGGATGACCATCTTGCCTTGGCGGATGTCTTCAACCAGTTCTTCGATGCTATTGAGCGCCACAAGGCACCCCCTTGAGTCAGGATTTGAGGTAGCCGTTGGCGGCCAGAAAGCTTTCAGTGATGTTTCCAGAAGCAGGCTCTGCGGCCTTGTCGCCTAGAAGCAGGCGCTCCAGATAACGGGCAAGCAAGTCAACTTCGAGGTTCACCCGGCGACCTGGCTGGTACGACGCCATGATGGTTTCGCTCAAGGTGTGCGGAATGATCGTCAGCAGGAACTCGGCGCCATCGACCGCGTTCACGGTCAGGCTGGTGCCGTCGACGGTGATCGAGCCTTTGTGGGCGATGTACTTGGCGAGTTCCTTCGGCGCACGGATGCGGAACTCCACGGCACGGGCGTTCTCGCTACGGGCAACCACTTCGCCCACGCCATCGACATGACCGCTGACCAGATGCCCGCCGAGGCGAGTGGTCGGGGTCAGGGCTTTTTCCAGGTTGACCGGGCTGCCGCTTTTCAGGTCATTCATGGCGGTGCAGTCGAGGGTTTCGCGACTGACGTCCGCGGCAAAGCCATTACCCGGCAATTCAACCGCGGTCAGGCACACGCCGTTGACCGCGATGCTGTCGCCCAGTTTGACGTCGCTCAGATCGAGCTTGCCGGTTTCTACGTGGACCCGCACATCTCCGCCTTTTGGGGTCAATGCACGAATACTGCCGATGGATTCGATGATGCCGGTAAACATGGGGTCCTCCTCGAGAACAGGGCCGTCGCGTGGCGCAGGCCGGAAATTATACGCTCGCCGCTGGCGCAGGTATGGCGATGACTCGCCAGTCATCGCCAACCGCACGGATTTCAGTGATTTTGAGCTCGGGCGCGTCTTTCATCTGCGCCAGCGGCCAGTCCAGCAACGGACGGGCCGAAGAACCGAGGAACTTGCCGGCGATGAAAATCTGGAATTCATCCACCAGGCCTTGCTGCGCGAAGGCGCCGGCCAGACGCGGGCCAGCCTCGACCAGCACTTCATTGACGCCACGGTTGGCGAGTTCGACCAACAGCTTGCGCAAGTCCACCAGACCATCCTCGCCAGCAACGATCAGGCATTCCGGGCCGTTGGCGTATTGCTCTTCGATCGCCATGCAGGTCGCGACCAGCGCCGGGCCGGCCTTGAAAAACGGCGCGTCCAGCGGCACGCGCAGGCGGCCGTCGATCAGCACGCGCAGCGGCGGACGGCTCATGGCCAACGCGGTTTGCTCGGCGTCCAGGCCTAATTCGTCGGCGCGCACGGTCAAACGAGCGTTGTCGGCCAGCACCGTATCGGCACCGGTCAACACCACACTGGCCTGGGCGCGCAGGCGTTGTACCGCCGAGCGTGCGGCCGGGCCGGTGATCCATTGGCTTTCGCCGCTTTCCATCGCCGTGCGACCGTCGAGGCTCATGGCCAACTTGACCCGCACGAACGGCAAGCCATGCTCCATGCGTTTCAGGAAGCCTTGATTGAGCTTGCGCGCCTCGCCTTCCAGCACACCGCTTTCGATGGCGATGCCGGCCTGAGCCAGGCGCTGCATGCCGCGACCGGCGACCGACGGGTTCGGATCCTGCATCGCCGCGACCACGCGGGCGACGCCGGCATTCACCAACGCATCGGCGCAGGGCGGCGTGTGGCCGTGGTGGCTGCACGGTTCGAGGGTCACGTAGGCCGTGGCGCCGCGAGCCTTGTCGCCTGCGGCGCGCAGGGCGTGGACTTCGGCGTGGGGTTCGCCGGTGCGCTCGTGCCAGCCTTCGCCGACAATCTGCCCGTCCTTCACGATCACACAGCCAACCCGCGGATTGGGGTGCGTCGTGTAATGACCTTTGCGCGCCAGTTCCAGGGCTCGGGCCATGTAATGCGCGTCGAGGATGGCTTGTTCTGTGGGCGTGGTCATTCTTTCACCGGCTCACGGGCCAGGCGATCGATCTCTTCGCGGAACTCGTTGAGGTCCTGGAAGCGCCGATACACGGAGGCGAAACGAATGTAGGCGACTTCGTCGAGCTTTTGCAGCTCGGCCATCACCAGTTCACCGACCACGAGGGATTTGACCTCGCGCTCGCCGGTGGCGCGCAGCTTGTGTTTGATGTGCACCAACGACGATTCGAGACGCTCGACACTCACCGGGCGCTTCTCCAGCGCACGTTGCATGCCGGCGCGGAGTTTTTCTTCGTCGAACGGCTGGCGGCTGCCGTCGGTTTTGATCAGGCGCGGCAACACCAGTTCAGCGGTTTCGAACGTCGTGAAACGCTCGCCGCAGGCCAGGCATTCGCGCCGGCGGCGCACCTGTTCGCCCTCGGCGACCAGACGCGAGTCGATGACCTTGGTGTCGTTGGCACCGCAGAAGGGACAGTGCATGGTGGCAGGCAACAAAAAAAGGGAGGGCCATGGTAGCGCATCCCGGTGGCAAGACAAGCCATAGGGTTTGCGGTATACAGACTGGCTATATAGAACGATCCATGGATTTCACCTTGCTGGAGCCGCAAATGTCACTCAGACCGCTCGTATTGCTCAGCCTTTTCAGCCTGTTGGTGGCCTGCAGCAGCGATGCACCCAAGCCCCAGCCGCCGACGCCCGGGCCAGCGCCACAAGCGGCGCAGAAGAAAGCCCGCGAGTCCGCCAACCTCGGCCCGCTGCCCGCGTATCAACGTGAACTGAGCGGTACCCTGCAAGGCGTGCCGGCCGGTGCTGAAGTCGAATTGGCGCTGCTGGTGATCGACGACAAGGATCGCCCGCAACAATTGCTCGCCAGCTCCAGCCTGATTGGTACCAACCAAGTGCTGCCGTTTCACCTGCGCTTCAACCCGGAATCGTTTCCGGCCGGTGCCCGCGTGGAACTGCGGGGTCGCACCAGCCAGTCCGGCCAGCTGATTTTGCACCTGCCCTCGCAAGTCATCACACAGGCAACGACCCAGGCCATGGGTCAACTGCAATTCGTCAAAGCGCCATGATTGCACCGCTCGACCTGCAACAGGCCTTGGGCGAGTTGCTCGGTGATGCACAGCTTGTCCCGGTCGCATTGCCCGATACCGCCCTGAAACTGTGGCTGATCGACGGCGACAACATGGACCGCGCCTTTAGCCCGGAAGAAACCCGGCGGATTCTGCATGAACCGCCGTATTGGAGTTTTTGCTGGGCCAGCGGGTTGTCGATGGCCCGCTATCTCGCTGAATTCCCCGAGTGGGTCAAAGGCAAGCGCGTACTGGATTTTGGCGCCGGTTCCGGAGTCGCGGGGATTGCCGCGGTGAAGGCCGGGGCGCTGGAAGTGGTGGCGTGTGACCTGGACCCGCTGGCGATTGCCGCGTGTCGGGCGAATGCCGAGCTCAATGAAGTTGAACTGAGCTACTCGACAGACTTTTTCGCCGAGGCGGATCGCTTTGATTTGATTCTGGTGGCCGACGTGCTGTACGACCGGGCGAATCTGCCGCTGCTCGATGAGTTTTTGAGTCGCGGCCGGGAGGCGCTGGTGGCGGATTCGCGGGTGAGGGATTTTCGTCATCCGTTGTATCAACGCATCGACATGCTCGAAGCGATGACCTTGCCGGATCTAGCCGAGCCCGAAGAGTTTCGATATGTGAGCCTGTACCACGCGCGGCGCGGCTAAAAGCATCGCGGGCAAGCCCGCTCCCACAAGGGGTTGGGGCCTGGCGCTAAATCCGTGTTCCACACAAAACCACTGTGGGAGCGGGCTTGCCCGCGAAAGCGTCCTGTCAGACGACACACTTCTCAAAGACCACCCCGCTTCCGGCCACACCCCACCAAGTCGTATAGTTGCCCCATTCACGCTTTTACGAGATCCCCCATGAGTCAGGAAACGCCATACATCTTCGACGCCACGACCGCCGATTTCGACCAGTCGGTGATCGAGAACTCTTTCCACAAACCGGTGCTGGTGGATTTCTGGGCCGAATGGTGTGCGCCCTGCAAAGTGCTGATGCCGATGCTGCAGACCATCGCCGAGAGCTATCAGGGCGAATTGCTGCTGGCCAAGGTCAATTGCGACCTGGAACAAGACATCGTCGCCCGCTTCGGCATTCGCAGTCTGCCAACCGTGGTGTTGTTCAAGGATGGCCAGCCAGTGGACGGTTTTGCCGGTGCGCAGCCAGAATCCGCCGTTCGCGCGATGCTGGAACCTCACGTACAAATGCCGCCACCGGCGGCGGCTGATCCGTTCGAACAGGCTCAGGCGCTGTTTGACGAAAGTCGTTTCGCCGACGCCGAAGCCCTTCTCAACGTGCTGCTGAGCGAAGACAACACCAACGCCAAGGCGCTGATTCTGTATGCCCGCTGCCTGACCGAACGGGGCGAGCTGGGTGAAGCGCAAACCGTGCTCGACGCGGTGAAAAGCGATGAACACAAGGCTGCATTGGCTGGCGCAAAAGCCCAGATCCAGTTTCTCGGCCAGGCCAAGGACTTGCCGGATGCCGCCGACCTGAAGGCGCGTCTGGCGAAGAACCCGCAGGACGATGAAGCGGTGTATCAACTGGCGATTCAGCAACTGGCCCGTCAGCAGTACGACGCGGCGCTGGATGCCTTGCTCAAGCTGTTCATCCGCAACCGCAGCTACAGCGAAGGTTTGCCGCACAAGACCTTGCTGCAAGTGTTCGAGTTGCTGGGCAATGATCATCCGTTGGTGACCACGTACCGTCGCAAGTTGTTTGCTGCGCTGTACTGACGAACCACGTCATCGTTCATCGCCGGCAAGCCGGCTCCTACAGGGTCGGGGTGATCACAAATCCCGAAAGCAGTTACTGCGTGATCCAGCTATAGAGCGGCGTATCCCCGCCGCTCGACACCTTCACCTCCGCGCAATGTCGCAAACGCACCAACAGGCGTTTGCCAGCCCCCGCGCTGCCCGTCAGTCCTTCCAGTTGCTCCAGCAAATCCGGCCCGCTCAATTGCCCGGCCTTGCGTAGCAAGTCCCTGGCGACCTGCCACTGCGCATCGTCCTGATTCAGCGGTTTCGACGGCGCCGCACCGGCTTCGGGCTTGACCACCTGCAACTGCGCGCCGAGCCGCGCCCAGTCACCGTCGTCCATTTCCAGAGTCAAATCCACCGGCCAGTCGCCGATGCTTCCGCGTATTCGCACCATAAGTCTGCTCCTGCACATTTCTGACCCACATGCTCCCATGGGACTTGTGCAACGCCAAGCGGACGGTCAAACTCTGCGCACTTACGTTATAAGATTACATAACAATTTATTCATTTTACTTCCGGAGACCCGCCATGCGTCGTCTGCTGCTCGCTTTGCCGTTTGCCCTGTTGCCGCTGGCCCTCGCTCACGCGGCTGATGAACATGATCACGACCATGAGCACGGCAGCCTTGGCGCCCACGAACATGGCGTCGGTCGCCTGAATGCGGCACTGGACGGTCAGACCCTGGCGCTGGAACTGGAAAGCCCGGCGATGAACCTGGTGGGTTTCGAACACGCCGCCAGCACCGACGCCGACAAGGCCAAAGTCGCCGCCGCCCGTGCGCAACTGGAAAAACCGCTTTCCCTGTTCAGCCTGCCAAAAGCAGCGGGTTGTGTGGTCGCGACCCAGGAACTGGAAAGCCCGCTGTTTGGTGACAAACCGGATGCCGATGATGATCACGACGACGATGCCAAAGACGCACATCACCACGACCACAGCGAAATCCACGCGCACTACCAGTTCACCTGCGCAACGCCGGGGGCATTGAAAACCCTCGATCTGGCAAACCTCTTCAACACGTTCCCGGCGACCCAGAAAATTCAGGTACAACTGATCAGCCCGAGCGGGCAGCAAGGGGTTGAAGTGACGGCCAAGGCTGCCGCCCTCAAGTTCTGACCCACCACAGATCCAATGTGGGAGCGGGCTTGCTCGCGAATGCGGTGTGTCATGCAACATTGATGTCGACTGACACGCCGTCTTCGCGAGCAAGCCCGCTCCCACAAGGTGCTCACCCTCCACCTGACCGGTTTCACATGACCCAAGCACTCATCGAACTGTCCGACCTGGGCTTCAGTTGGCCCGGTCACCCGCCGTTGCTGGACATCCCGGCCTTCCGCCTGGAACCGGGTGAAACCCTGTTCCTCAAAGGCCCCAGCGGCAGCGGCAAAACCACCCTGCTCGGCTTGCTCGGTGGCGTGCAGAAACCGGATCGCGGCAGCATTCGCCTGCTCGGCCAGGAACTGACCGAACTCGGCGCCGGTGCGCGCGATCGCTTCCGCGTCGATCACACCGGCTACATTTTCCAGCAGTTCAACCTGCTGCCGTTTCTCTCGGTGCGCGAGAACGTCGAGCTGCCCTGCCACTTCTCCAGACTGCGCGCCGAACGGGCGATCCAGCGCCACGGCAGCGTCGTTCAAGCCGCCGCCACCCTGCTCGCGCATTTGGGTTTGAAGGATGAAAGCCTCCTCAGCCGCCGTGCCGACTCGCTGTCCATCGGCCAACAGCAACGGGTCGCCGCCGCCCGCGCGTTGATCGGTCAGCCGGAACTGGTGATCGCCGACGAGCCGACCTCGGCCCTGGATTACGACGCCCGCGAAAATTTCATTCGCCTGCTGTTCGCCGAATGCCGCGAAGCCGGGTCGAGCCTGCTGTTCGTCAGCCACGACCAAAGCCTCGCGCCGCTGTTCGACCGCCACCTGTCGCTGGCCGAGCTCAATCGCGCCGCCACCCCGTCCGAGGTCTGAGATGTATTTGTTTCGTCTAGCCATGGCCAGCCTGGCTAACCGCCGCTTCACCGCGATCCTCACTGCATTCGCCATCGCCCTGTCGGTCTGCCTGTTGCTGGCCGTGGAACGGGTACGCACCGAAGCCAAGGCCAGTTTTGCCAGCACCATCAGCGGCACCGACCTGATCGTCGGCGCCCGTTCCGGTTCGGTGAACCTGCTGCTGTACTCGGTGTTCCGCATCGGCAACGCCACCAACAACATCCGTTGGGACAGCTTCGAACACTTCGCCAACAACCCGAAAGTGAAGTGGGCGATCCCGATGTCCCTCGGTGATTCCCATCGCGGTTATCGGGTGATGGGCACCACCGAGGCGTATTTCGAGCACTACCAGTACGGCCATCAACAACACCTGGAAGTGGCCGACGGTCGAGCCTTTGCCACCGACCCGTTCGAAGTGGTGCTCGGCGCCGAAGTGGCCGATGCGCTGCACTACAACCTCGGCGACAAACTGGTGCTGGCCCACGGCGTGGCGGTGATCAGCCTGGTCAAGCACGACGACAAACCGTTCACCGTGGTCGGCATTCTCAAACGTACCGGCACCCCGGTCGACCGCACGTTGCACATCAGCCTCGGCGGCATGGAAGCGATTCACATCGACTGGCACGACGGCGTTCCCGCGCGGGGCAATGGCCGTGTCAGCGCCGATCAGGCGCGCAACATGGACCTGACGCCGCAAGCGATCACCGCATTCATGCTCGGCCTCAACAGCAAGATTTCGACCTTTGCCCTGCAGCGCGAAATCAACGAATTCCGAGGCGAACCGATGCTGGCGATCCTGCCGGGCGTGGCGCTGCAAGAGTTGTGGAGTTTGATGAGCACCGCAGAAAAAGCCTTGTTTGTGGTCTCGCTGTTCGTGGTACTGACCGGGTTGATCGGCATGCTCACGGCGATTCTCACCAGCCTGAATGAACGTCGGCGCGAGATGGCGATTCTGCGTTCGGTCGGCGCGCGGCCTTGGCACATCGCGACGTTGCTGGTGCTGGAGGCGTTTGCGCTGGCGTTGTCGGGCGTGATCGCCGGCGTGGCCCTGCTTTACGTGTGCATCGCGGCGGCTCAGGGTTACGTGCAGGCCAATTACGGTTTGTATCTGCCGCTGGCCTGGCCCAGTGAATATGAATGGACGCTGCTCGGTGGCATCCTGATCGCCGCGTTGCTGATGGGCAGCGTGCCGGCCTGGCGCGCGTATCGCCAATCCCTGGCCGATGGCCTGTCGATCCGACTATGAGGACGTTAATGATGCCCCGCGCTCTGCTTGCGCTGTTGATGCTGGTCGCGCTGCCGCTGTGGGCCGCCGAGCCGAAAGAACTGACCTGGTCGGAAATGATCCCGCCGGACGCGGCGCCAGAAGTGCCGAACATGACGCCGCTGCACGATATGTCGCAGATGAGCAGCACGTTGTCTGCCGAGTCGGCACCAGCCGCCAGACA
This sequence comes from Pseudomonas sp. O230, assembly GCF_045447035.1. NCBI lineage: Bacteria > Pseudomonadati > Pseudomonadota > Gammaproteobacteria > Pseudomonadales > Pseudomonadaceae > Pseudomonas > Pseudomonas sp. O230. The sequence continues at coordinate 68,267 of NZ_JBJGXN010000011.1, read as the reverse complement.
GGACATGCCCAATGCACCGGTGGTGAAGAGCCTCGACGGTCAGAACATCCGCCTGCCGGGCTACATCGTGCCGCTGGAAGTGAGCGAAGCAGGTCGCACCACGGAGTTTCTGCTGGTGCCGTATTTCGGCGCCTGCATCCACGTACCGCCACCGCCGTCGAACCAGATCGTGCATGTGAAAAGCGAAGTCGGCGTGAAGCTGGACGAGCTGTATCAGCCTTATTGGATCGAGGGGGCGTTGCAGGTCAAGGCGTCGACCAGCGAGTTGGCGGATGCGGGGTATCAGATGGAAGCGGACAAGATTTATGTGTATGAATTGCCGGAGTGAATCCGGCACTTTTGTATTGCCTGATCAATCGCCATCGCGGGCAAGCCCGCTCCCACAGGGATCACCTAAATCCTGTGGGAGCGGGCTTGCCCGCGATAGGGCCATCAAAAGTTCCACAAAAACCAACCCCATGACGGTTTCATTGAGCTGAATCAAAAGACCGGACCAGACGGCTCCGTACCATTGGACATCGAACATTTTCAACGTCCTCTGGAGCCTCCATGCACAAGTCCTTGCTCAGCGCTTCGCTGTTTGCCCTCGCGCTCGCAGCCCCGCTCGCCCATGCCCACGAAGCCGGCGACATCATCCTTCGTGCCGGTGCAATCACCGTCAACCCGAAAGCCGACAGCTCCAGCGTCAAGGTCGATCAAGGTCCGTTAGCCGGCACCGATCTGCATGGCAAGGCCACCATGAGCAGCGACACGCAACTGGGTCTGAACTTCGCTTACATGCTCGACAGCCACTGGGGCATCGAGCTGCTCGCGGCCACGCCATTCGAACATGACGTGAAGATCAAAGGCACCACCCTCGGCCCGGCCAACGGCAAACTCGGCAGCCTGAAACACCTGCCGCCGACCTTGAGTGTCGTGTACTACCCACTGGACGCGAAGTCCGTATTCCAACCGTATGTTGGCGCCGGTATCAACTACACCTGGATCTACGACGAGCACGTCGGCAGCGAGGCCAGCGCCAACGGCTTCAGCAACTTCAAGGCGGATAACTCCTGGGGCATGGCGTTTCAGGTCGGTGCTGACTACATGATCACCGACAACATCCTGCTCAACGCCCAGGTGCGTTACATCGACATCGATACCACCGCCACCGTGGAAAACAACGCCGTGGCACCAGGCACCCGTGCCAAGGTCGATGTGGATGTCGACCCATTCATCTACATGGTGGGCCTGGGTTACAAGTTCTAAATCGTTCACGTGGTGGGAACGATCTGCAAAAAAAGGCGCCTTCACAGGCGCCTTTTTCATGAGGGCGAAAAACTCAGCGACCGAGCAACCGCGCCAGGCCGACACTCATCGGTGTCTGTTCGGGGCAGGTAAAGCGCTCCAGCAGTCGCTGATTGTTCGCCCGCGAATGGCGGATATCACCAGAACGCGCCGGGCCGTAGCTCACGGGTGGCAGGTCACCGACCACCACTTTCAACGCTTCGAGCATTTGCTTGAGCGTGGTCGCCCGGTTCCAGCCGACGTTGACCGCTCCGACTTCAACCTGCGGCTTTTCGATGGCTTGCACCAGCACATCGACCAAATCTTCGACGTAAACAAAATCCCTCGTCTGCTCGCCGTCGCCGAATACGGTAATCGGCAGGCCGTTTTGCGCGCGCTCGCTGAAAATGCTGATCACCCCGGAGTACGGCGAGGACGGATCCTGGCGCGGACCGAAGATGTTGAAGAAACGGAAAATCACCGGTTCCAGCGCATGCTGGCGACGGTAGAAATCGAAGTAGTGTTCGCTGGCCAACTTGTCCGACGCATACGGCGTCAACGGTGCCTTGGGCGTGTCTTCGTCGATCGACTGGCCTTCGCCATTGTTGCCGTAGACCGCTGCGCTGGAGGCAAACAGCACGCGTTTGACGCCGCTCTGGCGCATGGCTTCGCAGACATTCAGCGAGCCGATGAAGTTGCTCTGGTGGGTCTTCACCGGATCGTCCACCGAGGCCTGCACCGACGCCACGGCCGCCAGATGCGCGACCGCACTGCAACCGGCCATTGCGCGAGCGACCAGGGCCGCATCCGCGACGTCCCCCAGAATCAGCTCGACCCTGGGATTGTCCAGCGGCAAGTTGCTGCGTTTGCCGGTGGACAGGTCATCGAGAATCCGCACCGAATGGCCCTTGGCGAGCAAGGCGTCGGTCAGGTGCGAGCCGATGAAACCGGCGCCGCCGGTGATTAAAACGGGGCCGTCAGCCATGGCGATAGAACCTGTCCAGTAAACCCGGGAGTGCCGCACGCCAGGCGCGGGGTTTGATCCCGAAGGTGTGGAGGATTTTCTTGCAGGCCAGCACCGCATGTTGCGGCTCTTCGGCAGCATCCGGGCGTGCGGCGTGAGCCTGGGCGGTCGGCGCTTCGATGGCCAGCGGATGCAGCGCGCGGGCTTCAGTGAGAATCGCCTGCCCCAGCGCCAGCGGCGTGGTCGCCTCGTGCCCGGCGTAATGGTAGGTGCCCCACAGCGGCGCCGCGCAATCGAGTTGCTTGAGTACCGAAATGATCACCCGGGCCGCATCGTCGACCGGCGTCGGGTTGCCCCGGCGGTCATCGGCCATCAGCAGCTCGTCAGGTTGTTCGGCGCGGGACAGGAAACGTCCGAGGGTGCCGTCGGGGCTGTCATCGAGCAGCCAGCCGAACCGCAGCAGCACATGCTGCGGGCAAGTCGCGCGCACGCTTTGCTCGATCCGCCACAAGGCCTGACCACGCAGGCCCAGCGGCACCGGCTCGTCTTTTTCGCTGTAGGCGGTCGCCCGTGAGCCGTCAAATACGCGATAGCTCGAGGGTTGCAGCAGAACGATGTTGTGGTGCTGGCAGAGTTCGGCCAGGCGCTCGATTGCCCGTTCTTGCCCGGCCAGACGCGTTTCGCTGACCGCCTCCGCCTGGAACCAGTCGAAGTAGTAGGCGAGATTGATCAGCGCGTCCGGGCGCGTGTCGTCGAGCAGTTGCGTCAGGCTCGCGGCGTCCCAGCCGTCTTGCGGTGGGCGGGGGGCGAGGAAACCGATGTCTTCCTCCGCACCGAGGCGAATCAGCGCCTGCCCAAGGGCATTTCCGCCGCCCAGTAACATAAGGCGCATTCGCATAGAGTCAGCAGGCCCAGTCTGATTGGAACAATGGCTTTTATCGACACCGCTCGCGGGCGATGTCGTCGATAGTTGCCGGAATCGTTGCATTTTGCGGGTTTAGTGCGCAACCGTCATCCGTAAAGTGTAGATCTCCAGGATTTGTGGTGCTGCGACAGGACCCATCGCGGGCAAGCCAGCTCCTACAGTGATCGTTGTTGTTCACAAATGTTGTGTCCACACCAAAACCTGTAGGAGTTGGCTTGCCAGCGATGGCGCCCTGCCAGTCAACAGAGATCCCAAGTGGTACTTGCATCTCCCCCACCCCACCGGCATAAATAGATTTATGAACCTGCCCATCCCCGCAGACAGCGCCCTGAACGGTTTCCACCCCGCCGTTAGCGCCTGGTTCAGCAGCACGTTCCCGACGGTCACCGCCGCCCAGGCCCGGGCGTGGCCGCTGATCCGCCAGCACCGTTCGACCCTGATCGCCGCGCCCACCGGCTCCGGCAAAACCCTCACCGCGTTTCTCGCCGTCATCGATGATCTGGTTCACCAAGGCCTGGAAACCGCAGACGGACTTCCCGACGAAACACGGGTGGTCTACGTCTCGCCGCTCAAGGCCTTGTCCAACGACATCCAGATCAACCTGCAAAACCCGCTGGCCGGCATCACCGAACAACTGCGGGCGATGGGCCTGCCCGAGTTGCAGATCAACACCGCCGTGCGCACCGGCGACACGCCGCAAAAAGACCGCTCGGCGATGCGTAAAACCGCGCCGCACATTCTGGTGACCACCCCGGAATCCCTTTACGTGCTGCTCGGCTCCGACTCTGGCCGCAAAATGCTCAGCACCACGCGCACGGTGATCGTCGATGAAATCCACGCCATCGCCGCGAGCAAACGCGGCAGCCACCTGGCGCTGAGCCTGGAACGTTTGCAGGCGTTGTGCGCCGAGCCATTGATGCGCATCGGCCTGTCTGCCACGCAAAAACCCATCGACGCGGTTTCACGCTTTCTGGTCGGGCGTGATCGTGACTGCGCAATCATCGACATCGGCCACGCCCGCCCACGGGATCTGGGCATCGAAGTGCCGCCGGTGCCGTTGTCGGCGGTGATGGCCAACGATGTGTGGGAATTGGTCTACGACCGTCTCGCCGTTCTCGCCCGCGAACACCGTACTACGTTGATTTTCGTCAACACCCGACGCTTGGCCGAACGTTTGAGCCGGCATTTGAGCGAGCGTCTCGGCAAGGAAGCAGTCGCCGCCCACCACGGCAGCCTGGCCAAGGAATTTCGCCTCGACGCCGAACAGCGGCTCAAGCGCGGTGACCTGCAAGTGCTGATCGCCACGGCGTCGCTGGAACTGGGGATCGATATCGGCGATGTCGACTTGGTCTGCCAGATCGCCTCGCCGCGTTCGATTGCCGGGTTTCTGCAACGGGTCGGCCGCTCCGGCCACCAGGTCGGCGGCACGCCCAAAGGCCGGTTGTTCGCCACCACCCGCGACGACTTGATCGAATGCACCGCCCTGCTCGACTGCGTGCGCCGCGGTGAACTCGACACCCTGCACATTCCTCAAGCGCCGCTGGACGTGCTGGCCCAGCAGATCATCGCCGAGGTCAGTTGCCAGGAGTGGCCGGAGCAAGCGCTGCTGGAGATGTTCCGCAAAGCCTCGCCCTACGCCGAACTCGACGAAAAACATTATCAGGCGTTGTTGCAGATGCTCGCCGAGGGCTACAACGGTCGCCAGGGCATCCGCAGCGCCTACCTGCACCGCGACGCCGTGACGCGCACGTTGCGCGGTCGCCGGGGCAGCAAACTGACCGCGGTGACCAGCGGCGGCACCATTCCCGACAACGCCGACTACAGCGTGCTGCTGGAACCGCAAGGGCTGAACATCGGCAGCGTCAACGAAGACTTTGCCGTGGAAAGCATCGCCGGCGATATCTTTCAGTTGGGCAACACGTCGTACCGAATCCTGCGGGTCGAGACCGGCAAGGTCCGGGTCGAGGATGCTCACGGGCAGCCACCGAGCATTCCGTTCTGGCTCGGTGAAGCGCCGGGGCGCAGCGCTGAATTGTCCTTCGCCGTGGCGCGTCTGCAAGCGCAACTCGACGAGCTGCTCGGCGCCACGCCCGGCAATTTGCAGCCGGCCCTCGACTGGCTGACCGAGACCCTCGGAATGAACCTCGACAGCGCCGGACAACTGGTGGATTACCTCGCCCCCGCGCGCCTGACATTGGGCGCCCTGCCCTCGCAGGACACGCTGCTGATGGAACGTTTTTTCGATGAGTCGGGCGGCACGCAACTGATCATCCACACGCCCTTCGGCAGCCGCATCAACCGCGCGTGGGGCCTGGCCTTGCGCAAGCGATTCTGCCGCACCTTCAATTTCGAATTGCAGGCCGCCGCCAGCGAAGACGCGATCGTCCTCTCGCTTTCGACCAGCCACAGCTTTGAGCTCGATGATGTCTGGCGTTACCTGCACAGCAACAGCGCCGAGCACATGCTGATTCAAGCGGTGCTCGATGCGCCGCTGTTCGGTGTGCGTTGGCGCTGGAATGCCGGGGTTGCGCTGGCGTTGCCGCGTTATAGCGGCGGACGCAAAGTTGCGCCGCAAATCCAACGGATGAAAAGCGAAGACCTGATCGCCAGCGTGTTTCCCGACCAGATCGCCTGCGTCGAAAACCTCGCCGGCGAGCGCGAGATTCCCGAGCATCCACTGGTGGAACAGACCCTCGACGATTGCCTGCACGAAGCGATGGACTGCGAAGGCTGGCTCACTTTGTTGCGCCGGATGGAAAGCGGCGACGTTCGCCTGATCAGCCGTGACCTGCCGGCGCCCTCGCCGCTGGCCGCGGAAATTCTCAGCGCCCGGCCTTACACTTTTCTTGACGACGCGCCACTGGAAGAGCGCCGCACCCAAGCCGTGCTCAACCGGCGCTGGAGCGACCCGCAATCCACCGACGACCTCGGCGCGCTGGACGCCGAGGCGATTCAAGCGGTGCGCGACGAGGCCTGGCCAACCCCGACCAATGTCGATGAAATGCGCGAAACGTTGATGAGTCTCGCGTGCATCACCGATGCCGAGGCGCAGGCCAATCCGCAGTGGCTGGATTGGTTGATTGCCCTTGCCGAGAGCGGTCGCGCCAGTCGTTTGCAGATCGAAACCGAGCCATCGCTGTGGCTGGCGCTGGAACGGCTGACCTGCCTGCGAGCGATTTATCCACAGGCCAATTTCTCGCCGCCGCTGGAGGCATTACCCGGTTTTGATGAAGCCTGGGAGCCGGACGAAGCGGTGCTGGAAGTCATCCGCGCACGGCTCAGCGCTTTTGGTCCGTTGCCGCTGAGCGCGATTGCCGAGCCGTTAGGATTAACCCCGACTCACGTCACCCAGGCACTCGCGCAACTGGAACGTGAGGGTTATGTGCTGCGCGGCCGCTTCACGCCCGGCACCGATCAGGAACAATGGTGCGAACGGCATCTGCTGGCGCGGATTCATCGCTACACGGTCAAGCGTCTGCGCCGAGAAATCGAACCCGTGGCGTTGCAGGATTTCATGCGATTCCTGTTCGACTGGCAGCATCTTTCTGCCTCGACTCAAGGCCAGGGCAATGCAGTGCTGCCGGCCATCGTCGCTCAGTTCGAAGGCTATCCCGCCGCCGCTACAGCCTGGGACAGCGACATTCTGCCGGCACGAATCAAAGGCTATTCGGCGAGTTGGCTGGATGACCTGTGCCGCAGCGGCAAGTTGGTCTGGACGCGCCTGACGGCACGCAACAAAAACGCCGGCACCGCGTTGCGCAGCACGCCCATTGTGTTGCTGCCGCGCAGTCAGGTCGGGTTATGGAGCGGTCTGACCGAGCAGACAGCGGTCAGCGAACTGTCGCCGAAAACGCAAAAGGTCTACGAAGCCCTCAGTCAGCACGGCGCACTGTTTTTCGATGAGCTGATTCACGAGGCTCATCTGCTGCGCTCGGAGCTGGAAATCGCCTTGCAGGAACTGGTCGGCGCCGGGTTGGTGAACGCCGACAGTTTTGCCGGTTTGCGGGCGCTGATCACCCCGGCCAGTAAACGGCAGAATCGCAGCAGCCGGCGCGGACGTGGCGCCTTTATTGGCGGCATGGACGATGCCGGGCGCTGGGCCTTGCTAAGGCGCGGGCCGCCTGCGCCGCTGGTGGATAGCAAACATCCAACGCCGAGCGACACCCTGGAACACATCGCCATGACCTTGCTGCGCCGCTACGGCGTGGTGTTCTGGCGCCTGCTGGAACGTGAAGCAGACTGGCTGCCGAGCTGGCGTGAATTGCTGCGCACGTTCCACCGGCTGGAGGCTCGCGGCGAGATTCGCGGCGGGCGGTTCGTGAGTGGTCTGGCCGGTGAGCAGTTTGCCTTGCCCGAGGCGATTCCATTGCTGCGCGAAGTGCGGCGGCGGGCGCATGACGGGAGTTTGATCGCGGTGTGCGGGGTTGATCCGCTGAACCTGGCGGGCACGCTGTTACCCGGTGCAAAAGTACCGGCGCTGGCGAGTAATCGGCTGGTGTACCGCGATGGTCTTCCAGTGGCTGCCGAGATCGCCGGAAAGCAGGTTTTCTGGTTGGAGCTGGATCAGCAATCGACTGCCGAGCTACACAACAAACTGATCCGGCATTGATGCTGTCCGGGCCGGCCCCATCGCGGGCAAGCCCACTCCCACAATGTTCTCGGGGGTGAACACAATCTGTGCAACACAGCTAATCCCTGTGGGAGCGGGCTTGCCCGCGATGGGGCCATCAGCACCCACAAAAATCATTGGGTACGCGGCTGATCCGGCAACAACACCGGCGAATTCTCCGGCACAAGGTCATCATCTCCCTGCGCAGTAGCAACCTGCCGGGGCATCAAAACCTGCTGTGGATAAGTCTGCGCGAAATGCACCCACGGGCTGTTATCCACAAGCTTTTTCAAGCGCTGGTTAAACGCACGGCTCACCGCATATTGGCCACCCGACACCGTACGGAACTGCGCCGTCAGCACCACGCCGTTGAGGTCCATTTTGTCGACGCCAAATACGTCCAGCGGCCCTTGCAGGTTGTACTTGAGAAACGCATCGTCGCGGATCGAATCCCCCGCCTCGCGAATCAGCTCGATAGCCTTGTCGACATCGGTGTCGTAGGTGAACTGCACCGAGAAAAACGCATAGGCAAATTGTCGCGACTGGTTGGTCACAGCCTTGATCTGCCCGAACGGCACCGAGTGCACAAAGCCTTTGCCGTCGCGCAGGCGCAAGGTGCGGATGGTCAGGCCTTCGACGGTGCCGGCATGCCCGGAGTCGAGCACCACCCAGTCGCCGATCGACAGCGTGTCTTCAATGATGATGAACAGGCCGGTGATCACGTCCTGCACCAGTTGCTGCGAACCGAAACCGATGGCCAGGCCGACCACCCCGGCACCGGCCAGCAGCGGTGCGACGTTGATCCCGAGGTTGGCCATGGTGGTGATGGCGCAGATCACCACGAGGATGATTTTGATCGCGTTGCGCAGCAGCGGCAGGATGGTTTTGACCCGCGTACTCGGCTGTGTCGTGCGTTTATTGATCGGCGGTTTCAACGCTTCCTGAATCGCGGTATCGAGCACCACCCACAGCAACCACGTCACCAGAAAGATCAGACCCATGCTGCTCAGCGACTCACTGATCGCCCGGCCCACCGAGTTGCGTTCGGCGAACTCGAACAGCGACACGCCCCAGATCCGCCCGAGAATTTCGATGAACGCCACGGCCATGACAATTCGCAGCAACGCGTGTAGCAAACTGAGAAAACGCTCCTTATAGGCACTGCTGCGCTGGATCGCAGCGGCTTTTCCGGATTTGAACAGGTGCTGAAAAATCGTGCTGAGGAACACCATGGCAATCAACAGAATGGTGGTGAACAACGCGCAGCGCAGGGCTTTCTGATTGTCCTCGCCGACGCCGATCAGGTTGATCGCCGAGACCATCACCATCAGCAGAATCGGCCAGTACCAGAGCCCGGAAAAAATCCGCAGGGACTCCTGCAATGAAGGCTGTTTCAAGCGCTGCGCCAGCGCCCGGTTGCGGATCAGATGCGCCACCGGACGCCGCAGGCGAATCACCAGCAATCCGAAGATGATCGAGGCAAACAGACCGGTGAACACCGCAATGCTGCTGGTGATGTTGCCGCCCAGTTGCCGGGCGATCTGCGGGCTGGTCAACGCATCGCTGAGCGCGGCAAGGAAGCCGATCAGAAACAGCGGTTTGGGGCAGTAATCACGGATGATCTGCACCGCCGGACGCTTGTGTCCGGTGTTGAACATGACGATCACGCACAAGAACATCGAGGTGGAGAAAATGCCGCTGCTGGTGGCGTAGGCAAAGCACAGCGCCAGCGCCCGGCCCACCGAATTCGGCAAAAAATGGCTGACGTATAGCGTTATCGGCAGGCAGATCAACGCGGGAATTGTGTATGGCAGCAGGTAGCCGAGCAGGTCCTGGCTACGCGGGTATTTTCGAAAAAATCGGCCTGCACTCAAGCGTTTGTCCAGCAGCCCACCGAGTACCGTGAGCAAGGCAAACACTCCGAGCCAGACGCCGGACAACAACAGGAAATCGCCGACCACGCTCATCGGTGATCGAGACGAAGGCTGGTTCACCAGTTTGTCGACTTCATCCGCCGCCCGATCCGCCCGCAGGCGCCAGGCGTCGACCAGGTTTTCGTTGAGGTCGAGCTTGTCCTGAACGTCGTCGATGCTGGAACTGATGGCCCCGAGCAGGCCCCCCTGGACCAGCGGCTCAGGTTTTGCCGGCTCCTCGGCTGCGGCGGGAACACCCGGCAGCGTGACGGCTTCCAGCTCGTTGCTGCCGAGAAACAGCAACGCCCCCAGTAACATCGCGGTCTTGAACTTGAGCAAAACGGGGAGTTCCTTGAAAAGGGTCTGTAAGGAACTGATTGGCAAATGCCCGGCAAGTTCGGTTTTCACGCTGATATCTCTGACGAAACTCAACCCTGTAGGAGCCGGCTTGCCGGCGATGAGGCCCTCAAGTACCGCGCCGCATACGAGGCCGCCATCGCTGGCAAGCCAGCGCCTACAGGTCCGGTGCCCTATAAAACATGGATTACACGCAAACCTTTTAGGAGCCGGCTTGCTGGCGATGAGGCCCTCAAGAACGGCGGTGCATTTGTGGCCGCCTTCGTCAGCAAGCCAGCTTCTACAAGGGACCACGAGTTACTAAGGGAGCGATATTTGCGCCCACGGCAAATATCAAATGCCCAGCCCCCCATTTTTCCGCACAACCCAATCCCCGACACTGCGCTCCATCAATCAACCCACCGGAGTTGCAGCCATGCCCATTGCCTTGCTCGCGCTGACCCTCAGCGCCTTCGCCATCGGGACGACCGAGTTCGTCATCGTTGGCCTGTTACCCACTATCGGCGCCGACCTTGGCGTCAGCCTGCCGTCCGCCGGCCTGCTGGTCAGCCTCTACGCCCTGGGCGTTGCCATCGGCGCCCCGGTGCTGACCGCCCTCACCGGCAAAGTCCCGCGTAAATTGCTGCTGTTGTCGCTGATGGTGCTGTTCACCCTCGGCAACCTGCTGGCGTGGAAAGCACCGAGCTACGAATCGCTGATCATTGCGCGAATCATCACTGGCCTGGCCCACGGGGTGTTTTTCTCGATCGGTTCGACCATCGCCACCAGCCTGGTGCCGAAGGAAAAAGCCGCCAGTGCGATTGCGATCATGTTCACCGGCCTGACGGTGGCACTGGTCACCGGCGTACCGTTGGGGACGTTCATCGGTCAGCATTTCGGCTGGCGTGAAACCTTCCTCGCTGTCTCTGCACTGGGTGTGATTGCGTTCATCGGCAGCCTGCTCTACGTGCCGAAAAACATCACCCACAGCAAACCGGCTTCGCTGCTGGAACAGTTGCAGGTCCTCAAGCAACCGCGCCTGCTGCTGGTGTATGCCATGACGGCGGTCGGTTACGGCGGCTCGTTCACTGCCTTCACGTTCCTCGCGCCGATTCTCCAGGACATCTCTGGTTTCAGCGCCAGCACGGTCAGCCTGGTGTTGCTGGTGTACGGCATCTCGGTGGCCATCGGTAACATCTGGGGCGGCAAACTGGCCGACAAGCGCGGCCCGATCAGCGCCCTGAAAATCATCTTCGCCCTGCTCGCCGCCGTGCTGTTCGTGCTGACCTTCACCGCCGGCAACCCTTGGCTGGCGCTGGCCACCGTGCTGGTCTGGGGCGCCGTCGCGTTCGGCAACGTGCCGGGCTTGCAAGTGTATGTGGTGCGTCAGGCTGAACATCACACGCCAAATGCAGTGGACGTGGCTTCCGGCCTGAACATCGCCGCGTTCAACCTCGGCATTGCCGGTGGGGCGTGGGGCGGTGGTTTGATCGTCGCTCACATGGGCCTGATCCATACCGCGTGGATCGGTGGTCTGGTGGTGTTGGTGGCGCTGGCGCTGACGGCGTGGAGCGGTCGCCTCGATCGCCTGGGCCCGGTGTATGCCGAACCGGCTAAAGGCTCAAGCCGCGTTGTCTCCGGTCACTGATCAACCCTGTAGGAGCCGGCTTGCCGGCGATAGCGGTGTGACATTCACATCAATGTTGAATGTGCCAGCGCTATCGCCGGCAAGCCGGCTCCTACAGGTTTAGCCCGCATACCGTATGTAGTCTCTTCGAAACTTTCGCCGCTGCCCCGCAGTCATCAAAAGACAGAGGCAACCGAGGACCATCAGACGGGAGGCGACATGGCGGCGATTCACATCGGTATTTCAGGTTGGTTATTCTTTGCCTGCGGCGAACTTGCAGCACAAGGCGTGTTGCCATGAACCGCTCCGAGCAGCTCAACCCCGCCGATGACTCGTTAGAAACCGTGACGACGGTGCGCCGTTTCACCGTGCTGACGGTCAACACCCACAAGGGTTTTACCGCGCTCAACCGGCGTTTCATCCTTCCGGAATTGCGCGAAGCGGTGCGCAGTGTGTCCGCCGACGTGGTGTTTTTGCAGGAAGTCCACGGCACCCACGAGCACCATCCCCAGCGTTACAGCAATTGGCCGACGATGCCGCAGTACGAATTTCTCGCCGACACGTTGTGGCCGCAGTTCGCCTACGGACGCAACGCGGTGTACCCAGCGGGCGATCACGGCAATGCGCTGCTGTCGAAATTCCAGATCATTCGCCACGACAACCTCGACGTGTCCATCAGCGGACACGAGAACCGCGGCATCCTGCATTGCGTATTGCGCCTGCCCGCTGATGGCCCGGAAGTGCACGCGATTTGCGTCCATCTGGGGCTGCGCGAAACCCATCGCAACGAACAATTGAAACTGCTGACCCAGCGCCTCGCAGAATTGCCGAGCGACGCGCCAGTGATTGTCGCCGGTGACTTCAACGACTGGCGTCAGCGCGCCGATGCACTGCTCAAGCCTAGTGGTTTGCGCGAGGTGTTCGCCGAACTCCACGGCAAACCGGCGCGCAGTTTTCCGGCACGCATGCCCGCCTTGCGCCTGGACCGCATCTACGTGCGCAACCTCAAGGCCAGCCGTCCGCAAGTTCTGGCGGCCCGGCCCTGGTCACACCTTTCCGACCACGCACCGCTATCGGTGGAGATTGAGCTATGAGCAGCGCACCGATGGAAAAGACCAGCGCAGAACACGTGCCCACCAACCCGCCGGCGCGTGAACCCGGCGTGGTCGACGTTGAGTACGGTTGGCAGGGCAACAACCGGGTGGATCTGCTGGAAAACGGCGAAGAATATTTCCCGCGGGTGTTCGAAGCCATGCGCCAGGCCAAGACTGAAATCCTCCTGGAAACCTTCATTGTGTTCGAGGACAAGGTCGGCAATGAGTTGCAGCAAGTGCTGATCGACGCGGCACAACGCGGCGTGCGGGTCACCGCCAGTCTTGATGGGTTTGGTTGTGGCGAACTGACCACCGGCTATCTCACGGCGTTGAGCGAGGCCGGCGTGCGCCTGCAAATATTTGATCCGGCACCGAAACGGCTGGGCATCCGCACCAACTGGTTCCGACGCCTGCACCGCAAAATCGTGGTGGTCGACGGCACGATTGCGTTCATCGGCGGGATCAACTTTTCCGCTGACCATCTGGCCGACTTCGGCCCTGAGGCCAAGCAGGATTACTCGGTTGAAGTGCAAGGCCCGGCGGTGGCCGACATTCATCACTTCGCGCTGCTTCAAAGCGGTCGCCCGGCCCGCGCCAAATACTGGTGGCAACGCCGTCGGCAGCGGCGCGCGGAGCTGGCGTTCAACGATCACGATGGCCAGGTCCGTTTGGTGTACCGCGACAACGGAGATCATCAGACCGACATTGAAGAGGTTTATCGACAAGTCCTGCGCAGGGCCCAACGTCGCGTGGTGATTGCCAACGCCTACTTCTTTCCCGGCTATCGCTTGCTGCGCGAGATACGCAACGCCGCGCGCCGTGGCGTCGAGGTGCGGCTGATCCTGCAAGGCCAGCCGGACATGATGGTGGCCAAACTGGCGGCGCGCATGACCTATGACTACTTGCTCAAATCCGGGGTGCAAATTCACGAATACTGCGAGCGCCCGTTGCATGGCAAAGTCGCGCTGGTGGACGAAGACTGGAGCACGGTCGGCTCAAGCAACCTCGACCCGTTGAGCCTGTCGATGAACCTGGAAGCCAATGTGCTGATCCGCGATCGCGCCTTCAACCGTCATTTGTTCGAACGCCTCGAGATACTGAGCAACAACCACTGCAAAGCCATGTGTGCGGACAAATCCCCGCGCGGACGGGTCTGGCACATGACCGTTGGCTTTCTGGTGTTTCACTTCCTGCGGCACTTCCCCGCGTGGGCCGGTTGGCTGCCGGCTCACAAGCCGCGCCTGAAGCCTTTCACCCACCTCGCCGGGGGTGACCATCATGAGCCGCGCTGAATCCCACTCCGCCCCCCCCGCCGAGAGCCTGACACCTGCACCGACAAAAACAGCACGTTGGAGTCACTGGAAAAAACCACTGACGATGCTGTTTTTCCTGGCGCTGATCGTCCTGTTCACGATGCTGGCCCAGCGCATCGAATGGAACGAGGTGTTCGACACCCTCGCCGATTTCAAAGTACGCACGCTGATCATCGCCTCCGGGCTGACGCTGGTGAGTTTTCTGGTGTACGCCTGTTTCGACCTGATTGGCCGCACCTATATTCGTCAGGACCTGACCTGGAAGCAGATCCTGCCCGTGGGCATCATCAGCTACGCCTTCAACCTCAATTTGAGTGCCTGGGTCGGCGGCATTGCCATGCGTTATCGGCTGTATTCGCGGCTCGGGGTGAGCAAAGGCAACATCGCGAAAATCCTCGGCCTGAGCCTGGCAACCAACTGGTTCGGCTACATGGTGATTGCCGGCGCAGTGTTCAGCAGCGGACTGGTAAGCATGCCGCCGGGCTGGAAACTCAGCAGTGGCGCCTTGCAGGGCGTGGGGATTTTACTGCTGCTGGTGAGCGCGGGTTATCTGGCGGCCTGTCGGTTTTCCAAGCGTCGCGAGTGGGCCATTCGCGGTGTCGAAATCAACTTGCCGTCCCTGCGCATGGCGGTGCTGCAACTGGCGCTGGGGGCGTTGAACTGGTCGCTGATGGCGGCGGTTATTTTCACCTTGCTGCCGAGCAAACTGGATTATCCGTTGGTGCTTGGCGTGTTGTTGATCAGCGCGATTGCCGGGGTTATTACGCACATTCCGGCGGGGCTCGGGGTGTTGGAAGCGGTGTTTGTCGCGTTGCTGCAGCATGAGGCTTCGCGGGGGAGTCTGGTGGCGGGGTTGCTGGCGTATCGGGCGATTTATTTCATCCTGCCGTTGTTGATTACGTTGGTGATGTATTTGATCGTCGAGGCCAAAGCCAAGTCGCTGCGGATTGCGAAGAAGCCCAAGTGATTGGGCGTTTGCGTGGACGCCATCGCGGGCAAGCCCGCTCCCACAGGAGTGGAGTGTTTATCCAAAATGTTGTGTACGACACAAACTTTGTGGGAGCGGGCTTGCCCGCGATGGCGTCAGGAAGCACCCCCTCACTTCGACTGGATAATGCTCAACCGCTCACCCACCACCATCTCGGTAATCCAGTCCACCAGGATCGAGGTATACGCCTGCTGTGAGACCGGCTCGCTCAACGCGTGGTCGGCGCCGTCGATGATCCGGTGAGTCAGCGAGTGCGTCTGCTGACACGCAGCCCGGTAACTCATGATGGTCGAGTGGGGCACATAGTCGTCAGTCTCGGACTCCACCAGCAGCACATCCCCGGTAAATTGCGAACAGGCATGCAACGCGCGATTGCTGTCGGCGCGCACCAGCGTGCTGCGGTAATCACGCAAATCGAGCTTGTCCAGTTCGCGTTTGGGCGTATGCCATTGCTCATCGCGATACAACGCCGGCACCCGCAGTGCCAGCCAGCGCACCGGGCGCAATGACGTCAAAATCGAAGCCAGATAACCGCCATAACTGGTGCCGACCACGGCAATCGCCGAGGTGTCGAGCGCCGGGTGCGCGAGTAAACGGTCGTATGCCGCCAGCAGGTCTCGCAGGTTGTCTTCGCGGGTGACCCGTGTCAGCGCAATGCCGGTGCCGCCGGTGTGACCGCGCAAGTCGAACGTCAGGCACACACAGCCTAAACCGGCGATGCCTTTGGCCCGTTCAAGATCACGCTCCTGACTGCCGCCCCAACCGTGTACGAAGAGCACGCCGGGGACTTTCGATTTGGGACTGAGAAACGTCCCGACCATTTGTTCATCGTCGATGTCGATCTGGATGGTTTCGCTTCTAGCCGTCATAGGATTTGACCGTTACGTACTTGAGGAGAAATTCACTGTTTTGCGCCGGCCCGCGGTACACCTCGATGGCGTCCGCCGGCAGCGCTTGATCGATGTAGGTTTCCACCGAGGACACGCGAATCGCACGCATCCCCGGGTCGTTGACGAAGCTCTGCAACGCCGCGACTTCGGCGCTGCTGGCACCGCCCATGCGCCAGGATTGTTCGAGCACGCCGCTGCGCTGCTGGCCGTTACTGTCCAGGCCTTGCGCGATGTCGTAGTTGCGCCGCGAGGCGTAGAAACCGGGATAGGCCTCATCCGCCGCCCGGTTGAACACTTGCGCTTGCTCGATGGCCAAGCGCACATCGTCGGGCAGTTGCAGTTCAAGCAGATCGTCGTAGCCGCCCTGCACTACGAGCAGGTTAGAGCCTCCATAAACCTGCTCGCCATGACCGTCTGCGGTCAAGTACTGATCACCGCAGTAACTCAGCACGGTGCCGCCGATGAAGCTTTGGCCAACGCTGTGAGTCACCACCTCGCTCAGGTCTTGCTCCAACACCACGCCTTCGGTGAACAGCGCCTGGGCATCGGGCCTGCCGAGAATCGCATCGAATTGGTCGAGGCTCTCGATCACCACCTGACCGCGTCCGGCGCAGGCATGGATCGGTTTCAGGCGAATCGGGCCGCTATCGAGCAAATGCTCCGCCGCCGGACGCGCATCGTCGAGGGAGAACACGCTCAGACCATCGAGCACCACGCTGCGCACCCGTTCAGAAAACAATGGCGACCAGCCGTGCGGAGCAACAGCGTTTTTATTGCGCAGGCCGTGGCTGATGGCTTTGGTGCAGATGAAATCATGCTCGACGTAGCCGCCCCACAAATCCTCCGGGCCTTTGACGCCCAATTGCTTTGCGGCGGCAGCGCCGACCAGGGTTTGGGTCGGCAACAGATAGAGATCGCGACCGGCGTGGTGTTCGGGGTCGTAGCTGCCGCCGAATTTGAACCCGAGAATCTGCGCCAGCCAACGGGCCAATGCGCGATTGGTTTCGACTTCGTGCTGTGGCGCGTCGGGCCGCACAGAATGCGCGACCACGAGTTTTTTGCGGTTTGTTGGGGTCATGCGTCCCCCTTCAATCGGCGCTCGATGAATGTAGTGGGAGGGGTGCAGAGATCAGGCCAACAGCTGCTGATCTGAAACCTTAGGCAATTCAATCAGTTGCCGAATCGGTGATAGCACTGAGCCTGTCTCATTCTGCACGACGGCTATTTCACTCCCGGCATTTTGCACGACCCACGCGATACGCTCCCACAGGGATTTCAGGTATTGCGCCTACCGAGTTGCTGCAATGGGCGTCACCCCAAACCGCGCCCGATAATCACTCGGTGCCAACCCGGTAATTTTCTTGAATGTCGCGCGAAAGGCGCTCGGGTCTTGATAGCCCACGGTCCAGGCAATGTGGTCAATGGTGCCGTTGGTGAACTCAAGCATTTCCCGGGCCTTGCCGACCCGCAGGTGCTGACAGTACTCGGTGGGCTTCAGGCCGGTCGCGGCGCGGAATCGGCGCAGGAAGGTACGCTCTTCCAGCCCGGCCCGCTCAGCCATGGTCGTCAGCGACACATCGGTCGCACCGGTGCTTTGCAGCCAATGCTGAACCTTGAGAATCGAGGCGTCGCCGTGGCTGAGAATCGGTGAGAAGTTGCTGCCACATTCACTCGCACTGTCGCTGTGTTCCACCACCAGAAACCGCGCGGTGGCGGTGGCAATGCTCGGCCCCAGCAGTCGGTCCACCAGACGCAAACCCAGCTCGGACCACGCCATCAACCCGGCCGTGGTGATCAAGTCGCCGTCATCGACGATCGGCGTATCGGCCTTGAGCTTGATCGCCGGATAACGCTCGGCGAACGCCTTGGCCGAGGTCCAGTGGGTGGTGGCGCTGCGGCCGTCGAGCAGGCCGCTTTCAGCCAATAGAATCGAGCCCACACAGACGCCGCCGAGGGTCGCGCCCTGTGCATGTTGCTGACAAATCCAGCGCAGCAAGCCTTGCGACGCCTGGCCTTCGGAAAAACCGCCAATCGACGGCGGGATCAACACCGCCACCAGCGCACCGTCCGGCGCGGGATGACTGTCATAGACGCGCTCGGGCGCCTGATCGCCATCGACCTGCCAATGGCTGACCCGCAGCAGCGGCAACTGCGCCGACTGATGCTCGGCGGCGATCCGGTTCGCCAACCCGAACAAGTCCGTCAGCCCGTGCACCGCCGCCATCTGCGCGCCTGGATAAATCAGCACGCCCAGCTCGGCGATTGCCCTTTGTGCGTCCATTGTCAGTTTTCCCCCTTCAATTGTCGGTGCGGCCAATCCTCGGACGGCCTGCCGCAGCCAATACTTGATTCCACAGCCAACACATACTTCGAGGAAACAGTCATGGCCAAGCAAGCACTCATCGTAGTTGATATCCAAAACGACTACTTCCCCCAAGGCAAGTGGCCGCTAGTCGGCGCCGACGCTGCTGCGGACAACGCCGCGCGCCTGCTCAAAGCGTTTCGCGATGCTGGGGACTCGGTGGTGCACATTCGCCACGAGTTCACTTCCGACGAAGCGCCGTTCTTCACCCCCGGCTCCGAAGGCGCCAAGCTGCACCCCAAAGTCCTGAACCGCGCCGACGAACCGGTGGTGCTCAAACACTTCGTCAACTCGTTCCGTGAAACGCAACTGCAGACCATTCTCGACGAGCAAGGCATCAAGGAACTGGTGGTAGTCGGCAGCATGAGCCACATGTGTGTCGACGGCATCACCCGCGCCGCCAACGACCTCGGCTACAGCGTCACGGTGATCCACGACGCCTGCGCCTCCCGTGACCTGGAGTTCAATGGTCTCACCGTTCCGGCCGCCCACGTTCACGCTGCCTTCATGTCGGCCCTGGGTTTTGCTTACGCCAGCGTGGTGTCCACTGACGAATTCCTGGCGGGTTGAGCTGAGCTGAGAAGCTCATCTCGGGACTTTCAGCCTGACTGCTGGGCGTCGCACTATTTTTGGTTGGCGTTCATATCCGTTGCTGCGATAACGGCGGCTGGCGGTTTCGCCCTTACAGAGAGTCACTTTGGAAAAGCCCCAAAGTGAACCGCTGTAAGGGCCGAACCATATCCGCCATCACTCAAAACCGATAAACACCCCAGCGCTTGACTCCCTCCCGCAGCCAAAAAAAACTCACGCGTGAGCTATTGAGGACTACAAAAATTGCCTGTAGTGTTTCTCACGCGTGAGTTTTTCATTACGGGGTCAGCACCATGAACAGCAGCTCTCCATCAGATCCGCCTGGCGGGTCTGTGACCGATTCAGCAAGCAGCAAGGGAGAGCGCTCGAAACCGTCCGCGAAAAAACCGTCGAGCTTTTACATGAAGCAGATGCGCGCGGGCCTGGGTGCCGCCGGTTATGTGAAACACGAGACTTGGGTGCTTCCCGAAAACCGAAGCCTGCTCAAGCAGATGGAGAAACAGCTACGCCAACCGATTCTGGCTGGCTCATTCATGTCGGAGAATTACATGAGCGCAGGTAACAACTGGAACATCGATCGCCTCTACAGCGCCCTTCAAGCCCTGGACGAAGTGGTCTCGAACGACATCACCCTCTCCCTCGTTCAAGGCTCCGAGTCCAGCATCAAGCTGGAAATGAACGACTTCGGTGGCTTGCCGATTTACATCGCGGTGGTGGGCGACCAGATCATCGTCGATACCGTGCTGGTCGACGTCGAGTCGATCAAGGACGTGCCGGCCTTCAATGATGCCGTGTTGCGCAGCCGGGAAATGTTCCCGCTGTCGTCGATCGGTATCGAGTCCATGCCCAACGGGCAGGTCGTTTACAACATGTTTGGCGCACTCAGCTCCGACTCGAGCCTGACCAACGTCGTGACCGAGGTCAAAACCCTCGTCGACAACGTGCAGCGCGCCAGCGAAGCCTTCGAACGTTTCTTCAATTAATTATTCGGGAATCAGGGAATATCCAATGACTCAGTCCATCTGGAGCAAATTGTTCACCGCACTGCGTGGCGGCGCCAACGAAGTCGGCGAATCGATCGTCGACCAACAGGCCCTGCGCATCCTCGACCAGGAAATTCGCGATGCTGACAGCGCGCTGGCCAACGCCAAGCGTGAGTTGGTGACCATCATGGCCAAGCACAAACTGTCGGCCGATCGCGTCAGCGAGTACAACGCCAAGATCAAGGACCTGGAATCCAAAGCCCTGGCCGCGATCCAGGCCAACCGCGAGGACCTGGCACTGGAAGTGGCCGAAGCCATTTCGACCCTGACCAATGAACTGGATGTCGAGCAGAAGCAGGCCACCGAGTTCGGCGGTTATGCGCAGAACATGCGCAAAGACATCACCAAGGCTGAAAACCGCATCAAAAGTCTTCGCCAGCAAGTGGACATGGCCAAGGCCCGCGAAAGCGTACAGAAAGCCCAGGTCAGCGCGTCCATCGCCAGCGGCGGCGCCAATGGCAAACTGGAAACCGCCGTCGGTACGTTGAACCGTTTGCAGGCCAAGCAGCAGCAACGCGCCGCGGAACTGGAAGCCCAGGACCAACTGGCCGATGCCTCGACCGGCACCGACCTGGAGCGCAAACTGCGCGAAGCCGGCATCACGCCGGACGCGGGCAGCGCCAACGCGATCCTGGAACGCCTGAAGCAGAAATCGGCTGAGTAAACGGCCCAAGCGCGAACTCATAGCCTGTGGGAGCGAGCCTGCTCGCTCCCACATGGGTTTGCGTTGCAATTCTGATTGATAAGAGGTCAAGGATGGATGCCCTGAAGGGTTTCAAGACAATCGCCAGCCTCGCCATTTTCATGGTTGCGCTGCAACTGCTCAATGTCGCGACCGGCTACAGCCTTGTGGCATTCGGCCTGGTGCCGAGAACCGTCCACGGATTGGTCGGCATCATCACGTCACCCTTTTTGCACGCGTCCTTTGCGCACCTCAGCGCCAACCTGATTCCCTTCCTGATTCTGGGCACCCTGGTCATTGTCGAGGGGCTCAACCGATTCCTGACCGTCAGTGCGATCATCATTCTGCTGGGCGGTTCGCTGGTCTGGCTGTTCGGATTTTCCGGCGTGCACATCGGTGCCAGCGGCTGGGTATTCGGGCTGTGGGCTTATCTGCTGTCCCGCGCCTGGTTTCACCGCAGCTGGGGCAACCTGATCACGGCCAGCGTCGTGGCATTGCTGTATGGCGGCCTGGTCTTTGGTTTTCTTCCGCGTCAAGGTGTGTCCTTCGAAGGGCATCTCTTTGGTGCGCTCGCCGGATTTATTGCAGCCAAGGTACTTTTCTCTGCGCCGCGCAGCAGGTTTAATGCCGCCGGTTAACCGCACTTGAGCATTCAGACGCCGAGGCGATAACGTCGCCAGGAATGAGTACCCACGGAGCCAGGGACGCAATGTCGATTTTCCTTTTACTGCGCATGTATGCCTCGTCCCTCTTCCACCGATTCGGTTGGGCAGGACTGGTGATTGCCTTGGGCGTGCACCTGACCACGGCGTATCTGGGCCTGGTGTTGCTGGGCGAACAGCACCTCACCGCTCCCGCCACGTTTACCTACTTTTATCTCACCACCACGCTGACCGTAGGCTATGGCGATCTCGCGCCACAGACATCGGCGGGGCGTATTTTCGTGGCCACCTGGGTCATGCTCGGCGGCATTGCGCTGCTGACGGCCGCCATCGGCAAAACCACCAGCAGCGTTATCGATGTATGGAGAAAAGGCATGAAGGGCAAAGGTGATTACACCGGCAAGGTCGGACATACGGTGCTCATCGGCTGGGAAGGTGCGTCCAGCGAACGGGTTGTTGAATTGCTACTTCAGGATGAAACCTCCAACGACAACCTGATCGTCATTTGCGATTGCACCCTTGAAGAAAACCCCATGCCCGGCCAGGCAGCCTTCATCAAGGGCGAAAGCCTGTCCTCGGTGGCACTGCTACTGCGCGCGGGTGTTCCCGGTGCCGAACGCGTCCTGGTGCGAACCCATTCGGACGACCTGACCCTGGCCACCGTGCTGGCAGTCAACCAACTGAAGCCTGTCGGGCATGTGGTCGCTCATTTCAATGACAGTGAAATCGCCGCACTCGCCAGCGCCTACGCCCCCAGTCTGGAGTGCACGTCGAGCATGGCCATCGAGATGCTCGTGCGCGCGTCTCAGGACCCGGGCTCATCCGTGGTCATCAACGAATTGCTATGCGTGGGCCAGGGCGCGACCCAATACCTGATGAAACTGCCCGAGACGTTTAACGCGACGTTCGGCGATCTGTACACGCAGCTGAAAGAACGTCACAACGCCACCCTCATCGGCTATCGCGCCAAGGGCGCCCGACAACCTTCGATCAACCCGCCCGGCGCGACGCGCATTGACGGCGGTGAGCTCTTCTACATCGCCTCCACTCGCCTCAAGGAAATCTCCAATGGGATGGTTTAAACAGTTGATGGGGCTTGAGGCCCCGAACGCGAATACCGAGTCCAAATGGACTGCCAACGAAACCCAACCGGCTGCCGGCCCGCTGGGTCTGGCACTGGGCAAGAGTGTGATGTTCGACACCACGCTTCAATTGTTGCTCGACGAAAAAACCGCCGTGACCATCCCCGGCTCCCAGCAGATCTGGAGCAACGGCACCGTTGATCTCGGGCAGTCGACCTGGCTGTCGCGCTATTACATGAACGACGAAGACTACTGGCTGCAAGTGCACACCACTGGCGATATCGCTGGCCAGATCGAGTCGGTGATCCTGTTCAACTACCTCAGCTACATCACCATCAGCAGCGAAGCGGAGCTGCGTCGGCTGGCCGGCCCGCAAAGCTTGATCGGGTTGCCGACCTACACCCACAACGGCGTCGAGTACACCCGCGAATGGGGCACCGAAAATGGCCAGACTGAACTGGTAGCGTTGAGCGAGCAGCTGAAAAACCCAGAGGATTCCTACAGTGTCGAGCACCGTTCGATGCTGTACGCCCGCGAAACCGGCCTGACCGACCGTCGTGAGTTCCTGCTGTTTTCCGTCGAAGAAGACGCCGAAGGCACGATCAGTTTGAGCACTTCGTTGGGCATTTCGCTGTACACCACCGACCTGAACACTTTTTAAAAAGGAAGAAACCCATGCTAGAAGCGCTCTCCGTCTCCCTGAACAAAGCCGCCGTGTTCGGGTTTGTTGCGTACATCGTCGGCGCCGCCGTGCTGTTCGCGCTGTTCCAGTTCATCTACACCCGCCTCACCCCGCACAAAGAATTCGAACTGATCCGTTCGGGCAACGTCGCGGCCGCAATCGCCTTGGGCGGCGCCATCATCGGTTTCGCCATTCCGGCGAGCAACGTGATTGCCTACTCGATCAGCATTCTCGACTTCGTGGTCTGGGCAGTCATTGCGGCGTTCGTGCAACTGCTGGCGTTCCTGATGACCAGCCTGGTGCTCAAAGGCACCTCCGAGCGCATCAAGAAAGGCGAAATCGCCGCCGGTATCTACGTGGCAGCCGTGGCCATCAGCGTCGGCATGTTGAACGCCGCCTGCATGACCCCTACCCCGAACTGATCGCGCACGGAG
This sequence comes from Pseudomonas sp. O230, assembly GCF_045447035.1. Classification (NCBI taxonomy): domain Bacteria; kingdom Pseudomonadati; phylum Pseudomonadota; class Gammaproteobacteria; order Pseudomonadales; family Pseudomonadaceae; genus Pseudomonas; species Pseudomonas sp. O230. The sequence continues at coordinate 44,804 of NZ_JBJGXN010000011.1, read as the reverse complement.
CTCCCGATGAAACGAAGCAAGTACGTTCAGCTGTCGCTGGCAGCCTCGGTCGCGATGGCGATTTCAGGTTGCGGGCCGACGGAAAAAACCTACTCGGTACAGAAAAAGTACAACTTCCAGTCCGTGCAGCAATGCGCCGATGAAAAGCTTCCGGTGGACGTCTGCTCCGACGCCTTCATGACCGCCATGGCTGAGCATCGGCGCATTGCACCGGTGTACGACAACCAGGCCGATTGCGAAGCTGACTTCGTCGCCGACTGCTGCCAGCAGGACTCCGCCGGCAAATTCATCCCCAAACTCGGCGGCTTCGAACTGACCGCCGATGGCGAGGTGACGCAATCCCAGGTGGACGCCGCCAAAGCGCAATTGCCCGCCTCGGAAGCAAACAGCGGCGGCTCCGGATTCTCTGGCACCAGCCTGCTGACGGGCCTGCTGATCGGCAACATGCTGAGCAACAACCGCAACAGCTATTACTCCCAGCCGGTTTACCGCTACCGCGACGACCGGGGCAGCTATTCGTCGTCGACGCTCGGCCAGCGGATTTCGAAAGGTTCGACCTTTACCAAATCCAATCAGGCGCGATACGGCAGCAGCAACTACGCCGACTCGATCCGTTCTTCTGCAAGCAAGCCGGTGTCCGTTGCCTCGTCCACTTCCCGTGGCGGCTTCGGCAGCAAAGCCAGTGCACGCAGCGGCTGGGGCGGCGGCGGGTCGAGCAGTTAAGGAAACCGGGCCATGAAAAAAATCCATTGCGCAGAGCGTCCTGACTGGAAGCAGACTGCCGAGAATCTCGGCTTTCTGTTCCACACCATCGACGACGAACCCTATTGGGACGAGAGCGCGTACTACCAATTCACGCTCAAGCAGATCGAAAACGATCTGGAAGACCCGACCACCGAGATTCATGAGATGTGCATGGACCTGGTGGCCCGCGTGGTGCAGAGCGAGGAGTTGCTGGAGCGTTTGAGCATCCCGGCACCGTTCTTCGACATGGTTCGCACCTCATGGCTAGAAGGTCATCCGCATCTGTACGGGCGCATGGACTTTTCCTACAGCGGCAGCGGCCCGGCCAAACTGCTGGAGCTCAACTACGACACGCCGACCAGCCTGTACGAAGCGGCGGCGTTCCAGTGGGGCTGGCTGGAGCAATGCATCGAGCGCGGTTTGCTGCCCAAGCACGCTGACCAGTTCAACAGCATCGACACCAAGCTGCATCAGGCTTTTGCTCAACTGCAGCTCACACAGCCCTTCTATTTCGCCTCGATGAAAGACTCGGTCGAGGACAAAGGCACCACCGATTACCTGCGGCTGGTGGCGGAAAAGGTCGGCATCGAATCCCGCCACATCGACATCGAAGACATTGGCCTGACCAGTGACGGACGCTTCGTCGACCTTGAAGATCGCTGGATTCCTCACCTGTTCAAACTGCACGCCTGGGAGTTCATCTTCCACGAGCCCTTTGGTGCAGCGATTGCCCAGAGTGATACGCAGTTTTTCGAACCGGCCTGGAAATCCATCATCTCCAACAAAGGCATCCTGCCGCTGCTGTGGGAATTCAACAAAGGTCATCCGAACCTGCTCGCCGCCCATCTGGATACCGACCCGAACAAAGCGGTGCCCAAGGGTTGGGTGCGCAAGCCATTTTTCTCACGGGAAGGCGCCAACATCGAACTGCAAACAGCGGACGGTCTGATCGTGAAAGAGGACGGGCCCTACACGGACGCGCCGTTTATCCTTCAGGAATTCGCGCCGCTACCGCAGTTTGGTGATAGCTACACGCTAATCGGCTCCTGGGTGATCGGCGATCAAGCGGCAGGCATCGGTGTGCGTGAGGACAACAGTTTGATCACCAAGGATTCGAGCCGGTTCCTGCCGCACCTGATACTCGACTGAACAATTCATCGTTTAGAAAAAGCCCGGTGCCGTGCATCGGGCGTCGGGGGGAAACAGCTGTAAACCTGATCAAGGACCAGACAACCACAAGACTTACCGCTGAAAAGCCGGATAATGGCGACCAAATCGTCTAGCCCGTTATTCTGGTAATCCCCCATGGAAATCAAGGTCAACTTTCTCGACAACCTTCGACTTGAAGCCAAGTTCGATGACTTCACGGTGGTGGCCGATCAACCAATCCGCTACAAGGGCGATGGCTCGGCACCGGGCCCGTTCGATTACTTTCTGGCTTCGTCGGCGTTGTGTGCGGCGTATTTCGTGAAGTTGTACTGCGACACTCGCAGTATTCCCACCGATAACATCCGCCTGTCGCAGAACAATATTGTTGACCCGGAAAACCGCTACAACCAGATCTTCAAGATCCAGGTCGAATTGCCGGCGGACATCTCCGACAAGGACCGCCAGGGCATCCTGCGCTCCATCGACCGTTGCACCGTGAAAAAAGTGGTGCAAGCCGGGCCTGAGTTTGTGATCGAAGAGGTGGAAAACCTCGACGCCGATGCCCAGGCGCTGTTGATGCCTGCGTCCAGCTCAGCGGCGAATACGTTTATTGCCGGCAAGGACCTGCCGCTGGAACAGACCATCGCCAACATGTCGGCGATTCTGGCTGACCTGGGCATGAAGATTGAAATCGCCTCGTGGCGCAATATCGTGCCCAATGTCTGGTCGCTGCACATCCGCGACGCGCACTCGCCAATGTGCTTCACCAACGGCAAAGGCGCGACCAAAGAAGGCGCGCTGGCGTCGGCGCTGGGCGAGTTTATCGAGCGGCTCAACTGCAACTTCTTCTACAATGACCAGTTCTGGGGCGAAGACATCGCCAACGCTGCGTTTGTGCATTACCCGGACGAACGCTGGTTCAAGCCTGGCCGTAAAGATGAACTGCCGGCGGAGATTCTCGACGAGTACTGCCTGAAGATCTACAACCGCGACGGCGAGCTGCTTGGCTCCCATCTGATCGACACCAACTCGGGCAATGAAGAACGCGGCATCTGCTCGCTGCCATACGTACGCCAGTCGGACGGCGAGGTGGTGTATTTCCCGTCCAACCTGATTGAAAACCTGTTCCTGAGCAACGGCATGAGTGCCGGTAACACACTGGCCGAGGCCCAGGTGCAGTGCCTGTCGGAGATCTTCGAGCGCGCGGTCAAACGCGAAATCATCGAGGGTGAATTTGCCTTGCCGGATGTGCCGGCCCACGTGCTGGCTAAGTTCCCCGGGATACTGGCCGGTATTCAGGCGTTGGAAGAACAGGGCTTCCCGGTGTTGGTCAAGGATGCGTCACTGGGGGGTGAATTCCCGGTGATGTGCGTCACCTTGATGAACCCGCGTACCGGCGGTGTGTTCGCCTCGTTTGGCGCGCACCCAAGCCTGGAAGTGGCGCTGGAACGCAGCCTCACCGAATTGCTCCAGGGCCGCAGCTTCGAAGGCCTCAACGACTTGCCCCAGCCGACGTTTGAAGGTCATGCGGTGACCGAGCCGAATAACTTCGTCGAGCACTTTATCGACTCCAGCGGCGTGGTGTCGTGGCGCTTCTTCAGTGCCAAGTCGGATTACGAGTTCGTCGAGTGGGACTTCTCCGGCCAGGGTGAAAACTCGAACGCCGAGGAAGCCGCGACCTTGTTCGGTATTCTCGAAGGCATGGGCAAAGAAGTGTACATGGCGGTCTACGAGCATATTGGCGCGAAGGCCTGCCGCATCCTGGTGCCGGATTATTCGGAAATTTATCCGGTAGACGATCTGATCTGGGATAACACCAACAAAGCGCTGTTCTTCCGCGCCGATATCCTGAACCTGCATCGCCTGGACGATAGCGAACTGCAAGCACTGGTTGAGCGGCTGGTGGAAAGTGAGCTGGACGACTACACCGACATCACCAGCCTGATCGGCATCGAATTTGACGACAACACCGCGTGGGGGCAGCTGACGATTCTGGAGTTGAAGCTGCTGATCTATCTCGCCTTGCAGCAATATGAAGAGGCGAAAGAAGCGGTGGAAATGTTCCTGCAGTACAACGACAACACGGTTGAACGCGGCTTGTTCTACCAGGCCGTCAATGTGGTGCTGGAGATGAAGCTGGACGAAGACCTGGAGCTGGAAGACTACGAGGCCAATTTCCGCCGGATGTTCGGCACCGAGCGCACGGATGCAGCCATCGGGTCGGTGGACGGCAGCGTACGCTTCCATGGCTTGGCGCCAACCAGCATGAAACTTGAAGGGCTAGACCGGCACCTGCGGTTGATCGACAGCTACAAGAAGCTGCACTCGGCACGGGCGAAGGCAAGCACGTTGACCCATTAACAGCGCCCACAAAAAAGCGAAGCCCAAGGGCTTCGCTTTTTTTTGTCTGCGGTTCTGAAAAGCTATGGATCAGAACGGGATATCGTCATCAAAGCTGTCGAAATCCGGAGCCGGTTGCGGTGCTGCCTGCTGTGGAGGCGGAGCCTGGCGCGACTGCTGCGGTGCCGACTGCTGCGGGCGCGGAGCCTGCTGGCGTGGAGCCGGAGCGGACTGCTGATAGTTATTGCCCCCGCCTTGTTGGTCGCCCTGTTGTGGACGGCCGCCCAGCAGCTGCATGGTGCCTTGCATGTCGACCACGATTTCAGTGGTGTAACGCTTGATACCGTCTTTTTCCCACTCGCGGGTCTGCAGCTTGCCTTCGATGTAAACCTGCGAACCTTTACGCAGGTATTCGCCGGCGATTTCCGCCACTTTGCCGAACATCGACACACGGTGCCATTCGGTTTTCTCGACCTTCTGACCAGTTTGCTTGTCGGTCCACTGTTCGCTGGTCGCCAGACTCAGGTTGGTCACGGCGTTACCGTTAGGCAAGTAGCGAACTTCGGGATCCTGGCCGCAAGTGCCGACCAATATGACTTTGTTAACCCCACGGGCCATAACGTTCTCCTAGGCTTCGCACGCTGTCGCGGTCGGGTTGTTCACCAGACGCTCGAGGGTGGTGCGATCCAATAGTTCGGTGTCCAATTTGATGTAAATCGCCGCTTCATCCGCGACGATCACTGCATCTGTTACCCCTACAACGGCCATCAGGCGCTCGACCAGACCCGCTTCGCGGATCGCCTCGGGCGACAACGGCAAGCGCAGGCTCGTCACGTAGGGAGGTTCGCGCATGGTAACAGCAAAGGCCAACCAGAGGGCAGCCAGGCCGGCGCATCCGAGGAACACAACCGACAGACCGCCATGCTGGAACATCCAGCCGCCGAGTATCCCGCCCAGTGCCGATCCGAGGAACTGACTGGTGGAATAAACCCCCATCGCCGTGCCCTTGCCGCCCGCCGGTGAAACCTTGCTGATCAGCGATGGCAACGAAGCTTCCAGCAAATTGAACGCGGTGAAAAACACCACCGTCCCGATCACCAGAGCCCGCAAGCTATCGCCGAACTGCCAGAAGAATAGCTCAGTGAGCATCAGCGTCAGCACCGCGCCCAATAAAACTCGTTTCATTTTGCGTTTCTTCTCGCCGTAGATAATGAACGGGATCATGGCGAAGAAGGAAATCAGCAGCGCGGTCAGGTAGACCCACCAGTGCTGCTCTTTGGGCAGCCCGGCTTTTTCGACCAGGGCCAGCGGCAATGCAACGAAGCTCGACATCAACATCGCGTGCAACACAAAAATGCCCAGGTCCAGGCGCAACAGGTCAGGGTGCTTGAGCGTCGGCATCAACGCCTGACGCGCAACGCCGGACTCACGGTGCTGCAACGGCCCCGTGGCACGCGGCACCATGAACATCACGATCACGATACCCACCAGCGCCATGCCACCGGTGGCGAGGAACAACCCGGACAGGCCGAAGGCGCGCGTCAGCAACGGTCCTACGACCATGGCGACCGCGAATGACAGACCAATCGTCATGCCGATCATGGCCATGGCTTTGGTCCGATGCTGTTCGCGGGTCAGGTCTGACAACAAAGCCATGACCGCCGCAGAAATCGCCCCGGCGCCTTGCAGGATGCGTCCGGCGATAACGCCCCAGATCGAGTCGGCATTGGCCGCCAGCACACTGCCGAGGGCGAACACGATCAGCCCCAGATAAATCACCGGGCGACGCCCGATGCGGTCGGAAATGAAACCGAAAGGAATCTGAAAAAGCGCCTGAGTCAGGCCATAAGCGCCAATCGCCAGCCCGATGAGGGCCGGGGTCGCTCCTGCCAGATCCATCCCATAGGTCGCCAATACCGGCAACACCATGAACATGCCAAGCATACGGAAGGCGAACACAAGGGCCAGACCGCTTGCTGCGCGGGTCTCACTGCCACTCATGCGTTCGCTGTGGGGATCGTGCATGGAAAAACCTCATGTGAACCGGCGGCGATTCTACCAGTCCCATCGATTGACAGGGTATATCGCGACGCTTTGACGCGCTCCGCTGACAGACTCTTCATGTACGACAGTCATCCACTCGTTTGATAGTGTGCATCCATCCAGTATTTGGCCGTATACTCCTACGTTTTCGACGCCCGCCAAGCGAGGCCACTTTGGACAAGATCCTGATTCGTGGGGCCCGAACCCACAACCTCAAGAACATCGACCTGACCCTGCCACGGGACAAACTGATCGTCATCACCGGCCTGTCCGGATCCGGCAAATCGTCCCTGGCCTTCGACACGCTGTACGCCGAAGGCCAGCGCCGCTATGTCGAATCGCTGTCGGCCTATGCCCGGCAGTTTTTGTCGATGATGGAAAAGCCTGACGTCGACACCATTGAAGGTTTGTCGCCAGCCATTTCCATCGAACAGAAGTCGACCTCGCACAACCCGCGTTCGACGGTCGGCACCATCACCGAAATCTACGACTACCTGCGCCTGCTTTACGCTCGCGTGGGTATTCCGCGTTGCCCGGACCACGACATTCCGCTGGAAGCGCAGACTGTCAGCCAGATGGTCGACCTGGTCCTCGCGCAACCGGAGGGCAGCAAGCTGATGCTGCTGGCGCCGGTGATCCGCGAGCGTAAAGGTGAACACCTTTCGGTCTTCGAAGAGCTGCGTGCGCAAGGCTTCGTACGGGCCCGGGTAAACGGCAGGATCTGCGAACTGGATGAACTGCCGAAGCTGGACAAGCAAAAGAAGCATTCGATTGACGTCATAGTCGACCGTTTCAAGGTTCGCGCCGATCTGCAACAGCGCCTGGCCGAGTCGTTCGAGACCGCGCTGAAACTGGCGGACGGCATCGCCCTCGTCGCACCGATGGACGATGAGCCGGGCGAAGAGATCATCTTCTCCGCACGCTTCGCCTGCCCGATTTGTGGCCATGCGATCAGCGAGCTGGAACCCAAGCTGTTCTCCTTCAACAACCCCGCCGGCGCCTGCCCGACGTGCGATGGTTTGGGGGTGAAGCAGTTCTTCGACATCAAGCGACTGGTCAATGGCGAACTGACCCTGGCTGAGGGCGCGATTCGCGGCTGGGACAGGCGTAACGTCTATTACTTCCAGATGCTCGGGTCGCTGGCGTCGCACTACAAGTTCAGCCTCGAAGTACCGTTCAACGAACTGTCGGCCGATCAGCAGAAATTCATCCTGCACGGCAGCGGTACGCAGAACGTCGATTTCAAATACCTGAACGACCGTGGCGATATCGTCAAACGTTCGCACCCGTTCGAAGGCATCGTGCCGAACCTGGAACGTCGCTACCGCGAAACCGAGTCGGCTTCTGTGCGTGAAGAACTGGCCAAGTTCCTCAGCACCCAGCCTTGCCCTGACTGCCGTGGCACCCGCCTGCGTCGCGAGGCGCGGCATGTCTGGGTGGGCGAGAAGACGCTGCCTGCAGTGACCAATCTGCCGATTGGCGATGCCTGCGAATATTTCGGTGTGCTGAAGCTGACCGGGCGTCGCGGTGAAATTGCCGACAAAATCCTCAAGGAAATCCGTGAGCGACTGCAGTTCCTGGTTAACGTCGGTCTCGACTATCTGTCGCTGGATCGCAGTGCCGACACGTTGTCTGGCGGTGAAGCTCAGCGGATTCGCCTGGCCAGCCAGATCGGTGCCGGCCTGGTGGGGGTTCTATACATCCTCGATGAACCATCGATTGGCCTGCACCAGCGCGATAACGACCGGTTGCTTGGCACGCTCAAGCATCTACGGGATATCGGCAACACGGTGATCGTGGTCGAACACGACGAAGATGCCATTCGCCTCGCTGACTATGTCGTCGATATCGGCCCGGGTGCCGGTGTGCACGGCGGGCATATCGTCGCCGAAGGCACACCCGCCGAGGTGATGGCTCACCCTGATTCCCTGACCGGCAAGTATTTGTCGGGCCGGGTGAAGATTGCTGTCCCGGCCAAGCGCACACCGCGGAACAAGAAGTTGTCGCTGTCCCTCAAGGGCGCTCGCGGCAACAACTTGCGCAACGTCGATCTGGACATTCCGATTGGCCTGCTGACGTGCGTCACCGGCGTATCCGGTTCGGGCAAGTCGACGCTGATCAACAACACGCTGTTTCCTTTGAGCGCGACAGCACTCAACGGTGCGACGACGCTTGAGGCTGCGGCTCACGACAGCATCAAAGGGCTGGAGCATCTGGACAAGGTCGTCGACATTGACCAAAGCCCGATCGGCCGCACGCCCCGCTCCAACCCCGCGACGTACACCGGACTGTTCACGCCGATTCGCGAACTGTTCGCCGGCGTGCCGGAGTCCCGTTCGCGCGGTTACGGACCGGGGCGTTTCTCCTTCAACGTGAAGGGCGGACGCTGTGAGGCCTGTCAGGGCGATGGCCTGATCAAAGTTGAAATGCACTTCCTGCCAGACATCTATGTCCCGTGCGACGTCTGCAAGAGCAAGCGTTACAACCGCGAAACGCTGGAGATCAAGTACAAGGGCAAGAGCATCCACGAAACCCTCGAGATGACCATCGAGGAGGCGCGGGTGTTTTTCGACGCAGTTCCGGCACTGGCGCGCAAACTTCAGACACTGATGGATGTCGGCCTGTCGTACATCAAGCTCGGGCAATCGGCGACCACGCTGTCCGGTGGTGAAGCCCAGCGGGTGAAACTGTCCCGTGAGCTGTCCAAACGCGATACCGGCAAGACGCTGTACATCCTCGATGAGCCAACCACCGGTTTGCACTTCGCGGATATTCAGCAACTGCTCGACGTGCTGCATCGACTGCGCGACCACGGCAACACCGTGGTAGTCATCGAGCACAACCTGGATGTAATCAAAACCGCTGACTGGCTGGTGGATCTGGGGCCGGAAGGTGGCTCCAAAGGAGGACAAATCATTGCGGTCGGTACACCGGAAGAAGTCTCGGAGATGAAGCAGTCTCACACCGGTTTCTACCTCAAACCGCTGTTGGCACGCGACAGGGACTGAATCAGGCCCATGAAAAAGCCCCTGTCACTTTCTCGGTGACAGGGGCTTTTTTTGTCTCGGTCGCAATCAGGTGTGGGATTGCAGGTAGTTCTCAAGACCGATCAACTTGATCAGGCCTAACTGCTTCTCGAGCCAGTAGGTGTGATCTTCTTCGGTGTCGTTCAACTGAATACGCAGCATCTCGCGGCTGACATAGTCTTTGTGCTGCTCGCAAAGCTCGATGCCCTTGCAGAGTGCGGCGCGAACTTTGTATTCCAGGCGCAGGTCGGCAGCAAGCATGTCGGGCACCGTGGTACCGACATCGAGATCATCCGGACGCATGCGTGGCGTGCCTTCCAGCATCAGGATTCGGCGCATCAGGGCATCCGCGTGCCCTGCTTCCTCTTCCATCTCGTGGTTGATTCGTTCGTAGAGCTTGGTGAATCCCCAGTCCTCATACATCCGCGAGTGAACGAAATATTGATCACGCGCGGCCAGTTCGCCGGTCAGCAACGTGTTGAGGTAATCGATTACGTCTGGGTGGCCTTGCATCGCCCTACATCTCCCTGCTTGAAAGTCTGTAGTTTGAACCAACATGACTATCAGGTCATCCTCTTGACGCGATAAAAGCGAAGATAATCTGAGAAAAGCAGTTTAAATAACGCAAAAACCGCCCAAATAAGGGCGGTTCTGCTTCTCGTTTAGACTTCGTTAAGCTGTACGTTGAGTGCTTTTGCGATTGCTTCTCCATACGCCGGGTCGGCCTTGAAGAAATGCTGCAATTGGCGATCAACTACATCAGCGGAGACCCCGGCCATCGCACCCGCAATATTGTTGATCAGCTGGCTTTTCTGCTCATCACTCATCAAACGGAACAATGCACCTGCGTGGCTGTAGTAGTCCGTGTCTTCGCGATGATCGTACCGGTCAGCCGCACCGCTCAGTGTCAAAGCAGGCTCGGCATAACGGGGCGCTTGTTTCGGCGAGTCTACGTAGCTGTTCGGCTCGTAATTCGGCGCTGCACCGCCATTGCTGCCAAACGCCATGGAGCCATCTCGCTGGTAGCTGTTTACCGGACTGCGAGGTGCATTGACCGGAAGTTGCTGGTGATTGGTGCCGATACGGTAGCGGTGCGCATCGGCGTAAGCGAACACGCGTCCCTGCAGCATGCGGTCTGGCGACAGCCCAACACCCGGCACCATGTTGCTCGGCCCAAAAGCTGCTTGCTCAACTTCAGCGAAGTAGTTCAGTGGATTGCGGTTGAGCTCCAGCTCACCTACTTCGATCAGTGGAAACTCTTTCTGCGACCACGTCTTGGTCACATCGAAAGGGTTCTCGTAGTGCGCAGCAGCCTGGGCCTCGCTCATAATCTGAATGCATACACGCCATTTTGGGAAGTCGCCACGCTCGATGGCTTCGAACAAGTCGCGCTGTGCGTAATCCGGATCGGTGCCTGCCAGACGAGCAGCCTCTGCCGGTGCCAGATTCTTGATCCCTTGTTGGGTCTTGTAGTGCCACTTGACCCAGTGACGCTCACCTCTGGCACTGATCAGGCTGTAGGTGTGGCTGCCGAACCCGTGCATGTGACGATAGCCATCAGGGATGCCACGATCCGAAAACAGGATGGTCACCTGGTGCAACGCCTCAGGCGAATGCGACCAGAAGTCCCACATCATCTGCGCGCTTTTCAGGTTGCTTTGCGGCAGGCGTTTTTGCGTGTGGATAAAGTCCGGAAATTTGAGCGGGTCACGGATGAAGAACACAGGCGTGTTGTTACCAACGATGTCCCAGTTACCTTCTTCGGTATAGAACTTCAGGGCGAAGCCTCGCGGATCGCGCTCGGTGTCGGCCGAACCGCGCTCACCGCCCACGGTGGAAAACCGCAGGAAGGTTGGGGTTTGCTTACCGACGGACTCAAAAAGCTTGGCGCTGGTGTACTCGGTGATGTCACGCGTCACGGTGAACGTACCGTAAGCACCCGAGCCCTTGGCGTGTACGCGGCGCTCAGGAATGTTTTCACGGTTGAAGTGGGCAAGCTTCTCGATCAGGTGGAAGTCGTCGAGCAGCAATGGGCCACGAGGGCCGGCGGAGCGAGAATTCTGGTTGTCGGCGACAGGAGCGCCACTGGCGGTGGTAAGTGTTTTATTTTGGCTCATGCGATCTCTTCCTCTGTCAGTCTTGAACTGCCGGCAAATCGGCTGAGAGGGAGTATTGATCACCAACGTTACACCTACAAATTCATTAACTTGTGAGTGTCGATAGAAAATTACTAACAACAAACGCGTTTTTTGAGCGCCCACAAAAAACCGGGCGCTAGGCCCGGTTTTTCGTTTCAGACTGACGTCTTACTCAGCGGATACAGCTTCACCGCCGACAGGACGATCAACCAACTCGACGTACGCCATAGGCGCGTTGTCGCCAGTGCGGAAGCCGCACTTGAGGATGCGCAGGTAGCCACCCTCACGGGTAGCGTAACGCTTGCCCAGGTCGTTGAAGAGCTTACCAACGATAGCTTTCGAACGAGTACGGTCGAAAGCCAGACGGCGGTTAGCCAGGCTGTCTGTCTTGGCCAAAGTGATCAGCGGCTCAGCAACGCGACGCAGTTCTTTAGCTTTTGGCAGTGTAGTTTTGATCAGCTCGTGCTCGAACAGCGACACCGCCATGTTTTGAAACATGGCCTTGCGGTGCGAGCTGGTGCGGCTCAGGTGACGACCACTTTTACGATGACGCATGGTTCATTCCTTACCAAACACAACGTTCGGTGATTACGACGATCAGGCAGTCGCCTTGTCGTCCTTCTTAAGACTTGCAGGCGGCCAGTTGTCGAGGCGCATGCCGAGGGACAGACCGCGGGAGGCCAGAACGTCCTTGATTTCAGTCAAGGATTTCTTGCCAAGGTTCGGAGTCTTCAACAGCTCTACTTCGGTGCGCTGGATCAGGTCACCGATGTAGTAGATGTTTTCCGCCTTAAGGCAGTTAGCCGAACGTACAGTCAGTTCCAGATCGTCAACCGGGCGAAGCAGGATCGGATCAATCTCGTCTTCCTGCTCGACAACCACTGGCTCACTGTCACCTTTGAGGTCGACGAACGCAGCCAACTGCTGTTGCAGAATGGTTGCAGCGCGGCGGATAGCCTCTTCAGGATCCAGGGTACCGTTGGTTTCCAGATCAATAACCAGCTTGTCCAGGTTAGTACGCTGCTCGACACGGGCGTTTTCCACCACGTATGCGATACGGCGAACCGGGCTGAACGAAGAGTCAAGCTGCAAGCGACCGATGCTGCGGCTTTCGTCTTCATCGCTCTGACGCGAGTCTGCCGGTTCATAACCACGACCACGAGCTACGGTGAGCTTCATGTTCAGGGCGCCGTTAGACGCCAGGTTAGCGATTACGTGATCGGGGTTAACGATCTCGACATCATGATCCAGCTGAATATCGGCAGCGGTAACCACCCCCGAACCCTTCTTCGACAAGGTCAGCGTAACTTCGTCACGACCGTGCAGCTTGATAGCCAGACCTTTAAGGTTCAACAGGATTTCAATTACGTCTTCCTGTACGCCTTCGATCGCGCTGTACTCATGGAGTACACCGTCAATCTCGGCCTCGACTACTGCACAGCCGGGCATTGAGGACAACAGGATGCGGCGCAGCGCGTTGCCCAGGGTGTGGCCGAAACCACGCTCGAGAGGCTCGAGAGTGATCTTGGCGCGGGTTGGACTGACAACCTGCACATCAATATGGCGGGGTGTCAGGAACTCATTTACCGAAATCTGCATGGATGCACCTATTTTCTAGCCCTTACTTGGAGTAGAGCTCGACAATCAGGCTTTCGTTGATGTCGGCGGACAGATCACTGCGAGCTGGAACGTTCTTGAAAACGCCCGACTTCTTCTCAGTGTCTACTTCTACCCATTCTACGCGGCCACGTTGGGCACACAGATCGAGAGCTTGGACAATGCGAAGTTGGTTCTTTGCTTTCTCGCGAATCGCGACCACGTCACCAGCACGAACCTGGTAAGACGGCACGTTTACGGTCTGACCGTTAACGCTGACGGATTTGTGCGATACCAGCTGACGGGATTCGGCACGAGTAGAGCCAAAACCCATACGGTATACAACGTTGTCCAGACGGCATTCGAGCAGTTGCAGCAGGTTTTCACCGGTTGCACCTTTCTTGCCAGCAGCTTCTTTGTAGTAGCCGCTGAATTGACGCTCGAGAACGCCGTAGATACGACGGACCTTCTGCTTTTCACGCAGTTGGGTGCCGTAATCGGACTGGCGACCGCGGCGTTGGCCGTGGATACCAGGTGCTGCTTCAATGTTGCACTTCGATTCGATCGCGCGCACGCCGCTCTTCAGAAAGAGATCGGTGCCTTCGCGACGAGCGAGTTTGCATTTTGGACCAATGTAACGAGCCATTCTTTACAATCTCCTGGATTACACGCGGCGCTTCTTCGGCGGACGGCACCCGTTGTGCGGGATTGGCGTCACGTCGGTGATGCTGGCGATCTTGTAGCCACAGCCGTTCAAAGCGCGGACTGCAGATTCACGACCTGGGCCTGGACCTTTGACGTTAACGTCGAGGTTTTTCAGGCCGTATTCCAGCGCAGCTTGACCAGCACGTTCAGCAGCTACTTGAGCAGCAAACGGGGTGGACTTGCGGGAACCGCGGAAACCCGAACCACCGGAGGTAGCCCAGGAAAGAGCGTTGCCTTGACGGTCGGTGATGGTCACGATTGTGTTGTTAAAAGATGCATGGATGTGGGCGATGCCATCAACCACTGTCTTTTTAACTTTTTTACGAGGACGAGCAGCAGGTTTAGCCATGATTAATTTCCTGTCGATTCGCTGGGGCGATTACTTGCGGATCGGCTTACGCGGACCTTTACGGGTACGCGCGTTAGTCTTGGTACGCTGACCGCGCACTGGAAGACCACGACGATGACGCAGACCGCGATAGCAACCGAGGTCCATCAAACGCTTGATTTTCATGTTGATTTCGCGACGCAGGTCACCTTCAGTGGTGAACTTCGCCACTTCGCCACGCAGCTGTTCAATCTGCTCGTCGCTCAGATCCTTGATCTTTGCGGCTGGGTTTACCCCAGTCACTGCACAGATCTTCTGTGCAGTAGTGCGACCAACACCATAGATGTAGGTCAGCGAGATAACAGTATGCTTGTTATCTGGAATGTTAACGCCTGCAATACGGGCCATTCAGTGGGACTCCAATTGACAGCTACCTACGCCCCGGAAGCCAAGAAATAGGGCGCGAGATAATATCGCTGTAATAACAAATAATCAACCCGGTAGCGCACTAGCTACCGGGCTTGAAGCACAATCACACTCAGCCTTGGCGCTGTTTGTGACGCGGTTCCGCGCTGCAAATTACTCGAACAACACCTTCGCGGCGAATAATCTTGCAGTTACGGCACAGCTTTTTCACCGATGCACGAACTTTCATCACCAACTCCTCGAACCTTATGGGTACTCAGCGCAACATGCCGCTGCCGTAACCCTTCAGGTTGGCTTTCTTCATCAGGGATTCGTACTGGTGCGAAACGAGGTGCGATTGTACTTGGGACATGAAGTCCATCACAACCACGACGACGATCAGCAACGAGGTCCCGCCAAGGTAGAACGGTACGTTTGCCGCAACCACCAGGAACTGGGGAAGCAGACACACGGCCGTCATGTAAAGAGCACCGAACATGGTCAAGCGAGTCAGAACGCCATCAATGTAGCGCGCAGACTGCTCACCTGGACGGATGCCCGGAATAAAGGCACCGGACTTCTTCAGGTTTTCCGCTACGTCTTTCGGATTGAACATCAACGCCGTATAGAAGAAGCAGAAGAAAATAATCCCTGCACTAAACAGCAGAATATTCAACGGCTGACCAGGAGCGATCGACTGCGAGATGTCCTGCAACCAGCCCATACCTTCAGACTGGCCAAACCAGGCACCCAACGAAGCCGGGAACAGCAAAATGCTGCTCGCGAAAATGGCCGGAATAACACCGGCCATGTTCACCTTCAGCGGCAAGTGGCTAGTCTGCGCAGCGAAGACCTTACGGCCTTGCTGACGCTTGGCGTAATGAACAGCAATACGACGCTGACCACGCTCAATGAACACCACGAAACCGATAATCGCTACTGCCAGCAAACCGATGGCGACCAGGGCGAAGATGTTGATATCACCCTGACGCGCAGACTCGAAAGACTGCCCGATCGCTCTCGGAAGACCGGCGACGATACCCGAAAAAATCAACATCGAGATACCGTTGCCAACACCACGCTCAGTAATCTGCTCACCCAGCCACATCATGAACATCGCACCAGCCACAAAAGTGGATACCGCGACGAAATGGAAGCCAAAGTCACCAGTGAACGCAACGCCCTGCCCTGCCAGACCAATGGACATGCCAATGGCCTGAACGAGAGCGAGGACGACAGTGCCGTAGCGGGTGTACTGGCTGATCTTGCGACGGCCAGCTTCACCTTCCTTCTTCAACTGCTCCAGCTGCGGGCTGACGGCGGTCATCAGTTGCATGATGATCGATGCCGAAATGTACGGCATGATCCCCAATGCAAAGATGCTCATCCGCTCCAGCGCGCCGCCGGAAAACATGTTGAACAAGCTAAGAATGGTCCCCTCATTCTGTCGAAACAGGTCCGCGAGTCGGTCCGGGTTGATACCTGGAACCGGGATGTGTGCGCCTATTCGGTAGACGATAATCGCCAGGAACAGAAAACGCAGACGAGCCCAGAGTTCAGACATACCGCCTTTGCCGAGCGCAGAGAGAGCACCTTGCTTAGCCATTTATTCCTCGAACTTGCCGCCAGCTGCTTCGATAGCCGCACGCGCACCTTTGGTGGCGCCGATTCCCTTTCCGATGGTAACAGCGCGAGTCACTTCGCCGGACAGCATGATTTTCACACGCTGTACGTTGACGTTGATCACGTTGGCATCTTTCAGGGACTGCACGGTGACGATGTCGCCTTCCACTTTAGCCAGCTCGGACAGACGCACTTCTGCGCGGTCCATGGCCTTCAGGGAAACGAAACCGAACTTCGGCAGGCGACGATGCAGCGGCTGTTGACCGCCTTCAAAGCCTGGAGCAATGGTGCCACCGGAGCGGGAGGACTGACCTTTGTGGCCACGGCCACCGGTCTTGCCCAAACCACTACCGATACCACGGCCCGGACGATGCTTTTCGCGACGGGAACCCGGCGCTGGACTCAGATCATTGAGTTTCATCGATTAACCCTCGACACGCAGCATGTAGTAAGCCTTGTTGATCATCCCGCGATTCTCGGGAGTATCAAGTACTTCTACAGTGTGACCGATGCGACGCAGACCCAGACCCTTAACGCACAGTTTGTGGTTAGGGATGCGGCCGGTCATGCTTTTGATCAGCGTAACTTTAACGGTAGCCATGATCAGAAGATCTCCTTGACGCTTTTGCCACGCTTGGCGGCAATGGATTCAGGAGACTGCATAGCTTTCAAACCTTTGAAAGTGGCGTGAACCACGTTTACCGGGTTAGTCGAGCCGTAGCACTTGGCCAGAACGTTCTGAACGCCAGCAACTTCGAGGACAGCACGCATAGCGCCGCCAGCGATGATACCGGTACCTTCAGAAGCAGGCTGCATGTACACCTTCGAAGCGCCGTGACCGGACTTCATTGCGTATTGCAGAGTGGTGCCGTTCAGATCAACTTGGATCATGTTGCGACGAGCAGCTTCCATTGCCTTCTGGATCGCAGCAGGCACTTCACGTGACTTGCCACGGCCGAAGCCAACACGCCCTTTACCATCACCAACCACGGTCAACGCGGTGAAAGTGAAGATACGGCCGCCTTTTACGGTTTTGGCTACGCGGTTAACTTGAACCAGCTTCTCAATGTAGCCTTCGTCGCGCTTTTGGTCGTTATTTGACATAACTTAGAACTCCAGCCCAGCTTCACGAGCAGCATCAGCCAGCGCCTTGACGCGGCCGTGGTACTTGAAGCCAGAGCGGTCGAAAGCCACCTGCGAGACGCCAGCGGCTTTAGCACGCGTAGCGACCAGCTGGCCAACCTTAGTGGCCGCGTCGATGTTGCCAGTGGCGCCATCACGCAGTTCTTTATCCAAAGTCGAGGCAGATGCCAGGACTTTGTTGCCGTCGGCCGAAATGACCTGGGCGTAGATGTGCTGCGACGAGCGGAACACACAGAGACGCACGACTTCGAGTTCGTGCATTTTCAGGCGTGCTTTGCGAGCGCGACGCAGTCGAGTAACTTTTTTGTCGGTCATTTGCTATGCCCTACTTCTTCTTGGCTTCTTTACGACGGACGACTTCGTCCGCGTAGCGCACACCTTTGCCTTTGTACGGCTCTGGTGGACGGAAGTCGCGGATCTCGGCGGCCACTTGACCTACCAGCTGCTTATCGATGCCCTTGATCAGGATATCGGTCTGGCTAGGAGTCTCAGCGGTGATGCCTTCCGGCAGTTCATAATCCACTGGGTGCGAGAAGCCAAGAGCCAGGTTCAGCACTGTGCCTTTTGCTTGCGCTTTGTAACCAACACCGACCAGCTGGAGCTTACGCTCGAAGCCTTGGCTTACGCCTTGGACCATGTTGTTTACCAACGCACGAGTGGTACCAGCCATTGCGCGAGTTTGTTGATCGCCATTGCGAGCAGCGAAACGCAGCTCACCAGCTTCTTCAACGATCTCAACGGACGAATGGATGTTCAGTTCGAGAGTGCCCTTGGCACCCTTCACCGAAAGCTGTTGGCCTGCGAATTTGACTTCGACACCGGCTGGCAGCTTAACGGGGTTCTTAGCGACGCGTGACATGCTTATCCCCCCTTAGAACACAGTGCAAAGAACTTCGCCGCCGACACCGGCAGCGCGCGCAGCACGATCCGTCATCACACCTTTGTTGGTGGAGACGATAGACACACCGAGACCGCCACGAACTTTTGGCAGATCATCGACGGACTTGTACTGACGCAGGCCTGGACGGCTAACGCGCTTCACTTCCTCGATGACCGGACGGCCTTCGAAGTATTTCAGCTCGATGGACAGCAGTGGCTTGATTTCGCTGCTGATCTGATAACCCGCAATGTAACCTTCGTCCTTCAGGACTTTGGCAACAGCTACCTTCAAAGTAGAAGATGGCATGCTTACGACGGACTTTTCAGCCATCTGGGCATTACGGATTCGAGTTAGCATGTCCGCTAACGGGTCCTGCATACTCATGGGCTAGACGCTCCTAATACAAAAAAATTAGCCTTGCGGCTACTACTTGTCGCCGAGCTCATCCATGCAAAAAAAGCACGGGCTCAGGCGAGCCGGGTATTCTAGACACACCCCACAAATGAATCAAGCCCCAAAAGGGGCTTGATTCAAGTTCAAGGTCACCGGCGGTCAGGATCTTGCGAAACTGGACGCCGAGACTTTGATAGTGCTTACCAGCTGGCTTTAACCAGACCAGGTACGTCACCACGCATTGCAGCTTCACGCAGTTTGTTACGGCCGAGGCCGAACTTGCGGTAAACGCCGTGTGGACGACCGGTCAGGCGGCAGCGGTTACGCATGCGCGAAGCGCTTGCGTCACGTGGCTGCTTCTGCAGAGCTACCGTAGCTTCCCAACGCGCTTCTGGACTTGCGTTCAGATCAACGATGATAGCTTTCAGTGCTGCACGCTTTTTGGCGTACTTGGCAACCGTGAGCTGACGCTTCAGCTCGCGGTTTTTCATGCTCATCTTGGCCATTTTCCTACTCCAATCAGTTGCGGAACGGGAATTTGAAAGCACGCAACAGGGCGCGACCTTCGTCATCGTTCTTGGCAGTGGTGGTCAGGGTAATGTCCAGACCGCGGAGAGCATCGATCTTGTCGTAGTCGATTTCCGGGAAGATGATCTGCTCTTTAACGCCCATGCTGTAGTTACCACGACCATCGAAGGACTTGGCATTCAGGCCGCGGAAGTCGCGAACCCGAGGCAGGGAGATCGACAGCAGACGATCCAGGAATTCATACATACGCTCACGGCGCAGGGTCACTTTGACGCCGATCGGCCAACCTTCACGGACTTTAAAGCCAGCGATGGATTTCCGAGCGTAAGTCACAACAACTTTCTGACCGGTGATCTTTTCCAGGTCGGCAACAGCGTGCTCGATGACTTTTTTGTCACCGACTGCTTCGCCCAGACCCATGTTCAGGGTGATTTTTGTAACGCGTGGAACTTCCATCACGTTCGAAAGCTTAAGTTCTTCCTTAAGCTTCGGTGCGATTTCTTTCCAGTAAATCTCTTTTAGTCGTGCCATGGTCTCATCTACCTAGCAGTGTTCAAGCATCAACCGCTTTTTGGGTCGACTTGAAGACACGAATTTTCTTGCCGTCTTCTACTTTGAAACCAACGCGATCAGCCTTGTTGGTTTCGCCGTTGAAAATGGCGACGTTAGAAGCGTCCAGTGGAGCTTCTTTTTCGACGATACCGCCTTGCACGCCCGACATAGGGTTAGGCTTGGTATGACGCTTAACTAGGTTCAGACCACCAATAACCAGACGGTTATTAGCGAGAACCTTAAGCACCTTACCGCGCTTACCTTTGTCTTTGCCGGCGATCACGATGATCTCGTCGTCACGACGAATCTTTTGCATGTCGGATCTCCTTACAGCACTTCTGGGGCGAGCGAGACGATCTTCATGAACTTCTCAGTACGAAGTTCACGGGTCACTGGCCCAAAGATACGGGTGCCGATCGGCTCTTGCTTGTTGTTCAGAAGAACAGCAGCGTTGCCATCAAAGCGGATAATGGAGCCATCAGCACGACGTACACCGTGACGAGTGCGGACTACAACAGCAGTCATCACTTGGCCTTTTTTCACCTTACCGCGAGGAATTGCTTCCTTCACGGTAACTTTGATGATGTCACCGATACCAGCGTAACGACGATGGGAGCCACCCAGCACCTTGATGCACATAACGCGGCGAGCGCCGCTGTTATCGGCCACATCGAGCATGGATTGAGTCTGAATCATATAATTTCTCCGACCCCTAGTCCTTAGACTTCCACAGCGCGTTCGAGAACATCAACCAATGCCCAAGACTTGGTCTTGGCCAGCGGACGAGTTTCACGAATAGTGACTTTGTCGCCGATGTGGCACTGATTGGTTTCGTCGTGCGCGTGCAGCTTAGTCGAACGCTTAACGTATTTACCGTAGATCGGGTGCTTTACGCGACGCTCGATCAGAACGGTGATGGTCTTGTCCATTTTGTCGCTGACAACACGGCCAGTCAGCGTACGGACGGTTTTTTCGGCTTCAGCCATGATTACTTACCTGCCTGCTGTTTGAGCACAGTCTTCACGCGAGCGATGTCACGCTTAACTTGCCGGAGCAGGTGAGACTGCCCCAACTGGCCAGTTGCTTTCTGCATACGCAGATTGAACTGGTCGCGCAGCAGGCCGAGCAGTTGCTCGTTAAGCTGCGGCGCGTCTTTTTCACGAAGTTCGTTCGCTTTCATCACATCACCGTCCGTTTAACAAAGGCGGTGGCGAGCGGCAGCTTTGCAGCAGCCAGGGCAAAAGCCTCACGCGCCAGCTCTTCAGTAACGCCCTCGATTTCATACAGGACTTTGCCTGGCTGAATCTGGGCAACCCAGTACTCCACAGAACCCTTACCTTTACCCATACGAACTTCGAGGGGCTTTTTGGAGATCGGCTTGTCCGGGAATACACGGATCCAGATCTTGCCGCCACGTTTAACGTGACGGGTCAGAGCACGACGCGCTGACTCGATCTGACGAGCGGTGAGACGACCACGAGCTACAGACTTCAGCGCATATTCGCCGAAGCTGACTTTGCTACCGCGCTGAGCCAGACCACGGTTGTGGCCTGTCATCTGCTTGCGGAACTTCGTACGCTTTGGTTGCAACATTTGGCGTACCCCTTACTTAGCAGCTTTTTTACGAGGCGCTGGTGCTTGTGGTTTCAGTTCTTCTTGGCGACCACCAATTACTTCGCCTTTGAAGATCCAAACCTTTACACCGATCACACCGTAAGTGGTGTGAGCTTCGTAGTTGGCATAGTCGATGTCGGCACGCAGGGTGTGCAGTGGCACACGACCTTCGCGATACCATTCAGTACGTGCGATTTCAGCACCGCCGAGACGACCGCTCACTTGGATTTTGATGCCTTTGGCACCAATGCGCATGGCGTTCTGTACAGCGCGCTTCATAGCGCGACGGAACATTACGCGACGCTCCAGCTGCTGAGCTACGCTCTGCGCAACCAACATACCGTCGAGTTCCGGCTTGCGGATTTCTTCGATATTGATGTGCACAGGCACACCCATTTGTTTGGTCAGGTCCTGACGCAGTTTCTCAACATCTTCCCCTTTCTTCCCGATAACGATACCTGGACGAGCGGTGTGGATGGTGATACGTGCAGTTTGGGCCGGACGATGGATATCGATACGGCTTACGGACGCGCTTTTTAGTTTGTCTTGGAGATACTCGCGCACCTTCAGATCAGCGAACAAATAGTCCGCATAAGTCCGACCGTCTGCGTACCAGACGGAGGTGTGCTCCTTGACGATTCCCAGGCGAATGCCAATGGGATGTACTTTCTGACCCATCTCTTCGACTCCGTTACTTGTCAGCAACCTTGACAGTGATATGGCAAGACCGCTTGACGATGCGATCAGCACGGCCTTTGGCACGTGGCATGATTCGCTTCAGCGAACGCCCTTCGTTGACGAAAACGGTGCTGACTTTAAGGTCATCAACGTCTGCGCCTTCGTTATGCTCGGCGTTGGCTACGGCCGACTCCAGCACTTTCTTCATGATCTCGGCGGCTTTCTTACTGCTGAAAGCCAACAAGTTGAGCGCTTCGCCCACCTTCTTCCCGCGGATCTGGTCGGCGACCAAGCGGGCTTTCTGGGCGGAGATTCGAGCGCCCGACAACTTAGCGGCTACTTCCATTTCCTAACCCCTTAACGCTTGGCTTTCTTGTCAGCCACGTGCCCACGATATGTGCGGGTACCGGCGAACTCGCCCAGTTTGTGGCCGACCATGTCTTCGTTCACGAGAACTGGTACATGTTGACGACCGTTGTGTACTGCGATGGTCAGACCGACCATTTGTGGCAGGATCATCGAACGGCGCGACCAGGTTTTAACTGGTTTGCGATCGTTCTTTTCCGCCGCCACTTCGATCTTCTTCAGTAGGTGAAGATCGATAAAAGGACCTTTTTTCAGAGAACGTGGCACTGTCGTATCCCTCTATTTACTTGCGACGACGGACGATCATTTTGTCGGTACGCTTATTACCACGAGTCTTCGCGCCCTTAGTCGGGAAGCCCCATGGCGATACCGGATGACGACCACCAGAGGTACGACCTTCACCACCACCATGTGGGTGGTCAACCGGGTTCATGGCAACACCACGAACGGTTGGGCGAACGCCACGCCAGCGTTTGGCACCAGCTTTACCCAGCGAACGCAGGCTGTGCTCGGAGTTCGAGACTTCACCCAGGGTCGCGCGGCATTCAGCCAGCACTTTACGCATCTCACCAGAACGCAGACGCAGGGTCACGTAGACACCTTCACGAGCGATCAGCTGAGCCGAAGCACCAGCGGAACGAGCGATTTGCGCGCCTTTACCTGGCTTCAATTCGATGCCGTGTACGGTGCTACCAACTGGAATGTTACGCAGTTGCAGAGCGTTGCCCGGCTTGATCGGTGCCAAAGCACCTGCGATCAGCTGGTCGCCAGCGCTCACGCCTTTAGGGGCGATGATGTAGCGACGCTCGCCATCTGCGTACAGCAGCAGAGCGATGTGAGCAGTACGGTTTGGATCGTATTCGATACGCTCGACAGTGGCAGCGATGCCATCTTTGTCGTTGCGACGGAAATCGACCAGACGATAATGCTGCTTATGGCCACCACCGATGTGACGAGTGGTAATACGACCATTGTTGTTACGACCACCAGTCTTCGATTTTTTCTCGAGCAGCGGTGCGTGAGGAGCGCCTTTGTGCAGCTCCTGGTTGACCACCTTGACCACAAAACGGCGGCCAGGGGAAGTCGGTTTGCATTTAACGATTGCCATGATGCACCCCTTCCTTACTCAGCACTGCTGCTGAAATCGAGATCTTGGCCTGGCTGAAGGGAGATAACTGCCTTCTTCCAGTCATTACGCTTGCCCAGACCGCGAGCGGTGCGCTTGCTCTTACCCAGAACGTTCAGGGTAGTAACACGCTCAACTTTCACGCTGAACAGGCTTTCGACGGCCTTCTTGATTTCCAGCTTGGTTGCGTCAGTTGCAACCTTGAAAACGAACTGGCCTTTCTTGTCAGCCAGAACCGTAGCCTTCTCGGAAACGTGCGGGCCAAGCAGAACTTTAAATACGCGTTCCTGGTTCATCCCAGCAGCTCCTCGAATTTCTTCACGGCCGACACGGTGATCAACACCTTGTCGTATGCGATCAGACTAACTGGATCGGAACCTTGCACGTCACGTACATCAACGTGTGGCAGGTTGCGAGCAGCCAGGTACAGGTTCTGATCAACTACTTCAGACACGATCAAGACGTCAGTCAGGCCCATGCCGGTCAGTTTGTTCAGCAGATCTTTGGTCTTCGGTGCATCAACAGCGAAGTCCTGAACCACAACCAGACGATCAGTACGCACCAGCTCAGCAAGGATGGAACGCATTGCTGCGCGATACATCTTCTTGTTCAGCTTCTGGGTGTGATCCTGAGGACGAGCTGCGAAAGTGGTACCGCCGCCACGCCAGATTGGGCTACGGATAGTACCGGCACGAGCACGGCCAGTACCTTTCTGACGCCATGGGCGCTTACCGCCACCACGAACGTCGGAACGGGTCTTTTGCTGCTTGGAACCTTGACGGCCGCCGGCCATGTAGGCCACGACTGCTTGGTGAACCAGCGTCTCGTTGAATTCGCCGCCAAATGTCAGTTCGGAAACTTCGATCGCTTGAGCGTCATTTACATTTAATTGCATGTCAGCTTCCCCTTAACCGCGAGCCTTGGCTGCTGGACGTACAACCAAGTTGCCGCCAGTAGCGCCAGGAACAGCGCCCTTGACCAACAACAGATTGCGTTCAGCGTCCACGCGCACTACTTCGAGGGACTGCACGGTCACGCGCTCAGCGCCCATATGACCGGACATTTTTTTGCCCTTGAATACACGACCAGGAGTCTGGCACTGGCCGATAGAGCCTGGAACGCGGTGGGACACGGAGTTACCGTGGGTATTATCTTGCCCGCGGAAGTTCCAACGCTTGATCGTACCCTGGAAGCCTTTACCTTTGGACTGACCGGTTACATCAACCAGTTGACCAGCAGCGAAGATTTCAGCGTTGATCAGGTCGCCGGCCTGGTACTCGCCTTCTTCAAGGCGGAATTCCATTACGGTACGACCAGCGGCTACGTTCGCTTTAGCGAAGTGGCCAGCCTGAGCAGCTGTAACACGCGAAGCACGACGCTCACCTACAGTGACTTGCACTGCACGATAGCCATCGGTTTCTTCAGTTTTGAACTGGGTGACGCGATTCGGCTCGATCTCAATGACCGTGACCGGAATGGAGACACCTTCTTCGGTGAAAATACGGGTCATACCGCATTTACGACCGACTACACCAATAGTCATGTTGTAAACCTCATGAGTGTACGGGGCTTTCACCCGCTATGGCCGCCCATTTCAGAGCGTTACACGACTAAGACCGAGTCTTAGCCGAGGCTGATCTGCACTTCCACACCGGCCGCAAGATCAAGCTTCATAAGAGCATCAACGGTTTTATCCGTCGGCTGGACGATATCCAGAACGCGCTTATGAGTACGGATCTCGTACTGGTCACGCGCGTCTTTGTTGACGTGCGGGGAGACCAGAACGGTGAACCGCTCTTTACGGGTAGGCAGTGGAATTGGACCACGCACTTGAGCACCAGTA
This sequence comes from Pseudomonas sp. O230, assembly GCF_045447035.1. Classification (NCBI taxonomy): domain Bacteria; kingdom Pseudomonadati; phylum Pseudomonadota; class Gammaproteobacteria; order Pseudomonadales; family Pseudomonadaceae; genus Pseudomonas; species Pseudomonas sp. O230. Next base: position 19,584 of record NZ_JBJGXN010000011.1, on the reverse strand, counting down.
CGTTTCGCGGTTTCCACGATTTCCTGGGTGGATTGGTCGATCAGGCGATGGTCAAAAGCCTTCAACCTGATACGGATTTGCTGATTTTGCATTGGATTTCAGACTCCGGCTGCTATTCCCACCGAGCGCAATACGCCCGTTAAAAGGAGGCGCAATTCTATAGACGCCCCAGATGGGTGTCAACCCAATAAAAAAGCCCCCGCTAGGCGGGGGCTTTTTCAAGTCATCACTTATTAAGTTAAGCGATGATTTTGGCTACGACGCCAGCGCCGACGGTACGACCGCCTTCACGAATAGCGAAACGCAGACCATCTTCCATTGCGATGGTTTTGATCAGGGTGACAACCATTTTCACGTTGTCGCCTGGCATTACCATTTCAACGCCTTCCGGCAGTTCGCAGTTACCGGTCACGTCAGTGGTCCGGAAGTAGAACTGTGGACGGTAGCCTTTGAAGAACGGAGTGTGGCGACCGCCTTCTTCTTTGCTCAACACGTACACTTCAGCTTCGAAGGTGGTGTGCGGCTTAACCGAACCTGGCTTGACCAGAACCTGGCCACGCTCAACGTCGTCACGCTTGGTGCCGCGCAGCAGCACGCCGCAGTTCTCGCCAGCACGACCTTCGTCGAGCAGCTTACGGAACATTTCAACACCGGTGCAGGTGGTGACGGTAGTGTCACGCAGACCAACGATTTCCAGCGAGTCTTGAACCTTGACGATACCGCGCTCGATACGACCGGTTACAACAGTACCGCGACCGGAGATCGAGAACACGTCTTCGATTGGCATCAGGAACGGCTTGTCGATAACGCGAACTGGATCCGGAATGTAAGTATCCAGAGTTTCAACCAGCTTACGAACGGCAGTGGTGCCCATTTCGTTGTCATCCAGACCATCCAGCGCCATACGAGCGGAGCCGATGATGATTGGAGTGTCGTCGCCCGGGAAGTCGTAAGTGCTCAGCAGATCACGCACTTCCATCTCAACCAGTTCCAGCAGCTCAGCGTCGTCTACCAGGTCAGCCTTGTTCAGGAAAACCACGATGTACGGAACGCCTACCTGACGGGACAGCAGGATGTGCTCACGGGTTTGCGGCATCGGACCATCAGCGGCCGAGCAAACCAGGATAGCGCCGTCCATCTGAGCAGCACCGGTGATCATGTTCTTCACATAGTCAGCGTGACCTGGGCAGTCAACGTGAGCGTAGTGACGAATGTGCGAGTTGTATTCAACGTGCGCGGTGTTGATGGTGATACCACGAGCTTTCTCTTCCGGTGCGCTATCGATCTTGTCGAAGTCAACACGAGCCGAACCGAAGATTTCGGAGCAGACGCGAGTCAGAGCAGCAGTCAGAGTGGTTTTACCGTGGTCAACGTGACCGATGGTGCCAACGTTGACGTGCGGAAGGGAACGATCAAATTTTTCTTTAGCCACGACAATTAACTCCTAGCCTAAAGGGGCTGAATCAGCCTTGTTTTTTGGTAACGGTTTCGACGATGTGCGACGGAGCCGTATTGTATTTTTTGAATTCCATAGAGTAGCTTGCGCGACCTTGGGACATGGAACGAACATCGGTCGCATAACCGAACATCTCGCCCAACGGAACCTCGGCACGAATTACTTTACCGGAAACCGTATCTTCCATACCCAGGATCATGCCGCGACGACGGTTAAGGTCGCCCATCACGTCACCCATATAGTCTTCAGGTGTAACAACCTCTACCGCCATGATCGGCTCGAGCAACTCACCACCGCCCTTCTGGGCCAGTTGCTTGGTCGCCATGGAAGCAGCCACCTTAAACGCCATCTCGTTCGAGTCGACGTCGTGGTAGGAACCATCAAACACGGTAGCCTTCAGGCCGATCAGCGGATAACCGGCAACAACGCCGTTCTTCATCTGCTCTTCGATACCCTTCTGGATAGCCGGGATGTATTCCTTAGGAACCACACCACCCACCACTTCGTTCACGAATTGCAGACCTTCCTGACCTTCGTCAGCAGGAGCAAAACGGATCCAGCAGTGGCCGAACTGACCACGACCGCCGGACTGACGAACGAACTTGCCTTCGATTTCACAGTTCTTCGTGATGCGCTCACGATAGGAAACCTGAGGCTTACCGATGTTGGCTTCAACGTTGAACTCGCGGCGCATCCGGTCAACCAGGATGTCCAGGTGCAACTCGCCCATGCCGGAGATGATCGTTTGACCAGTCTCCTCATCAGTCTTGACGCGGAAAGATGGATCTTCCTGAGCAAGCTTGCCCAGAGCGATACCCATTTTTTCCTGGTCATCCTTGGTCTTAGGCTCCACGGCAACCGAAATAACCGGCTCCGGGAAGTCCATGCGAACCAGGATGATTGGCTTGTCAGCGCTGCACAAAGTCTCACCAGTGGTGACGTCCTTCATGCCGATCAAGGCCGCGATGTCACCAGCGCGCACTTCCTTGATTTCTTCACGGGCGTTTGCGTGCATTTGCACCATACGACCCACGCGCTCTTTCTTGCCTTTAACCGAGTTGATCACGCCGTCGCCGGAGGCCAACACGCCCGAGTAAACTCGAACAAAGGTCAAGGTACCCACGAATGGGTCGGTAGCGATTTTGAAAGCCAGAGCCGAGAACGGTTCGCTGTCATCTGCATGACGCTCCATCTGCTTTTCCTCGTCATCAGGGTCAGTACCCTTGATGGCAGGAATGTCAGTTGGAGCAGGCAGGTAATCGATAACGGCGTCGAGAACCAGGGGAACGCCCTTGTTCTTGAAGGAAGAACCGCAAACAGCCAGGACGATTTCGCCAGCGATAGTACGCTGACGCAGAGCGGCCTTGATTTCCGCGTTGGTGAGTTCTTCACCTTCGAGGTACTTGTTCATCAGTTCTTCGCTGGCTTCGGCCGCAGCCTCAACCATGTTGCCGCGCCACTCGTCAGCCAGCTCCTGCAGCTCAGCAGGGATAGGCTTGCGAACTGGAACCATGCCTTTGTCGGAGTCATTCCAGTAAACAGCTTCCATAGCCAACAGATCGATCTGACCCTGGAAGTTGTCTTCGGAACCGATAGCCAATTGGATTGGCACCGGAGTGTGACCCAGACGCTGCTTGATCTGGCCGATCACGCGCAGGAAGTTTGCACCAGCACGGTCCATCTTGTTTACGTAAACAAGACGTGGAACGCCGTACTTGTTGGCTTGACGCCATACGGTTTCCGACTGAGGCTCAACACCCGAGGTACCGCAGAACACAACGACCGCGCCATCGAGAACACGCAGGGAACGCTCAACTTCAATAGTGAAGTCAACGTGGCCCGGGGTGTCGATGACGTTGAAACGGTATTGGTCCTTGTGCTGCTTCTCGGAACCCTGCCAGAAGGCGGTAATGGCAGCAGAAGTAATGGTAATACCACGCTCCTGCTCCTGAACCATCCAGTCTGTGGTCGCGGCGCCGTCATGCACCTCGCCCATTTTGTGACTTTTGCCAGTGTAAAAAAGGACGCGCTCGGTGGTGGTGGTTTTACCAGCATCCACGTGAGCAACGATACCAATGTTACGGTAGCGGTTAATCGGTGTTGTACGAGCCATAAAGCCCTCGCAAAATTAGTGACGCTAAAATTAGAAGCGGTAGTGCGAGAAAGCCTTGTTGGCTTCAGCCATACGGTGCACGTCTTCACGCTTCTTAACTGCAGCACCTTTGCCTTCAGCAGCGTCCAACAGTTCGCCAGCCAAACGCAGAGCCATAGACTTCTCGCCGCGCTTACGGGCGAAGTCTACCAACCAGCGCATTGCCAGAGCGTTACGACGGGACGGACGAACTTCGACCGGAACCTGGTAAGTAGCACCGCCTACACGGCGCGACTTTACTTCGACCAGCGGAGCGATGGCGTCGAGAGCTTTCTCGAAGATTTCCAGGGGATCGCTGTTCTTGCGTTCTTTAACCTTTTCCAGCGCGCCATAAACGATACGCTCGGCAACGGCTTTCTTGCCGCTTTCCATCACGTGGTTCATGAACTTGGCCAGGATCTGGCTGCCGTATTTTGGATCGTCAAGCACTTCGCGCTTGGCTGCTACGCGTCTTCTTGGCATGGATAAGCCCTCAAACGGTCTTCAGGTTCGCTCGGAATCGGTGCCCTTTCGGGACGCCTCCGACCTTACTCTTATCGACTCAGAAAAATAGATGATTCAGTTTTTACAAAAAGCCACTACTACTTAGGCTTCTTGGTACCGTACTTCGAACGACCTTGGTTACGACCTTTAACGCCGGAAGTATCCAAAGAGCCGCGAACGGTGTGGTAACGAACACCTGGCAAGTCTTTTACACGGCCGCCACGGATCAGTACGACGCTGTGCTCTTGCAGGTTGTGGCCTTCACCGCCGATGTACGAGGAAACCTCGAAACCGTTGGTCAGACGCACACGGCATACTTTACGCAGTGCCGAGTTAGGTTTTTTCGGCGTAGTGGTATACACACGAGTGCATACGCCACGACGTTGCGGGCAGTTCTGCAGCGCAGGCACGTCGGATTTCTCGACGATACGCTTACGCGGCTGACGTACCAGCTGGTTGATAGTTGCCATCTACTAGCTCCACTGTTGTCTTGCGACGCTATTGTCTTGCAAGAAAAGCAAAATGGCAGGAACGAATTCCCGCCAAATTTAGGGGTACAAGAGTCTAAAGAGGATCTTGCCCCCAGTCAAGGCAAGGCCCCGACCTTCCCGCTCATCCAACCTCGACAAAATGTCTTGATTCGATGAACGGAACGACCAGGGCCTTACACTCATTTATCGCAGAACTCAGTTACCGCTAGAGTTCAGCGCTTCGGTCAGTGCAGCTTCCACTTCACTGGCGCTTACGCGCAACGGTTTGTCAGCATCACGACGGCGTTTACGCTCGCTGTGATAAGCCAGACCGGTACCGGCCGGGATCAGACGACCCACGACCACGTTTTCTTTCAGGCCGCGCAGGTAATCGCGTTTGCCGGTTACCGCCGCTTCGGTCAGTACACGAGTGGTTTCCTGGAAGGAAGCCGCCGAGATGAACGATTCGGTGGACAACGATGCCTTGGTGATACCCAACAGCACACGAGTGAACTTGGAAACGAACTTCTCGTCGCCAGCCAGACGCTCGTTCTCTACCAGAACGTGAGTCAATTCCATCTGGTCGCCCTTGATGAAAGTGGAATCGCCGGATTCAGCGATTTCAACTTTACGCAGCATCTGACGCAGGATGGTCTCGATGTGCTTGTCGTTGATCTTCACGCCTTGCAGACGATAAACGTCCTGGATCTCGTTCACGATGTACTTGGCCAGCGCACTCACACCCAGCAGACGCAGGATGTCGTGTGGGTCGCTCGGGCCGTCGGAGATAACTTCGCCGCGGTTTACCTGTTCGCCTTCGAAGACGTTCAGGTGACGCCACTTCGGAATCAGCTCTTCGTACGGATCGCTACCGTCGTTCGGGGTAATGACCAGACGGCGCTTGCCTTTGGTCTCTTTACCGAACGCGATGGTGCCGCTGACTTCAGCCAGGATCGAGGCTTCTTTCGGACGACGTGCTTCGAACAGGTCGGCAACACGCGGCAGACCACCGGTGATGTCACGGGTCTTCGAAGTCTCTTGCGGAATACGAGCGATAACATCACCGATCGCGATTTTCGCACCGTCCGCTACACCGACCAGGGCGTTCGCAGGCAGGAAGTACTGAGCAATTACGTCGGTACCCGGCAGCAAGAGATCCTTACCGTTGTCATCGACCATCTTCACTGCAGGACGAATATCTTTGCCGGCAGCTGGACGGTCTTTGGCGTCGAGTACTTCAATGTTGGTCATACCGGTCAATTCGTCAGTCTGACGCTTGATCGTGATGCCTTCTTCCATGCCCACGTAGGTCACGGTACCTTTCATTTCGGTAACGATTGGGTGAGTGTGCGGATCCCACTTGGCCACGATTGCGCCAGCGTCGACCTTGTCACCTTCTTTAACCGAAATCACAGCACCGTACGGCAGCTTGTAACGCTCGCGCTCACGACCGAAGTCATCAGCGATCGCCAGCTCACCGGAACGGGAGACAGCAACCAGGCAGCCATCCACTCGCTCAACGTGTTTCAGGTTGTGCAGACGGACAGTACCGCCATTCTTCACCTGAACGCTGTCAGCTGCGGAGGTTCGGCTTGCCGCACCACCGATGTGGAACGTACGCATGGTCAGCTGGGTACCCGGCTCACCGATGGACTGGGCAGCGATAACGCCGACAGCTTCACCGATGTTCACCTGGTGACCACGAGCCAAGTCACGGCCGTAGCACTTGGCGCAAATGCCGTAGCGGGTTTCGCAGCTGATCGGCGAACGCACGATCACTTCGTCGATGCTGTTCAGCTCGATGAACTCGACCCACTTCTCGTCTACCAGAGTGCCAGCAGGAACGATAACTTCCTCGGTACCCGGCTTGAACACATCACGAGCGATGACACGACCCAATACGCGCTCACCCAACGGCTCAACAACGTCACCGCCTTCAATGTGCGGAGTCATTACCAGGCCATGTTCGGTGCCGCAATCGATCTCAGTCACAACCAGATCCTGCGCCACGTCTACCAGACGACGAGTCAGGTAACCGGAGTTCGCAGTTTTCAACGCGGTATCCGCCAAACCTTTACGAGCACCGTGAGTAGAGATGAAGTACTGAAGTACGCTCAAACCTTCACGGAAGTTCGCAGTAATCGGCGTTTCGATGATGGAACCGTCCGGCTTGGCCATCAGGCCACGCATACCGGCGAGCTGACGGATCTGCGCAGCAGAACCCCGCGCGCCCGAGTCGGCCATCATGTACATCGAGTTGAAGGATTCCTGGTCGACTTCGACGCCATGACGGTCGATGACTTTCTCTTTCGAGAGGTTGGCCATCATCGCCTTGGAAACTTCGTCGTTCGCCTTGGACCAAAGGTCGATTACTTTGTTGTACTTCTCGCCCTGGGTAACCAGGCCGGAGGCGTACTGACTTTCGATCTCTTTCACTTCATCAGTTGCAGCATTGATGATGCGGGCTTTTTCATCCGGGATAACGAAGTCGTTAACACCGATGGAAACGCCGGAAATGGTCGAATAGGCAAAACCGGTGTACATCAACTGGTCAGCGAAGATCACGGTCTCTTTCAAACCAACCACGCGGTAGCACTGGTTGATCAGCTTGGAGATCGCCTTCTTCTTCATCGGCTGGTTGACGACGTCGTACGACAGGCCAGGTGGAACAACCTGGAACAACAGCGCACGGCCGACAGTGGTGTCGACGATACGAGTGTTCTTGACGCTGCCGCCATCACGGTCGTTAACGGTTTCGTGGATCCGCACTTTGACTTTAGCGTGCAGTGCGGCTTCGCCGGCACGGAACACACGATCAACTTCCTGCAGATCCGCGAACACACGACCTTCGCCCTTGGCGTTGATCGCTTCACGAGTCATGTAGTACAGACCCAATACAACGTCCTGCGACGGAACGATGATTGGCTCACCGTTGGCTGGCGACAGAATGTTGTTGGTCGACATCATCAACGCACGCGCTTCCAACTGGGCTTCCAGTGTCAGCGGTACGTGCACGGCCATTTGGTCGCCGTCGAAGTCGGCGTTGTACGCAGCACAGACCAGAGGGTGCAGCTGGATAGCCTTACCTTCGATCAGTACCGGTTCAAACGCTTGGATACCCAGACGGTGAAGGGTCGGTGCGCGGTTGAGGAGAACCGGGTGTTCACGGATCACTTCAGCGAGAACATCCCAAACCTCTGGCAGTTCGCGCTCGACCATTTTCTTGGCAGCTTTAATGGTGGTGGCGAGACCACGCATTTCCAGCTTGCCGAAAATGAACGGCTTGAACAGCTCGAGAGCCATTTTCTTCGGCAGACCGCACTGGTGCAGACGCAGGGTCGGACCTACGGTAATTACCGAACGACCGGAGTAGTCAACACGCTTACCGAGCAAGTTCTGACGGAAACGACCTTGCTTACCCTTGATCATGTCAGCCAGGGATTTCAGAGGACGCTTGTTGGAACCGGTGATAGCGCGGCCACGACGACCGTTGTCGAGCAGTGCATCGACAGCTTCCTGCAACATACGCTTTTCGTTGCGCACGATGATGTCCGGAGCGGACAGATCAAGCAGGCGCTTCAAGCGGTTGTTACGGTTGATCACTCGACGATACAGATCGTTGAGGTCGGAAGTCGCGAAGCGACCGCCATCCAGCGGGACCAGTGGACGCAGATCTGGCGGCAGAACCGGCAGAACGGTCAGCACCATCCACTCTGGAAGATTGCCGGAACCCTGGAAGGCTTCCATCAACTTCAGACGCTTGGACAGCTTCTTGATTTTGGTTTCGGAGTTGGTTTGCGGAATTTCTTCACGCAGGCGGCCAATCTCGTGCTCCAGATCGATAGCATGCAGAAGTTCACGGACAGCTTCAGCACCCATGCGGGCATCGAAATCGTCGCCGAACTCTTCCAGCGCTTCGAAGTACTGCTCGTCGTTCAGCAGCTGACCCTTTTCAAGGGTGGTCATGCCTGGATCGATAACGACATAGCTCTCGAAGTAGAGAACGCGTTCGATATCACGCAGGGTCATGTCCATCAGCAAACCGATACGCGACGGCAGCGATTTCAGGAACCAGATGTGGGCAACTGGCGAGGCCAGTTCGATGTGCGCCATGCGCTCACGACGAACTTTAGCCAGCGCGACTTCAACGCCGCACTTCTCGCAGATCACACCACGGTGCTTCAAGCGCTTGTACTTACCGCACAGGCACTCGTAATCCTTTACCGGGCCAAAGATCTTGGCGCAGAACAGGCCGTCACGCTCAGGTTTGAACGTACGGTAGTTGATGGTTTCCGGCTTTTTAACTTCACCGAACGACCACGAACGGATCATCTCAGGCGATGCCAATCCAATACGGATGGCGTCGAACTCTTCGACTTGACCCTGGTTTTTCAGCAAATTCAGTAGGTCTTTCAAGGCCTTTCCTCCTGGCGGAGCAGAGAGCGGGCAATCCTGCCCCGCTCTCGATTCGCGTCACGTGTTATTCGGTTTCCAGATCGATATCGATGCCGAGGGAACGAATTTCCTTGATCAACACGTTGAAGGACTCGGGCATACCCGGCTCCATACGGTGATCGCCATCCACGATGTTTTTGTACATCTTGGTACGGCCGTTCACATCGTCCGACTTCACTGTGAGCATTTCTTGCAGAGTGTAAGCAGCACCGTATGCTTCCAGTGCCCAGACCTCCATCTCCCCGAAACGCTGACCACCGAACTGTGCCTTACCACCCAGCGGCTGCTGGGTAACCAGGCTGTACGAACCGGTAGAACGAGCGTGCATCTTGTCGTCTACCAAGTGGTTCAGCTTCAGCATGTACATGTAGCCAACAGTAACCGGGCGCTCGAACTTGTTGCCGGTACGGCCGTCGGTCAGCTGCATCTGGCCGCTTTCTGGCAGGTCTGCCAGTTTCAGCATGGCCTTGATTTCGCTTTCCTTCGCGCCGTCGAACACTGGAGTGGCCATTGGAACGCCGCCACGCAGGTTCTTCGCCAGATCCAGGATTTCCTGGTCGGAGAAGCTATCCAGATCTTCGTTACGACCGCCGATCTGGTTGTAGATCTCGTCGAGGAATTTACGAAGCTCAGCAACTTTGCGCTGTTCTTCGATCATCCGGTTGATCTTCTCGCCCAGACCTTTAGCCGCGAGGCCAAGGTGGGTTTCAAGGATCTGACCAACGTTCATACGCGAAGGTACGCCCAGCGGGTTGAGGACAACGTCGACCGGGGTGCCATTGGCATCGTGCGGCATGTCTTCAACCGGCATGATCACGGAGACCACACCTTTGTTACCGTGACGACCGGCCATCTTGTCGCCCGGCTGGATGCGGCGACGGATTGCCAGGTAAACCTTGACGATTTTCAGCACGCCTGGAGCCAGGTCATCGCCCTGCTGCAGTTTGCGCTTCTTGTCTTCGAACTTGTCGTCCAACAGACGGCGGCGATCAACGATGTAGGCCTGAGCCTTCTCGAGCTGCTCGTTCAGAGCATCTTCCGCCATGCGCAGTTTGAACCACTGACCATGCTCAAGACCGTCGAGAACTTCGTCGGTGATGTCCTGACCTTTCTTCAGGCCAGCGCCGCCTTCGGCTTTGTGGCCGACGAGAGCGGAACGCAGACGTTCGAAAGTCGCGCCTTCAACGATACGGAACTCTTCGTTCAGATCCTTACGGATCTCGTCGAGTTGAGTCTTCTCGATCGACAGTGCACGAGCATCACGCTCAACGCCGTCGCGGGTGAAGACTTGTACGTCGATGACGGTACCCTTGGTGCCGGTCGGCACGCGCAGGGAGGTGTCTTTAACGTCGCTGGCTTTTTCACCGAAGATGGCACGCAACAGCTTTTCTTCCGGAGTCAGTTGGGTCTCGCCTTTCGGAGTGACCTTACCAACCAGGATGTCTCCTGCGCCAACTTCGGCACCTACGTAAACGATACCGGCTTCGTCCAGCTTGTTCAGTGCAGCTTCACCCACGTTCGGGATGTCTGCAGTGATTTCCTCTGGCCCAAGCTTGGTGTCACGCGCCACACAGGTCAGTTCCTGAATGTGGATCGTGGTGAAGCGATCTTCTTGTACAACTCGTTCCGACAGGCAGATGGAGTCTTCGAAGTTGTAACCGTTCCAGGCCATGAACGCGATGCGCATGTTCTGACCCAGTGCCAGCTCACCCATATCGGTGGACGGGCCGTCAGCCATGATGTCGCTGCGCTGAACACGATCACCTTTACGCACCAGCGGACGCTGGTTGATGCAGGTGTTCTGGTTCGAACGGGTGTATTTGGTCAGGTTGTAGATGTCGACACCGGCTTCGCCAGTTTCAACTTCGTCATCGGCAACACGAACCACGATACGGCTGGCATCAACGGAATCGATCACGCCGCCACGACGAGCCACGACGCAAACGCCGGAGTCACGAGCTACGTTACGCTCCATGCCGGTACCGACCAGCGGCTTATCAGCGCGCAGGGTTGGTACAGCTTGACGCTGCATGTTCGAACCCATCAACGCACGGTTGGCGTCATCGTGCTCGAGGAACGGGATCAGCGACGCTGCAACCGAAACTACCTGCTTCGGCGATACGTCCATCAAGGTGACGTCTTCTGGCGCCTTGACGGTGAACTCGTTCAAGTGACGAACAGCTACCAGTTCGTCGATCAGCATTTTCTTGTCGTTCATCGTGGCCGAAGCCTGAGCGATCACGTGATCAGCTTCTTCGATGGCGGACAGGAACACGATCTCGTCGGTGACCAGTGCGTCTTTCACCACACGGTACGGGCTCTCAAGGAAGCCATACTGGTTGGTGCGCGCATAGGCAGCCAGGGAGTTGATCAGACCGATGTTCGGACCTTCCGGCGTTTCAATCGGGCATACACGACCGTAGTGAGTCGGGTGTACGTCACGCACTTCAAAGCCAGCACGCTCACGAGTCAAACCGCCAGGGCCGAGTGCAGACACACGACGCTTGTGGGTGATCTCGGACAGCGGGTTGTTCTGGTCCATGAACTGGGACAGCTGGCTGGAACCGAAGAACTCTTTCACCGCCGCAGCCACTGGCTTGGCGTTGATCAGGTCTTGCGGCATCAGGCCTTCGCTTTCGGCCATCGACAGACGCTCTTTGACCGCACGCTCAACACGTACCAGGCCAACGCGGAACTGGTTCTCGGCCATTTCGCCTACGCAGCGAACACGACGGTTACCCAGGTGGTCGATGTCATCGACGATGCCTTTGCCGTTACGGATGTCGACCAGAGTCTTCAGAACCGCGACGATGTCTTCTTTGCACAACACGCCCGAACCTTCGATCTCGGTACGACCGATACGACGGTTGAACTTCATCCGGCCGACCGCAGAAAGGTCATAGCGCTCAGGGCTGAAGAACAGGTTGTTGAACAGGGTCTCGGCAGCGTCTTTGGTTGGCGGCTCGCCAGGACGCATCATGCGATAGATCTCGACCAGCGCTTCCAATTGGTTGCTGGTGGAGTCGATCTTCAAGGTGTCGGAGACGAACGGACCGCAGTCGATATCGTTGGTGTACAGAGTTTCGATACGAACAACCTGGGCCTTGGCAATTTTTGCCAGGATCTCGGTGTTCAGCTCGGTGTTGCACTCTGCCAGGATTTCGCCGGTTGCCGGATGCACGATGGCCTTGGCGGTAGTGCGACCCAGGACGTAGTCCAGAGGCACTTCCAGGGTCTTGAGACCGGCTTTTTCGATCTGGTTGATGTGGCGCGCAGTAATACGGCGACCAGCCTCAACGATGACCTTGCCCTTCTCGTCCTGAATATCAAGAACAGCGATTTCACCACGCAGACGCGAAGCAATCAGTTCCAGACTGAGGGTTTCGCCGCTCAGGTGGAAAACGTTGGTGGTGTAGAACGCGTCGAGCACTTCTTCAGTGGTATAACCGAGCGCGCGCAGCAGTACCGATGCAGGCAGCTTGCGACGACGGTCGATACGCACGAATACGCAGTCTTTCGGGTCGAACTCGAAGTCCAGCCACGAACCGCGGTAAGGAATGATACGCGCGGAGTACAGCAGTTTGCCGGAGCTATGCGTCTTGCCGCGGTCGTGGTCGAAGAACACGCCCGGGGAACGGTGCAGCTGGGAAACGATTACACGCTCGGTACCGTTGATTACGAAGGTACCGTTCTCAGTCATCAGGGGGATTTCACCCATGTAGACTTCTTGCTCTTTGATGTCCTTGATCGCTTTGTTCGACGATTCTTTGTCGAAAATGATCAGGCGCACTTTTACCCGCAAAGGTACGGCGTAAGTTACACCGCGCAATACGCATTCTTTGACATCAAATGCCGGTTCGCCCAGGCGATAACCGACGTACTCCAGCGCAGCATTGCCGGAGTAGCTGATGATCGGGAAAACGGATTTGAAGGCCGCATGCAGGCCCACGTCGCGGAACTGATCTTTAGTCGCTCCCGCCTGCAAGAATTCACGATACGAATCCAGCTGGATTGCCAGGAGATACGGCACATCCATGACGTCCGGCAACTTGCTAAAGTCCTTGCGGATACGTTTTTTCTCAGTATATGAGTAAGCCATCAGCGTTCCCCAGCTTGGTCACCTGCTTGTTTGGCCCCTCCCGACGGGAGCAGCCAGAAAATCGTGCAAACCCCATGGTTTGCGCCACCGCATCGGGTGGTTACAGCTCGCTACCAGCACCGACCCAGTCGGTTGCCAATAACGGAAAAAGGCCGGTGGCAAGAGCCACCAGCCATCAGCCTTTCGCTTAACGCTCGGGCTGGAGACGCAAGGTCGATGCTTACTTCAGCTCGACTTTAGCGCCTGCTTCTTCCAGAGTGGCTTTTGCTTTGTCAGCTGCGTCTTTCGATACGGCTTCCAGAACAACGCCAGGAGCGCCGTCAACTACTGCCTTGGCTTCTTTCAGGCCCAGACCGGTCAGTTCACGTACTGCCTTGATCACGTTAACTTTCTTCTCGCCAGCTTCCAGCAGCATGACGTTGAATTCAGTTTGTTCTTCAACAACGGCAGCAACAGCAGCTGGACCAGCGGAAGCAGCGGCAGCAGAAACGCCGAACTTCTCTTCCATGGCTTTGATCAGCTCAACGATTTCCAGAACGGATTTTTCGCCGATTGCTTCGATGATTTGGTCGTTAGTCAGAGACATGACTATAAATTCCTGTATTGGGGTGACAGCCTACGCGGCCATCGAAATAAACAATAAACGCTGAAAGGAGTCGCTCAGCCTTAGGCTGCGGCAGCTTCTTTCTGGTCGCGAAGGGCCGCCAGAGTACGAGCCAATTTGCTGGTTGCGCCTTGAATCACGCTCATCAGCTGAGAAATTGCTTCGTCACGGGTCGGCAGGCTTGCCAGTACGTCGATCTGATTAGCTGCGAGGAACTTGCCCTCGAACGCAGCTGCCTTGATCTCGAACTTATCCTGACCTTTTGCGAATTCCTTGAAGATACGAGCAGCAGCGCCCGGATGATCTTTGGAGAATGCAATCAAGGTCGGGCCAGTGAACACGTCGTTGAGCACGTCATATTGAGTGCCAGCAACGGCGCGCTTGAGCAGGGTGTTACGTACAACACGTACGTAAACGCCAGCTTCACGAGCCTCTTTACGGAGTCCGGTCATAGCGCCAACTGTCACGCCGCGGGCATCAGCCACAACAGCAGACAGGGCAACTTGGGCAGCCTCGTTGACTTCAGCGACGATGGCCTTCTTGTCTTCGAGTTTAATTGCCACGGGTTTAACTCCTGCTTGTTACCGTTTCATCCAACCGAGGCCGGATGTCGTTTTGGTGTCTGATTCGGTAAGGAACCGGGAGCACCATCTGCGTAGGCTTGAGGTTTAAGACTTGCGTCGCCTACGGTCTTGGATAGCCCCCGCCAGGCAGGGACCCCAATCTTTCAATTGGCGCAATCGCTTGCACCAACCTGTGTCTTACGCGTCGAGCGAGCCTTGGTCGATGACCAGACCTGGACCCATGGTGGTGCTCAGGGTAACGCGCTTGACGTAAATACCTTTCGAGGAAGCTGGCTTGATACGCTTCAGATCAGCGATCAGGGCTTCAACGTTTTCCTTCAGCTTGACGGCGTCGAAACCGACTTTGCCAACGGAGGTGTGGATGATGCCGTTTTTGTCGGTGCGATAACGAACCTGACCAGCCTTGGCGTTCTTAACCGCGGTGGCTACGTCTGGGGTTACGGTGCCGACTTTAGGGTTAGGCATCAGGCCACGTGGACCGAGGATCTGACCCAACTGACCTACAACGCGCATTGCATCCGGGGATGCGATAACTACGTCATAGTTCAGGTCGCCGCCTTTCATTTCGGCAGCCAGGTCGTCCATACCTACACGGTCAGCGCCGGCAGCCAAAGCGGCCTCAGCAGCTGGACCCTGAGTGAACACAGCAACGCGAACAGTCTTGCCAGTACCGTGAGGCAGCACAGTAGCGCTACGAACGACCTGGTCAGATTTACGCGGGTCAACACCCAGGTTCACAGCAACGTCGAACGACTCGCTGAACTTGACAGTCGACAGTTCGGCCAGCAGAGCGGCAGCGTCTACAAAGTTGTAGGACTTGCCTGCTTCGATTTTGCCGGCGATAGCCTTTTGACGCTTGGTCAACTTAGCCATTACACACCCTCCACGTTAAGGCCCATGCTACGAGCAGAACCGGCGATGGTACGCACGGCTGCTTCCATATCAGCTGCAGTCAGATCCGCGTTTTTAACTTTCGCGATATCTTCCAGCTGAGCACGAGTCACGGTGCCAACCTTAACGGTGTTCGGACGAGCGGAACCGCTAGTCAGACCGGCCGCCTTCTTCAGCAGAACCGAAGCAGGGGTGGATTTGGTTTCGAAAGTGAAGCTACGGTCGCTGTAGACAGTGATGATCACTGGAGTCGGCAGACCTGGCTCAATACCCTGAGTACGGGCGTTGAAGGCCTTGCAGAATTCCATGATGTTCACGCCGTGCTGACCCAGAGCAGGACCAACAGGTGGGCTTGGGTTAGCCTGAGCGGCCTTCACTTGCAGCTTGATGTAAGCGGTAATCTTCTTGGCCATGAGGCACTCCAATTACGGGTTCGAACGCCTCGAAAGGCTCCCCGGTTACTTGCGCGTTTATCCCAGTGACGACAAAACCCCACAGCCTAGGGCTGCGGGGTTGGGATGCTTGCCCAGCTAGACCTTTTCGACCTGGCTGAACTCGAGCTCTACCGGAGTAGAGCGACCGAAAATGAGCACTGCCACTTGGATCCGGCTCTTTTCGTAGTTAACTTCTTCAACCGTCCCGGTAAAATCGGCAAACGGTCCGTCATTGACACGTACAGACTCGCCCGGCTCGAACAATGTCTTCGGCTTTGGCTTGTCACTACCATCAGCAACGCGACGCAGAATTGCTTCTGCTTCTTTATCTGTGATCGGCGCAGGCTTATCAGCGGTACCGCCAATGAAACCCATCACCCGAGGAGTGTCCTTGACCAAGTGCCAAGTACCCTCATTCATGTCCATCTGAACCAGCACGTAACCTGGGAAGAACTTGCGCTCGCTTTTGCGTTTCTGGCCATTACGCATTTCAACCACTTCTTCAGTGGGAACCAGAATTTCGCCGAAGCCATCTTCCATGCCAGCCAGCTTTACGCGCTCTACCAACGAGCGCATCACATGCTTCTCGTAACCGGAGTAAGCATGCACAACGTACCAACGCTTAGCCACGGGACACCCTTAGCCGACAATCAAGGAAACAAGCCAGCCGAGCAGGGAATCAAGCCCCCACAACAGCAACGCCATAACCAGAACGACAGCCACAACAATCAGCGTGGTCTGCGTGGTTTCTTGGCGAGTTGGCCATACGACTTTACGAATCTCGGTGCGAGCTTCCTTAACCAGTACAAAGAAAGACTTGCCCTTGACTGTCTGTAGACCTACAAAGGCAGCTACAGCAGCAATTACAAGCAATGCAAGCACGCGGTACAGGATCGGCGAAGCAGAATAATACTGATTACCAACAACGCCAACAACCACCAAAGCGACTACTACTAGCCACTTGAGCAGATCGAAGCGAGAGCCTTGAGCTTCAGCTTTAGGAGTCATCTATGAAGATCCTGTGAAAAGAAAGCCAGACACACCAAGTGAATCTGGCAGGTCAGGAGGGAATCGAACCCCCAACCTACGGTTTTGGAGACCGTCGCTCTGCCAATTGAGCTACTGACCTAAAACAAAATCAGGCCGACCATTATGCCGACCCAAAAAAGACATTACAACAATTTACTCGACAACCCCGACTTCAAACCAGAGCCACCGGCACGACCACCCAGCAAAAAAAAACAAGCAGTGACCGCGACCATTAAAACAAAGGCAGATATTTTCATATCTGCCTTGTTATATGGAGCTCTTGAGCGGATTTGAACCGCTGACCTCACCCTTACCAAGGGTGTGCTCTACCAACTGAGCTACAAGAGCGTAACACTTTGCAGGATCTGCAAACTTGGAGCGGGTAGCGGGAATCGAACCCGCATCATCAGCTTGGAAGGCTGAGGTTCTACCACTAAACTATACCCGCGAGCTTGCAGCTCTCGCTAAAAATGGTGGAGGGGGAAGGATTCGAACCTTCGAAGTCGTAGACGTCAGATTTACAGTCTGATCCCTTTGGCCGCTCGGGAACCCCTCCTAAGCGAGCCGGCATTCTATATCATGCCAGCCTTCTGTCAAGCATTTTCTCATTAAAAACCTGAGGTTAGCTGCGTTGACATCACTTCGTAGCGCTTACTGTTAAAGGCGTTCACTGCGAAGCGGGCGCCATTCTATTCAAACTATTCAGCGGGTGCAACCCCCTCGCACAGCATTATTTTATGTTTTAACTCATTGAATTCTCTAGAAAGGTTTTGCAGCTGAACCTCACCCAGCCAACGCCGGCTTTCAGGGGCGATCCGAACCCAATAACCCGCGAACTCAGGAAGATCCTTTGGCAGGAGCTGATACTTGATTTCCATGCCATTCAAGCGCCGCTCAACGGCCTGAACTGCTTCTTGACGAACAAAACCACCCAAGTACAAACAGCTACCGTCCGACAGAGAAGCCTTTGCCTTATCAAGGGTCTGATCAGTCGTTTCGCTCAACAAGCGAATATCCTGCTGCCCTCCCCTATACAAACTCAAAGGAGTGACATCCTTCGCGCGCAGAGGAGCCTCTTGTTGGTGCCAGATGTAATAGAACACATTCAGAACAAGCAGCAGCAGAAACAACCAACGCATAAGAACCTCAGGACAAAGGACATGCCATAGCCAACCCCACAAATACCAGGTCCGGGACCACTCTAGCGTCTGGCACAAGCTCAGAAACCAATCCTGCATCCCCACCGGTCAGAAATACGGAAAAATCTGCCCCCCAGTAGCTACGCGCAAGCTCCAACTGGGTCAGAACAAAGCCTCTAAGCATCAGCGAGCAGCCCCGCTCAACCGCTTCTACGGTTGTGCGACCCGGAACGAGACTTTCCATGGCGCGCTCAGCAGCCAGATCCCCATAGCGAATTTTGCGGGTATGGGTGCGCAATTGATTTCGCATCAATGGCATTCCCGGACAAATAAAGCCCCCGAGATGCTCTCCATCGCTGGCGACGAAATCCGCAGTAACGGCAGTACCAAAATCAAGCACCAGGCATGCACCCGACGCTAACTTGAACCCCCCAAGCATCGCCAGCCAGCGATCGAGACCCAGCCGCTCGAACTCTTCATAGCCATTGCGAACTCCCGACATTTCGCGAGCGGGCGCTGCGCAAACGACTGACACCCCAAAAGTATCGGCCAGCAGAACAGTCAATGCACTGGTCTCCTCCGCCGTTCGGACACTGACCAATCGGCAAAACTTGAGGGCGAGCCCCTTGAGCGCGCTCAAACTCTCCAGCAATGCAAGATTGGAGTCGACAACGCCCTCACCAACCACCCGGCGAGCATCAGCTTCAAGTACTCGCCACTTGATGAAACTGTTTCCGCAGTCGAGCTCAAGAATCATCACGCAACCTCAAGCTGAGCTCACCACCACTAAAGACTTTTTCCACACCACCTACCTTCAAGCGCAGAGCACCCTGACTATCAACACCCAGCACCTCGCCATCTATATGGTTAACTCCGGCGATCAACGACACTGCCCGCCCCTGCCACAGATGATTCCGCTCCCACTCTTCCTGGATAGCGGAAAATCCGTCGACCTGATGTCGACTCAAATAAACCTGGAGCATCTGCCCCAACTGCGCGACCAATTGATTGCGATCGAATGTCCGCCCTGATTCAAGCCGCAAGGACGTCCACTGCTGATCAATCTCATCGGTCATGTGCATGTTCACATTGATCCCGATACCCAGAACTACATGACACACATCAGCAGGATCTCCCACCAACTCCAGCAGTATCCCTGCGAGCTTTTTCTGACCAACCAGAATATCGTTAGGCCATTTCAAGCCTGCATCTGATACACCCAGCGCTCGCAAGGTTTGCATGACTGCAAGTCCAACAACAAGACTCAAGCCTTCCAGCTGGCGCATGCCACCATCAATACGTAGCACCAGACTGTAATAAATATTTTCCGCAAAAGGACTCGCCCACTTACGCCCACGACGCCCACGGCCAGACGTCTGCCGTTCGGCGAGTACAAGAAATGGCGCTACCTGACCGCGCTCTATTGCACGCAACGCTTCGGCGTTAGTGGAGTCAATTGAATCGGAAATCAGAATGGGCCAATTACAAGAAGGCGCCTGCTCT
Organism: Pseudomonas sp. O230; assembly: GCF_045447035.1. NCBI lineage: Bacteria > Pseudomonadati > Pseudomonadota > Gammaproteobacteria > Pseudomonadales > Pseudomonadaceae > Pseudomonas > Pseudomonas sp. O230. The sequence continues at coordinate 285 of NZ_JBJGXN010000011.1, read as the reverse complement.
GCTATCGCGACAGAATCGAGCAGTGTCAGCGGCGAGGCCAATTGATAGCCGCGCCCTCGCACCTTGTGGATGGACAAGCCAAGCTCAGCTTCGAGAAGCTGAAGCTGCTTCCACACAGCACTCCGACTGACACCTAAAGCGGCGCCTAGCGCTTGACCTGAATGAAATCGGCCATCCTTAAGAAGCTTTAACAACGTCAGCATGGAAGTCCCGCCTCACAATGAGGCCCGCATGATAGCCATGCCTCGAGCCGTTGCATAGAAACCGTACTGGGCAGATTTTCTC